>NZ_CDRVEU010000014.1:0-213617 GCF_977070315.1 Plantibacter cousiniae (nom. nud.) | reverse complement strand
CCTGTAGGAGCGGACTTGTCCGCGAAGAGGGCGGTACATTCAATGCATTGGCTGCGTTTGGAATATAGCCTTCGCGAACAAGTTCGCTCCTACAGGAGTACGCGGTACCTTGTCGGAGCGAGCTTGCTCGCGAAGAGTCCGGTGCAGTCGATGGCTTTTCTGCGTCAGGAATACCGCCTTCGCGAACAAGTTCGCTCCTACGGGAGTACGCGGTATCTTGTGGGAGCGCGCACGGCATGACGCCCTGAGGGAGCGGCTAGGCGGCGATTCGCCTTGCTCGCGAAGGCGTCAGTCGGGTTTTACTTCTCGGGCGAACCCTGAACAGCGGCTGCCGGATCCTCGATTGCAGCAGGCTCTTCAGCAGGTGCCACGTCGAGCAACCCATCTTCGACCGCCTCGGCAGCCACCTCAGTTTCGGTCGTCAGCGGCCTCAGCAAACTCGGATCCGTCACCCCCGTCAGCTTCTTGCGCAGGCGCTGCAAGTCACCGACGCTGAGCTTCAACAGTTTGGCCGACTTGGTCTTGATCAGCGTGGTGACACTTTCTTCCTCGCCCAGGCGCGCCATCTGCCCCGCCAGGTTCATTGCCAGCACTTCGCGCGTGTAGATGCCGGTGTTGTACTGATACACCGCAGCGATCAGCTCACGCAGTTCCAGCGGCAAACGCCAGCGCGTGCGCAGAGCAGAACCGAAGGCAGCGGAATACTGCTCCAGAGACTGCCCGATCACCTGCTCATCCAGTTGGCCGCCAGCCAGCAGCCACTCCTGCAGACAACCCAATACCGCCAGGTCACCCAGCGATTGCAACAGCCCGGCGCTGAAGCAGCGCTCCGCATCCAGCTCCAGCATGCCGCCCAGAATGCGTGCGTAATCTGCCGTGCGCTGCGACAGGGTCCAAAGCTCATGGGCCTTGACCAGCAACGCATCATTGGTCAGCACCGCCATACGCTTTTTGGCCAGGCCTGACGCGATATTGGCACCCTGCACCGGCCCGAGAATGGCCAGCGCCCCGCCCATGGTCTGGATCGGCTTGCCCAGATGCTGCGCCGCCGTATTGGCAGCTGCGATCAGTACTGCCGTGATGTGCGGATCGTTGCGCAGCTCCTGCTCCAGCAAGGCGGCGTCGATGCCGCTGGCGGTCTGGCTGAGCGTCACCGCCGTGGCGACATCGACGAACAGCGGCGCGCCATCGGCTATATCACGGCGTTTGTCTAGAAACTTGGTCAGGGTCAGGCCCGGCGTCAGCGCGGGCACCGCACCCGCAACCGGGGCACTGCGTTCCAGCAACAGGCCTTCAAGACGCTGGCGCAAGCCTTCAGTATTCAGTGGTTTGGTCAGGTAGGCAGTCGGCGCCAGCGGCACGACCTCACGCACGCTGGCGCTGTCATTGCGATTGCTGATCAGAATGAACGGGATGGCGGGCTGACGACGCAGATTGCGCACGCCCCGCAGCAGGCTCAGGCCATCGATCCCCGGCAGCTCGCGGGCGGCGATGATCAGGTCCGGCAGGTGTTTTTTCATCCACTCGACGGCCTGTTTGCCATCGGTGCACATCTCCAGCTCGATATCCGCACGCACGTCCAACACCAGGTCGCTAAGCGTCTCGCGAACCCATGGATCAGACTCGGCTATCAGTACGCGAGGAACGGCGGGCAAAACTACAGCGGTCATCATGACTCTCCGATGTCAATGCGATCACCTTAGCCAATGCAAACGTCCGGATATACCCAAAACAGCGAAATACCCTGCTCAAACGCAAAAAAAACCCGTCGAAACGGGCTTTTTTTGTCTGTTTGGTCATAAATTAATCAATTCATGACTTCACACTTTTTACGCGATTTCAGCAAAGCATTCGTCGAGAATGGTCAGGCCGCGGTTCAGCAATTCGTCTTCAGCGGTCAACGGCACCAGCACGCGCAACACGTTGCCGTAAGTACCGCAGGACAGCAGAATCAGACCCTTGTCACGCGCCTTGGCAACCACCTGAGCCACAGCGGCGGCGTTAGGCTTGTGCGAATCGCCGTCTTCGAACAGCTCGACAGCGATCATCGCACCCAACGCACGCACTTCACCGATAACCGGGTACTTGGCCTGCATCGCCTTGAGCGAGGTCACCAACTGCTCGCCAACCGCCTTGCAGCGCTCCAGCAGGTGCTCTTCTTCGAAGATGTCCAGCACCGCCAGTGCCGCAGCACAGGCCACGGGGCTACCGGCATAGGTGCCGCCCAGACCGCCGGGTGCAATGGCGTCCATGTATTCAGCCTTGCCGCACACGCCCGCCAGCGGGAAGCCGCCTGCGATGGACTTGGCGAAAGTAGTCAGGTCAGCCGCAACGCCCATCTGCTCCATCGCGAAGAACGTGCCCGTACGGCCCGCGCCGGTCTGCACTTCGTCAGCGATCAGCAGAATGCCGTGCTTGTCGCACAGCTCGCGCAGACGCAGCATGAAGGCCTTCGGCGCCACGTAGAAACCACCTTCGCCCTGTACGGGTTCGATGATGATTGCAGCGATGTCCTTGGGCTCGGCGTCGTTCTTGAAGATGCGCTCGATACTGGCGATGGAATCGTCAACGCTCACACCATGCAGCTCGCACGGGTACAGCGCGCGGAAGATACCGCCCGGCATCAGGCCCATGCCGGCCGAGTAAGGCACGACTTTGCCGGTCAGGCCCAGGGTCATCATGGTACGGCCGTGGTAAGCGCCGGTGAAGGCGATAACGCCCGCACGACCGGTCGCAGCACGGGCGATCTTCACGGCGTTTTCCACCGCTTCGGAACCGGTGGTCACCAGCAGGGTTTTCTTGTCGAAATCGCCTGGCACCCTGGCGTTGATTTTTTCACACAGCTCGACGTAAGGCTCGTAAGCCAGTACCTGGAAGCAGGTGTGGCTCAGCTTGGTCAGCTGTTCTTGCACGGCGGCGATGATCTTCGGGTGCAGGTGACCGGTGTTCAGAACGGCAATACCGCCCGCGAAGTCGATGAACTCACGACCTTCCACGTCGGTAACGGTCGCGTTCTTCGCCGAAGCAGCGAAGATCGGGTGGATCTGACCAACGCCACGCGGGACGGCTGCATGGCGGCGTTGCATCAGGGATTCGTTAGTCTTGCTCATGTATTCCTCATTCGCCGCTCATCGGTCGGCGTGGGTCAAGGATCAAGCGGACCGGATCAACTGCGGCAGCATACGATGATCGACTGCTGCAGCCTTCAGGCCACCAGGAAACTGCGGTGCAACAAAAGCCGATGACACGTCGCTCTCGCGCGCCATCGACTGCAATACCCGAGTGTCGGTCAGACCGACAGGCAGAGGTATTTGATTTCCAGATAATCTTCGATGCCGTACTTGGAGCCTTCACGGCCCAGGCCGGACGACTTGATACCGCCGAACGGCGCCAATTCGTTGGAGATCAGGCCGGTATTGATACCCACCATGCCATATTCCAGCGCCTCGGCAACACGGAACACGCGGCTCATGTTCTGCGCGTAGAAGTACGACGCCAGACCGAACTCGGTGTCGTTGGCCATCGCGATCACTTCGGCCTCGTCCTTGAAGCGGAACAGCGGGGCCAGCGGACCAAAGGTTTCTTCCCGGGCCACGGCGGCATCTTTCGACACGTTGACCAGAATGGTCGGTTCGAAGAACGAGCCTTCCAGGCTGTTGCCACCGGTCAGCACGGTTGCGCCCTTGCTGACGGCGTCGGCGATATGTTCCTTGACCTTGGCCACCGCCTTGTCGTCGATCAACGGGCCGGTGGTGACGCCTTCTTCCAGGCCGTTACCGATCTTCAGCTTGCCGACCGCCGACTTGAGCTTCTCGGCGAATGCGTCGTACACCGCGTCCTGCACGTAGATGCGGTTGGCGCACACGCAGGTCTGGCCGTTGTTGCGGTACTTGGAGATCATCGCGCCTTCGACCGCCTTATCGAGGTCGGCATCGTCGAACACGATGAAAGGCGCGTTACCGCCCAGCTCCAGGGAAACCTTCTTGATGTCCTTGGCGCACTCGGCCATTAGCTGGCGACCAATGTCGGTCGAGCCGGTGAAGGACAGTTTGCGCACGATCGGGTTGCCGGTCAGCTCGGCACCGATATCGCCTGCGCTGCCGGTCACCACGCTGAACACGCCAGCCGGAATGCCCGCACGCTCGGCCAGTTCAGCCAGGGCCAGTGCCGAGAACGGCGTTTGCGACGCAGGCTTGAGCACCATGGTGCAGCCCGCCGCCAGTGCCGGACCGGCCTTGCGGGTGATCATTGCCGCCGGGAAGTTCCACGGAGTGATCGCCGCCGTTACACCAATCGGTTGCTTGAGCACGATCAGGCGCTTGTCCGGCTGGTGACCAGGGATCACATCGCCATAGACGCGCTTGGCTTCTTCGGCGAACCACTCGATGAACGACGCGGCGTAGGTGATCTCGCCCTTGGCTTCAGCCAGTGGCTTGCCCTGCTCCAGAGTCATCAGCAGACCCAGATCGTCCTGGTTCTCGATCATCAGCTCGAACCAGCGGCGCAGCTTGCTGCCACGCTCCTTGGCAGTCAGCGCACGCCAGGCCGGCAGCGCCTTGTCAGCCGCCTCAATCGCCCGACGCGTCTCGGCTGCGCCCATTTTTGGCACCGTGCCGAGGATCTCGTTGTTGGCAGGGTTGTTGACCTTGATCGACTGACCACCGTCCGCATCCAGCCACTGGCCGTTGATGTAGGCTTGCTGGCGGAACAGTGTGGAATCTTTGAGCTGCATGTCGGCCTCCTAAACAGCATCGCCCGAGAGGCGACGCGAACAATTGATATCGATGCACCCCATTTGGAAGCCATCGTCAGGAAAACATTCCATCGGGTTCCAGCGCTGCGCAACGCATGAAGGCAGGAAGACCGAACAAGAGCGTTTGAAATCTCAAACGAATCCTAGGCATTGCAGGGGGAAAGGACAATAGCCCGTTCGAAAAAAAGAACGGGAGTACGGAGGTGTGTAGTTTTCTGATCAGCGCCGAACCTGAACGCAAGGCAGCCGCAGTGTGATCAGGCAGCGCATAAAAGCCGTGAGCGACCACTGAGCAACCGGCGAAGGTCACGATCAACCTCAAGGCATTGCCGAACGACCCGATCATCGTCCTGGCCGGGCCGTGGCTGATCGAGTTCGACAGCGCCATGACCACCGCAGAGCCCGGCGCAGGTTTTAACCCACGCCTGTAGCGCTATCGATAATCCGGAAGCGTGAATGACTGCACCGCCGGGGTCAGCGCCCTGGCAGCACGTTTGCTGATAAAGGGCGTTGCCACCAGCCGCTGCACGGCGCGCAGGATCTTCACCCCGGTCTGACTGCGAGGATGGACCAGACGCGGAACAAGTTTCGGCACGCTCTGCGACTTTTTCACCACAGGGCGCAGGACATATTCGTACGCGGCAAGCGCCTCGGCAATGGTGTCGGTCTTGGTGAGTTCGCCCGCCAGCACATACGCCCCAATCAACGCCAGCGAAGCACCGACTCCACCCAGTGGCGTGACACACCAGGCCGCATCGCCCAGCAGTACCACCGGGCCATTCGACCAGCGATCGATCTTCACCTGACGCAAGTCATCGAACCAGAAATCCTCCGCAGCTTCCATCCCCTCCAGTAAACGAGGCACCTCCCAGCCCGCGCCTGCAAACGACGCCCGGAGAAACGCCTTCTGCTCGGCAATGCTGTTGCCGACCGTCAGATGGCTACGGCCGTGCACATTAAAGAACGCACGCGTCGTACCGCGATTGTCCGGACGAACCCCCGCACTGCGACCGCCCACCGCGTTATACCAGCGCGCGGTCTGGCTATCGGTCGGCGCACGAGGCACGGTAAAGAACGCGCTGGCCAGGTCCATCCGGCGCGGCTGATTCTCGCCGGGGAACACCAGCTCCCGCGTACGCGAGCCGACACCTTCAGCAATAATCAACAGATCAAAACGCTCCTCGCCACCCCTCTCGAACGTGACAGATACGCCCTCGTCATTGTGCTCGACCGAGACAATACGATCACCGAAGCGATAGAACGCATCAGCAGACGACGCCTCATACAGCAGACGCGCAAGATCACCGCGCAACACCTCAAGCTCTGCAGTGGGGCCGTCCCCGTCCAGACCGGCCAGATCAATGCGCGCCGCCGTGCGGTTATCCTCATCGACCCACGCAAGCCCGGTCTCGCCGGTATTGAGCTCCTTCACCGCCTGCTCAAGCCCCATCAAGCGCAAGACCTCCCGAGCCGCGCCCCGCACATCCACATTCTGCCCGCCATCACGAAAGGCAGATGCCTGCTCGACAACCGTGACATCGCAATCGCGCTGCGTCAGCCACCAGGCCGCGGCACACCCCGCGATACTGGCCCCGGTAATAAGAACGCGGCACGGGCTGCGCTCGATGCTTTTGAACTGATTGATAAGAGGCCCTCGGTGAGAACGAACTGACGGAGTGGTATGGGGAGCATCATGCACCACCACACAGCCGTGCCGAAAGCGCAGGTCTGATCCTTTGCGGGCGGTAATGGGTGTGGGCTGATGAAAGGCTGTCGCGGGGCGCGCTGGGTGATTTGTGTCTCGCACCGCCCGCAACTGGACGCCCCGTACCCATGTGAGTATCATGGCGCCCGCGTCGCACCAGTAGCTCAGCTGGATAGAGTACTGCCCTCCGAAGGCAGGGGTCGTGGGTTCGAATCCCGCCTGGTGCGCCATCTTTTGCAGTCTGGATGTGTCTTGAGTTGTGGACAGTCTATGAAATGCCCGAAGCCCGCCTTGTGCGGGCTTTTTTGTTTCTAACCTTCTAAAATGATGCCATAACCTGAACGTACTTGCGTCAAGGTTGGCTCTGCTGTGCTTCAGGATTTTTTGGAGAAATGGTCCCACCTCCGGAAGTAAAAAATCCTTACTTCGATCAGTACATTGGCGCATTTGCAGGTCGAGCCATTCCAATGGTTGGCTAAGCTTACACAGCACCAGCACTAGAACTCATTGGCTATAAAACCGTTGTTGCCTACCATAACATGGTATGTGCTGAAGATCAGGTGTTCTGAATGAGTAAGGATAACGTGGAGTATGAGCTGCTGAACGATATAGTCAGGTGTATTCAAGAGGTGTTTGAATTCAGCAAAGATGCATTTTAAGATCTCAGCCTGGCCACGGATATTAACCGTGAGCTGAGCATCGAAGGGGACGATGCCAATGAGTTGATGCCCGAGTTCTTTGAGCGTTTTTCCATTAGTATGGATAACTATGATCCTTGCAGATATTTTGTACCTGAGGGGTATGATTTTTTTGCCTTTAAACGAGGCAAGGAAAGGCGAGGTAAGATTCCTATAACTCTGGGTATGCTGTATTTGGCTGTTGAAATGAAAATCTGGGACACACAAGAGTTAGAAAGCGTAGGGTTCAGTCCTACTCCGCTTTATAACTGTACGTCTAAGGTTTCTTTGGAAGTTTATAACGTCAATAATAAAATAGAGCTTCTCATTCGCGCGCATCTCACTCGCTTTTGCGTATCCGTTAGACCTCTGTCCATTAGCCTGTTAGGGTCGATCGTCGAACTGCCTGCCAACGTAGAGCGCTAAAGCATTGTGGTTATCACTACACCTCAACTCTGGGCGTCCCCTGCCCAGAGTCGTTCAAGTATCTATACATCTCGAAGCCTTATCGCATGGTGCACACAATTTCTCAATTTGTAAACGGAAGATTAAGCTGAAGGACGTTCAGCCTAATGGACAACGGATTGGGTTCAGTGGCATTAGTCACTGAACGACACCTAGCCGATGCTACCCACTCATTTCCAATGGAAATTTTATTTTCAAGTGAAATAAAAGATCCCGCGTCTGCTCTAATGCAAATCGGT
The DNA here is from genome assembly GCF_977070315.1 of Plantibacter cousiniae (nom. nud.). NCBI lineage: Bacteria > Bacillati > Actinomycetota > Actinomycetes > Micrococcales > Microbacteriaceae > Plantibacter > Plantibacter cousiniae (nom. nud.). Next base: position 205,778 of record NZ_CDRVEU010000014.1, on the reverse strand, counting down.
TGATTAATTCCAAGTCTTAACTCTCCGAGCGGCACCGCAAGCTGACCATTATTCAGCGGGCCTGACTTACCTAGTGCCGGATCATGCCAGTACATGCTCCACCCATACAAATTGTCGTCTTTAAGGCTACCCTCACGACGAGTAGCAGCTTTAAAAAAACTATAATTGAAATCTTCAGGTTGTATTTCAGAAATCACATTCCAGTAAAACGCCCCGTTTTCACTTAAGAACTTAATCTCGTAGCTTTGTACGTCATCCCGATAAAGGAATAAATATTGAATATTACGGTTGGTCACAGTAGCCATCGATAATCGATTTCCAGTATAAGCTGCTGCTGGCGATACGCCTGACTGGTATTGTGTAAAACCAATAGCGCCCAGTGAGTTATCTTGGCACATTGTGGCAAGAAAAGAATACTTCTGATTGAAAATGATCACGTCAAATTTTCCTTATTTGATGAGGTGAAAAGCTAGTTAATGGCTAGATAAATTATTGGGCGATCAGCAGTTGGCTATCGCTATACGCAACCATAGCTCCGTCTTGGCATAGGCCTTAGACTTTTTTCGACTAGCGTAAAAAATTAACGATGGTATCCAGGAAGCAGTCGTGGTTGATAGGTGCTTTCTTTATAATTATTCAAAATATTTTTTTGGTTTTTATAATGATTAAGGGAACTCTGAAGAAGACTATCAGATTCGACAAGATGTCTAATCGTAACCGCCGAGGGGCCCGATGAAGCAGAGGACCTTTGCTGGTGCCGGGTATGCTGGTAAGCGCAAGCAAACCCGTAAGGGACGTTTCCTGATTGATCTGGATCAGAACCCTGGAAGGGATTGATCAATCTGATTGAGCCTGGCCGTCCCGCCTATCCATTAATGGCGATGCTGCGCATTCATTTGATGCAAAACTGGTTCGGCTACAGCGACTCCGATATTTATCGGAATATGAAAGGACACCAGTATTTCTTCGGCATGCAAGCGCATGTCGACGAAGATGCCGAGTCGAGTTTAGTACGTGGCCTGGCGGGTACCGCAGCAAGTGTGGCGGACGTGACTCGCATCGATCAGTTGAAACCTAGGTCATTGGCGATGCAGTCTAGACCGGCGTGGACAAGCGTGCGAGTCATCAGAATCGTTAGATAATCTGCTCTATCGCTGTACGCCCGAGCAGTTAAAAACATGGCAAGAAAAGTTTGATCGTACGCGTGCGTCGCAAGATTTAGTACGCGAAAGCCCAGGTTTGGGCGAAGGTTGAGCATCCATTTCGTGTGATCAAGCGCCAGTTTGGTTATATAAAGGTGCGGTCTGAAGGGCTGGTCAAAAACACAGCACAATAGGCCATGCTATTTACCCTACCGAACCTCTAGCTGCTGGCCATGGGAAAGGTGCGCCTGCAAAGCGGGGAAACGTCTCGGAAAGTTGCTATTGGCTGGTAGGCGCCGCCCCGCTACAGCCTGAAACAGCCCACTCTCGGAGTTTGCGGCAGCACAGTCGTGAGGGCGCTGTAAAGCAATTTCAAAAAAACACCTCAAGCACCAGCCCAACGAGTAAAGTACCGCCGCCCGAGACGTGGATCCGGGTTTTCCCATGGAGTTTCACCTTGAAGTCATTTAGCAAAGTCGTAGCCGCAGCAGTATGTGGTCTGGTTCTGGCGGGTTGCACCGGCACCCCTATGAAAACCCCGCAATACGACAGCAGCCAATACACCGTCGTCGGTCACAGTGAAGCAAGCGCCACCGGCCTGATGTTGTTCGGTCTGATCCCGATTCGTCAGAACGACCGTTTCGTTCGTGCGCAGAACAGCGCCATTCAGGCCAAGGGTGGCGATGCGCTGATCAATACCCAAGTGCAGGAGAAGTGGTTCTGGGCCTGGGTTCTGAACGGCTACACCACCACCGTTTCTGGTGACGTGATCAAGCTGAAAACCGCTAAATAAGCACTGCCCGTTTTCAGAAAGCCCGGTTCGCCGGGCTTTTCTGTTTCTGGCGATTGGCGGATGCGCTGCCGAGCGATGGAGCAAGCGCTGACATGCATCGTTACCCACCGCCAAAAGGTTTAGCATTCAGCCCACTTTCGGATGTGAAGTTTTCTGCATGACGGCCTTCTACCTCAAGTTACTCATCACCCCCGCGCTGATGCTGGCTATTTCATTGGCGGCAAAGCGCTGGGGTACCGGTGTTGCAGGGCTGCTTTCCGGACTGCCGATGACCTCGGCGCTGGTCATGCTGTTTCTCAGCCTTGAGCAAGGCACCCAGTTCGCCTCGATGGCGGTGCCCGGCGCACTGGCCGGGCTGGCGGCGATTCAGGCGACTTACCTGTTTTATTTCCTGGTCACTCGACGCGTTTCAGCGTTGACGGGATGCATCCTGGCGCTCGCGGTGTATGGCGCGACGGCCTTTGTGGTGAACCTGTCGGGCTTACTGGCGCTGTCGATCATCTTCACGCTGCTGATGGTTGGGCTGATCGTCGTTGCCACCTCGAAACAGGCTCCGCCGAACGTAGCGTCATATGTTGCAATGCCGCGCTGGGTCATTCCGATGCGAATGCTGACCGCCACCCTTCTGCTGCTGGCGATTACCGCAAGCGCTACCTGGCTCGGGCCGGTGATCAGTGGGCTGCTGGCGCCGATCCCGGTGATCGCCTGGCCGCTTGCAGTGTTCGTCCACGTTCAAGGCGGGCGTTATGAACTGGCGGCGATAATCCGCGGCAATGCCATTGGCGCGGTCGGGGTGGTGAGTTTCTACCTGACCCTCAGGTACTCCATAGTGCAATGGGGCGCGCTTCTGTCTATCGCAACTGCCGTTTTGCTGGCTGTGGTGGTGACGGCTGTGTTGGCGCGGTTGTTGGCGAGGCGGTAGTGCCTATAGTTGTTTCACAGACGTTAAAAAACACTTCAGCCATGCTCCTCAAGGTGCCTTATGAATTTGATACCGGAACTGAACAGCGAGGCTAACGTGCTGATATGCGGAGCCAGCCGAGGTATCGGCTTGGCACTGTGCGCGGCATTGCTTGCTCGCGATGATGTGGCGCGGGTATGGGCGGTCGCGCGACAAGCCAGCACCTCCACAGAACTGGCAACGCTTGAAGAGCAATATGGCCAACGCATCAAACGCGTCGACTGCGACGCGCGCAATGAACAATCCCTCGAAGCGCTCGTGAGCGAGACGCTTGATGGATGCGAGCATCTGCACCTCGTCATCAGTACGCTAGGCATTCTTCATCAGGACGGCGCAAAAGCAGAAAAGGGCCTGGCACAACTGACACTTGCGAGCCTGCAGGCGAGTTTCGCGACCAACACCTTTGCACCGATCCTGCTGCTCAAACACCTACTCCCGTTATTGCGCAAACAACCTTCTACCTTCGCGGCGCTCTCCGCGAGGGTTGGCTCTATTGGCGATAACCGACTGGGTGGCTGGTACAGCTACAGAGCCAGCAAAGCTGCGCTCAACCAGTTGCTGCACACGGCCAGTATTGAGTTGAAACGCCTTAACCCGGCCTCTACTGTCTTGGCAATACACCCAGGCACGACTGACACGGAGCTGTCTCAGCCATTCCAGGCGAACGTGCCCGAAGGCCAACTGTTCGAACCGGCGTTCTCGGCGGATCGCATCATTGAGGTGGTAGGCGCACATGGACCGGCCGACAGCGGGACCTTCTGGGCCTGGGACGACAAGCCTATTGTTTGGTGACTTGTTTCACTCACCAGGGCAATGCATGAGCCAAGTGGAAATTCGACACATCACCCATCTCCCACCGCAAATTCTCGCACTAGAGAAAGAGGCGATTGGAGAGGGTTTCAGGTTTATCACCCGCCTGATTGCCGAGTGGCACTCCGGGGCAAATCGCTTCGATGCCCCCGGCGAATGCTTTATGGCAGCGTATTTGAACCAGCAACTAATAGGCATCGGAGGCCTTTCAGTTGATCCATACGTCAAAACGAACACGGCAAGGCTACGACGCGTTTACGTCAGCGCTTCGTCAAGAGGGCACCACGTGGGGCGGACACTGGTAAAGGCGCTGGTTGCGCATGCAGCTCAGCGTTTTCAAAGCTTGCGCCTCACCACCGATACCTCTGCAGGCGACGCGTTTTATCTGCAGTGTGGATTTTTGCGAATAGATCATGACGATGCCACCCACTCCATGTGCTTGAGCCCCATAGCGAGAACTATCGACGTATGAATTTGGCCCGCGAAAACATCCGAGAGTTTCTTATCAATGGCGTCGTTGTGGGTGATCTTCTTTTACCCACGCACTATGCAGAACTGGATCGTCTTGATGATTTTCAGGCTGGCTTTCGGACACATGGGAATACCGGTGTAAGCCTGGTATCCGATACTGAAGGCGAATGGAATCCAGACTGGTATGTCCTTGCAATGACCGGGCTGGACGACCCGGTTTTTATTGCAGCGACCGAAGCTCCAAGCGGCTATCCCGTCTATACCGCAGCCCACGGAGCAGGTCGGTGGGACGCAATACGGATAGCGCCGAGCCTTGTGGCGTTTCGCCGTTTGCTGGAAGCATTGGCAGAAGTGAATGATGACATCATCGAATTCAGTCGCTTGATCATGGCCGAGATCGGCTCTGCGAATCAGTACTGGCGTGAAGTAATCGATGCGCGCCAGGAAGCAGAGCTCCTGGAGCAATCGCCCGCTGAAGTCAGTGCCTATGACCCGGCTGATTTTGAAAGCGGCGACTTGATCGTTACTGCCCTGGGCCTTCATAAGCTCAAGGTTATTCAGCTAGTCAGCAAAGGGAGCGAGTTGTCATTGAAGGAAGCACTGGCACTTGCCGACGCGTCTGAATTCAACGCCAGAAGCGGTACAAGACGTCAACTGCGCCAATTGCGCGACCAACTGGAAGCCTTCGGCGCAACAGTCGAATTCCGGCCCGATTGACGGCTGAGCGCATACCCAATTTTTCATTGGTAGATCGTACTCGACCAGAAGCAGCGCATCGAGCAGCGCCGTGTTGCCAAGTAAATAATAACGAGTGTAATTGCGCCCTACCTCCCTTCCGGTCCACTCATATGCAGCTCAGCGGACTCACCCTTGATCGAATCAACCGGCCAGGTTCTTCATTGGGCGGGTGTACCGTTACAGAGCGTAGCTACCTGGATTTCCGAATCGACGGGTGTTCGGTCCTGGATATGCTTACGAGCGCTGACGGTGGTCATTCGGATTTCATGACCCCCTTTGCCAGTGGTTTTGCCCAACAAAATCAAGCATTCGTCGCCGATCTCCTATGCTGGGATCTACCTGAAGGACGGGCTGCCCGAGTCATTATTTACATCTGCCCAGAGTGCGCGGACATTGGATGCGGAGCCTATTCTGTAGAAGTTGAAAGGAGCGATACCGGCATCGTCTGGGATTCATTTGCGTATGAAAACGGATATGAATCCCCTCGTCCAATCAGCGGTATTGGCCCATTTGTGTTCGATTCAGATGAGTACAGGCGGATCATCATCGAAGCGCCGGTACTGTGCTAAGTAACCTCGACCAGATCCAAATTCGAACTGCTGAATCGCCGTACTGTCGAGGTTCTGCTATCAGTCCCTGGCAACTGCACATGCCTTGAGCGAAACTTCGGTGCATTAGCCGCCCAGGAACGGACATGGCACTGACCAGCAAGATCACTCCCTACACTCCGGCGTGGCCTGCCCGATTTCTGGCAGACAAGCCATTAATCGCTTCTGCTTTTGGCGATGAACTGATTGCCATACACCACGTTGGAAGCACCGCTGTTCCAGGGCTCGCGGCGAAGCCCGAGATCGATGTGCTCATCGAGGTTAACGATCATCGCCATGCCTCGGCGCGAGACGAGGTGTTAATGGGTTTGGGATATGTACGAGGAGATGATCTATCGGAAGGGCATCATTTCTATCGGCGTAACGTGGCTGGTATTCGCACGCACAAGCTTCACGCTTGTACCCGTGACCACCTTACGATCACCCAGATGTTGGGGTTCAGAGATTTGCTTAGGCGCGAGCCCTCGGTGCGCCTGCAGTATGAAGCGCTGAAGCTTCAGCTGGAGTCGAGCAATACCGGTGGGATGGCGGAGTATCTGGAGAAAAAGTCTCCGTTCATTATCGCGGCGCTACTTCATGCCGGTATATCCATTCGTGAACGACCGATGGGCTGCTAAGCGACACGGGTATCAACTGTCCGCTTCGGGTCGAAAGCTGTCCGTCGTGGAGTCAGCGCTGCGACTCTTCGGCAAATGGTGGTACAAACTGAGCATATGACAGCATGGATAGAGGTGGAATGAATCAGCTGAGTCCCGATCTGCGCGAAGACCTCCTCGAAGTGCTGGATGAGGTCTCTACACTGATGTCCGCTGAATATGCGCAGCTTGGCCCCTTGCCTGATGATCATCCACTGGCACAGTCAGGTCTTGAGAATGGGGCAGAAATCGTTCTGGACTACATCGCGCATGGCGAAGCGGGTGTCGCACTCGATCATCTGTTCTACATGATCAAAGAGCCTCCTCTCGCTATCTCTGCCAGATCTGCCGAGAAGCTGGCTCGGCTTGCCAAAGTGTTCGAAATGCCCTTGAGCTGGAGGGCATGAGGTCTGATCGGATAGTAGAACAGGACGCGCCATTGTCGGAGCGGAAGACGGCTATCGGCCAAAAGCAGGCATTCTGGTCACAACCCCGTGAAACACGAAAACCAAGGTAAAGCAGCGTCACTGCTATGCCCTTTGTACTCTGCTTGTCCTCGAAGATCATGCATACAAAAAGACAAACTGATTGTGGCTGGAATAGACAGAACGTTGAGCATCCAGAGAAAGACATTGCTGGATTCAAACCATAACAAGGCGGCAATGTTAATGACCACAAGGACGATTATCACGATATTGCATTTCAGGTGCTGACGCCTGAAGGAGGCAAAGCTATCCCAGTTATAAATCAGCCACGTATGAGAAAAGACTCCGCATTCGGGGCACTTATGGGTGGGTGGCACCCTGATAGGGAGATGGCCACAGCTGGGGCATCGAAACTTGGCAGCGTTATCCACTGTTGGATTATGTTCCTGATTACGTTTTCTGGGCGGCTGATTTTATCCTAGCACTATTGGCTAGAGGGACGCATGCGCCGATTTCTGCCGATGATGGCCGGCAGCTTAGGCCTAAAGCTGCCTGATCAAGCATTGACCAGACGCATGAAGTGGGTGACATGGACATCTTCTACTTGCGTGAAGCCGCAGCGCGATTGAAAAGCGTCTTTTCCAGAAGTATCGATAGAGGACTCACGTTCTGAAAGTGTTTCAGCCCTTGCCCATCGCCACGGAAGCGATCAAACCAACGTAAATAACTGACTGCAAAACACCTAAAAACGTCGTGCAGTCGCCAAATCTATAAATAAAGCTAACTAATTCTTGGCAATACAAACCTTTTAATCCAGAATTTGCAGGCGTTCAATCGCTTGCTGGTGGTCTGAAAGCTACTCGATATAAGGAAATAAAATGGCGATGGTCTTCTGTCGTGGCTGCGCAAAGGAAATACATGAAACGGCACTCAACTGCCCGCAATGTGGCGCCAGTCAGGTCTCCGCAACTCCCGCGCAACAGCTACAACAAACTGGCTCTCCGTGGATGGCTATCGTCTCTCTGGTGCTGGGCATCCTCTGCTCGCTGGCGCTGTTCGACGATGGTGAATGGGATCTGGATACCGTCGTCGGGCTCGGCATGTGCTCGATAGCCGGACTGGTTCTGGGCGTTATCAGCATCAACAAAAAGTTGCCTGGAAACGGAATAGCGATAGCAGGCACTGTCTTGTCAGCAGTATCGCTGCTGATATTTTTTGGATTAATAGCTAACTGATTTAGGGAAGAATGAGATGGTATTTTGTCGTGGTTGTGCAAAGGAAATCAGTGATGACGCTGGTACGTGTCCGCACTGCGGGGCACCGCAGCTGGTTGTTTCGCCAGCCAGTGCGAGCACCGATAACCCGCCTGCGTGGAGCTGGTACACAGACGTTCTGAAAAAATACGCGGTGTTCACGGGCAGGGCACGCAGAAAAGAATACTGGATGTTTTTTCTGTTCAACATCTTGATCTCGATTGTCCTCGGCGTTATCGGCGGGCTGATAGGTGATGGCGGCATTATCGCTAACCTTTACTCCCTGGCCGTGTTGGTCCCAGGTATCGCGGTGGGTGTTCGCAGGTTGCACGACACGGATCGCAGCGGCTGGTGGCTGCTGGTACCGATTGCTAACCTCGTGTTTTTGATTCAGGAAGGTCATCCAGGACCTAACCGTTTTGGGCCAGGTCCTAAGTAAATACGGTGTGAAGATGTGGTCGTCTGGCCACATCTTCAAAGGCTTTTCGCTGCCGCGCAGCCCATAGATGGAGGCACTGTTTTATATGGACACCTCTGACGGAACGTTACAAGGCACCTGCCATTGCGGCGCTGTACGATTTCAAGTTCGGCTGAGTGACGGGTTTAAGACCGTCCGGCGCTGCAACTGCTCCTACTGCCGCATGCGCGGTGCAATCGCGGTTTCGGCAGCCCTGGAGGATATAGAGATCACTTCTGGCGAGGCGATGCTCAAGCTCTATCAGTTCAATACCCGGCAAGCGAAGCATTATTTTTGCTCACAATGTGGGATATATACACATCACCAGCGACGCTCCAACCCGGCTCAATACGGAGTTAATGTGGCCTGTCTTGAAGGCGTCAGTCCATTTGATTTTGAAGAGGTTCCAGTCAGCGAAGGGCGAATTCATCCGAAGGATAGAACGGCAGGAAGCGGGTCGAACATCGCTGGATACCTACGCTATTTCCCTACTACTACTTCCTGAGATGAGGTAGATCGCTTGGGCGACCTCAATGACTGCTCTGGTCGAAAGCTGATGATCCTGCGCCCGGAAAATCGCATTTTCTGAAAATAACCGGAAGCTCGGGCAATCCGGCTTATGGTGTTACTCCAACGTATTGAAAGCCAACCGACCTGCGGAAAATAGGCTGAACTTGTAACGGGCGCGATCTCTCTCAATAACTACGCACACCTGTTTATAAGGAAAACACCATGTCCAAACTCGCAGAATACCGCCAGCTGGAAAAGCACCTCGCCGAGCAACTCCAGGCACTGGAGACGATGAAGGGCGACCAGGGGCTCAAGAAGGAAATCGAGTTCGAAACCAAGCTGCGCAAGCTGCTTGAGCACTATGGCTTCAGCCTGAAGCACATCATCAATCTGCTGGATCCACAGACCTCGGCCCGCGGACAGACCGCTGAAAAGCCTGCGGGCAAGCGTAAGCCGCGCGAACTCAAGGTTTATAAACATCCGAAAACCGGTGAAGTGATCGAGACCAAGGGTGGAAATCACAAGGTCTTGAAGGAGTGGAAAGCGGAGCATGGTGCCGATGTTGTTGAGGGCTGGCTGAAGAAATAAAGCCTTGCCGCGTGCAACTATCGATTGATCGATCTTGATCCTTGCGTCGACTCATTACCGTTGGCGCGGTGGAATAGCCGACGCCGGGAACGATCCGCGGCGGCTATTCGTCAGACCTGTATCGGCTCACTGAAAAAGGTACAGCACAATGGACAAGGCAATGGAAAAGACGATCACCGTGGACCAACTGGCTAAAACTGACCTCAGATCAGTTAAAGAGATATGGCTTGGTGATACCCATACTCAGCTATGTCTGTGGCGTGGCGAACAAATCGTCACACACGACATGCTCAGCGAGGGTACCCACGATCAGAACAATAGTCGCCTGCACTTGCAACTGGTCAACCCTGACGACCGGGCTGCAGTGGCCAGCGTCGAGGCGCTCGTTCGTGAGCGGCTGGAAAGGATGGGAAGCAAGGGTGAGTTTTATCCCGCTGAGAATGCGGATACTCACCAGTAATCACGCTGATTACACGCGATTCTGTAGGGTCCTTGGACTGCGTTGCCAGACTGTAGATGTGTGACGCAGAGCGTCACGAACTGCATGCCAACGCAGAGCATTGGCACGATGATCATCTGCAATTGCAGAGTTGTTCCGCCTGCAGACACTACCCCTTCAAACAATCTCCCAAATCCTCAATCAAACCTGGCCCCTTGGGCTGCCAGTCCAAGCGTTCGCGTGTCTTGTGGCTCAGGCTGCTCATGTCCTTGGTCGCGAATGTCGACAGCCAGCCAAAGTGTGCGGCAGCTTCATCGGCGGGCAAGGCCAACGTGGGCAGGCCGAGGTGTTCTCCGATGGTTTCGGCAATCAGGCGGAAGGTGATGCCTGATTCGGCAGTCGCGTGATAACGAGCCCCCGGCTGATGTTTCTCCAGAGCCAGACGATACAGGCGCGCCGTGTCTTCAAGGTGCGCTGCGGACCACTGATTAAGGCCTTGGTCGATATAGGCCGAGCAGCCTTTCTCCTTGGCCTGTTTGATGACTTCGCTGACCAAGCCCTGTTTGACCGGGTTATGAATTTGCGAGAGTCGCATGACGACTATGTTGACGCCACGTTGCAACAGCGCCTGCCCGGCGAGCTCCGATGCGACGCGAGGGTTGGGATGGGCTGGGTCGAAGTAGTCCTCGTCTGCGGCCTGCCCGGGTGCTGAAGAGCCCATCGCCGTGCTGGAGGTGATCACCAGCGGGCGCGCAGAGCCTGCCAGCGCAGAACCCAATGCGTCGATAACGCGAGCGTCCTGCTGGCAGTTGGCGACGAAGTGCGCGAAGTTGTGATCAAACGCCGTGTGAATCACCGCGTCGCACTTCTCCACGCCACGCTGAAGGCTGGACAGGTCTTCGATATCACCGCGATGCGGATCGGCTCCCATGGCAAGTAGAGCTCGATCCCCGGCTTCCGAACGTGTCAGCCCCACTACCTGATGGCCTGCGTTGATCAGTTCCCAAGTGACGCGAGTGCCAATAAAGCCTGTGGCGCCGGTTATAAATATGCGCATAGTCAAATCTCTCTTTGCTGAAGTCGGCAGAGTGCGCGTAACGTTTATCCCGTAAAAGACGTGACGTTATCAGGGTATAAAAACCAACAGGATCATCATGGCCAACCCGCTGGGAACGTATTTGAAGGACTGTCGGGCGCGTCTGGACCCCGCGAGTCTGGGGCTTTCCACTACGCGTCGACGCACGCCAGGCTTGCGTCGGGAAGAAGTTGCCCAGCGCGCCAATATCAGCGCAACGTGGTACACGTGGCTGGAACAAGGACGCGGCGGCGCGCCGTCTGCTCAGGTTCTGGACCGGATCGCGCAAAGCCTCCTGATGACCGAGCCCGAGCGGCAACACCTGTTCATGCTCGCTTTTGGTCATCTGCCCGAAGTGGTCTACAGCGCGCCCGAGGGCGTATCGCCACGCTTGCAGCGTATTCTGGATACGCTCGCGTTCAGCCCTGCTTTTATCAAGACCGCCACTTGGGATGTTCTGGCCTGGAACAACGCTGCTGCCGCCGTATTTACTGACTACAGCCTGCTGCCCGTAGAGCAGCGCAACATCCTGCGCCTGATGTTTTGCAATGCTGGCACGCGTGCAAAGCAGGACGACTGGCAGGCCGTCGCGCGCTTTATCGTCGCCGCATTCAGGGCCGACGCGACCCGTGCCGGAGCCGCCTCGGAACTCCGTGAACTCGCTGACGAACTCTGCACGCTCAGTGCTGATTTCGCTGCTTTGTGGCGCGACAACGATGTGCGTTTGCAGGGCGAAGGCACCAAGCGCCTGAGGCATCCGGTTCATGGGCTGATTGAGCTGGAGTATTCGGGTTTCGCAGTGGATGGCCGGCCGGATCTGTCGATGATTGTTTATAACCCGGTTACCCATGAGGACGCAGCGCGGGTTCAGGCGCTGGTGGAGGGTTACGTACAGCGTTAACGCGGCTGGAGAGTCTTCAAACCGACTGGAAAGCCATCAGGCTTTTCTGCTACCAGGCCGCCCTCCCGCCCGAAAGATCGAACCGCCATTCCATCACGTACTCGAAAGTGTGTGACCTCAAAAAACCAGCCCTTTCCCTCCATCTGGCAATGCCGTATTCGAAGCCCCGGTACAGCCCTCGCTTCATTGATGATCGCCGCATTCCGACACCGCCGAACAGGTGTCGACCACAACGCCCCGAACCTCGCCAGATGGTCAATCCGCATTCAAAAAGAGTAACCCTATGAGACCGCAAACCTCCTTCATCTTTGACCTGGACGGCACGCTGACCGACAGCGTTTATCAAAACGTTGCCGCCTGGAAAGAAGCACTGGACGCAGAAGAAATCCCGCTTGCGATGTGGCGTATTCACCGCAAGATCGGCATGAGCGGCGGACTGATGTTGAAATCACTGTCGCGTGAAACCGGCTTGAACATCAGCGAAGAACAAGCCGAACGGCTCAGCGAGAAACATGCTCAGGCTTACGAGCGGCTGCAAGGACAGATCATCGCATTGCCCGGCGCCGTCGAGTTGCTGGAGACGCTCGACAAGGAAAACCTCAAATGGTGCATCGCCACCAGCGGCGGGATCGATACGGCGACGATCAACCTGAAAGCGCTGAAACTGGACGTCAAAAAGATCAACATTGTTACGCGCGATGACGTGAGCTATGGCAAGCCTGACCCCGACCTGTTTCTGGCGGCTGCAAAGAAGATAAACGCTCCGATTGACGAGTGTCTGGTGATAGGGGACGCGATCTGGGACATGCTGGCGGCACGTCGCTGCAAGGCAACCGGCGTCGGTCTGCTGTCGGGTGGCTATGACATAGGCGAGCTTGAGCGTGCTGGCGCGTTAAGGGTTTATGAGGACCCGCTGGATCTGCTGAATCATCTGGACGAGATTGCTTCTCGGCCTTGAGTCGGCGTATTCATCATCCCCAACCTCTGTGAACAGCTCAACGTCCCTTATATGAACACGTTTGAGCTGTTACATCACCTTAGCGCCATATTTGTGCTCCCTCAGCCCGGCGAAACACCACCACCCTCATCCGCGACGATATCCGGGTCATCCGAATACACTTCCGGCTCGTCATCTTCGTAAGCCTCGTCGCCTTCCGTGCGTTTCTTGACCTCGTCGCCGCGTTCCGAACCTACACCGGGTCTGTTCGCATTCATGGCGAGGACCGGGTCTGCTTCACGATCGTACTGGCCGAGTTGCGGGCTGGCGGGGTCTTCTTTGGGCACGCTGTTTGTGAGTATGTGATCGGTTGTCATGTCAGCCACCTTTTTCGTTTGCCAAAGAAAGTGGACGTGGCATCGGGCTGAGGGTTCGATTCAATCGATGAGCGTGGCGGTGCTCAGCCGCCAAACGATGCGTATTGCAAGGGCAGGCCGGTGGTGAATTTGATCTGTTCCATGGCGAAGCTGGAGCTTACGTCGCTGATCCCGGGGATGCTGATCAGTTGTTTGTACACCGCGTCGTACCCTGCGATGTCGGCTACGACGATGCGCAGCATGTAGTCGGTGTCGCCTGCCATGCGGTAGCACTCGACTACTTCAGGCAGCTCGCCGACGGCGGCGTGAAACTGTTCGAGCCAGGCGGCGTTGTGCTGGTTGGTGCGGATGGCGGCGAAGACGCTGACTGAGACGTTCAGCCGTTGCGGATTGAGCAGCGCGACCCGGCGGTCGATGATGCCGGCCTCTTCCAGCTTCTGGATACGTCGCCAGCACGCGGTACTGCCCAGGCCGATACGCTCGGCGATGTCCGCCACCGAACGGGTGCAGTCGGTTTGCAGGATGTTGAGGATTGCCCGGTCGAATTTGTCCATTAGCGGTTTCCTGCGTTAGTCGCTTTACACTGATCGTTCCTCACGCTCCGCGTGGGAATGCCTGTCGTGACGCTCTGCGTCACCCAACGGTGCAGCCCCTTGAGTTCCCGGATTGGACGCGGAGCGTCCAGAACTGCATTCCCACGCGGAGCGTGAGGAACGATGGTGTCTGGCTACGATCTGCGCCTCACGCAGCATGACTATCGTGCCAATGCTCCGCGTTGGCATGCATTTCGTGACGCTCTGCGTCACCCAACAGTGCAGCCCCTTGCATCCTCGGATTGGACGCGGAGCATCCAGAACTGCATTCCCACGCGGAGCGTGAGGAACGATGGGTGTCTGGCTGCGATTCTGCGCCTGAAGCAGCATCCTAGAATTTTTAATCGTAAAAATCCAAGCGTAAGCGAATATTTTTTCGCTTTGGCTGCTCGTATCCGTGTAAATATCAAAAAATTTTCGCCTGCGGATCAGTAATCTTTCAAGCAGTCGGTCTGGTAATGCCAGCCCTTGATTTTGACTCGATTACAAAGCGAATTGCCCATGACCACTTCTGCGCTCTATCTGGATTACGCCGCCACCACGCCTGTTGATGAACAGGTCATCGACGCTATGGTTGCCTGCATGGGGCGCGAAGGTCATTTCGGTAATCCGGCATCCAGCGGGCACGGTTATGGGCAGGTGGCGCGGCAGGCCGTTGAACAGGCACGCGCGCAGGTGGCCGATGCGGTGGGTGCGCCTGTCGACACCATTGTCTGGACCTCCGGCGCAACCGAGTCCAACAACCTGGCGATCAAGGGCATCGCCCATGATTCCAGCGCGCAGCGCCGTCACATCATCACCAGCGTGCTGGAACACAAGGCCGTGCTCGACACCGTCAGCACACTGGAGCGCCAGGGCTTTCCCGTCACTTGGCTGAGGCCGGACGCTCAGGGCCTGATCCAGCCTCACGCCGTACAGGCTGCATTGCGCGAAGACACGCTGCTGGTATCGCTGATGCTGGTGAATAACGAGCTGGGTACGCTGACCGATATTGCCAGCATTGGCGCCTTGGTGCGCGAGCACGGTGCGCTGTTTCATGTGGACGCTGCGCAGGGCGTCGGCAAGGTGAAGGTCGATCTGGCGAGTCTGGCCGTCGACCTGATGTCGTTCTCGGCGCACAAGGCCTACGGCCCCAAGGGCATTGGCGCGCTGTACGTGGGCCCACGCGCGCATTCGTTGCTGAAAGCGCAGATCCACGGCGGCGGACATGAAGGCGGCTTTCGTTCGGGCACCTTGGCCACCCATCAGATCGTCGGCATGGGTACAGCCTTTGCGTTGGCGATCAGCCAGGCCGACACTGAAAACCGCCGTATCGAAGAGCTGAGTCGCCACCTGCGCGAAGGCTTGTTGAGCCTGCCGGATGTGCAGCTCAATGGCTGTCCGCAACAACGCATTCCGCACACCCTGAACCTGTGCATCACCGGCAGTGGCTTCACCAGCTCGCAGCTATCCCACAGCCTGGCGTTGTCCTCGACGTCTGCGTGCAACTCGGCCAGCAATGCCCCCTCGCATGTGCTGCTCGCTCTGGGCATGGACTCCGCCAAGGCCCTGGCCAGCGTGCGTGTCAGCCTTGGCCGCTACACCACGCAGGCAGACGTCGAGCGTGCCATTGAGGTGTTCAGCAAGGCGCTCAGCGCACCTGCTGCGTTCTGGTGACCAGTATTTTCGAGATCAGAAAAAGCAACAACAGAGCGATGTCGTTATAATGGCACAACCCGGCGGCTGCCAAGTGATGCTCACGGATCAGGTTTTAACCCTAAAGGAATAAGTCATGACCTTTGCTCTTCCAATCAGGTGTATTTTCCTGGCGTTTGTGACGACCGCCATCAGCCCCCTGGTTTTTGCCAAGATGTATACCGACTCCGACAAAAATGACGCCTACTCTCCCTACACCCTCTACATGGAGCACTGCAACAAAACGCAAGAGCAAGTGGATTCTCTGGAGGCTCAACAAGGCCCGCTGGACCCAAAAGAAGTGATCAACTCGCTCACTATTACTTCCTACTCCCTCAGCGCTGACAACTACACCCCCAGCGAAATGGGTGTGAGCGCAGAGGAGCTTGCGCGATGCAATGCCACTTACGCTAAAGCGGGTAAGTTACGCAAGCAGGCCGAAGCTACTCTGGCGGCCGCTCAGGCCATTGAAGACAAGAAGCAAAAGAAAGCCGACTTGATCGCTCACCAGAATTTACCTGAATACAAACAGGCGAGATCGTTGGGGTTCAAGGACGTAGGCAATATCACGTTTCTGAAAATGTATGACGACATGGTCGGTGACGCTGAGCTGAAGTCAACACTGATTAACGTTGACCAGCAATGCGGAAAGTATCTGCGGGCCACGCAGTACGTGGAGCCGTACGTCATTTATACGACTGACCCCAGATTCAATGGCCCATGTGGGTCAGTAAAAAGATTCGCGATCAGAGGAACCCGCGGCGTGAACAGCGGTGACTGGATCAACCCCGACGCCCAATTCAGATACGTCGGCTGGCAGAAAATCCTCGCACCCAACGGGTTCAAGATCCGGATACAAGCGCTGGAGCAGCTCTGAGTATCGAAGCGGTCCCTGACGCTCTGAAAAGTAATGCCCTTCCCCAGAGCCAGCCATCGCTGGCTGTCATCTTCTCCCATGTTTTCAAGTCAAGGCCCCGAACATCACCCGGCGGGGGCCTTTAGCGTCGATTACATGAAAATGTACCCCTCCAGATACAAAAAGACACAAATTGGCACAGATCTTTCAAGTGGAACGGTCGTGCCATAAACCAATGGTGCACGCTGCATTCATGGGGTGCCTACACGCACCAAAGTGCAGTTCACGGACGTCAGAGCGTCCACAAACAGTGCAGGGGAGCAGACCACAAGTCTCGCTGCCCGCCAGGAAAGGAATCTAGCTGTGCCCTATCAGTCTTGCGTCAGACCACCGTTACGCTGGCAATTCACACCTTGGGCATCACCTGCCTCAAGCGATGCCGGCACGGCCGCTTCAACCTTGTCCCGATCTGCGCGCTGTTATTCGACCGCCCTGCACGTCTGGACTTAAGACATTTCGCGTGTGCCTTGAATGTTCTGATGATGAATCAGCGCCTTGCACGCCTGTGCGCGTCATTAAGTACACACGGGGTTGTTTTTAATTAAAAGACGGTCGACCTATAAAGAGTGTCCGACACTTTATTTTGAGTGCTTTCATTTTGCCATCATCTAAAAGGGTGGCGTTTATTTCAATAACCACAACTGTCCGCACAACCGCCGTACCCACACGGAGTATTGTTTTTATGAGGCGCTGACCAACTAACGCACCAACGTGGTCCTAGTGACACAGTATTGGTGCATTTAAAAAAGTGACTTGCAGGTCATGATTTTTGAACGCGTCTGCTCATGCAGAGGGTCATTGTTTGCCTGTTTTTTTGTTCAAGGTCTTATTCATATCTGCCGCTTTGAAGTCAACGAAATCGGGAATCGATAAATAGTTATACGAATGCGACACCCGCTCTGCATCAGCGGTTCCAGCGAGGGCTTTCTGGCACAGCGGTTGCAGTGTAAGCATTCAGGAACATCGCTGTACGTCCCCGTACATGACGATAAGCAAGCAAGGATCTGCAATGTCAGTGCCCTGATTCAAGACGTCCTTTAACTGTTTGAGTTCGCCGTGTGCGCACCCACCGCGTTGCCCTGCCTATCCACAATATGCAGGTCTCCATCAATCGAACAGTTACCCATTGTTCGAGCGGAATCTTATTGCCCTTTAACTACCCGAGGGAGCGTTAATGAATGATGCGGTAATAATGAAAGCGGTCCCCTCTCCTTCGCCCGATGACACTTCGACGGCGTGGCAGGGTATTCCTTTCAGCGCCAATACGTCGCGTCCGGGCGGCCTTAACAAGCCGCAAGTAATGGTGTTGATTGCTGCGTCGGTCCTTATTCATGGTGCGATCTGGTGGTACATGCAAACTGCCCAGCCAGACGTCCCGGAAGTTGCACCACAAGTTCCGGAAATGACCATTGAACTGACCAGCCCTACGCCACCTGCCCCGGAACCGCCGCCGCCCGAGCCACCACCTCCGCCGCCGCCTCCACCGCCTCCCCCCGAACCGGAACAACCGGTCGAGGATCCGGACGCTGTCGAGCCGCCGCCCAAGCCAGTGGAAAAGCCCAAGGTCGAGAAGCCCAAGCCGGTCAAGAAAGTCGAGCCGGTGAAAAAGCCGACGCCGCCTGCGCCAACGCCTGCCGCCGCACCCAGCCCGCCCGCGCCGCCAACACCTGCGCCCGCGCCGCCGGCACCTGCTGCGCCACCGGCTCCGGTCAAGGAAAGCGCTGCGGTATCCGGGCTCGCCAGCCTGGGCAACCCGCCGCCGGAATACCCGGGGCTGGCCTTACGACGCAGTTGGGAAGGTCGCGTGATTCTGCGCATCAAGGTGCTGCCAAACGGCCGCGCTGGCGCTGTCGAGGTGACCAAATCCAGCGGCAAACCGGTACTGGACGAAGCGGCCGTGGAGGCTGTGCGCAACTGGAAGTTCATACCGGCCAAACGCGGTGACACGCCGATAGAAGGCTTCGCGACGCAGACCATCGACTTCAAGTTGCCGGAATGATCCGGCGCATGACAACCGACTATTCAATTATCAAAGCTGGTGAGGTTTAAACCATGAACGCATCGCTCTCTTCCATGATCGTCCCGGCCGTGCTCTGGGCACTGATTCTGTTTTCCGTATTGAGTTGGGCACTGTTGCTGATCAAGTCGGCGCAGTACGTGCGCCAGAAGTCCCAGAACAAACAATTCACCAAAGCCTTCTGGAGCGCACCGGACCTGCTCACCGCTGCCGAGCATTCTGCGCAATACCCCGGCGCGCTGGCGCGTATCGCCAATAGTGGCTTCGAAGCCATGGCGGTCGATGAGTCGCCGCGCACCACGCAACAACTGGCGCACACCATCAACCGCTCGGACCGTCTGGAGCGCAACCTGCGCCAGCAGATACAAAAAGAGCGTCGCGCACTGGAAAGTGGTCAGGCAATTCTCGCGAGTATCGGCAGCACCGCGCCCTTCATCGGCCTGTTCGGTACGGTCTGGGGGATCATGGAAGCACTGCAAAGCATCGGTGTGACCGGCTCGGCGAGCCTTGAAGCGGTCGCCGGGCCTATCGGTCACGCGCTGGTCGCCACCGGTGTGGGTATCGCCGTAGCCGTGCCAGCAGTGTTGATCTACAACTTCTTCCTGCGCCGCCTCAAGCTCGCCGTGGCCGACATGGATGACTTCGCCCACGACTTCGACGCCCTCGCCCAGCGCAGCGCCTTCGCGGTCACCCGTCAGCCCATCGCCAGCAAGAATGGCCATGCCGTTCGGGAGGCCAGCTAATGTCTTTCTCCACTCAGGACAGCGATGAAGTACTCAGCGAAATGAACGTCACGCCGCTGGTCGACGTGATGCTTGTGCTGCTGGTGGTGTTCATCGTCACCACGCCGCTGATGACCAACGCGATCAAGGTCAACTTGCCCAAGACCGACGCAGTCGCCCCCGCCGAGAAGAAAAACCCGGTGGTGGTCAGCGTCGATCAGGACGGCAAGTTCTACCTCGCCAAATCGGAAATCGCCCCGGAGCTGCTGGAAAAAAGCCTGCAGGACGAAAAGGCCAAGGACCCGGAAATCCGCGTTCAGTTGCAGGCCGATACCGCCGTGAATTATGGCCAGGTGGCCAAGGCCATGGCCTCCATCGAACGTTCCGGCATTACGAAGATATCCGTCATGACAGCGAAATGACGCTCGACTGACCGGGTGGCTTCGCCTCGCGAAGCCGTCTGACCCGACCCCCGTGAATGCGGTTGTCCGTGGGCTGAAAAGCCCTTGGAGGGGAGCGGCTTGCTGGAAAAAGAAGAAGTGGAACTCCCGCTCGGCACAACCGCGTCGGGAACAGAGGGCTCACAAGGCCATTTCAATAATGTCTGGATCAAGTCGGAACTAACCATGCTGATGAATCTTCCCGGTTGCACCCTCAAACCACTGGCCCTCGCGGTCCGGCGTCATCCACGTGCCCTGCTCTGTGCATTGGCCATGGGCATGAGCGGTGCCCAGGCGGCAGATGCCGTCGATGCGGATACCAGCGGCTCGGCCGTGTCCACCAGTGCAGCGGTTGTGCCTGCCACAACTCAACTGCAACGTGTAGAAGTCACCGGTTCGGCAATCCGCCGGGTCGATGCCGAAACCGCCGTGCCGATAACCATCCTGCGCGCCGACGACCTGAAGAAACAGGGCGTGACCACCACCCAGGAAATGGTCCAGCGCATTACCGGCAGCCAGTCGATCAACAACAGCGCAGGCTCGGTCGGCGCCGGAACAGGTGGTGCCTCGTTTGCCGATATGCGCGGCATCGGCGCCAACAAGACGCTGGTGCTGCTCAACGGCCGCCGTCTGGCCAATAACGCACTGTCGGGTGTGGGCACGCCCAACGGCAGCGCCATCGACCTGAACATGATCCCTTTTGCCGCCATCGACCGTGTGGAAGTATTGCGTGACGGCGCCTCGGCGCTATACGGGACTGACGCCATTGGCGGTGTGATCAACTTCATCACCAAAAAATCCCTGACCGACGGCAGCCTGACCCTGGGTGGAGAAACCCCGACCGCCAGCGGCGGCGGTGCCACCAAGGACATGAGCGCCAGTTGGGGCTTTGGCGATCTGGAGCAAGACCGCTTCAACGTCATGGGTGTATTCAACTACAACAAGCAGCAAAACCTGGACGCCAACGACCGCTCGTTTGCCAGAGATTACGTGCCAGGACGCGGGCTCAATCAGACCTCCGGTACGGCCTATCCCGGCAATTACTTCCAGGGTGACAACTCTGCGAACCCGCTGGGCAGAAACTGCGGCGGCCCTAACCTGATCGCCAGCAACGGCATCTGCCGGTTCAGCACCCGTGAATACATCGACCTGATCCCGCAAACCGAAAAGACCTCGTTTTTTGGCAAGGCCACCGGCAAGCTGGCAGACGATCATAACGTCAGCCTCGAATACTTCTGGGCTCGTAACAACAACCATACCGATATCGGGCCTGCGCCCCTTACCGGCCTGTCTCTGGACTCATCGTCGCCTTTTTATCCCGGCAACGGCATCACTCCGGCACCGACCGACTTTACTCTCGACCCGACCCAACCGATCAGCACAGCCTGGCGAGAAACCGCAGCCGGGCCACGCGGGTCCAGCGACCAGAACACCAGCCAGCGTTTCCTGCTGAACTTCGACGGCCTGGTGGGCGGCTGGGACTACAACGTAGGTGCTTCTTACAACCAGAACAAAGTCCTGTCATCGCTCACCAACGGTTATGTCAGTGACGCTGCAATGCTCAACGGCCTGGCCAATGGCACCCTTAACCCGTTCGGCCCGCAAACCGCTGCCGGTCAGGCACTGATCGATGCCAACGAATATCACGGCCAGTACTCCAGTGCTGTGGGCCGGGTGGCCGGGCTCGATGCGCGCATCAGCCGGGAAATCGGTGACTGGTTCGGTGCAGGCCCTGCGGGTCTGGCGTTGGGCGGCGAATACCGCAAAGAGAAAATGCATCAGCAGTACGAAGCCTACGTCAACGACATCAGCAGCCTGGGCGCAGATGCCGCCGGTAGCGTCGAAGGCGACAGGAGCGTCAAGGCGGAATACGCCGAACTGAACGTGCCCGTGCTGGACAGCCTTGAACTGACCGCCGCCGTCCGTCACGACAAATACAGCGACTTCGGCAGCACCACCAACCCGAAATACTCGTTCCGCTACCAGCCGTTCAAGCAACTGGTGGTCCGTGGTGCCTACAGCGAAGGTTTCCGCGCGCCGTCGCTTTACGAACTGTATGCCCCGCGCAGTACGACTTTCACCCAGGGCTATTACAACGACCCGGTTCTGTGTGCCGGTGGCGTCGTCCAGCCGGGTGGTAACGCCGGTCGTGATTGCCAGCAGCAGTTCCTCAACAATGGTGGAGGCAACACCGAGCTGGCCCCGGAAAAAGCCCGCAACATGACGCTGGGCTTCGTCTATCAGCCGGTCAACAACCTGTCGATGGGCCTGGATTTCTGGTGGATTCACATTTCCAACCAGATCCAGGCGTTCCCCGAGTCGACCGTGTTCGATGACCCCAACACCTACGCCGACCGCTACGTGCGCGCTGCCGACGGTTCGATCGCCAATATCGTCACCGGCAACGCCAACCTGGGCATCGTCAAGACCAGCGGTGTCGACGTAACCCTCGACTATCGCTTCCCGAACACGCCTTATGGTCAGTTCGGTCTGGGCATGACCGGCACCTATGTGACGCGTTATGACTTCCAGAACATCATCGACGGCCCGTACACCGACAAGGTCGGCGACTTCCAGGGCGACGGCGTGATTTCGCGTTGGAAACACGTGCTGACCGGTACCTGGGCACTGGGCGATACCCGCGCCTCCATCACCAACCGCTTCACCAGCGGCTACAACGACTACGACCGCACCACCAATGCGCGGGTCGCGTCGTATGCGCTGTGGGACATGTCGGTGGGTCATACCTTCGACAAAGTGCTGGATATCGACGCCGGTGTGCGCAACATGTTCGACCGCAACCCGCCGTTCTCCAACCAGGCCTACAACTTCCAGTCCGGCTACGACCCTCGTTACGCCGACCCGCTGGGCCGCACCCTGTTCGCCCGCGCGACTTACCACTTCTGAGTGTGACGACGTGGCCCATAACGCTCCGTGGGCCACGTCAGATTGCGAGCTCGCCCCCTCCGGCCCAGGTTTCATCCGCCTTCCCCGGCCGGGGGCTTTTTCGCAGTGTTCCGTCATTCAGTGCGTACGAGGAAAGCCCCACCATGTCGCGTCTTAACCGTTTTCTGCGGCGCCTGCTTCTGGGTGTTGCACTGTGCAGTGGCTGGCAGACTGTGCTGGCGACGCCGACCCACGCCTTGACCGTCTATGGCGAGGCACCGAAATACCCGGCCGGTTTCCAGCACTTCGATTACGTCAACCCGAACGCTCCCAAGGGTGGTTCGCTGACCCGGTCGGCGGAAGAAATCGGCCAGTTCAATTACCTCAATCCCTACGTCGATCAGGGCATCAATGTGCGCGAGGTCGACAGCTGGGTGTACTCGCCACTGGCCTATCGCTCGCTGGATGAGCCGTACACGGTGTATGGCCTGATCGCGGAAAAGATGGAGATGGACCCGGACGGTCTGTGGATTCGTTTTTTCCTCAACCCCAAGGCGCGCTTCGAGGACGGCAAGCCCGTCACCGCCGAAGACGTGCGCTACACCTTCGAGCTGATAACCACCAAGGCCAGCTTCAGTTATCGACCCATGTTCGCTGACGTCAAAGAGGTGACCATCGAAGGGCCGCTGCAGATTCGCTTCGACTTCAAGAACAACCTCAACCGCATGCTGGCGCTGGACATCGCCAGCCTGCACATCCTCCCCGAACACTGGTGGAAGACCCGCGACTTCGCCAACGGCGGCGGTTTCGAGCCGCCTTTGGGCAACGGGCCGTACCGGGTCGCCAAGGTTGACGCCGGGCGCAGCGTCACCTTCGAACGGGTCAAGAACTGGTGGGGCAAGGACCTGTCGGTCAGCCGTGGCCTGTACAACTTCGACACGCTCACCGTGAACTACTACGGCGACACCGAAATCGCCCGCCAGTTGCTGCAGGCCGGGACGTTCGACTACAACCGCGAGTTCTCCTCTTCAGGCTTCGTGGTCGGCTACAGCGGCCCGGCGATTGACGACGGGCGCCTGCAAAAGCGCATCCTCGCACCGCAACGTCCGGTCGCCGCGCAGGGCTTTGTGTTCAATCTGGACAAACCCATGTTCAAGGACCGCCGCGTGCGCGAGGCGCTGTCGTTGCTGTGGGATTTCGACTGGATCAATCGTCGGGTCATGCGCAATTTCTACGTGCGCGAACAAAGCTATTTCCCGAAAAGCGACATGGCCGCCACCGAGCTGCCGACCCCGGCCGAGCTGAAAATTCTCGAGCCCTTGCGCGGCCAAGTGCCGGAAGAGGTGTTCAGCAAGGTCTATCAGCCACCGAAAACCGACGGCAGCGGCTACATCCGTGACAAGCAGTTGCAGGCCCTCAAGCTGCTGGCCGAAGCCGGTTGGCATCCGAAGGACAACAAGCTGGTCAACGCGGCGGGCGAGCCGATGGTGTTCAGCTTCATCGACGGTCAGGGCGGTTTCGACCGGCTGATTCTGCCGTTCAAGCGCACGCTGGCGCAGATCGGCATCACCCTGGATTTCCTGCGCATCGATTCGGCGCAGTACATCAACCGGCTCAATGCGCGGGACTACGACATGATCGTGGTCAACCTGCCGAAAAACGGTAATCCGATCATTTCCCCTGGCCGTGAGCTGTACAACCTGTACGGCTCGCAAAGCGCCACCGAAGTGGGCAGCTCCAACGCCATGGTGCTGCGCAATCCTGCGGTGGACACGCTGATCGACGGGCTGGTCAGCGCCAATACGCGCAATGACATGGTGCTCTACGCACGGTCCCTGGACCGGGTCCTGCAATGGGGTTACTACATGATTCCCAACTACTACTCCAAGGGCACGCCACTGGTGTTCGCCAACCGTTTCGGCATGCCGGATGTGGCACCGACCTATGACGTTGGTCTGGAAACCTGGTGGCAGATCAGCCCGACGCCGCTGACCAATGCTCAGGCCGCTGCGCTGACCGGCAAGCCTGCCGCCGCCAAGGAGTACTGAGATGCTGGCTTATGTGATTCGACGCCTGCTGCTGATCATTCCCACGCTGCTGGCCATTCTGATTGTGAATTTCCTGATCGTGCAGGCCGCTCCCGGCGGACCGGTCGAGCAGGCCATCGCGCGCATTCAGGGCTTCAGCCCCAACGGTGTGGGGGGCGGCGGGGGCGAAGTAGCCGCAAGCGGCACCGCCAGCCGCAGCACCCGTGGGCTGGACCCGGCGCTGATCGAGCAGATCAAGGAACATTACGGTTTCGACAAACCGATGCACGAACGACTGTGGCTGATGCTCAAGAATTACGCACAGCTGGACTTCGGCACCAGCTTCTTCCGCGGTGCGCCGGTCACCGAACTGATTGCACAAAAGCTCCCGGTGTCGCTGTCCCTCGGGCTTTGGGCGACGCTGATCACCTACCTGATTTCCATCCCGCTGGGCATTCGCAAGGCGGTGCGGCACGGTAGCGCGTTCGATGTCTGGAGCAGCACGCTGGTGATCATCGGTTACGCCACGCCCGCGTTTCTGTTCGCCATTCTGCTGATCGTGGTGTTTGCCGGGGGCAGTTACCTGAGCTGGTTTCCGGCGCAAGGGCTGTTCTCGGAAAACTTCGACAGCCTGAGCACCTGGGGCAAGGTAAAGGACTATCTGTGGCACCTGGTGTTGCCAGTCAGCTCGCTGGTAATCGGCGGCTTCGCCACGCTGACCATCCTCACCAAGAACAGCTTTCTCAACGAGATCAGCCGCCAGTACGTAGTCACGGCGCGCGCCAAGGGCCTGACCGAGCATCGCGTGCTGTACGGCCACGTGTTTCGCAACGCCATGTTGCTGGTGATCGCCGGTATTCCGCAGGCCTTGATCGAGGTGTTCTTCGCCGGCTCGCTGCTGATCGAAACCATCTTCGGCCTCGATGGTTTGGGGCGCATGAGCTACGAAGCAGCCGTCTCGCGCGACTACCCCATCGTATTCGGCACGCTGTTTCTGTTCACGCTGTTCGGCCTGCTGATCAAACTGATCGGTGACCTGTGTTACACGCTGGTCGACCCACGCATCGACTTTTCCGCGAGGAGCGCCTGATGTTCGAGTTCTCTCCCCAGACCCGGCGTCGCTTCGACCTGTTCAAGGCCAACCGTCGCGGTTGGTGGTCGCTGTGGATCTTCATCGGCCTGATGCTGGTGTGCCTGTGCGGCGAACTGATCGCCAACGACAAGCCGCTGCTGGTCAGCTACGACGGGCAGATGTATTACCCGGTGTTGCACACCTACATGGAAACCGATTTCGGCGGCGAGCTGCCTTTCGAGCCGGACTATGCCAGCGATTATGTGCGCAAGCTGATCGCGGCAAAAAACGGCTGGATGCTGTTCGCGCCGATCCCGTTCAGCTACGACACCATCAACTACGACCTGGACGCGCCATCGCCCAGCCCGCCGGACCACATCAACTGGCTGGGCACGGATGAACAGGCCCGTGATGTGCTGGCGCGGGTGTTGTTCGGCGCGCGGATTTCCATTCTGTTCGCGCTGCTGCTGACCGCGATCAGCACGGTGATCGGCGTGTGTGCCGGGGCGATTCAGGGGTACTACGGCGGCATGACCGACCTGATCGGCCAGCGCATTCAGGAGATCTGGTCGGGGCTGCCGGTGCTGTACCTGCTGATTATTCTGTCCGGCTTCGTGTCCCCCAGTTTCTGGTGGCTGCTGGGGATCATGGCGCTGTTCTCCTGGCTGTCGCTGGTTGACGTGGTGCGTGCCGAGTTCCTGCGCGGGCGCAATCTGGAATACGTCAAAGCCGCCCGCGCACTGGGCCTGACCGACGCTGCGCTGATGTGGCGGCACATCCTGCCCAACGCGATGACCAGCACCCTGACCTACCTGCCGTTCATCATCACCGGCGCCATCGCCACCCTCACTGCGCTGGATTTTCTCGGCTTCGGCATGCCGGCGGGCAGTGCGTCGCTGGGCGAGCTGATCGGCGAGGCCAAGCGTAATCTGCAGGCGCCCTGGTTGGGGCTGACCGCGTTCGTGGTGCTGGCCTTGATCCTTTCTCTGCTGGTGTTCATCGGCGAAGCCTGCCGCGACGCGTTCGATCCTCGGAGCTGACATGCAAGACAACCTGATTGAAATTCGCGACCTGCGGGTCGCTTTCAACGGCCGCGAAGTGGTGCATGGCGTCAGCCTCGACATCCGTCGTGGCGAGTGCCTGGCGCTGGTGGGCGAATCCGGCTCGGGCAAGTCGGTCACGGCGCATTCGATTCTGCGTCTGTTGCCGGCGAAAACCGTCAGCACCCAGGGCTCGATTCGTTACGACGGGCTGGATCTGGTCAGCGCCAGCGACAAGCAGTTGCGCAGCCTGCGCGGCAATCGCGTGGCGATGATTTTTCAGGAGCCCATGAGTTCGCTGAACCCGCTGCACACGGTCGAAAAACAGATCGGTGAAATCCTCGTGACCCACAAGGGCCTCAAGGGCAAGGCCGCGCTGAGCCGCACCCTGGAGCTGCTGGAACTGGTCGGCATTCGTGACCCGCTGTCACGTCTCAAGGCGTATCCGCATCAACTGTCGGGCGGACAGCGGCAGCGCATCATGATTGCCATGGCGCTGGCCAACGAGCCGGATCTGCTGATCGCCGACGAGCCGACCACCGCGCTGGACGTGACCGTGCAGGTGAAGATTCTGGAATTGCTCAAGTCCCTGCAACAGCGGCTGAACATGTCGCTGCTGCTGATCAGCCACGACCTCAATCTGGTGCGGCGCATCGCCCAGCGGGTCTGCGTGATGCGTGAGGGCGAGATTGTCGAGCAGGCCGATTGCCAGACCCTGTTCGACAGTCCGCAGCACCCTTACAGCCGCCTGCTGATCAATGCCGAGCCGGATGGCGAACCGGTGCCGTCCACGCACAGCAACACGCTACTGTCGGTGCAGGACCTGAAGGTCTGGTTCCCGCTGGGCAAGGCCTGGTTCAAACGTGAGCCGCAGTATGTGAAGGCGGTGGACGGGGTGAGTTTCGAGCTGCTCAAGGGCAAGACGCTGGGCATTGTCGGCGAGTCGGGTTCGGGTAAATCGACTTTGGGTCAGGCGATTTTGCGGCTGGTCGATTCAGAGGGCAGCATACGCTTCGGCACCAAGGAACTGAGCCTGCATAGTCAGCACCTGATGCGCCGGTTGCGTCGCCAGTTGCAGGTGGTGTTTCAGGACCCGTTCGGCAGCCTCAGCCCGCGCATGACCGTGGAACAGATCATTGCCGAGGGCCTGGTGACGCACAACATAGGTACGCCGAAAGAGCGGGAACAGACGGTGATCCGCGTGTTGCAGGAAGTCGGCCTGGACCCGGCCACCCGGCATCGTTACCCGCACGAGTTTTCCGGCGGTCAGCGCCAGCGTATTTCCATCGCACGGGCGTTGGTGCTTGAACCGGATCTGATCCTGCTCGACGAGCCGACCTCGGCGCTCGACCGGACCGTGCAAAAGCAAATCGTCGCCCTGCTGCGTGACCTGCAAATCCGTCGCGGTCTGACGTACCTGTTCATCAGCCATGACCTGGCGGTGGTTCACGCCCTGGCCCATGATCTGATCGTGATCAAGGACGGCAAGGTGGTCGAGCAGGGCCCGTCCCGTGAGATCTTCGCCGCACCGCAGCAGGCCTACACTCAGGAACTGCTGCGCTCATCGGGGCTGGTGTTTGCCTGAGCCCGAAAGCTACGCGTGAAAGCTCTGGCCCAGCGCTTCCAGGCGAATGGCCAGCGGCGACAGGCTCTGGCTGCTGGTCGCCAACACACCGATATTGGCAGCGGTGTGCTCGGCGATGGTCTGTACCGAGCGCAGCTGATCGGCAATTTCCCGGCTGACGGTGGACTGTTGTTCGGTCGTCGTGGCAATCAGGCCGTTGAGCTGGGTGATATGGCCGATGCCTTCGCCGACGGCGCGCAAGGATTCCGAAGCGCGCTGGCTGTCCTCGACACAACGCCCGACGCCCTGCAGGCTGTCGTTCATGGCCGTAGCGGCCTGACGACTGCCTTTTTGCAGGTCTTCGATGATGGTCTGGATTTCCTTTGTCGACGACGCTGTGCGCTGCGCGAGGTTGCGCACCTCGTCCGCCACCACCGCAAAGCCTCGGCCCTGCTCACCGGCGCGTGCGGCTTCGATTGCAGCATTGAGGGCCAGCAGGTTGGTCTGCTCGGCAATGCTGCCGATCACGTCCAGCACTTTGCCGATCTGTTCTGACTGGTTGGCCAGGGCCTGTACGGTTTCATCGGTGGTCGTGATGCGTGCGGCAAGCTGGGTGATTTCGCTCTGCGCACGGTCGACACTGTCGCGCCCGTGGGCGACCTGATCGCTGGCGTCACCGGCCCGCTGCACAGCTTGCGCGACGTGGCTGGAGATATCGTTCATGGCTTCGCCCATGCGCTGCATGGCGCTGGTCATGCGGGCGATTTCACTGAGCTGATGCTGCGCACCGGTTTCCAGCGTACCACTGGCCCTGGCGAGGTCATGACCCAGTTCGCCCAGCCCGCGAGTGTCACGTACCACACCGTCGACCAGGCTGGTGATCTGCGCCAGAAACTGCTCGAAACGTTGCGCCAGCGAGACATGTTTGCCCGAGCGCTCGCTGGACTGGCTATCGGTAGAGAACTGGTTGGTGGTGGCCAGCATCCGGTCCAGCATGTCCTGATTCTCGACCGCCTCGGCCTGATTCTGCACGGCCAGGTAAACCAGAATCGCGCTTTCAACGACTACATACACCGCATGCACAAGGACCATGCTCCAGCCGAAGCCGTGGTGCATGACGTACACCGGGAAGCCGGAATGCTGCAAGGCATGGAAAACGATGTGGTGGAGAGCGATGGTGACGGCAGCGACCAGAATCGGCAGCCAGTCGCGGTAGAAGGTCAGCACTGCCAGCAGGACGAAGATGCCGAAATGTATCTCGACCTGCCCGTGGGTCTGATTGATGTGCAGCGCGGTCATGACCATCAGGCCCACACCGAAGCAGCAACGCATCAATCGGGTGCCGCCGATGGCCCGATACAGCCCGGTCAGCACCACCGCGGTGCCGCCACCGACGACGACTGCCTGGGTGAAGGTGTCGAACCAGAACGCCAACCCGAGCGCGTAGATGAACAACAGCCAGATCAGACCCAGCATGATCCGGTCGGCCTTGCGGTAATGGTCAAGGAAACGAGGGGCTACGGGCATCGAACACATCCTTTTGAAATCCATGACGACAGGGGCTCCTGCCGGTTTTCAAATCTGCACGAGCAAAAGCCCGGCCAAAGTGCCGTCCGGATAGTAGCCCTATGCCAGAATTTCAGAAATACATATTCTTTGCCCGGTATTCACGGCTGCGTATGCGGTGCTGCGCAGATCTGTGACGCGGAGCGTCACGCAAGGCATTCCCACGCTGGAGCGTGAGGAACGATAGGTGTCAGGGATATCGCAGAGCGGGTGGCGCGCGAGGTGTCCGGGCAAACACCATCGTGGCTCAGCGCGATACACCCATCCTGTGGGAGCGAGCTTGCTCGCGAAGAGGCCAGTCAGCCTTGATATCAGGTCGCTTTAACCACCGCCTTCGAAGCAATGCAGATCGCCGTCCCGGTCACTCCCACAATCCACATGGCCCTCGTGCCCATGCTTTGAAGTGGGTATGCCGTTCCGGACGCTCCGCGTCCTCTTGGCTGGAGCTTCAGTGGCGCAACAGTTTGCGCAGCGGTACGCCGTCTTTCATGACCGGGGATTTGATGACGATGTAGCTGAAGTACTTGGAGATGCCGATGTTCTTGTCCAGCAGCTCTTCGATCACTTCCTGGTAATGCTGAATGCTGCGGGTCATGAAGCGCACCAGGTAATCGTAGCCGCCGCTGATCAGGTGGCATTCCAGCACTTCGTCGACGTGACGGATGTTGGCTTCGAATTTAGCGAAGTCTTCGCGCTTGTGGTCGCTGAGGGAGATTTCCGTGAACACGGTGACCGATTCGGTGATCTTGGCCAGATTAAGGTGCGCCTTGTAGCTGGAAATATAACCTGCCGACTCCAGACGTTTGACGCGTTGCAGGCAAGGGCTCGCGGAAAGTCCGACGGCATCGGCCAGGCTGACGTTGGTCATGCGCCCGTCTTTCTGGAGTTCTACCAAAATATTGATATCAATCCGATCCAGTTTGACCAAGCCTTCCATTACCTACCTCTTGTATTGCCATTCACGGTGCCTACCTTCTAGCAAAATCAGCGCCGTAAAGACAGCTGATGCTGAGCGACCAGATCGGCCATGCTGTTGATGCACAGGTCGGCGGTGCATGGCTGACGGTGTTGCTCACGGCTGCGGCGGATCAGGCACAGCCCGCCAGTACTCAGCGCCGAGGCCGGAGGGCGTGACACTATCAGGGTGTCACGCGGCTCCAGATCCATGTCGGCAAGCCACGCCGTGTCGTTCAGCGGGTGGGTGGTCAGTGACAGCAGGCTGTCGGGCTCGAGCCCCAGTCGTTCGCACAGCACACCGCGATCCTGCAGGTCGCGGTCGGCGTACACCAGCAATCGATAGAACTTGCGCAGGTAGAGCATCGCGCCGGGCGCATCCTCGAACAGCGTCCAGTTCGGCACCGAGCGGGCGAAGGTCATGCCCTCTTCCCAACTCGCCTTGAGCCCCAGGCGTTCGGCCAGCTGTCGATGCGCAAAGCACAGCAGCCCGCTGAAACCCAGTTCGTCGAAGCGCGGGTACAAGGTGCGGACCACGTCATTGAACTCGGTCAGCACCTGATCTTTCTCCGGTGTATTCAGGCCGTTTTCCAGCAACGGCTGCAACGCCGCCCAGACACCTGAATCACGGTCCACCAGCACTTCATCACAATCGATCAGCAGTGCGCGGTAATCAATAAGCCCCATGGCAGGCAACGTCTCCATTCAACAATGATCCCCAGCGCGGGTGGTCGCAGCGTCTCGCGACGGCCGCGACCACGCTTGCGCTCAGCTGGACTTCAATACTCGTGCCAAGGCAGCGTCGAGAATGCCCAGTGCTTCATCGATCTGCTGCTCGGTGGTCACCAGTGGGGCCAGGAAACGCAGGACGTTGCGGTACACGCCGCACTTGATCACCAGCAGGCCGCCGATGCGCGCCTGATCGATGACCTTCTGGTTAAGATCGGCGTCCGGACTGCGTGCCGCGTCATTCTTGACCAGCTCCATGGCGAGCATGAAACCCGTGCCGCGCACGTCGCCAATACACGCGTAACGTTCTTTGAGCGCAAGCAGACCCGCACGCAGACGTTCGCCCAACTGCTCGCCGCGTGCCAGCAGGTTTTCCTGCTCGTACGTGTCGATCACCGCCAGCGCAGCGGCGCACGACAGCGCATTACCGCCGTAGGTGCCGCCCAGGCCGCCCGGAAGCGGTGCGTCCATGATCTCGGCACGCCCGACCACGCCCGACAGCGGCATGCCGCCCGCCAGGCTCTTGGCCACGGTCACCAGATCAGGCTGGATACCCGAATGCTCGAAACCGAACCATTTGCCGGTCCGCCCGAAACCGGACTGGATTTCATCGACAATCAGCACGATGCCGTGTTGCTCGGTCAGCGCACGCAAGGCCTTCATGAACTCCACAGGCGCAGTCAGGAAGCCGCCATCGCCCTGCATCGGCTCGATCAGAATCGCCGCCACACGCTCCGGTGCAACCTGAGTGGCCAACAGCTCGTGCAACGCCGCCAGCGCGACTTCGCTGGTCACGCCGCGATACTCGTTCGGGTACGGCGTATGGAACACTTCGGGGGCCATAGGGCCGAAATTCTGTTTGTACGGCTGGCTCATGCCGGTCAGCGTGGTGCCAAGCAGCGTACGGCCATGAAAACCGCCGCGGAACGAGATGATTGCCGGGCGATTGGTGTGGGCGCGGGCGATTTTCACCGCGTTTTCGACCGCTTCGGCGCCGGAGGTGAAAAGCACGGCCTTGTGATCGATGCCGCTCTGGCCCGCGATGAGATGGCTCAGGCGTTTGGCCAGGTCCAGATAGGGCTGATAGGACGCCACCTGAAAGCAGGCGTGGGTGACTTTGGTCAGTTGCGCCTGAATCGCCGCGACCACGTTCGGGTGGTTGTGGCCGATGTTCAACACGCCGATACCGCCGACGAAATCCAGATAGCGCTTGCCATCGACGTCCCACAATTCAGAACCCTGTGCCCGGTCGATGACCAGCGGGTGGGCCGTGACAATCCCGCGCGGCACGAACTGATCGCGCTGGCGGAGCAGATGAGGGGTTTCGTCGACTTTGCTGTTCATGGTTATACCTGTCGTGGGCCAGGCAGCCGGCGGGGTGGCTGCGATGCTGTTCAGGTTAAGCGTTCAGCGAAATGATCTACGCCGAACTTGCCCCCTCAGATGTCCATATCGACTGTTTTTCGCCTTGCAAACGGCAGATTCCTTCATGCCCGCAAATCGCCATGCAATCTGCCGGGCAGCGGCGCTTTTCGGACATTGGAGAGGCCAGGAAGCAGGCGTTTCGACAGATCCTGCTTTGCATTTGCGGCATGATGGGGCTCCCCTTTCATGCTCAGGAAATGCCCATGCCCGCCCTGCTCTACAAAGCCGATCCCGCACGTGCCGAACGATGGCGCGTCCTGTTTGCCGAGCACGCGCCGGACATTGAATGGAGGGTATGGCCGGACATCGGCGCCCCGGCCGACATCCACTATCTGGGTGCCTGGCTGGCGCCCGATGATCTGCAGGAGCTGCTGCCCAACCTGAAAGTGCTGTTCGCCCTCTCGGCAGGTGTGGACCAGCTGGACCTGAGCCGTATTCCGAAATCGCTGCCGGTGGTGCGTCTGCTGGACCCCGGCATCAGTCACGGGATGTGTGAGTACGCAACCTTTGCCGTGCTGACCCTGCACCGGGAAATGCTGCGTTATCGGCAGCAGCAGGTTGAAGGCGTCTGGAAAGCCCACCCGCTGATACCGGCAAGGCAACGTCGAGTGGGCGTGATGGGGCTTGGGTTGCAGGCGCAGCATATTCTGTCGAGCCTCAAACCGTTCGGTTTCCAACTGTCGGGCTGGGCGCGCAGCGAGCATCGAATCGACGCTGTCGAGTGCTATGCCGGGGAAGGGCAACTGCAAGCCTTTCTGGGGCAGTGCGACATTTTGCTGTGTGTACTGCCGCTGACCGGGCAGACCGAAGGCATCCTTAATCGTCAGCTTTTCGAACAATTGCCCAAGGGTGCCGCGCTGATCAATATGGGTCGTGGCGGGCATCTGGTGGAAGCGGACTTGCTGGAAGCGCTGGACAGCGGCCAACTCAGCGCTGCGGTACTGGATGTGCTGCAGCGGGAACCGGCAGCAGCCGACCATCCGTTCTGGACCCACCCGAAGATCCTGCTGACCCCGCATGTGGCGGCCATGACCCAGCCGGAAAGCGCCTTTCCTGGCCTGCTCGATAACATTCGCCGTTTTGAGCGTGGTGAAGCGATGCAGGGGCAGGTGGATCGCGGCCAGGGTTACTGATGCGTTGGATTATCGTTCCCCACGCTGGAGCGTGAGGAACGATAATCTCAACTATCGTGCCGACGCTCCGCGTTGGTACGCCGTTCTGAACGCTACAACCCGCCCACATGAAACGCCTTCACTTCCAGGTATTCATCCAGTCCGTAGCTGGAGCCTTCGCGGCCCAGGCCGGATTGTTTGATGCCGCCGAACGGGGCGACTTCCATGGAGATGATGCCGGTGTTGAGGCCGACCATGCCGAACTCCAGCGCCTCGCCGAAACGCCATGAGCGACGCAGGTCCTGGGTGAAGTAATACGCACCCAGGCCATAAGGCGTGGCGTTGGCCAGTGCCAGCGCTTCGGCTTCATCTGTGAAGCGCATCAGCGGCGCGACCGGGCCGAAGGTTTCTTCGTTGGCCAGCAGCATGCCCGCGTGGGTATCGCCCAATACCGTGGGCTGGACGAACTGGCTGGTGCCGTCGGGAGAGCCGCCGTGCAGCAGTTTCGCCCCCTGGCTCAGCGCACCGTCGATATGCCGGGCGACTTTGCTGACCGCTGCCGGGTTGATCAGCGGGCCGATGGTCACGCCCTCTTCCAGGCCGTTGCCGACCTTGAGCTTGGCGACCTCTTCCACCAGCCGTGCAGCGAAACGGTCGTAGATGCCGTTTTGCACCAGAATCCGGTTGGCGCACACGCAGGTCTGCCCGGCGTTGCGGAATTTGCTGAGCATGATGCCCGTCACCGCCTGTTCCAGGTCCGCGTCGTCAAACACGATGAAGGGCGCGTTGCCGCCCAGTTCAAGGCTCAGACGCTTGATGTGTTCAGCGCTCTGGCGCATCAGCAGACGGCCGACGGGCGTCGAACCGGTGAAGGAAATCTTGCGCACCACCGGGTTGCCGGTCAGTTCTTCGCCAATCCCGGCGGGCATGCCAGTGATGACATTGAACACCCCGGCAGGAATGCCCACGCGTTTGGCCAGCACCGCCAGCGCCAGGGCTGACAAGGGCGTGAGGTCCGATGGCTTGACGATGATCGGGCACCCTGCGGCCAAGGCTGGCGCACACTTGCGGGTGATCATGGCGTTGGGGAAATTCCACGGCGTGATCGCGGCGCAGACACCCACCGGCTGCTTGAGGGTCATCAAGCGACGGTCTGCGCTGGGGGCGGGAATGGTTTCACCGTACGAGCGGCGCGCCTCTTCGGCGAACCATTTGACGAAGCTGGCACCGTAGCGGATCTCGCCGCGCGACTCGTTCAGCGGCTTGCCCTGCTCAAGGGTCATGATCAGCGCCAGGTCTTCGACGTTGTCGAGCATTGCCTGATGCCAGCGCTCCAGCAGCGCCGCGCGTTCGGCCGCGGGACGTGCGCGCCAGGCAGGCCAGGCGCGATCGGCCGCTTCGATTGCACGTCGGGTTTCGACGCCCTGCAGGGCCGGCACCTGCGCCAGCGTCTCGCCGGTGGCCGGGTCGCTGATGGTCAGGGTTGCACCATCGTCAGCGCTGATCCATTGCCCATCGACGTAGGCGCGGTCTACCAGCAGGCTGGGGTCTTTCAACTGATTCTTGAGCATGATCGAGTCCTGTTCCGGGATGACTGCCAGTCTAGGCAGACGCCACAGTCCAGGATGCTGAAAGCAGGATAACGGCAGCGTCCGATGCTGAAATTTGCCTGCGGACGGCAGCCTCTACTGCTTCAATGACCCCAGCAGGCTCTGCAGAAACCGCTCGCCTGCGTCCATCTGGCTCTCTTCGATAAACTCGTCCGGTTTGTGTGCCTGCTCGATGGAGCCTGGCCCGCAGACCACCACCGGCACATTCAGGCGCCCGGCGAACAGGCCGCCCTCGGTGCCATAAGAGACCTTGATGTGCTGTGTGCCCGGTTCGGCAAACGCATGCAGCATGCGCACTGCTTCAACGCTTGGGTGTGTCTCCAGTGCCGGGTACTCGTTCATCACTTCGATTTCGATAGCGGCCACGCCCGACAATTGTTTCGCTTCGCGTACCAGCACTTCGGCGCGCTCGCGCAGTTGCTCTAGCAGCACGTCGGGATTGTCGCCCGGCAGGTTGCGGAACTCGAATTCCATGGTGCACAGGTTGGGCACGATGTTCAGCGCCTTGCCGCCATCGATACGGCCAATGTGCACGGTGCTGTAGGGAATGTCGTAGCCCTCGTCACGCGCGCCCTGCTGTTCGATCTGCTTCTGGCTGTTGCGCAGCTCGGCGATGAAATCGCTGGCCAGATGAATCGCGTTGACCGCTCTTGGGGCCAGCGAGGAATGCGCTTCCTGGCCTCGACAGAAGGTGCGATAGGACGCCTTGCCCTTGTGACCGACAGCGAACTGCATCAGGGTCGGCTCGCCAACCACGCACAGGAACGGGCGTACCGGTGCCAGATGCAGGACGTCGAGCAGACGCCGCACACCGACACAGCCGATCTCTTCGTCGTGGGACAGCGCCAATTGCAACGGTCGCATCAGGGGCATGTCCGCGGCATTGAGCATCGCGTCGATAGCCAGGGCGATAAAGCCCTTCATGTCGCAGGTGCCACGGCCGTAGATGCGCCCGTCACGCAGGGTGGCCTGAAATGGCGGCATCGTCCACGCCTGACCGGCCGCAGGAACCACGTCGGTGTGGCCGGACAGCAGCACGCCGGGTACATCACGCGGGCCGGTGCTGGCGAACAGGTTGGCCTTCTTGCCGGTCTCGTCCTTGACGATCAGCGACTCGATGCCTTTGCTGGCCAACAGTTCACGGACGTATTCGATCAGCGCCATGTTCGGCTCCGACGACACGGTGTCGAAGGCGATCAGGCGCTTGAGGATTTCCAGTGCGCGTGGGCTCATGAGGCTTTACTCGTCTGTTCAGTGAGGTTGTCCACAAGGCTGACATCAAACCGGCGAATGTCGAACGGGCTGATCGAGGTGCTGGTCGCGCCGGTGCTGATCAGCTCAGCCATCACGTCGCCCACGCCCGGACCGAGCTGGAAGCCGTGGCCGCAGAAGCCGAACGCATAGAACAGGCCGTCGACCTTGCCGCTGCGACCCATCACCGGCAGCGAATCCGGCGTGTAGCCTTCGATGCCGCTCCACACGCGGATGATGTTCAGGTTGCCGACGCCGGGCAACAGGCGACGCATTTGCTGCACCTGATTGATGATGCTGCGCGGCTCGACGTAGGCGCGGCGGTTGATCATGTCCGGCTTGCTGCGAAAACCACCACCGATGACGATGTTGCCGCGTGCGATCTGCCGGAAGTAGATCACTTCGTGAGGGATTTTGGTGAACACACCGATCACTGTCGGCAGTGCATACGGCACCGGCTCGGTCACGGCCATCTGCGGACCGTGGGTGTCCAGCGGCACGGATTCACTAAACTGCGTGGAGAGTTTCTGTCCCCAGGCGCCAGCGGTGATCAGCAACTGATCGGCGGTGAATATGCGCCCGTCAGTGGTGGTGACTTCGAATTCGTGACCGACCTTTTCCACATGGGCCACTTCGGTACGCTCTTCGATCCGCGCCCCGGCCCGAATCGCCGCGCGGGCGAAAGCCGGTGCTGCCAGACGCGGGTTGGCGTGGCCATCGTGTGGCGCGTAGGAGCCGCCCTTCACGTCCGGCCCGAGAAACGGAAAGCGCTCGTGCAGTGCTTTCCCGCTATAGATTTTCAGGTCCAGCTCACGGGCTTCCGGGGCCGCTGCGTAGGCTTCCAGTTCGGCGATTTCGTCCTCGCGATAGCAGACGCGCATGTGGCCGCTGGGCAGGAATTCCAGGTCTTCACCGATCAGCTCCGGCAGCCGCTGCCATAACGCTCTGGAACGGTTGGCGAGTTCCAGCTGGCCAAGATGCCGCCCCTGACGTCGCACGTTGCCGAAGTTCACGCCGCTGGCGTACTGACCGATCACGTCGCGCTCCAGCAGCGTCACCGACTTGCCGCGCTGGCGCAGAAAGAAGGCTGACGCCGAGCCCATGAAGCCACCGCCGACAATCAGCACATCGACTCTCGGCTGCCTCATGAAACCACCTCGTCGATCAGCATCGACAACGGTTTGACCGGCGCCTGACCGCGCTGGCGACCGACCTGTTCGACCGGCACACCGGCTTCGGCCGCGATCACCTCGGCCCCGGCCTGCGAGCAGTAGCGGCCCTGGCAGCGGCCCATGCCGACGCGACTGAAAGCCTTGGCGCGATTGACTTCGCAGGCGCCCTTTTCACGTACGACGCCGCGCAGTTCTCCCGCGCTGATCATCTCGCAGCGGCAGACAATGGCGTCATCGGGCAAGGCAGCGGCCTGGGCCGCAGGCCAAGGAAACGCTTCGGCCAGCCCGACCCGAAAGCGATCCATTGCCACCAGGCTCTTGCGTACTTCTTCCTGACGCGAGTTATCCACAGGTCGCCCGAGGTCCTCCAGCAGTGCCATCGCCACCAGTCGACCGGCCTGTTCGGCGGCATCGGCGCCACGAATCTTCGCGCCGTCACCTGCGGCGTAAAAACCTTTGACCGAAGTACGTCCCTCTTCATCAACTGCCAGCACCCATTGCCCGGACGCTTCGTCGAAGCGTAACTGGCAGCCGGCCAGATCAGCCAGCTGGGTTTCCGGACGCAGGTGGTAACCCAGCGCCAGAGCATCGCAATCGACGTTCAGCGAGGTCCCATTGGCCAGCTTCACGCGCACGCCGACCACGCCGTCCTGTTCGCTGCCGATGATTTCCTCGGGCTGCACGCCCAGATGCACCGGCACCCCGGCGCTGTACAGTTGGCCCAGCAGTTTCATGCCGTTGAACAGCAGACCGGGACGCGCCAGCAATTTGGGCATCGCGCTGACGCGTTTGCCGAACGGTGAGGTGTCGAGCACCGCAGCGACATCGGCACCGGCTTTGACGTACTGGCTGGCGACCAGGTACAGCAGCGGGCCGCTGCCCATGAACACCACGCGACTGCCAATCGAGACCGATTGCGACTTGAGCGCAATCTGCGAGCCGCCGAGGCTGTAGGTGCCTGCCAGCTGCCAGCCCTTGATCGGCATCAGGCGGTCGGTGGCCCCGGCACACAGAATCAGTGCGTCGTATTCGACCACGGTGTGCACGCCCTGACTGGCGCAGCACAGTTCGCCGTGGGTCAGGTTCCAGGCCAGCGTGTCGGGGCGGTAGTCGATC
Organism: Plantibacter cousiniae (nom. nud.); assembly: GCF_977070315.1. Classification (NCBI taxonomy): domain Bacteria; kingdom Bacillati; phylum Actinomycetota; class Actinomycetes; order Micrococcales; family Microbacteriaceae; genus Plantibacter; species Plantibacter cousiniae (nom. nud.). The sequence continues at coordinate 166,772 of NZ_CDRVEU010000014.1, read as the reverse complement.
TGCGTGCGCAGGCGATCGAAGCTTTCATGCAGGTCACGCGCCTTGGCCGCCTCGGTGCCATACAGCGCTGAATAATCGCGTTTGAAGCCCTCTGGCTGACGGCGATAGATCTGCCCGCCGTCACGCCGGTTTTCGTCGATCAAAATCGGTTTGATGCCTGCAGCCAGCAAGGTTTCGGCGCAACGGGTACCTGCCGGGCCGGCGCCGATGATGACCACTCTCGGGCTGCCAGGGTTGCGAACGTCTAACCGTGAAGAAGTGGCCATTTCGCCTCCGGTTGGGTGGTGACGATGTCGAGTCCGTCGCGGACTTCGTTGGAGCAGGCGCGCAGCCGCTCGCCGCTGCGGGTCCAGACCCAGCAGTCCTGGCAGGCGCCCATCAGGCAGAAACCTGCACGGCGCCCGGTGTCGAACTCGGATTGGCGTAATGTGCCCTTGCGGGTCAGCAACGCTACCATCAGGGTATCGCCCTGCAATGCCTCGATGGGCGCGCCATCGACCATCAGGCTCACGACCGGGCGTTCACGTTCGCCCAGTCTCACAAAACGGCCATTCATGCGTAAGCTCCGACGGTTTCAGGGTTCAGGTTTTCTTGCACGGCTTGCAACTCGTCGCTGTCGCGGTGGCAAAGGATCTCGCTGCCACCTGCGATCAGGCGACGACCCGGCGCGGTCTTGTTGCACAGGCCTTCGATGCGGGCCGGGCAGCGATTGAGGAAGGTGCACAGCTCCGGATTGTTGGCCGGTGCGCTGATGGGCGGCAGCTTGCCGCTGGTCACACCGCAGGTTTCCAGCCAGCCCTGACGCAATTCCGGCACCGAATGCACCAGCAGATCGGTGTAAGGATGGAACGGCACTCGGCTGAAGGCTTCGCGGCTGCCCTCTTCAACCTTGTGGCCGCTGTACATCACCACGATGTCGTCGCACAGCGCGCGAACGGTGGAGATGTCGTGGCTGATGAACAGGTAGGAAACCCCCAGCTTGCGGCGCAGTTCGCCGAGCAGTTCGAGGATGCATGCACCGACCACGGTATCCAGCGCCGAGGTCACTTCATCACAGAGGATCAGGTCCGGCTTGGCCGCCAGGGCGCGGGCCAGGTTGACGCGCTGTTTCTGCCCGCCCGAGAGTTCGTTGGGGCGCCGCTCGGCCAGCTCGCGAGGCAGGCGCACCAGGTCCATCAGCTCATCGATGCGCTCGCGCAGGGCCTTGCCCTTCAGGCCGAAATACATCTTCAGCGGGCGGGCCAGAATCGCGCTGATGCTGTGCATCGGGTTGAGCGCGGTATCGGCGTTCTGAAACACCATCTGGATGCGCCGGAACTGTTCTTCGGTACGACCCGCCAGGGTGCCGGACAAGTCGGCACCGTCGAACGTCAGGCTGCCATGCGCCGGGTCCAGAAGACCGGCGACCACACGGGCCAGCGTCGATTTGCCCGAGCCCGACTCACCGATCACGCCGATGGCCTGACCACGGCGGATTGTCAGGTCGATGTCTTCCAGCACGCGAATCATCGGCATGCCTTGCAGGTCTTTTTTGCCATACCCCGCCGTCAGGCCTTTGATGGTCAGCAGCGTGCTGTCCTTGACCACTTCGCTGGCCGGACTCAGTACTTTATCCGGACGCGCGGCCGCCAGCAGGCTGCGGCTGTAGGCATCCGCCGGGCCTTTGAGCAGCTCGGCGGTGCTGCTCTGTTCGATGATCCGCCCGCCATTGAGCACCACGATCTGATCGGCCATCTGCGCCACCACCGCAAGGTCGTGGGAGACATAGACTGCCGTGGCACCCCGGTCGCGGACGACCCGCTTGAATGCGCGCAGCACGTCGATCTGCGTGGTGACGTCCAGTGCGGTGGTCGGCTCGTCGAGGATCACCAGCAACGGATCACTGATCAGCGCCATGGCCGCCATGACGCGCTGCAACTGGCCACCCGAGACCTGATGCGGGTAACGCCGGCCGATGCTTTCCGGATTGGGCAGGGCCAGGTCGCGGAATAGCTCGACAGCCTTGGCTTCCAGTTCCGCGCGGCTGCCCAGACCATGAATCAGCGCACCTTCGATCACCTGATCGATCAGCTTTTTCGCCGGGTTGAAGGCGGCTGCGGCGCTTTGTGCAATGTAGGAAACGCGGTTGCCACGCAGGCCCTGCAATTGGCTTTCGGGCAGGCTGAGCATGTCGTGCTCGCCCACTTGAACCACCCCGCCAGCCAGCTTGCAACCGCGTCGGGCGTAACCGAGCAGGGCCAGCGCGATGGTGGTCTTGCCGGAGCCCGACTCGCCGATCAGTGCCAGCACTTCACCTTTTTCCAGCGAGAAGCTGACGCCTTTGACGATCTCCAGCTCGCCATGGTCGCCCTCGGCAACCACACGCAGGTCTTGCACACGAATCAACTGGCTCATCTCAATGCCCTCCCGAACGACGGCCGCGCCGCGAGGCCAGCCGGTCGATGAACAGGTTGACGCCGATGGTCAGGGTGCCGATGGCCAGTGCCGGGATCACGATGGCCGGAGCGCCCTGGCTGAGGCCGCCGATGTTCTCGCGTACCAGCGAGCCAAGGTCGGCGTCAGGCGGTTGTACACCGAGCCCCAGAAAGCTCATGCCGCTGAGCAGCAAGACGATGAAGCCGAAGCGCAGGCCCAGGTCGGTCATGACCGGGTTGAGCATGTTCGGCAGGATTTCCCGGCAGGCAATGTAGATACGGCCCTCGCCGCGTGTGCGCGCCACCTGCACGTACTCCAGCGCCTCGATGTTCACCGCCAGGCTGCGGGCGATCCGAAACGCGCCTGGCGTGTAGCTCAGTACCGCCGTGCAGATGAGCAACACTTCGGACGAGCCGAACGCCGAGACCATGATCAGTGCCAGCATTTTGCTGGGGATCGAGATGAACGCGTCCATCAGGCGGCTGATGATTTCGTCCAGCCATTTTGGCGCGACCACCGACAGCAGCGCACACAGGGTGCCGATGCCGCTGGCCAGCACGGCAGAAATCAATGCCAGACCGACGGTGAAGCGCGCACCGACCAGCACGCGGCTGAGCATGTCGCGGCCCAGGTAATCAGTGCCGAACGGATAGGCTGCGCTCATGTTTTCGAACATGTTGTCGGAGACCACTTCGCCCACCGGATGCGGCGCGAGCCAGGGGCCGAACAGGGCGACCATCAACCAGATGAAGCACACCGTAGCGCCCAGCAGGCCAAGCCATGAGGTCGGACGGGACGCCTTTTTGCGAAGCACCGGTTGCGGCGCCGCAGGCGTCGATTTCGCAATGAATTGAGTCATTGGGTTCTCAGCCTCGGATTGGAAAGAATTGCACACAGGTCGGCCATCAGCACCAACCCAAGGTAAGCGGAGCAGAACAGCATCGTGCAGCCCTGCACCAGAGCCATGTCACGGTTGGTCACGGCATCGACCATCAGGCTGGCGATGCCGGGATAGTTGAAGATGGTCTCGACGATAACCACCCCGCCGAGCAGGTACGACAGGCTCAGTGCCACGGCGTTGACGATCGGCCCGATGGCGTTCGGCAAGGCATGGCGCAAGACGATGCGCACCGGGCTAACGCCCTTGAGGCGCGCCATTTCCACATACGGGCTGTCCAGCTGATCGATGACCGCAGCGCGGGTCATGCGCGCCATCTGCGCCACGATCACGCAGCACAGGGTCATCACCGGCAATGCATACGTGCGCATGAACTGCCACGGCGAGCTGACATCGGCGCCGTAGGACAGCGCGGACAGCCAGCCCAGGTTGACGGCGAAAATCAGCACCGCCAGCGTCGCCACCAGAAACTCGGGCACCGCGACCAGTGACAGGGTGATGAAATTCAGCGCGCCATCGAGGCGACCGCCACGGCCCATTGCGGCGCCGATGCCCAGTGCCAGCGCAACCGGCACCGATACCAGCGCGGTGGTGGCCGAGAGCATCAGGGTTTTCGGGAAGCGTCCGGCAATCAGCTCTGAAACCGGCATCGCGTTGGAGACCGATTCGCCGAGGTTGCCGCCGAGCAGGTTGGTCAACCAATGCAGATAACGCACCACACCTGGCTGATCGAGGCCCAGTTGGGTACGCAATGCCGCGACCTGTTCAGGCGTCGCGAATTGCCCAAGGGCCTGTTGCGCTGCGTCTCCGGGCAACACCGCCGTGATGGCGAAGACCACGATGGAAACGATCAACAACGTCACGATCGCCGCGCCGAAGCGCTGCACGATCAACCAGAGTGTGTTGCTATTCATCTGCATCCTCCTGCTCGGTTCAGCGTTGCATTTATGCGTCCAGCCACACCTGCTCGCTGAACATGTAGCCCATGAAGCCGCCCAGCGGGTTGCTGGAGTAGCCCTGGATACGCTTGTCCACACCGTCGATGTTGCTGATGAACACGGGGATGCCGATGCCGCAGTTCTGGCTCACCAGAGCCTGCATGTCGCCATACATTTTGGCGCGCTTGGCGTCGTCGGTTTCGCCACGGGCCAGCAACAGCAACTGGTCGAACTGGTCGTTTTTCCAGCCGGATTCGTTCCACGGCGCGGTGGACTGGAAGAACTGCGAGAAAATCACGTCTGCGTTGGGGCGCGGGTTGATGTTGCCGAAGCTCAGCGGGTGTTTCATCCAGTGGTTGGACCAGTAGCCGTCGCTTGGCAAACGGTTGACGTTGAGGGTCAGCCCGGCCTGTTTGGCGGACTGTTGCAGCAGCACGGCGATGTCCACCGAACCCGTGGCGGCAGGCGATGCCGCGACGGCCATGGTGATCTTTTCCATGCCGGCTTTCTTGAGCAGGAATTTGGCTTTTTCCGGGTCGTAGGCGCGCTGTGGCAGGTCGGCGTTGAAGTAGCGCGAGCCCGGCGAGATCGGATGGTCATTACCCACGCGCGCGTAGCCACGGAACACCGCCGATTTGACCTGTTCACGGTCCAGCAGGTACTTCATGGCCTCGGTGAATTCCGGGCTCTTGCCGGGCATCTGATCCTGACGAATGATCAGGTCGGTGTAGTTGCCGGACGGTGCATCCACAACGCGGTGCTTGGCGCTGGCCGCGATGCGTGTGGTCGAGCGCGGGTTGACCTCGTTGATCATGTGCACATCGCCGGACAGCAGCGCGTTGACCCGCGATGGCTCGTCGCTGATGGCGATGAATTCGATCTCGTCCAGATACGGCAGGCCCGGCTTCCAGTAGTTGGGGTTGCGTGCACTGACCGAGCGCACGCCAGGGTTGAATTCCTTGACGGTGAATGGCCCGGTGCCGATGCCTTTGCTGAAGTCGGTGGTGCCTTCGGGCACGATCAGCAGGTGTGAAACGGCGAGGATCGACGGCAGCTCGGCGTTGGGCGAACTGAGGGTGATCTGCACTTCCAGCGGGCCGGTGGCCTTGATCTCGGAAAACTGTGCCATCAGTGGCAGGACTTTCGAGCCAGTGGCCGGGTCCTTGTGGCGCGACAGGGAGAACACCACGTCGCCAGCGGTCAGCGCCTTGCCGTTGTGGAAGGTCACGCCCTGGCGCAGGGTCACGGTCCAGACGGTCGCGTTGTCGCTTTCGATCTTCTCGGCCAGCTCCATGTGCGGGACCAGATGGCTGTCGAAACGGGTCAGGCCGTTGTAGAACATGAAATGACGCACGTAGTCGGTAGACAGCGCGCCTTTGGCCGGATCCAGCGTGTCGGCGGTAGAACTGGACATGCCGGCAACGCGAATGCGGCCGCCCGGCTTGCCTTTGACAGGGGCATCCGCGTCATCGGCAAAGACCTTGCCGGCCGCGCCGAACAGGCTGGTGGAGCCCGCCGCAACCACACCTGCAACACCCAGCATGCGCAACGCATCGCGCCGCGACAGGCCACGATTGAGACCTTCGAAAACCCGCAGGCTGTCTTGGCCTGTGATCAACGCGGAGTCGGTTTTGTTATCAGCCATATCAGTTCTACCTGTCGAAAAGGGGAAATTCCGAATTGCTCACGGTTGGCCGGAGCGTCCTTCAAACACACACGACGACGGTTAAACAAACACTCAGTGGCGGCTGTCCTGGTAGCGGTAATACGCGCCTACCAGCGGCAGAAACCATGGCTTGCCGAAGTGGCCGGGAATGGCTGGCCAGCTCAGGTCCTTCCACGGATTGGCCTGTGCCTTGCCTTCCATGACTTCGGCCATCATCCGCCCCATGTGCACTGACATCTGTACACCGTGGCCGCTGTAACCCATCGAGTAGAAGACCCCGTTGTGTTCGCCTGCACGCGGCAGACGGTCCGAGGTCATGTCCACCAGTCCGCCCCAGCAGTAGTCGACCTTGACGTGTGCCAGTTGCGGAAACATCTGCACCATGGCCGCCTGCAGCACCTTGCCGCTCTTGGCGTCGGAGCTGCTGTTGGACATGGCGAAGCGCGCCCGCCCGCCGAACAGCAGGCGGTTGTCCGGCGTGAGGCGGAAATAGTTGCCGATCAAACGGCTGGTCACGTAAGCGCGCTGGTGGGGGAACAGTTGGTCGATCAGCGCTTGCGGCAACACTTCAGTGACGATGACGAAACTGCCGACCGGCACGATGCGCCGGCGATACCAGCCCAGTCCGCCATGCTGGCAGGCACCGGTCGCCAGCAGCAGCTGGCCGACCTGGATCGAGCCCTTCGAGGTGTTGACCACAAAGCCGCCACGGTTGGCCTTCCAGTCCTTTACCGTTGCGTTCTGATAGACCCTTGCGCCATGACGCACCGCCGCGTCGGCGAGACCCAGACCGAAACGTCCGACATGCATCTGTATGCCGTTGCGCTGCAGCAGGCCGCCGTGAAACTCGTTCGAATCGATTTCGGCGCGCACGTCCTGGGCGGACAGCAGTTCGACGTCAGCATCGACTTCACGGCGGATCAGCTCGCAGGTGCGCGCCAGTCCTTCGTAATGCCCTGGCTTGGCCGCCAGCTTGAGCTTGCCGTTACGCTTGATGTCGCAGGCGATGTTTTCCTGCTCGATCACGGTCACGACGCTCTGCACCGCGCTTTCGTAAGCCTTGTAATACTCGCGTGCCTGATCGGCACCCAGGGTTGCGCTCAGCGACGCATAGTCCTGGGCCACGCCGGTATTGCACTGTCCGCCGTTGCGGCCCGACGCTTCGCCGATCACCCGGCCTGCTTCCAGAACCACCACGCTGGCACCTTTCAAGGCCAATGCACGCGCCGCCGCAAGGCCGGTGAAACCGCCACCGACCACTACCACGTCAGCCTGCCCCTCCACTGCGCCGTCCTGCGCGCCGGTAAAGCCTGGAGCCGTATCGAGCCAGTAAGACTCACTGCGCATCTCGTTCCCCTTGTCACTCATCGAAGAGCACCTTGAAAAATGCCGGTGTCAGGCGCCGGGCCTGGCTTACAAGCCGACCAGCCCGGCCAGTCCGCCGATATCGGGAATCTGGTGGTATTCGAAGCTGCTGTTGGCTGGCTGCTCATGACCACGCGCCACGAATGCCTTGTTCCTGATCTTCATGTCATGCGCCGAGAACAGGTCGTAACGGAAGCTCGAGGACACATGCAAGATGTCTTCCGGGCCGCAACCCAGGTTGTCGAGCATGAACTCGAAAGCAGCCAGACGCGGTTTGTAGGCCTTGGCCTGTTCAGCGGTGAACACCTTGTGGAACGGCGCGCCGAGCTTTTCGACGTTGGACATGATCTGGCTGTCGCTGGCGTTGGAGAAAATCACCAGCGGGATCTTGTCGGCGATTTTCGACAGGCCGGCGGGCACATCGGCGTGCGGGCCCCAGGTCGGCACGGCGTCGTAATACAGTTGGCCTTCTTCGCGGTATTCAACGTTCCAGCGCTTGCAGGTGCGAGCCAGTGCGACCTTGAGGATTTCGTCGTACGGCATCCAGTCACCCATGACCTGATCCAGACGATACGCCGAAAAATCCTTGACGAACTGATCCATCTGTTCAGCCGCAACGCGGTCGGCAAACAGCTCGCGCGTCATGGTGCCCATGTGGAAATTGGTCAAGGTGCCGTAGCAGTCGAACGTAATGAATTTTGGTCGAAGAAAGCTCATTGTGTGCGGTCCTGAAAGTTCGTTGAGGTCATGGCATGACGAGCAATCCGGCCTGATGTTCAGGGGCGGTGATGCACGCTGCAGCACAACCTCATTACAACACCGTGAAATCAGCAGATGGCGTTAAAAGTGATGGCTGCTTGATAGAAACCACCGTTTTGAGGTGCGCGCTCAGCAGACTTTGCGGGGCGCTCCAGCCTTGGGCAGAGCCCGGTTTTCGGCGCTTTTATGACCCTTTTCAGGGCGCTCGGGCTCAAACCCGCGGGTTTGCGCCGCAGAAACTGCGCCGCGCCAGCGCTTGGCGGGCGACAAACTCCGAGCCCTATATAAAAGGCTTGAACACGGGGTGAAAACCCTAAGCATTTGCTGCCGGAGGCCGCGCCGATTTAAGCAGTAACTGTGGTCTGGCGAACGGCACTTCGTGGAATCTGCCGAATGCGTGCAGCCCTCTTGTCACCGTCCGCAGCAGGTGGGATACAACATGCCTGACGCATCCTTTTATTGCCTGTGCATCCTTCTGGACGGAGACACGTCATGCTCGCTCAGCAACGCCTCGATTTTGAATTTCGCCCCATGACCGCAGCCGACGTCGGCAACGCGCACGAGTTATCCATCGCCTTGAAGTGGCCGCATCGGTTTGAGGACTGGGCCATGCTGCAACGTGTCGCCCAAGGCTTTGTCGCGGTACACAACGGGCGGTTGATCGGCAGTGCCTTTGCCTGCCATCAGGGCGAGTTTTCTACCATTGGTCTGGTGATCGTCAGCGACGACTATCAGGGCAAGGGCATTGGTCGCAAGTTGATGGAGCTGGCCGTCGGCTGCGTCGCGCCCCGCACGGCGGTCCTCAACGCCACACTGGCGGGTGCGCCGCTCTACGCGAAGATGGGGTTTGTCAGTTTTGGCGAGATCCAGCAGCGTCAGGGGCAGGCCCAACCGACCGGCACCACCGAATTGAAGGCGCAGGAACGTTGCCGGGGGCTGAGCGAGGCTGACCACCCTCGCGTGCTGGAACTGGCCAACGCCGGTTCGGGCATGGACCGCTCGGTGACGCTGGGCGATGTGCTGAACAACCTTGAGCACGCCGTCGGCATCGAGCACGACGGCCAGTTACAGGCCTTTGCTCTGCTGCGCCCGTTCGGCCGCGGCCTGTGCCTCGGCCCTGTCGTCGCCCAGAGCGTCGACCAGGCCAAACACATGATCGGAGAACTGCTGGCCCGCGTGCCTTATGCCTTCGTACGTATCGACATCCCGACCGACAGCGGCCTGGCCGACTGGCTGGAGGACGCCGGCCTCAAGCGCGTCGATAGCGTGACCTGCATGAGTATGGGCGCAGTCCCGCAAGCCAGTCAGGGTGTGCGCCAGTTTGCGCTGATTACCCAGGCGATCGGCTGATCGCCCGGAAGAACATCATCGTGCCAATGCTCTGCGTTGGCATGCAGTTCTGGACGCTCTGCGTCCGGTCTTGAGCATGTGACGCAGAGCGTCACGAAAGGCATTACCACGCAGAGCGTGGGAACGATCAGCCACTCTTCAACTTCAGGAGCCCGACTCAATGCCCCACCCCACAGTCCTGCTATTGGCCCGCGCTGACCTCAGCCCGGTAGACACCGAATTCACCACCGGCCCCATTGATGCGCATGACCCGTTCGACAGTGGCCGCCGCACGGCATTTGTCGATGAACAGGGTATTGCGGCTGGCATCGTTGAATTGGGTTCGGCGCTCTCGATAGAGGCCTACCCCTACACCGAAATGCTGGTGATGCATCGCGGCAGCGTCACGCTGACCTCTGGCACCGGCAGCATCACCATCAGCACCGGCGAAAGTGCCGTGATCGGTCGTGGCACGCAAGTACGTATCGAAGCGCAACCGGACAGCCTCTGGGCGTTCTGCGCGTCCACCCAGGCCAGCGGGCCAGACAAACCCGGCATCACCGCGCTCGACCGCCTCGCCATGCTCACGCCGTCGTCACCGCCAGACCCGGCGATCATGATCAGCGCACTGCCGCAATGCCGCAGCAACAACCTCTTCGAAGACAGCGCCAGCACCCTGCGCATCGGCGTCTGGGACTCCACACCCTACGAGCGCATCTCGCGGCCGCACAAGATCCATGAACTGATGAACCTGATCGAAGGCAGCATAGTGTTGAGCCTGGAAAACGGCCCGAGCCTGAGTGTGAATACCGGCGATACCGTATTCGTCGCCCAGGGCGCGCCCTGCAAATGGACCAGCACGGGGTATGTGCGCAAGTTTTATGCGGTGACGTGAAGAAAGTTATTGCGCCCTTCAGCCTTGTAGGGCGCAATATACTTACATGTTTAGCTCTCGCAAGCGCAGTTAATCCAATGCAGCGCTAAAAGACAAGAATTAAAAATTTCTTTCGCCAATGCACGAAGAATCAGAAGTTTCCTACTTGCCTTTCGTGTCGCTTGTGTTAAAAAACAATAACTAATTTCAGCAAGTTAAAATTTGCTCCTGACGGGCCCATCAAGGCAGTCATGCGCTTTATGCATGGCTTAACCTTTATCTATCATGTTGACTGGAGCTACTTTATCTGACCGACGCATTCACTGTGCGCACGACTTACTAACCCTCCGCGACACGCTATAAGCTGAACGATCCGTATGGGCACGAACGACCGCTACCCCGTTTCGTCTCGCGTTTACCTTATTCAAAATCAATATGAAATTACTCATTTAACTCAAGGAATATTCCCGATGAAAACTAACAAGACCTTATTGGCTTCCCTTGCTTTTGCAACACTGTGCACCAGCGTTACGGCGCAAGCGGGACCAGCAGTTACTGTTACATTTAAAAACCTGGGCTCCGAGGTGGCGGAGTATAAACCCGTTACGCGTAATGAGATATCTGCCCGGCTGAATGCTAAATCACCGATTAACTCTGCAGTCCCCCCGGGAGGTTCAGATACTTACTCGATGCAAAGCACGCTCTCGCCGGATACCAGCTACGCCAGTGTTCGCTACGTCATGGGGTCCAAGGTTTGCGTATTCTCGACCACCTTTATAAAGATTCCCGGTGCAGGCGGGGTCAAGGTGCCGAAATGGAACCGGACTGCAAATTCTGAAGGCGGCGCTGTCTGCGCGGCGACGTCTCGCGCCACCAATCTGTCCACCTACGCGTGGGCTGCTGAATTCACCATGAAATAAGCCCCCGGAGCGTGCGTGTCGCATTTTGATACGCACGCTTTTCAGCGGAAAACTAAAGCGGTGTCTGGCTGGGCCGATACAAAGAGTGAATATAAAGCCATGGATTGGCCCCTGCCGCGAGGACGCAGCATGATTGATACAACATCCCTCACACACCTCACCCATAAAACTGCACTAACGACTGTCGAGAAAAGCACCTCCGCCACGCCTTTAAACTCCAGCCTGAAAGAACTTGATTCTGCATCTGCTATTGACGGTGCCACCTTCTCGACATTGTCCCGTCAATTAAGTAGTAGTGCCGCACGAGCTCAGGCTCGCGACAGCAGTCTTGACTTCAAAAGCCTGAGGTCTCTGGCAAACAGTATTAGTGACAAAATTGCAGGCAACAGCTATCACGCCAATAGGAAACTGCACGACGCAGAGATTCCGGATACGGACGACCCTGCATTGCTCGAAAGAGCCGTGCAAGCGACTTCGTTCAAAAACGGGTCAGGAGCAAATCCGTTCGCGGGGTTATCTCAAGATCAACTGAGGCTGATCATGTACGACGAAGATAGCGACTTCACAATTAACGAAAGAAGTGCTGCGTATTCCGAAAACTACGCTCAAGAGCAAGTATGGAAAAGGGCCATCTGCCAAAGATATACCGACGAATACAACGAAACCGGCAAAAGCACGCAAACACTGGTGATGCTTCTCGCCCATTATGATCAGTTGCCACCCATAGAAAAAGCCCAATACCCCGCCCATTACGCGGCGCTCATCACATCGGACGACAGCTCGGCCATGGACATTTTCAACGCGCTGAAAAGCCAGTCAGATATTCAGGAGGCTTGATTGCAAGACATGAAGAATCGCCGTAACGCTTCCGAGAACTTGAGTGTCGACGAGGAAGACACAATTGCGCGTGCTCAGCGCCGCAAGTCAAGGAGTGCTCCGACGTTCCAGCACTATCTATTGATGGTGCTTTTACTGATGGGGCTGTGCGCTTACGGCCTGTTTCATTACCGGCATTTGCCGAAAACAATCGATGCCGCGCCTGCGCTATCTTCTGCTTTCGTCGATGCCGACGCTTCAGCCGTTGCTCCGCTACCACTACACGAGACGCCGGGCCGCCCCCAAACGCTGTCTGAGTGCATGGGACCGGATAATCTCATCGACGAAACAGTCGCTACCTGTCGATTTGGCAAAGGCCAAGAGACAGTTCGAAATTCAACCGCACAGGGGATGGTGTCTGCGAGCTATATGAGCCACTACAAGGCACAACAGCAAAGGCCGCAGCCAAGGCTCGCAGCGGCGCAATTCGTTGAGTCGGCCGTTGTGTGGCAGTGGGACAGGAAGCGCACCTATCACGCTGAATGGATCGTTACAGATGCTCAAATCGACGGCACCAGCGTGTGCCATAACTGGCGTAGAGGCTCAATCGAATACCGGGAGTGTCGCAAGGGTGCCAAGGTGTATTTCAAGGAGCAGTGCAAGCGTCTCGCTGAATCCGCCACTCGCCAACGCTATTGCAGTGCGGCGAGCGGGTTTAATCCGTTGGGTTGAGCTGCGGCCACAGCTTTACTCAGGGTTCAGACCCAGCACGTAGAACTTGCTGTCCACCGCAATTAGCGGAAAGCTCGCAGGCAGATCCTCTTTTGCGATCTCCTGGAAACCGTGCTTCTCATAAAATCTATGTGCGGCGAGAAATTTGTCGGTTGTACCCAGAAACACTTCGGTCACGCCTTTGCGAGTCGACTCTTCGATCAAACGGTCCAGCAGCTTGGCTGCAATCGAGAACTCTTTGCCGCGAAACGGCGCGGCGACGAACATCTTGCGCAGCGCTGCCTGCCCTGAGCCGATGTCCTTGAGCGCGATGCTGCCGACGACGTGATCACCTTGCACCGCGACCCAGAAATCGCCGGTGCCGGTCTGGTAAAACTCTGGAATCGCCTTCAGATCAGGCTGATCCTCGGCGGTGATGGGGATACCGAATTCTTCACGCTGGATGGGCAGGATCAATGCCGACACACCTTGCTCATCGTTCGGCACAAAACGACGTACCTGAATTCCGGTCGCTGTCACAAGCCACCTCCTTGTCATCGTCACAAATGGAAATCAGTATTCCAGACAAGCAAACGCCCCGACAAGTCGAGGCGTCTTCATGAGCATTTCCGGGGGCGCATTTGGGAACGTACTCGAAGATGTTTAATTACAACATGGCTTCGGCGACCTCGCGGTTACGACGGTTGCCGTTGAATCAGGCGATCAGTCTTGCCCCTCCACCACTCGGGGTGGACAACTCCCGACCGCTGCGATTGAGCTGATCACTGGCCTAATGCGCTGTGGCCGAAGCAATAGCCATATGGGCAGAATTTTCGACGCATGAACGGCACAGGCTGGGCCATCCATCACGCGGTCAAACGTCGCGGACGTGCGGGCTCACAATGTTAATCGAGTCACATGGAGAGAGAGAATTGATACTCCGGTGTGCAGCGAAATTGACGGTTTGGGTACACAGGCTAAACAACGCAGACCTGCATTACTTTGCTCCGGCAGTCCTGCCGCTGCGCAAGAGGTGCTGAGCGGATTTGGGATTTGATTGTTTTACCAAGGAAAGGGTTTATGGCTGAAGTAAAGAAAATACCTTATTACACGATGAAACGGTCTATTTTTCGTGGCAAAGTATGGAAAGAAAATGATGGCCTAGAAGGTGCTGTCCCCATCAATACTTCACAAAAAATCTCCTATGATCGTTGCGCGCCTGGTCAAGTAGTCTTAAAGCCCACAAAGCGCAGTAAAGAGCAACTCATAGCGCAAAAAACAGAAGCGGAAGGTAAGAGATCGCTTACTGAAGTTAAAAGTAATAAACCATCCTCCGGGGAAACCAAACCCTCAAAGCCCTATACGTTAGAGAGCGATGCGGAAGATAAGGAAAAGCTTCCAAAGTTCGATCTTCAGGATGTTCCTTTGGCTATGGACAAAATAGGTTGGCCGACAGCTGCCAAAATCGCCAGACGGTGGTTCGCTAACCCTAAGCATATCTACAATGACCAACCCAATTCAGTTCAACCCATTGATGACACAACAGTGACATTAAAATGGGCTTTGAAGTATGGAAGCGTAGCAGAAAAATTTAATGAATTGGTTGAAGAAAAAATTTACTCTGAAAAAGCAATTGCAGGTGCTAAACAAAAAATCCTCAAGCATGTAAAAAATAAATTCGATGATTCTAGTTCGGCAGCAAATCTTTCCTTTGATACGTCTCCTTGGATAAGGGATATCAGGCAGTTTCATATTGACTGGCAAATTCAATTTCAGGCAATATCAACACGTAACACTCTTGACGGCCTGAGTTTAACTGATCTCACTGCCACGCTCGGAAATTTTAATATCTATGCTGCTATTGGCATGGTTGAAGTTGCTGTGGAAAAATTCTACAGATATGATGATAAAGGCAGAACCAAAACTTTTTGCGCTGAAGCTACGGCGACCATCACTAGTGTGTATACCTACCTGAAAGATAACTATTCCTTTAACGACAAAAATGATGGCAATAGTCAATATCTGAGGCACTGGAACAAAAATGACATGATTCTTTCCTACTCTGCTGTTGTCAGTGATCTTGTTGACGGTAAGAAAATTCATACTAATATGGGGAGTGCCCCTATAAGTGAAACTAAAGTCAATTGGGACTATTTGCCTGGCGGGCAGATTGACAAGCCAGTAGATAAGAGAACAGGTGTTGTCAGAAAATTTATGGAGAAAGATGTTTACTGGCCTGTGTACAATAGCTCTTATAGTGAGTGGAGAGAAAAGCATGGTCGAGGTGGCGATTTTATGATTTACAGCAGACCTGAAATACATAAACTAAAAAGCCTATTACCATAAAGCTGGATACATTATGCAAACCCCCAGAACCCATGTAAGAAAAATGTACCTCAGGTCTTTTTTCTTCTTTATTTTCATGCTGACTGCTTTGGTTGTTTACTCCGCTGCATTCAACGTGCTAGACAGCACTGACTGCCAAAGCTACAACCACACCAAAGAATTAAACGGCGGCACAAAAAACTTTGACAATAAGACGTTTGTGATAAGCATTTGCGGAGTCGGAGTAAACAATAGCCTTTTTAATGGCGATGGCATGGAGAGGGTCCGGTTGACTATTTTCGACGATCAAGGCGAGCTATTAGCCAGAAGGTACTATAGGGTCTTTTGGGACGGCCAGCCCGGACATGAGCCGCTTAAGGTTTCTGAAAACAGTATCACCTATCAAGACGACAAGGAGCAGAAAGACCACGCAATCACTATGCCTCCTACACGCTTGGAATGGATTCGCGCAAGGCTTCCCCTATGATTTTGGTCTTCATACGAATGGGCTTATTACGGATTTTAGAAAAGCCCTGATGCAGTGGAAGCGCTCATTGATAAGTATTTAGCCAGAGACTATACAAGCCCTCTGGCTGGGTCTGAAGTAAAGGGCGTAAAGTTTGATTTATTGAAGTGCCTTGATCTCTACCACAGTAAAAAATTCAATGCTCTGGTAAAGAATATTGTAATAAAACCGGGCCACACACATAGGCAAGATAATAAATGACAGATGCCAACGCTGACATTTCCACGCAGGTTGTGCGGACGCTATTCAATCGTCGGTTCGCAATCTGAAAGGGCCTACATCAAGTACTCAATTCCAGGACCAAAAAAAAACCGCCTGATGAAGGCGGTTTTTTAAAGAGGCTAATTAAAGCTTCTTACAACTTCGGACCCGCAGCCTTGATGGCGTCGCTCACGTCGAACTTCTTGAAGTTCTCCACGAACAGGCCAGCCAGTGCTTTTGCTGCTTCGTCGTAGGCGGCTTTGTCAGCCCAGGTGTTACGTGGGTTGAGCAGGCCGGTATCGACGCCGGGTACCGATTTCGGTACGTCGAGGTTGATGGTGTCGAGGTGCTCGGTTTCGGCACCGATCAGTGCGCCGCTCTGGATCGCTGCGATCACGCCACGGGTGGTCGGGATGTTGAAGCGCTTGCCGACGCCGTAGCCGCCGCCGGTCCAGCCGGTGTTGACCAGGTAGACCTTGGATTTGAAGCCACGGATGCGCTTGATCAGCAGTTCTGCGTATTCGCCAGCCGGACGCGGGAAGAACGGTGCGCCGAAGCAGGTGGAGAAGGTGGACTTGATGCCCGAACCCGAACCCATTTCAGTCGAGCCGACCAGTGCGGTGTAACCCGACAGGAAGTGGTAGGCGGCCTGTTCTTCGCTGAGGATCGACACAGGCGGCAGTACGCCGGTCAGGTCGCAGGTCAGGAAGATAACGGCGTTCGGCTCGCCACCGAGGTTTTTCGGTGCGCGTTTTTCGATCAGTTCGCGCGGGTAGGCCGCACGGCTGTTCTGGGTCAGGCTGCTGTCGGCGTAATCGGCTTTTTTGGTAACCGGGTCGAGTACGACGTTTTCCAGTACCGCGCCGTGCTGGATGGCTTTCCAGATGACCGGCTCGTTCTTCTCGGACAGGTCGATGCACTTGGCATAGCAACCGCCTTCGATGTTGAACACCACGCCTTCGCCCCAGCCGTGTTCGTCGTCACCGATCAGGTAACGGCTTTCGTCGGCGGACAGGGTGGTTTTGCCGGTGCCAGACAGGCCGAAGAACAGGGTTACATCGCCCTCTTCGCCCATGTTGGCTGCGCAGTGCATCGGCAGAACGTCGGAAGCCGGGAGCAGGAAGTTCTGCACCGAGAACATGGCTTTCTTCATTTCGCCGGCATAACGCATGCCTGCGATCAGCACCTTGCGGGCTGCGAAGTTGATGATCACGGTGCCGTCGGAGTTGGTGCCGTCACGCTCAGGGTCGCAAACGAACCATGGCGCGTTCTGGATTTCCCACTCGTCCTTGCCAGCCGGGTTGTACTGTTCAGGGTTGATGAACAGGCAACGGCCGAACAGATTGTGCCACGCAGTCTCGGTGGTCATCTTGACGGGCAGGTAGTGCGCAGGATCGGAGCCTACATGAACATGGGAAACGAAGCGCTCGCGCTCGGCGAGGTACGCACCGACACGGTTCCACAGGGCGTCGAATTTCTCGGCCGGGAACTTGCGGTTGATCGGGCCCCAGGCGATGGCGTCCTGAGTGCTCGGCTCTTCAACGATGAAACGATCGACCGGCGAACGGCCAGTACGATGGCCTGTCTCCACAACCAGTGCGCCAGTATCGGAAAGTACGCCTTCTTTGCGGGCAAGGGCTTCCTTGACCAGTTCGTCGGTGCTCAGATCGGTGTACACAGCGTTGTTGGTTTGCGTCATGAGGTTCCCCGTCGGCCTGTGGCCGAGTGCTCCAAACGGTTTTGTAGTAAAAAAACAACCACTACTACAGCGTAAAAGTGGGCCGGATTATGCCAGAAATGCCCGGAAATGGTAGGACCCTCCTGTCAGAACAGCATTACAGGGGCCCACACCGTATTCTGAGGCCCTTTACGCGATGATTAATGGCGCGTGTCAGATGGCGAATCGACACCGCCGCCAGCAAACAGCTGCGCGACGTCAGTGGCATCGAACAGATAGCGTTCGTTGCAGAACTGGCAGTCGATCTCGATCGTACCGTTGTGCTCGATAACCAATTGCTGCGCGTCCTCCAGCCCGAGACTGACCAGCGCATTGGCAGATCGTTCGCGAGAGCAACTGCAACGGAAGCAGATCGGTTGAATATCGAACAGGCGAACCGGGTCTTCGTGAAACAGGCGATGCAGGATGGTCTGGTTATCCAGACTCAGCATTTCTTCGGCCGTGAGGGTGTTGGCCAGGGTGATGACATGCTCCCAGTTGGCATCACGCTCTTCAGCGTCGGTGATCTGCGCGGCAGGCAATTGTTGCAGCAGCAAGCCACGCGCACGGTGACTGTCAGCCTTGAGCCAGAAACGCGAACCCAGCTGCTCGGACATCACGAAGTAGTTGGAGAGGCTTTCCGACAAGTCGACCCCGTCCAGCGCCACG
Source organism: Plantibacter cousiniae (nom. nud.) (assembly GCF_977070315.1). Taxonomy (NCBI): domain Bacteria; kingdom Bacillati; phylum Actinomycetota; class Actinomycetes; order Micrococcales; family Microbacteriaceae; genus Plantibacter; species Plantibacter cousiniae (nom. nud.). The sequence continues at coordinate 148,643 of NZ_CDRVEU010000014.1, read as the reverse complement.
ATGCCCTGATAACGCTGGCCCTGGCGCGGGTCGACGGTCAGCGCCAGCGATCCGTCAGGCATCATGTCCTGAAGACCCGCGCCGGGGTTGATCAGCGATTCGTCGTAGCGAGCGATGCCACGCAACTCACGCTCGCTGGAGCACTCGACCATCAGCAATGGCACTGCGCCGCTGGAGCGAGCCTGCAGGATCAACAGGCCGTCGAATTTGAGGGTGCCGACGAGCAGCGCAGCCGCCGCCATCAGTTCGCCGAGCAACTGCGCGACCGGCTCCGGATAGGGATGCTTGGCGAGCACTTCGGCGTAACTGCGCTCCAGAGCGACCAGTTCTCCGCGAACGTCGCTTTCGTCGAAGATGAAGCGCTGGGTGAAATCGATGTCCGGGAAATCATGCATAGGTAGGAAAGGTATCTGAAGTAATGACAATGGATGGCACGCGGCTGAGCAAACGCCGTCCGGCACTCGAAAGCGCCGTGGGCCATGCGGATTGACCGGCATTTTAGGAGCTATCCGGTGCGCTTCCAAGCTGGATGGCACTTCGGACTGATAGCCGGAGCTGCCCGGTGCAGTGTTTCAGTCGTTGCTCTGGCTGGCGCGGAAACCGAAAAGCTCCCGGCGTTGCTTCTTGGTCGGCTTTCCGTCGGTGGTTACACCCAGGTTGCCGGCCTTGCGCTGAGCCGCCGCGTTCTCGCGTCTGGCGATGCTCTCGGGCGTCTCGTGATACAGCGTTTGAGCCTCCGGCGCGCCACGCCGAACGATGGATAATGCCTCGACCACCACCGTGCGGTCGTCGAAGCCCATGCGAATCTGAAACTCGTCACCGATACGCGGCTCCTTGCCGGGCTTGCAACGTTCGCCGCGACAGTGCACCTTGCCGCTTTCGATAGCCGCTTTGGCCAGCGCACGTGTTTTGAAAAAGCGCGCGGCCCAGAGCCATTTATCCAGGCGGACCTTATCGTCTTCTTCTGGCTTTTGCGCCATTTGAATTCCTCATCAATGTGACAGTCTGAACTTTACCAGGCCAGATAAACAAAGCGACGGCACACGCTCGCCCCCTTTTTCTGCGCCGCCATGAACATGAAGTAACCGATATGTGCTTGTCAAAAACAGCTATTCATCTTTTTATTGCCCCACACCTAAATGGAGCGCGACGTGACAGATTTTCCAACTTCGTTGACCGCCCCTAGAAAAGGGTGTGCTGGATGCACTGGCAGTCCAGAGCTGGATTTCTCGTTTGACTACGCCTATCAGCCGATCGTGAACCTTCACGACCAGTCGATTTTCGCTCATGAGGCGCTGGTTCGCGGGCCTAATGGCGAGGGCGCAATGTCAGTCCTGAGTCAGGTCACCGACCAGAACCGCTATCGATTCGATCAAAGCTGTCGCACCACCGCCATTGCTGGTGCCGCGAAACTGGGCATGACCGAGCGTCTCTCGATCAACTTCTTGCCCAACGCCGTGTATCGTCCCGAGCTGTGCATCCGCAGTACGCTGGAGGCCGCCAGGCAACACAACTTCCCTATCGAGCGTTTGATTTTCGAAACCATCGAAAGCGAACATGTGAACAACAACGGTCATTTGAGCAACATTCTGCGCGAGTATCGCGAGTTCGGCTTCATGACCGCCATCGATGATTTCGGGGCCGGGTATTCCGGGCTGACGCTGCTCGCGGATTTCCAACCCGACCTGATAAAGCTCGACATGAACCTGATCCGCGACATTCACCGCAATCGCGCGCGTCAGTCCATTGTTCGTGGGGTTGTCACAATGTGTTCGGACTTGGGGATTAAGCTGATTGCCGAAGGTATAGAGCAGGTGGAGGAGCGGGACTTTCTCGCCGACTGCGGCATTTCCCTGATGCAGGGTTATCTGTTCGCAAAACCTGCATTCAAAGCCCTGGCCCGGATAAGTCCCGAGGCCTGGCAGAAGTCTTGAGAAGTACGGAATCACATTGAAGACATTCGATCATCTGACAGTCATCGGCCTGCGCGAGTGGGTGGCGCTCCCCGATCTGGGGGTGGCAGGCCTGCGGGCAAAAATCGATACCGGTGCGAGCACGTCGAGTCTGCATGCCACGGAAATCGAACCTTTTGAACGCGATGGCCAGAAATGGGTGCGCTTCAACGCGCATCTTGGCACGGTGGTGCAGTTGCGCCATCGTCGCTGCGAGGCGCAACTGGTTGCCATGAAAACCATTAAAAGCTCCAACGGTCAGGCGCAGGTGCGTTATGTCATTCGCACCACGCTGGCGCTGGGTGATCGTATCTGGCCGGTGGAATTCACACTGGCCTGCCGCAAGTCGATGCGTTATCGACTGCTGCTGGGTTCCAAGGCTCTGATCGACGGCCAGCTGGTGGTCAATCCGGGCATAACTTACGTACAAGACAAGCCGGTGTTCCCGGCCTCTACTTCCTCAGGTGTTGCATGAAGATCGCTGTGCTTTCGCGTAATCCGCGTCTGTATTCCACCCGTCGTCTGGTCGAAGCTGGCATCGAGCGTGGCCATGAGATGGTGGTGATCGACACCCTGCGCGCCTATATGAACATCGCCAGCCACAAGCCGCAGATCCACTACCGCGGCAAACCTCTGGAGGGCTTCGATGCGGTTATCCCGCGCATCGGTGCTTCGGTGACTTTCTATGGCTGTGCGGTGTTGCGTCAGTTTGAAATGATGGGCGTGTTTCCGCTCAATGAATCGGTCGCCATTGCCCGTTCGCGGGACAAGCTGCGCTCGTTGCAACTCCTGTCACGCCGGGGGATCGGCTTGCCGGTCACCGGTTTCGCTCACTCGCCCGACGACATTCCCGACCTGATCCAGATGGTCAATGGCGCGCCGCTGGTCATCAAGGTGCTTGAAGGCACTCAGGGGATCGGCGTGGTGCTGTGCGAAACGGCCACGGCGGCCGAATCGGTGATCGAAGCCTTCATGGGCCTCAAGCAGGACATCATGGTTCAGGAGTACATCAAGGAAGCGGGCGGCGCCGACATTCGCTGCTTCGTGGTCGGTGACAAGGTCATTGCCTCGATGAAGCGTCAGGCCAAACCGGGCGAGTTTCGCTCCAACCTGCACCGCGGTGGCAGCGCCAGCCTGATCAAGATCACGCCTGAAGAGCGCATGACCGCGTTGCGTGCAGCCAAGGTCATGGGGCTGAGCGTGGCGGGTGTGGATATCCTGCGTTCCAATCACGGCCCTCTGGTGATGGAGGTCAACTCCTCGCCTGGCCTGGAAGGCATTGAAGTGACCACCAGCAAGGACGTGGCCGGGATGATCATCGAGTACCTCGAGAAAAACAGCGGCCCGCACATGACCCGTACCAAAGGTAAGGGCTGACGGGTCCCGCACCCGTTCAGATTGCTCGGGCCGGCGTTCTGTCTGCGGACAGACTGGCCTGGGCTCTCAGCTACCGTACATCAGGTAAATAGGCCTGGTAGTCGAGTCCGGGTCTTTGTATCGCGTCTTTGTATCCGTATCCCCCTGTTCAGCTTAAGGCGACGTAATAGCCAGCTTCGCGCCGAATAGCCATCCTCCCGCGTGACATAAATCAACACATTTCTCCCGTATTTGTATGCCGATCATGCATGAGGTAGTCGTTTACGGCATTAGACGTATACGCGCGCCATGGGAATAGTTGCGACTTTTTTCGCCTGCTACAGAGCTGGGATGCTCGTCTGCGGTGACCTTCTCGGGACATTTCCAAAGGGAGCTTCTGCCCCGAAACTGCTGTGAAAAAGCAGCTCGGCGCATTGGTTTTGGACGTGCCCAAGCCACTTTGAACAAGGGTAATAATATGAAGAAGGCAAAGCTGAGTCTGGCCTGGCAGATTCTGATCGGACTGGTACTGGGTATCGCTGTTGGGGCGTTACTCAATCATTTCAGCGCAGAAAAGGCCTGGTGGATCACCAACATCCTGCAGCCCGCAGGCGATATCTTCATTCGTCTGATCAAGATGATCGTTATCCCTATCGTTGTTGCCTCGCTGATCGTCGGCATCGCGGGCGTGGGCGATGCCAAGAAGTTGGGGCGTATCGGTCTCAAGACCATCCTCTATTTCGAAGTCGTCACCACTATCGCGATTCTGGTGGGCCTGGTGCTGGCTAACGTGTTCCATCCGGGCACCGGCATCGACATGAGCACCCTGGGCACCGTTGATATCTCCAAGTATCAGCAGACTACGGCCGAGGTTCAGCACGATCACGCATTTATCGCGACCATTCTCAATCTGATCCCGTCCAACATCTTCGCTGCCATGGCGCGTGGCGAGATGCTGCCGATCATCTTCTTCTCAGTGCTGTTCGGTTTGGGGCTTTCCAGCCTGCAGGCCGAGGTCCGTGAGCCGCTGGTGAAACTGTTTCAGGGTGTCTCGGAAACCATGTTCAAGGTCACTCACATGATCATGAACTACGCGCCGATCGGCGTGTTTGCCCTGATTGCGGTGACTGTCGCCAACTTCGGCTTCGCCTCCCTGTTGCCGCTCGCCAAGCTAGTGATTCTGGTTTATGTGGCCATCGCCTTCTTCGCCTTTGTGGTGCTGGGGTTGATCGCTCGTGCATTCGGCTTTTCGGTCATCAAGCTGATGCGCATCTTCAAGGACGAGCTGATTCTGTCCTACTCCACCGCCAGCTCCGAAACCGTGCTGCCACGCGTGATCCAGAAGATGGAAGCGTATGGCGCGCCGAAGGCGATCTGCAGCTTCGTGGTGCCTACGGGCTACTCGTTCAACCTCGACGGCTCGACGCTCTATCAGAGCATCGCAGCGATCTTCATCGCTCAGTTGTACGGCATCGACCTGTCGATTGGCGCGCAGTTGATGCTGGTACTGACCCTGATGGTCACCTCCAAAGGCATCGCGGGTGTGCCAGGCGTTTCCTTCGTCGTGCTGCTGGCGACCCTGGGCAGTGCCGGTATTCCACTGGAAGGCCTGGCATTCATCGCCGGTGTCGACCGGATCATGGACATGGCGCGTACCGCCTTGAACGTGATCGGCAATGCCCTGGCAGTGCTGGTCATTTCGCGCTGGGAAGGCATGTACGACGATGCCAAGGGCGAACGCTACTGGGAATCCCTGCCGCACTGGCGCAGCAAAGAGCCTGTACCGATGGGCCAGCCGACAGCGGACTGATCTTCGCCAATGTACTGACAAACCCCGGACCTCCGGGGTTTGTTGTTTTCAGGTCGCCGGTTAGACTGCCTGCCTTACCTGAGGATTGACCATGACCGACGACATCGATAATGACGAAGAAGACTTTGCTGCCTCGACCCTGATCGAAGCCATCGAAAACCAGATCGAAGCCGGTAATCCGCCTGCAGCCAGAGCGGTCTTCAACATGCTGACCCTGGTGAACTATGAGCGTGAGGATATTCTGGAGATGATGGCCCACGTGCTGGCTATCGAGATCGATGCCTTGCTGGAGCAGGACCGTCCGTTCGACACTCAATGGTATGAAGCAGCGCTGCGCGCCCTGCCCGACCTGCCGCCGGAAAAGTAATCCTGCGGTCCGAGCATGCCAGCAAGATATATGCTGCAAACACTTCAGGCGCTGACTACACTGCAAATGCCCCGCTGCCGCTTGATCCTCCGGGGCCACACGCCAAACCGGCTTTAACGGTCATCCAGAACCGACGAGCGCAGATCGGACACGTCGATTCCAGAGCACACCCACCAGCCGGTGAGGTCGTACTACTACAAAAAGTCTGGAGTACCTATGTCGTATACCCCTGAGTTGGTTGCCGAACTGGAAATCCTTGCACTGTTCAATCTGGGAAACACCCAGGAAGGCCTCAAAGTCCACCATGTAGCGGCACCCACGGCCGTCGCAGCAGCACAAAGACTCTTCGATAAAGGGCTGACGACCCAGGTCGATGGCGGTTATCTGACCAGCCTCGGGCTCGAGGCCGCTCAGCATGCCCAATCATTGCTGACCATCCTCAACGTCTCTAAACAAGCTGCCTGACAGGCGCAGGGCCTGCGCACAAAAAAGCGTGGCAGGCCCTTCACTTATTCGAGCGCCAGTCGATACAGGACGTTGGCGCCAGAATAACCATCCGACCGAATCCGCTTCCCTCGGCTGCAAACCTTCTCCGCCATCTTTCTCGGTAATTCCACGCCTGCACAGGCCAGATGCCTTGAGTTGTGATGACGCGTAATCCTGAAATTCGCCCCGACCTGGATGAGGGCATCGACCGCAAGGTTCTCAGCCAGCTGCGTAACCGTTTCCTGTCGCTCAACGACGGGCGATACGCGCGTGCGCTGGAAGGTATGTCGACTCGCCAGCAGAGCGTTCTGACCCTGCTGCCGCTGTTCTTTCACGTCAATCATCCGCTGTTGCCTGGTTATGTTTCCGGCAGCACGCCTGCTGGCGTTTCGCATTACGAGCCGGACACGCTGGCCTTGGCCGAGGCGCAGCGGCTGACACGCTCCTTTTCCTACAAGGCCCGGCACGGCAACCCGCCCCAGCCGATTCATGGCCTGTTTCTGATGGGCAGCCTCGGCACACTGGCTCAGGCTGAACAAAGCGATATGGATGTCTGGGTCTGCCACGACAGCGAGCTGGACCCGGAGGCTATCGCCGAACTGCGCAAGAAATGCCAGGCACTTGAAGCCTGGGCTGCGACGATGGGCGCAGAGGCGCATTTCTTTCTGATCGACCCACAGCGTTTCAAGAGTGGCGAGCGCGATTCGCAGCTCAGCTCGGACGATTGCGGGACTACTCAGCATTACCTGTTGCTCGACGAGTTTTATCGCACGGCGATCTGGCTCGCCGGGCGCACCCCGATGTGGTGGCTGGTGCCGGTCTATGAGGAGCAGAATTACGAGGATTACACCCATACCCTGCTGAGCAAGCGCTTCATCCGCGCCAGCGAGGTGCTCGATCTCGGTCCGATGTCGCACATTCCTCCGGCCGAGTTCATCGGTGCCGGATTGTGGCAGTTGTTCAAAGGCATCGAGTCGCCCTACAAGTCTGTGCTCAAGCTGCTGTTGATCGAGGTCTATTCCAGCGAGCATCCTCGCGTGCAGTGCCTGAGCCTGCGTTTCAAGCAAGCGGTGTTCGCCAATCAACTGGACCCGGATGAGCTGGACCCTTACGTGGTCGTGTACCGACGTATCGAGGAGCACCTGCAGGCACGCAACGAGCCGGAACGCCTGGAGTTGGTGCGGCGCAGCCTGTACCTGAAGGTCAACAAGAAGCTCACCGGGTCGACCCGCCTGCGCAACGTCGGTTGGCAGCGTCAACTGCTGGAACGCCTGACGACGGAGTGGGGTTGGGACGAGCGACAACTGGCGCTGCTCGACAGCCGCAGCCAGTGGAAAGTCCGCCAGGTGGCCGGCGAGCGCCGCGCACTGGTCAACGAGTTGAATTACAGCTACCGCTTTCAGAGCCGATTCGCCAAAACGCAAAGCACTGCCGATGCGCTCAACGCCCGCGACCTGACCATTCTGGGGCGGCGCCTTTATGCGGCTTTTGAGCGCAAGGCGGGCAAGGTCGAGTTCATCAACCCGGGCATCGCCCCTGACCTTGCCGAAGATACGCTGACGCTGGTGCATTCCCCCGACAAGCGCGAGCCCGGCAAGCATCAGTGGGCCTTGTTCAACGGCAATCTGGGCATTCATGAGTGGCCGAATTTCTCACCCATCAAACGCAGCCGTGAATTGCTTGACCTGCTGACCTGGTGCCACCGCAATACCGTGATCGACAGCACCACCCGCGTGGCATTGCACCCGGGCGCCAGTGACCTGAGCGAGTTCGAGCTGTTCAACCTGATGGGCGCCTTGCAGCAGAGCATTCAACTGCCACTGCCCGAGGTCAGCGATGAGGCGTTGCTGATGCCCAGCACGCCCAGTGAGATCCTGCTGTTGATCAATGTCGGCGTCGATCCGCTCAGGCATCACCGCGACCTGAATATTCTGATGACCACCGAGCGCACCGACTCGCTCAGTTATGCGGGTGTCCGGGAAAATCTGGTGCTGACGCTGGACCAGATCACCCTCAATACCTGGAACGAAACCCTGGTCAGCCGCTACGACGGCCCGCACGCCCTGCTCGACTGCATGAGCGAACTGCTCGGCAGCCTGCCGCAGAGTGGTAAGCAGCCGCAGATTCACGTGCGCTGCTTCTGCCACAACCGCGCGCCCGCGATTGCCCAGCGTGTTGAAGAACTGATCGGCACGGCGCGTTTGTTACTGGAGAGGCGGCTCAATCACCGTTACCTGATTCAGGTGCAGCAGCAGTATCACGTGCTGGAGATGAAGCCGGGTCAGATCGGACATGTGGTGGTCAACAGCCTGCCGGGTCTGTTCAAGTACCTGGGTGAGGAACTGTCGTCCTACAGCCCGTTGCACTTGGACCCGCAGGCACTCGATGATCACGATCTGTCCCTGATCCTGCCGCTGGGTCAGCCGGAGTGCATTCAGGTGTTCTACCGGGTCAACGAGCCGGATGCTGACCTGTATGTACTCGACGAACACAATTCGCTCTGGCACCAGCGTCTGCCGTATCACGATGAACAAAGCCTGCTGGTGCCGCTGCAGCGCTTTCTAAACGCGCTGGTTTATCGCCGCGGCGCTTCATTGCCGCTGGATGATCCGTCCGCGCCGGTTACGCTGGAAACCCTTTACTATCAGATGCTGCCCTCCGGTGCAGGGCCTGCACGACGTGTCGAACATCGACTGGTGCCGATTGCAGTGGACAAGGCGTTTTACGACGTGCAGGCAATCATCGAGGAAACCTCGCCAGGGCAACTGAACGCCACCCTGTACTGCGACAACAGCGAGTTTTCAGAACTGGAATACGGCGATCGACTGTACGCCGCCGTCGCGCAGCAAATCCTCGGCAAACGCCTGGAGCCCCAGCGCTATCGCTGTTACATCACCGACCTGGACCTGTCCGGTCTGCTGGACGGCAAGCACGGGCAAAGCATCCTCTTCCTGCGCCACAAGGCCGAACTGGAAAAGCTGCTGAACGAGGCGATGGATCAGGCCTGACGTACGCTTGTCCTTCCGCGCGCGCCTATCGTTCCGCACGCTCTGCGTCCGCATCCTGGATGCGGACGCACTCTGCGGATGCGGCGCCTTCGATTACTCGTACTCGCCCGCCGCTTCCGGCTGATACTCCACTGCCAGCAAGGTCAGTTTCAGGGTCTTGCCGCCCGGTGCAGGCCAGTCGATGTGTTGGCCGATTTGCAGGCCCAGCAGCGCCGAGCCCATTGGCGCCAGGACCGAGACGGTGCCGTCCGCGCCCGCATCCTGTGGATAAACCAGCTTGAGGTGGTAGTCCTTGCCGCTGACTTCTTCGCGGCAATGCACACGCGAATTCATGGTCACAACGCCCGCAGGCACTTCATCGTGGCCAACCACCTGGTCGGCGCGGTCCAGTTCGGCCTGCAACGCCTGGATACCCGGCGTGTCTTCGTCCTGGCTGGCGATAAAGCTCTCAAGACGCTGTACATCGAGTCGGGTGAGGATGATCGAAGGTGCTGTGGTCATGGTCTGGGCAGACTCCTTTATTCTCCCTGATAAAACAAAACCCCACCAATTGGCGGGGTTTGACGAGCCTCCTGATCTGCAGAGGCATGGCCTGACACTAACACAGCGCAATAAATACACAACCCGACGCGGTTTCAGCCTGCGGCCTGATCAACCTCGGCGCGGGCTCGACGCTGATCGGCCTCATGGCGAATCTGGCGGCGGCGGTCGTCATCGGCCGAGCGCCATTCGCGGATGTCTTCGACATGACGGAAGCACCCCAGGCAAACCTTCTGCTCATCGAGCCGACACAGGCTGATACACGGAGAGGCTACTGCCGGGCTGACGTTGCTGAAAAGCGGCTTGGGCGGTCGAACGGGGGACTGGCTCACGATCAGATCTCGTCGAAATCCAGTTCGACGCCGGCTTGCTCAAGGGTGATGCGCGCAAGCATTTCGCTGAGCAGCTCATCACTGGTGTCGCATGCCCAACGGCTGTTCTCTTCGTCATAATCGAAATGGAAACCGCCGGAGCGGGCTGCCAGCCACAGCTGACGAAGCGGCTCCTGACGACTGAAGATCAGTTGCGAGCCGTTTTCGAACTTGACGGTGAGGACGCCGGCCGAGTTTTCCAGATCGACATCCAGGCCGCTCTCGTCGAAAACATCTTCCAGCACCTGCTGCGTCGCATCGACGAGGTCGTGAAAACGGGCTTCGGTCAAACTCATTGCGGGAACCTCGATAAGTGTCTGCAAATAGCGCAGAGGGGCAAGATACGGACGCAGGCAGGCAAATGCAAAGCTTACTCATCATTGGCAACACACGATCGTATTAATCCGATCAACCGCCGCTCTGCTGCGGCTTTCACGCCAAAGGCCCGCCAGACGGGACGCCGCTCGCATAGGCAAGGTGCCGGGTGGTCGGTATACTCGGGCGCAATTAATGCTTTTACAAAGGATTTCGCCATGAAGCGCCTGATCTCTTCGCTTGCTGCGCTTGTCGCGGTCGCTTGTCTTGTTACAGCCTGTGGCCAGAAAGGCCCGCTGTATCTGCCGGATGACACCAAGACCCCGGACGAACAAGCCAAATCGCAATCGCACAAGCACCTTTAAGGGACTCCAATGGACGCCTTCAACTACCGCGACGGTGAGCTGTTCGCGGAAGGGGTAGCATTGTCTGCCATTGCCGAGCGCTTCGGCACGCCGACCTATGTCTACTCGCGCGCTCACATCGAAGCGCAATACCGTGCCTACGCCGACGCGCTGAGCGGCATGCCGCACATGGTCTGCTTCGCCGTCAAAGCCAACTCCAACCTGGGCGTGCTCAATGTCCTGGCGCGCCTCGGCGCCGGTTTCGACATCGTCTCGCGCGGCGAGCTGGAGCGTGTGCTGGCGGCAGGTGGCAAAGCCGAAAAGATCGTCTTTTCCGGTGTCGGCAAGACCCGCGAAGACATGCGTCGCGCCCTTGAAGTCGGCGTGCATTGCTTCAACGTCGAATCCACCGACGAGCTGGAGCGCCTGCAGGAAGTGGCCGCTGAACTCAACGTTCGTGCGCCGATATCGCTGCGGGTCAATCCGGACGTGGATGCGGGCACTCACCCTTACATCTCCACGGGCCTCAAGGAAAACAAGTTCGGCATCGCCATTGCAGCGGCTGAAGACGTGTACATTCGCGCTTCGCAACTGCCGAACCTCGAAGTGATCGGGGTCGACTGCCATATAGGCTCGCAACTGACCACGCTCGAACCGTTCATCGATGCACTGGATCGTCTGCTGGACCTGGTCGATCGTCTGGGCGACTGCGGCATTCATCTGCACCACATCGATCTGGGTGGCGGCCTTGGCGTACGTTATCGCGACGAAGAACCTCCGCTGGCGGCCGACTACATCAAGGCCGTGCGTGAGCGACTGGCCGGTCGCGACCTGGGGCTGCTGTTCGAGCCGGGCCGCTTTATCGTCGCCAACGCGGGCGCGCTGCTGACTCGTGTCGAATACCTCAAGCACACCGAGCACAAGGATTTTGCCATCGTCGATGCGGCGATGAACGATCTGATCCGGCCTGCCCTGTATCAGGCCTGGATGGATGTCACGGCGGTGCGTCCGCGTGACAGCGAACCTCGTGCGTACGACATCGTCGGGCCGATCTGCGAGACCGGCGATTTCCTCGCCAAGGGTCGCGAGCTGGCGCTGGCCGAGGGCGATCTGCTGGCCGTTCATTCAGCCGGCGCCTATGGCTTCGTCATGAGCTCGAACTACAACACCCGTGGCCGTGCCGCTGAGGTGCTGGTCGACGGTTCCCAGGCTTTTGAAGTGCGTCGTCGCGAAACCGTGGCCGAGCTGTTCGCTGGCGAAAGCCTGCTGCCGGAGTAATCCCCATGCTGCTGCGTTTTACCAAGATGCACGGGCTGGGTAACGACTTCATGGTCCTTGACCTTGTGAGTCAGCACGCGCATATCTTGCCCAAGCACGCCAAACAATGGGGCGACCGCAACACCGGTATCGGTTTCGATCAGCTTTTGCTGGTCGAGGCGCCGAACAATCCGGATGTGGACTTTCGCTATCGAATCTTCAATTCAGACGGCTCCGAAGTCGAACAATGCGGCAACGGCGCGCGCTGCTTTGCCCGTTTTGTACTCGACAAGCGTCTGACGGCCAAGAAGCAGATCCGCGTCGAGACCAAGAGCGGCATCATCGAACTGGATATCCGCAGCGACGGGCAGATCAGCGTCGACATGGGACCGCCAAGGTTTGTCCCTGAAGAGATACCTTTCGAAGCAGCGGAGCAGGCCACCTGTTACACCGTTGACGTCGACGGACAGAGTATCGAAATGGCGGCTGTGTCCATGGGCAATCCGCATGCCGTGCTGCGGGTCGATGACATCAATAACGCACCGGTGCATGAGCTGGGGCCGAAGATCGAGCATCATCCGCGCTTTCCGGCCCGGGTCAACGTCGGCTTTCTCCACGTTGTGGACCGTCAGCGGGCGCAGTTGCGTGTCTGGGAACGCGGCGCCGGGGAAACCCAGGCGTGTGGAACCGGTGCCTGTGCGGCGGCTGTCGCTGCCATCAGTCAGGGCTGGATGGATTCGCCACTGCTGATCGACCTGCCCGGAGGGCGCCTGTCCATCGAATGGGCTGGGCCGGGACATTCTGTCATGATGACCGGCCCCGCAGTCAGGGTTTATGAAGGCCAAGTTCGTCTTTGAGTGAGTAAGTACCATGACCGATCAACCTCCCGCTTCAACAGGCACCCCCTGCGAATCGCCTGTCGATAGCGCAGCGCCAGACCTTGAAGCAGAGGCGGTCATCGCCTTCCTGCTCGAGCACCCGGACTTCTTCGCCGAGCACGACGAGCTGCTGGTGTCGATGCGCATCCCGCACCAGCGTGGCGACACCGTTTCGCTGGTCGAACGTCAGCTCAAGCTGCTGCGCGAGCGCAATATCGAAATGCGCCATCGCCTGTCGCAATTGATGGACGTCGCACGGGACAACGACCGCCTGTTCGAGAAGACCCGACGCCTGAACCTCGCGCTGATGGATGCGACCAGCCTGGACGAGCTGGTCATCGCCGTTGAAGACAGCCTGCGTCAGGACTTTCAGGTGCCCTTTGTCAGCCTGATCCTGTTCAGCGACAGCCCGATGCCCGTGGGGCGCTGGGTCAGCGGTGCCGAAGCACAGAAAGCCATCGGCGGCCTGATTGGCGAGAAGATCATCTGCGGCGCCCTGCGTGAGCATGAACTGGCGTTTCTGTTTGGTGCAGAGCAGGGCAAGGAAGTCGGTTCGACCGCCATCGCCAGCCTCAATCATCTGGGCCTGCATGGCGTGCTGGCCATCGGCAGCCGCGATCCGCAGCATTACAAAAGCTCGGTCGGCACCCTGTTTCTCAGCTATATCGCCGACGTGCTGAGCCGCCTGCTGCCGCGCTTCGCCCACTCATTACGCTCGGTTCGCTAGCCATGGAACAGCATCTGGACGCCTACTGCATGCACCTGCGCAGTGAGCGCCAGGTGTCGCCTCACACGCTGGAAGCCTACCGGCGCGATCTGGGCAAGGTTCTGGCGTATTGCCAGAAGGCCCGGTTGTCGAGCTGGAGTGACCTGGATATCCAGCACCTGCGCAGCTTCACTGCCCGCCAGCACCAGCAGGGCCAGTCCTCGCGCAGCCTGGCGCGGATGCTGTCGGCGGTGCGCGGCTTCTACAAGTACCTCAATCGCGAAGGCATCTGCCAGCACGACCCGGCAAACGGCCTGTCACCGCCCAAGGGCGAGCGGCGTCTGCCCAAGACCCTGGACATCGACCGCACCGCACAATTGCTGGACGGCGGCGTTGAAGATGATTTTCTGGCGCACCGCGATCAGGCCATTCTGGAGCTGCTTTACTCATCAGGGTTGCGATTGTCCGAACTGACTGGCCTGAACCTCGATCAACTGGACCTGCGCGACGGTCTGGTGCAGGTGCTGGGGAAGGGCAGCAAGACCCGCGTATTGCCTGTGGGCAGCAAGGCGCGTCAGGCACTGGAAGTCTGGTTGCCGTTACGCGCCCTGACCAATCCGCAGGACGATGCAGTATTTGTCAGCCTGCAAGGCAGGCGCCTGGGCCCGCGCGCGATTCAGGTGCGACTCAAGGCGGCCGGTGAGCGAGAGCTGGGGCAGAATCTGCACCCGCACATGCTGCGTCACTCCTTCGCCAGCCATCTGCTCGAATCGTCACAGGACTTGCGCGCCGTGCAGGAATTGCTGGGTCATGCGGATATCAAGACCACGCAGATATACACGCACCTGGATTTCCAGCATTTGGCTACTGTTTATGACAGCGCCCATCCCCGAGCCAAACGTAAAGGAGCTGCAGATGATTAAGCTGGTGACGTTTGATCTTGACGACACGCTCTGGGACACCGCTCCTGCCATTGCCGGTGCCGAGGTCACATTGCGTGACTGGCTGGGCGAACACGCGCCCAGGCTGGGGGCGGTTCCTGTCGAGCACCTGTGGGAAATCCGCTCGCGTCTCGTGGCTGAAGACCCGTCCTTCAAGCACCGCATCAGCGCCTTGCGCCGCCGCGTGCTGTTCCATGCACTCGAAGATGCCGGTTACGACCCTGACGTGGCACAGGACCTGGCCGACCGGGGCTTTGAGGTCTTCCTGCATGGCCGCCATCAGGTGCAGATTTTCCCTGAGGTGCAGCCGATGCTGGAAATTCTTGCCAAGACCTTCACGCTGGGCGTGATTACCAATGGCAATGCCGATGTGCGTCGTTTAGGACTGGCAGACTACTTTGCCTTCGCGCTGTGCGCCGAGGACCTGGGCATCGGCAAGCCTGACCCGGCGCCGTTCGTGGAGGCGCTACGCCGCGCAAGGGTCGATGCCGGCTCGGCGGTGCATGTCGGCGACCACCCCAGGGACGATATCGCAGGCGCCCAGCAGGCTGGCATGCGCGCCATCTGGTACAACCCGCAGGGCAAGGCCTGGGATGCGGATCGACTGCCGGATGCCGAGATCCACAACCTGTCGCAACTGCCCGAGGTGCTGGCGCGCTGGGCCTGAAAGCGCACTGACAGGCGCGCATAGAAAAGCCCGCAGCGACGGCGGGCTTTCCTCATACAGCCATGCAGCCTCAGATAGGGCGGCTACCGTATTTGTTGTCAGGCTTCTTGGGCGGATCGGCGACCACGTTGGCCTCCACTTCCTGCACCTTGCCGCCACGCGCCAGGAATTCTTCCATGGCACGTGCCAGCGCATCACGTTCCTTGTTCTTGGCTTCTACGCTGGGCAATTCATCGACCGAGACAGCAGCCTTGGCCTTGCCTTTTGCGGGTGCCGCCGGAACGTCGGAATCGTCTGGTTCGGCTGCTTCGTCTTCCGGGGAGGCAGCTGCGAGACCATCGTCTTCTTCGCCGTCCAGATCGTCTTCCAGATCATCCTTAATATCGTCGTCGTCGCTCATGTTGTACCTCATGACTTGCGAAAGCTGATTAGTTATAGCCCAACCGCCCGGAAATGCTAAGGCGATCGGAAAAATTCAACAACCGCTGATCTCAGCGGTGATGTCTACTCACCCTGAAGGGTCGCCAGGACGTTACGAGATCCACCAGCGTCTCGATGTTCGCCCAGGTAAATACCTTGCCAGGTGCCCAGCGCCAGTCGCCCAGCCGTAACCGGCAACAGCAACTGGCAGCCCAGCAGACTGGCCTTGAAATGCGCTGGCAAGTCATCAGGGCCTTCGTCGTCATGTTCGTAGCCGTCCACGCCCTGGGGCACCAGACGGTTGAAAAAACGCTCAAAGTCGCGACGTACCGCCGGATCGGCATTTTCGTTGACGGTCAACGAAGCCGAGGTATGTTGCAGCCATACATGCAGTAGCCCGACACGACAATCGCGTAATGCGGGCAAACCCGCGACTATCTCGTCAGTCACCAGATGGAACCCGCGGGGCCTGGCCCGCAAGGCAATCCTGGATTGATGCCACATACCGTTCTCCGCACCTTCGGCGCGCATTCTAACTCGACTGAGAAAAAAGCAAAGCGCGCAATAAGCCGGCTTCCCTGCAAGTTGACGAAGACTGTCGCAACCTCGTTACCTGCGCTGCGTCACGGTGCCGAAATCATTGACACGGGCAAGATCAATGACAGCAAAAAGCGGCGGTATATCCACAAACGTCAGACAAAAAAATGCCCGGAGACCGGGCATTCTTTTTTGCGTAGGCCGAAGCTTACAAGTTGTAGCCACGCTCGTTGTGTTGCGCAAGGTCCAGACCGACAGACTCTTCCTCGTCGGTGACGCGCAGCCCCATGACCGCATCCAGCACCTTGAGGATGATGAAGGTCACGATTGCGGTGTAGACAACGGTGAACGCAACGCCCTTGAATTGAATCCAGACCTGAGCACCGATGTCAGTCACGGTGCCGAAACCGCCCAGTGCAGGTGCTGCGAACACGCCGGTCAGGATCGCGCCGACGATACCGCCGATGCCGTGAACGCCGAACGCATCCAGGGAGTCGTCGTAGCCCAGCTTGCGCTTGAGGCTGGTTGCGCAGAAGAAGCAGATCACGCCCGCTGCCAGACCGATGATCAAAGCGCCCATCGGGCCAACGGTACCGGCGGCAGGGGTAATGGCAACCAGACCGGCAACCACGCCCGAAGCAATACCCAGAGCACTTGGCTTACCGTGAGTCAGCCACTCGGCGAACATCCAGCCCAGTGCGGCGGCCGCGGTAGCGATTTGAGTAACCAGCATGGCCATACCGGCAGTGCCGTTGGCTGCAGCCGCGGAGCCGGCGTTGAAGCCGAACCAGCCGACCCAGAGCATCGCTGCGCCGATCAGGGTGTAACCCAGGTTGTGCGGTGCCATCGGCGTGGTCGGGAAACCTTTGCGCTTGCCCAGTACCAGGCAGGCCACCAGACCGGCTATACCGGCGTTGATGTGTACGACGGTGCCGCCAGCGAAGTCCAGAACGCCCCAGTCCCACAGCAAACCACCGACGCCGCCCCAGACCATGTGGGCGATTGGCGCGTAGACCAGAGTGAACCAGATACCCATGAACACCAGCATCGCGGAGAACTTCATGCGTTCTGCGAAAGCGCCGACAATCAGGGCAGGGGTGATGATTGCGAAGGTCATCTGGAAGGTGACGAACACCGCCTCAGGGAACAACGCAGCAGGACCGGTAATGCTTGCCGGCGTGATGCCTGCCAGGAACGCTTTACCCATACCGCCAAAGAAGGAATTGAAGTTGACGACGCCCGCTTCCATGCCGGTTGTGTCAAACGCGATGCTGTAGCCGTAGACGACCCACAGGATGCTGATCAGACCGGTGATGGCGAAGCACTGCATCATCACCGAAAGAATGTTCTTGGAACGAACCATGCCGCCGTAGAACAGCGCGAGACCGGGGATGGTCATGAACAGGACCAGAGCGGTCGAGGTCAGCATCCATGCAGTGTCGCCAGAGTTCAGCACCGGCTCGGCCACTGGGTCAGCCGCCAGGGCAAGACCAGGTAATGCGAGGGACAACAGGGCACCGAGCCCTGCGAATTGACGCAGAGTCATATTGTTTTCTCCTGGGGCGTTGGGTTTGGCGGCTTAAATAGCGTCTGTATCGGTCTCGCCGGTACGGATGCGGATGGCCTGTTCCAGATTGACCACGAAAATCTTGCCGTCACCGATCTTGCCAGTGTTGGCAGCCTTGGTTATGGCTTCGATGACACGATCCAGATCCTTGTCATCGATGGCGACATCGATCTTCACTTTGGGAAGGAAGTCGACGACGTATTCAGCACCGCGATAAAGCTCAGTGTGACCCTTCTGACGCCCGAAGCCTTTGACTTCAGTGACGGTGATGCCCTGCACGCCGATTTCAGACAACGACTCGCGCACGTCATCCAGTTTGAACGGCTTGATGATGGCAGTGACTAGCTTCATGAAAACTTTCTCCCGAATTTGGTGGACTTGCCCCAGGAAAACAAACCCGACTCAAGTCTAAGCGCAGTGTCTGGCTTTGTAACGTGCTGGCCGCCTGATCAGGCCAGACCAACTCCAGAAAACCGCTTCTGACGAAACACTTCCCCGCTCCGCCTGCCGCACTGCATTCGTCACAGCGACTGCATCAGTGCATGGGTCATAAGCCACTAAGCAGAAAGCTTGCCATCTCGCGAATATTCATTGAATACAGGCTCTTGGGCTGGTTTTGCACGACCTTGCAGGGTCCATCAAGGAGCGAATGCACAGCAATGGTGCTCATATGCCCGTCATCGCGCTCCATAAGCGTGCATCGCGCACCTGGAAGTGACTATAGACACTGCGTGTTACACTGCCGCCCTCTGATTCAGGAAAATCACCATGCTCGCGCCCAAAGCCTTTCTTGACGCTCTCAGCGGCCACGCCTCTCGCCTGTTCAATGGCGAAACGCCTGTACCGCGTAGCGAATTCGAAACCCAGTTCAAGGCCCTGCTGCAAAGCGGCTTCAGCAAACTGGATCTGGTCAGCCGTGAAGAGTTCGACAGCCAGATGGCCGTTCTCGCCCGCACCCGCGCCCGCCTGGAAGCGCTGGAGGCCAAGATGGCCGAGCTGGAAGAGAAGGCTGGCGGTGTTGAAAAGGCCGAGTAATTCCTGGCCTGATATCTTCGCCGGTCGTCAGGCCATTGCGATCAGGCGATCTCGCTTCTGATCGCTTGTACCACCATGCTCGACAATCGCTCGGTCAGAGGATTGGGATTCGCCTCGTGCCTGTGCAACGTCAGGGCTATCGAAGGCAGAGCCGGCAAACCCCGGTCTTCGATATTCAGAAGCTCAGTGCCCGATTGAAGACCAAGAGCCGTTCTGATGGTGTAGCCCAATCCAGCCTCGGTGGCCGCAGACAGACCATTGAGACTCGAGCTGGTAAAGGAAAGATGCCAAGGGATCCCGGCAAGGTTCAATGCGTCAGTGGCCTTTGAATGGAAGGGACAAGGCGCATCAAATGCAATCACAGGAAGTGGGTTGCCTGACTCGACACGCCAGTCCAGATACCGGTGTGACGATCCGATCCATTGCATGGGCAGCTCTACGATCGTTTCTTGGTACCCATTCTTTTTTACACCCCCCCACGCCACTGCAAGATCGAGAGAACCATTTTCGATGCGGTTCAACAGATCTGCATTACGTGCAATACGTGCCTCGACTCGAACATCGGGGTGGGCTCTGGCGAATCGTCCAAGCACTGTCGGCAAGAAACTGCCCAGGTCTTCCTGAAGCCCGAGGCGTACCCAGCCTTTGAGTTTGAGCTCCGACACTGCCGTTATGGTCTCGTCGTTAAGGCTCAAGAGGCGCTTGGAATAGTTAAGTAACACCTCCCCGGTGTCCGTCAACGCCAGCTTGCGTCCGGCTTTCTTGAAGAGTGGAGAGCCTGCCTGAGCTTCCAGTTTTTTCAATTGGGCACTAATGGCTGACGTAGAGCGGGCAAGTTTCTGCGCGGCCTTGGCAAAACTGCCCAATTCGACCCCTGTTACAAAACTGCGCATGACATCTAAATCGAAATTCACCGGTCTCATAACAATCCTGCTTTTTGGGACGAACACGCAAAATAATTTGATATTCGAGACGATACTCTCATGAGAATCTTGCGACCCACAACCAATTAAATAGTGGGATTCTTATGACTGTCGATAACGGTCACCGTTGGAAAGTGCTTGGCGTCGGCGTGGCCGCCAATGCGAGCTTTTCAAGCGTCGTAGGGGGGCTGCCCGCGACGGCGGTCTATATGCGTGCCACCTACCAGTTGGATAACAGCGAGCTGGGGCTTGTACTCGGCGTTTTAGGATTGGGTATCGCCATCAGCGAGATCCCATGGGGGCTGCTGACTGACCGCTGGGGAGACCGTCCCGTACTGCTGACTGGCCTGCTCAGTTCGGGGATTGCATTGCTGATATTGGCCATGCTGGCCTCTTACGCACCGACGGTCGTATTGCTGGCGGTGGGCCTGTTCGTAGTGGGCCTGCTTGGCAGCAGCGTCAACGGAGCCAGTGGGCGAGCGATCATGGCCTGGTTCAAAGAGGGTGAACGGGGGTTGGCCATGAGCATTCGCCAGACGGCCGTTCCGGGCGGTTACGCCTTGGGGGCAATCGTGCTGCCCTATCTCGCTTATACCTACGGGTTTGTAGAGGTCTTTACTGCATCAGCCTTGTTCTGCCTGATAGCGGCGTTGTTCGCCGGGTTCTGGCTCTATGAACCCGACTTCTCCAGCAGCGCTGCAAAAAAACAGAGCATGGAGACAAGTGCGAGCCCGTTAAAGGATCTGAGGGTCTGGCGCATCGTATTAGCCATCGGTCTGTTATGCGCGCCTCAATTCGCGATCCTCACCTATGCGGCGGTGTTCTTCCATGATTTCAGCAAGATGGACATCACGCTGATTTCAACCACGTTGGCGATTATCCAGGTCGGCGCGATTGTCAGCAGAATATGGAGCGGACGCTGGACCGACAAAAACAAAAACCGACGTGCCTACCTCAAGACGTGTGCTTGGTTAAGCACCCTGACTTTTTTGGCGCTGGGCACCTTGGTGTCGGCAGCGGGGTTTTATGGCTTGAGTGAAACTGCGCTGGCCAGCGGTCTGATTATCGGCGTCATGATCATTGCTGGAATCAGCGTGTCCGCCTGGCACGGTGTCGCCTATACCGAACTTGCCACACTGGCGGGTGCGAGTCGGGCGGGTACAGCCTTGGCCATGGGCAATACCTGCGTGTTTGTGGTGCTGTTCGCAACGCCCATCGCTGCATCCTCTCTCATGACTCACTTTTCCTGGGGAGTGGTGTGGCTGGCAGCAGCCTTCTGCGCGCTATTGACGGTGCCGTTGTTCCCGCGCGTTGAAAAAAGCTATGCACTGGCCCCCCGTTCAACCTGAGACCGATTCCCCTGCTGACCGCTGTTGTAAACCGTGTTGCCAACTAGTTTGAGCAGCACGCCCTCGCACTGACGATAGACGCCACCGGCCTGACGCTTTCTTAATTGAACTGAACTCTTTCCATGGAGGAGAGGCATGATCCCGCTATTTACTTTTGAGCCTGAAGAGAAAGCACACCTGCTGAATCTTCTGGAACCGCTAGATTTATCCCCCTATAAAAGCTACACAGGTTTCTCGGAAGGAATACGGCGCTTGCACTCCGATGTGCCCGCTCGTTTCCTGAGTGCCTGTCAGATTATCCGCAGCGAAAGAGCGAATCATCAGCAAAAGATTCACGTTATTCGCAACTGCCCTATGGACAGGTTGATTCCCGAGCTTGATCCGGAGGATCCGGTAAAGGATAAACACGTCAAGAAAACACAGTTTGTCAGTGAGGCCTTTCTTGAACTGTTTGCGCAACTTACCGGCACACCGTTACTGTCTTATAAGACCAGAAATGAAGGTGATTTCTTCACCGATGTTATTGCCATCAAGAAGTACAGCGGGCAATTGACCGGCTTCAGCGACAGTGAACTGGTGTTCCACAATGATCGTACCGCGCATAAAGTCAGGGCCGACTACATCACGTTGCTGGGCATGCGTTGCCCGGAAGATGACCTGATCTATACCGGTTATATCGATGGTGTCGACATCGTCAGAAACCTGGAGCCCCGGCACATTGCCTGCTTGCGTGAGCCGCATTTCTATACCGTGTTCGATATCTTTTCCCGTGACATGAACAAGCAACTCAGCACCTCTGAAAAACATGCCATTCTGAGCAACGACCATTCCATCCGCTTTCTCGACACCATGACCTGCGTTGCCGAACAAGCCCCTGTCGAAGCACGCGATGCCTTCATCGCATTCAAAAGTGCAATGACACGTTCGCACTGCAAGCGCCACCGCATACTGACTGGCGACTTGTTGACCTTCGCCAATCAGGACGGTCTGCACAACCGGGAAAAGATCGACATTCTGAACCCTGAAAGTGCGGCGTCCCGCTGGCTGTTGAAAACCTACGCTTTCAAAGACCTGTGCACCGCCGAAAGCTTTCAGTCTTATTGGTCCCGTAACAGAGCGGGCTGTGTCATCGACTGATTTACTGTTAACACGATACAACCCTTATCAGCATGTTCATATTTCAAGGTGATTCTAAATGCGGATGCGCGCACTCTCTAAGCGTGTTGAAAGTTTGCAGCTTTCGGAAACTTACGTAATTTTAGACAGGGTACGTAGCCTGCGTGAGCAGGGGGAAGATGTTGTCGATCTGGGCGGCGGTGAGCCTGATTTCAGGACGCCTGATCATGTTACACAGGCTGCCGTTGAAGCGCTGTCCGAGGGCGATACGCACTACACACCCAGCCGTGGCACCACTGCATTACTGCAAGCCGTTGTACACAAGTACAAGACCGAGCAGGCGTTGAGCCTAGTGGCGGATAAAAACATCATTATTACGCCTTCGGCAAAGCATGCGTTGTTTATCACCATGATGACACTGCTGGATGAAGGCGATGAAATCATTATCCCGACGCCCAGTTGGGTTAGTTACAAGGCAATGGCTGCGATGGCGGGTGCCACGGTCAGGGCTGTGCCGCTGGACGGCAATAACGGGTTTTTTCTTGACGCGAATGTCCTGGAGCAAGCCATTACTCCGCGCTCCAAGGCAATCCTGATCAACAATCCCAATAACCCGACCGGCCGCGTGCTGAGCCGTGAAGAGGTCGAGGGCGTTGTCAGGGTCGCCCTGAAGCACGGGCTGTACATCATCTCCGATGAAATTTATGAAAAAGTCATTTATGGCGATGTTCGCCACATCAGTATTGCCAGCATCGAAGGTGCCGCGGACATTACCGTAACGGTCAGCGGCTTTTCCAAAGCCTATGCAATGACGGGCTGGCGGCTGGGGTATGTCGTCAGTGCCGAGCGCATCTCCAATGAAATGCTCAAGGTTCATCAGCATACGGTGGGCTGCGCGGGGTCTTTCATTCAGCGCGGCGGCCTTGCTGCTCTCAATGGTGATCAGCAGCCCATCGCGGTAATGGTCGAGTCATACCAGAAGCGAAGAGACCGACTGATCTCTGGCCTTGAGAAAATTGCCGGTATCAGATGCGTGGTTCCCGAGGGCGCGCTTTATGTCTTTGCTTCGATCAACGCTCTGGGCTTTGAAAACTCCCTGACATTTACCCGCTGGCTGCTAGACACAGCCAAGGTTGCGGTCACTCCAGGCACGGCATTCGGCGAGGGGGGCGAGGGCTATGTCCGACTGTCATTTGCCGGCAGTGATGAAGCGATCGATGAGGCCGTTCGACGCATCCATAACGCCTTTAACTGATTGCCCCTCTTTTCCACGGTTACTACATACCAACAGGAGTCAGTATGCCTCTTCGAAACGTCGCGCCCTCAGCGTCGGCATATCGCATCGCGATCATTGGCAGCGGGCCTCGTGGCTTGTCTGTGCTGGAGCGTCTCGCCGCACTCATGCTCGTCAATGCGCCTGTCAGACAGGTCGTTATTTATCTTATCGACAGTGCTCAAATGGGCACGGGCCGCATATGGCGCACTAATCAGCCACGTCATTATGTGATGAACACGGTTGCCGAAGAAGTCTCTTCATTCTCCGGTCCGCTCGATGAAGGTCCTGTAAGACCTGGTGCGGGGCCTTCGCTGGCGCAATGGTGGAGAAACGCAGACCCCGACTATCCGGGCCCTAATGCATACGCTCCGCGTGCGGTGCACGGCGAGTACATGCAATTTGTGTTGTCGACCATCGAAGCCAGCTTCACATCAAATATCTCGCTATCTAGAGTTTCTGCCGTGGTCGTCGATCTTATTGACGATGAACAGGACGATACACGCACGCTGCAACTGGACGACGGAACGTCTCTGTGTGTTGACAGGGTAGTCATCGCAACCGGGCATCCGAAGCCCGAACTGGTTGGTTGGGAAAAGACTCTTCAGCAGTTCGCACAGCAGACTCCAGGGCTGGGTTTCCTTCGCGGGGATTCCGCTGCAGACATGCCGCTTTCCCGAATAAAGCCTCGCCAGCCGGTAGGCATCGTCGGCCTGGGCCTTGCTTTTCACGACATCGTTGCTGAGTTCACCGTCGGCCGCGGAGGTACCTTCAGTGTTGTGAAGGGTGTCACTTCGTATATTCCGTCCGGCCTCGAGCCGCAACTGTTTGCCGGGTCGCGCAGCGGCATGCTGATACCTGGCAGGGGCAGAAATCAGAAAGGTCCGGACTTTCAATACCAACCTGTCTACATTACGCGCGAAAAAATCAACGCACTGCAACAGCGTGGCCAGATAGATTTTGCTGCCGAAGTTCTCCCGCTCTTATTGATTGAAATAAACATCGTCTACTTCGCCACCGCCATACGGGCCAAACAAGGTGCATCGGCCGAGCTGGAGTTCAAGCGTCGCGTTGTTCAGCAGCAACTTTTTACGTACGAGGCGCTTGTGACAGAAGCGGCCTGCTTTGCGGTGGTCGATTTACCTGCTCTGGATCTGGATCGTCTGGCCAGACCTTTTCAGGCACAAGAATTCACCAGCCCGGCAGACTTCGCCCAAGCCCTGGATACGGTTTTACAAAGGGACCTGGACTGCGCCCGCGAAGGCAATGTGAACAACCCGGTAAAAGCAGCTCTGGATACCATCCGTGACACGCGAGCGCTGATCAGAAGTGTGGTGGATTTCGGAAGGCTTGCACCGCGTTCTCATAAAGAGGATTTCCTGCGTGATTACGCCCCGACCAGTCTGTTTCTGACCGCGGGCCCTCCGCTCTATCGGACCGAGCAGATTCGTGCCCTCATTGCTGCGGGTGTTCTGACGCTGGTCGGGCCTGAAACAGTCTATGGAATAGACGTCGAGCAGAATAAATTCACCATTGAGTCGCCCAGAGTCAAAAACTCCAGGCAACTGATCGATATCGTCATTGATGGACGCATCCCTTCACCTGATCTGCCCAGAGATCCTTCGGTCCTTACCCAAAACCTGATACGGCGCGGTTACTGGACCAACTACGTGAACGAGGACACGCACGATCGCTTTGTCACAGGCGGCGTTGCCGTTACTCCGGGGCCTTACCACCCGATTGATAGCAAAGGCCAGCCGCTCAGAGGGCTTGACGTATTGGGTCTCCCTTGTGAACACACCCGCTGGTTCATGCAGGCTGGCAGCAGTCGCCCCGGATTCTGGACAGACTTTGCCCAGGATGCTCACTACGTGGCTTCCGACGCTCTGGCACCGGTGTACGCCGATCTATCTATTGAAATCACTGAAGTTGCGTGATGCCCTCTCATTTAAAGGAATGAATGATGTCTGTAAAAAAAGCACTGTTGGTCATGGACTTCATCAATGAGATTGTCCACCCCGAAGGGGTTTATGGTCGTGAAGGCTATTACCAGCAGATCCAGGAGGGCGGTGTTCTGAAAAAAGCCGCAGCCGCTCTCAGCCATGCGCGCGATCACCATCTGCAGATTGTGTTTGTTGTGGTTGGGTTCAACGCACACTACGAAGGCTTTCCCCTTCGCTCCCGAGTGTTTGCGCCTGCAAAAGAACACGACGTTCTGAAGTTGAAAACCTGGTCTACCCAAGTGCATGACGAATTGCGTCCGCGCGAGGATGAAATCATCGTTGCCAAAAGCCGGGTCAGTCCTTTCTATCAAACCAACCTGGAGCTGCTTCTTAGAACCCAGGGTATCGAAGAACTGATACTGACAGGCGTCTCGACCGAGCACGTCATCCTGGCCACTACACTGGACGGCCACGACCGTGACTTCAACGTTACGGTTCTGGAAGACGCTTGTGCCGCCGTCACACGCGAGCGTCATGTGGCGGCAATAGAAAGAATATCGCGCACTGCAACAATCAGCTCGACCTCCGATTTCATTGGCTCTTCTCTATGACAGGCTCTGACATGACCCCCACTGTTTTCAACCTGCTGGACATCTCCAATGATCCTGATTCCATTCAGTGGTCGGCGCACCAGCAACTGGGCCGCAACGGTGCAAGTATCTATACCGTATTCGAATGCGGTGAAAGCGCTCAGCGTATTGCCTTGATTCGTTGCGAGCCCGGTGCCAGCGCGCAGTCCCACCGTCACCTGGGTCATGAAACTTTCCTGATCCTGGACGGGGACTTTGAAGATGAAAACGGCCTTTATCTCAAAGGCGATCTGGTGATCTATCCGCCGGGCAGCAGCCACGCCTGGAAGTCCTCGAACGGTGCTCTGATCTACGCAACCTGGGGAGGTGCGGTGACATCAACGAAGGTTGATCCGGTCTTGGCGACCAACAGTGCCGCCTATGACAGCAGTGCCTACGACGGCCGACACTTGATCTGAACATTCCGGACATTTCTTTGGGGTAAGTCATGCGTTTCAAGCGAAGTGGAAAGCTGCTGTTTCTGAGCAGTGACCCAATGAAAATGTCACAGCAACTGGGCGGACAGACACTGGTACTCGAACAGGCCCAGCCGCTGCGTGACGACATTTCTACAGATGAGATAACACCGATTCCTGTGCTGGCTTTTTTTGACGATCGCCTTGGCTCCTACCCCTATGTCGGCGTCAAGACCGGCTCGATGCTTCCAATCGGCAAGGATGATGTGCTTCGCGCAGGGTTTGAAATAACGGTTGCAGGCAAACGTTATGGAAAGGGTTCGTCTCGCGAGCACAGTCCCTTGGCCGAGAAGAAAGCGGGCATCAGGTTGGTCATCGCAGAAAGCTTCGAGCGTATTTACCGACAGAACGCTGACAATATAGGGCTGCTGACCTCCACTGACTTTTCATTGATTCCGCGTCTGCTGGCAGACGAAGAGCTTTCTCTGGAAGAGCTGACAGGGGACCGGGATGCCTTGTCGGCAGCCATCCTGAGCTGTGGCGGGTTACTTAACTATGGTCGCGACCATCTGAGCCATGAGGCTGCGCTGCCTGCGGCCCCGTCTCACCCTGCACTGATGGGGCCTCTGACATTCGCTGAAAAAATCATTCAGCGTCATTTGATCAAAGCGCATGGTGCACAACGCGTCGAGCAGGGCGCGGGGATCCTTTTAAAGGCGGACTGGCGTTTTATTCACGAATATTACACAGGCCTGTGCGCCCACTTGCTTGATGATGCGTTCGGCGAAGATTTTCAACTGTATGAGCCCGATTCCATACTGGCTTTCGAGGACCATCTTTCCTATAAAAATCGAAGCCCGGCGCACTTGAAACAAAATCTTGTCGGTGAGCTCGATGGCTTGTCCCACGCGCACCGGGATTTCGTCGAAAAGCATAAGCTCACCGGACACGGTTACTTGCCTGCGGAGGGCAGTGAGGGCATCTCTCACGCGATGATGGCCGAGCACTATGCGCTGCCTGGACAAGTTGTAGTGGGTACCGACTCACATACCCCGCACAGTGGCGCGCTTGGCTGTCTGGCGTTTGGTGTTGGCACTACCGACATGGCCAACGCGTTCATGACGGGCTCGGTCAGAGCCGTGTATCCACAGATACTGCGTATTTCGCTGATCGGCAGATTGGCCGAAGGCGTCACAGCCAAGGATCTGGTGCTGGTCTTGCTGGCTGATGCGCGTATCAGGGCAGGTCATGGCGTGGGCAAGGTATTTGAATTCGGCGGCCCGGCCATCGCGTTTTTATCGACTGATGAGCGCACAACACTCACCAATATGACCGCGGAGCTTGGCGGTTTCACCGGCATCGTTGTGCCCGATCAGGAAACCGTCCGTTTTCTCAAGCAACGACGCAACGTCGACTTCGTTCTTGAACCGTGGATGCACAGTGACCCGCATGCGGCCTATGCTGACACCATAGAACTCGATTGCGATCTGGTTCGTCCGATGATTGCTTCTCCGGGAGACCCTGGCAATGGACGACAACTCACCGATCTGACAGATCGGGTTCATGTCGATATCGCCTATGGCGGCTCCTGCACGGCGGGCAAGCGTGATGATTTCGATCACTATTTCGAGGTTATCAACTGGGCGCTTGAAAATGACCTGAGGTGCCATCCGGACGTAAAGCTGTATCTGCAGTTCGGTACTGTAGACGTGCGCGATTACTGTGAGCAAAAAGGCTACCTTCCGGCATTCGAGACCTTTGGTGCAGAACTGCTACAGCCTGCATGCGGCGCGTGCGCAAACTGCGGCCCAGGCTCTTCGACCAGTAAGGATCAGGTTACCGTCAGCGCCATCAACCGTAACTTTCCAGGGCGTTCCGGCCCGGGACAAGTATGGCTGGCAAGCCCGCCAACCGTAGTGGCCAGCGCCATAGCAGGTTACATCACCTCTTTCTCGGCGCTGCAGACCTGCAGAGCCGATTGACTGGGGGGCGTCATTTTATGGATCTGACCCTTTTTGCCTTCGAGGCTCGCACCCTCCTGTGGACGAGTCTTTGCACAGACCGCACGCGAACTGCTGCGCCCATTCAGGCTGAAGGCGGTGCCAGCTCGATGGTCCGGCAGTAATCCATGAACAGGCGTGTCGCACGGGTTGGCTGGTTGTTGCGCAGGTAGGCCATGACCAGGGTGGAGGCGGGCATGTCGTCTTCGATATCGAGCTGCACCAGCAGCTCGCCGTCGTAGGTCATGTTGGTTCTGGGCCGTGTGACCAGCACCGAAAACCCCAGACCCTGGCCGACCATACAGCGCACCATTTCGATCGATGGTGAACTGTACGCGACCACCGGCGCGTAGCCCTTTTCCGTGAAGATATCGATGAAGTAGGTCCTGCTGGGTACGGCGTCGAGCAGGATCATCGGTTCGTGGCTCAGCTCCAGCAAGGTCACGGTTTTTTTCTTCGCCAGAGGGTGGGCTGCCGGCAGCAGCGCATAGGGCTTGTGCGGTGCATTCAATTCCTCCTTGTTGATCGTGGTTCCCAGTTCCAGGTCGTACAGAAACGCCAGATCGAAGCGCCCACGGTGCAGCCCGTGCATCAGTTCATGTTGCTCGCCGTCATAGAGCTGAATGGTGACGTCCGGGTATAAGCGCTTGAAACCGGCCACCAGTCTGGGCATGTAAAGCGGGGCGGCCGATTCAAAACAGCCAATGGCGATAGTGCCGGAGACATGTTTGTTTTCAGCCCGGGAGTTTTGTTCGAGCTCTTCGGAAAGTCGCAGCAACTCTTTGGCTTTCTCATACACTTTCCCGCCACCGGAAGTTAGCGAAACACCTTGAGCGTGGTGACGGACAAACAGCGGCTGATTGAAGGCTTCTTCGAGGTTTTTGATGGCGACGGAAATAGACGGCTGCGAAATATGCAGCTGTCGCGAGGCCTCGGCAATGCTGTCCATTTCGACCGCCGTCACGAAATACTTGAGCTGTTTCAAGGTGAAGTGAGCCACGTGATACCTCGTGCTGAGCAGACCCTGGACGGCTGCACTTGAATAGCTTTTACCTATGCTTAGCGAGGAGTGTGCCAGCCGCTCGCGTCTTGCGGTATTAGTCGAGCCCGCCGCTGGCCATGGTCATTCAGCAGCATCCCTAAATAATAGACGCTTGCCAGACAAGCCCGTAAATGCGGGCGGCGCACCTATTACGAGCGATTATCGCGACGTCTTTATTTAATCGCCCTAAAAGTGTGCAATCCACTCGGTGTGACACTAAAGCATCACTAAGCCTTTTTAACGCGCTGCCGCCTTGGAGATGAATACAGGCATCTCTGCTTAGGATTTTCCTATGCTGCGGGCCAAAACTTACTATTTGGCTGCCGGACCTGGCATCAATCATGATGGCTTCAGAAGGGCAAACGGACAGCGTCCCGTTTCAACTTCAACAGGACGTCGCCCATCACTATTCAATTTGCCGAGCGAGCCGACAATGACGTTTGATTGGAAATACATGTTTGGCCTGTTCAGCGATACGGAATTCTGGATGGCCACCTGGACGGTCATTCAACTCAGTGTACTGACCTGGGTCATCAGTATTGTTCTGGGTTTTGTTCTCGCGCTGGCCAAACAATCATCTTTGCCGCTGATCAACTTGCCGGCCAAAGCCTATATCTGGTTATTTCGCAGTTTACCGTTACTGGTACTGCTGATCTTTGTCTACAACTTGCCACAGGCAGTACCCGCTACCTCGGCGGTGCTGGCCAATCCGTTCTGGGCCGGCCTGATTGCCATGGTGATGTGCGAAACGGCCTACGTCGCGGAAATTCATCGCGGCGGCCTGCTGTCCATCGCCAAGGGCCAGACCGAAGCTGCCCGGGCACTGGGCCTGCGTTTCGTGGGCACGCAATGGCGGATCGTGATCCCGCAGGCGCTGCGTGTGGCGCTGCCGTCGCTGACCAACGAATACATCTCCATCGTCAAACTCAGTTCACTGGTTTCAGTGATCTCGCTGACCGAGATCCTGATGGTCGGTCAGCGCCTGTATTCGCAGAACTTTCTGGTGATGGAAACCATGGCGGCCGTGGCGTTCTATTACGTGCTGATCGTGACCGTATTCGACTTCCTGCTCAAACGCCTGGAGCGCTATCTGGACGTCACACAGCACAAGGTGACCCGCACGCCGGACGCCGAAATGCTTGAGCTGGCCAGCCGCAAATCGGCGGTTGTCGCTCGTCCTGTCATCGACTTCGAAGGGCCGGCACTGCAAGCGACGCGACTGCACAAGGCGTACAACGACATCGAAGTACTCGGTGCGGTCAGCCTGCAGATCAATTCCGGCGAGGTGGTGTCGGTGATCGGCCCATCAGGCTCGGGCAAAACCACGCTGATCCGGCTGCTCAATGGCCTTGAGCAGATCGACAACGGCGACATCAAGATCAACGGCCAGCCATTCATTCACCTGGTTCGCCAGGGCGCGCAAAAGCCGCGTTACGTGGAGAACGCCGCCTACCGCCTGAACATCGGCATGGTGTTTCAGAGCTTCAACCTGTTTCCGCACCTGACGGTGTTGAACAACCTGCTGCTGGCCCCGCGTTATCACCGCCTGGCGCCGGTCCCCGAGCTCAAGCAGCAGGCCTACGAATTGCTGAACAAGGTCGGGATGCTGGAGCACGCCTGGAAATACCCGCATCAGTTGTCGGGTGGCCAGCAGCAACGTGTCGCCATCGCTCGCGCCCTGATGATGCGCCCGCAAATCATGCTGTTCGACGAGCCCACCTCGGCGCTCGACCCGGAGAAGGTCAACGAGGTGTTGCAGGTCATTGAAACCCTGGCCCAGGAAGGCATCACGATGGTCATCGTGACCCATGAAATGAACTTCGCCTTCAAGGTCTCTGACCGCATCGTCTTTATGGAGAAGGGACGCGTGATCTGCGATGACAAACCCCAGGCGCTACGCGACGGCCAGCACCCCCGCGTTGAAGCCTTTCTTAAAGATGTCTCACTGGCCTGAGGCCTTGTTGAAGAGGAGAAGAACATGATCGAGCAATGGCAGATTGACCAGTTTCACGAGCAGGGTTTTCTGGTAGTGGAGGGCGTGCTGGCAGCCGATGAAGTGGCAGCGCTTCAGCAGGACTTCGACCAGTGGGTCGACGACAGCCGCAGTCAGAGTCAGGCCTGGGGGCAGACTCAGGACGGGCGTCCGCGCTTCGACATCGAAAGCGATCATCGGCCGGATCACCCGTCGCTGCGCCGCGTGGCTTCGCCCACGGAGATCTCGCCGGCCTACCAGCACGCAGCGTTCCAGTCCCGGATGGCAGCCATCGCCGCGCAGCTGATCGGCGGCAATGGCACCCGTTTTCATCACAGCAAGATCAACTCCAAGCTGCCGCACACCGCGACTCAGGTTAAGTGGCATCAGGACTTCCTCTTCACACCGCACAGCAATGATGACCTGGTTACCGCGTTGCTGATGATCAGCGATGTGACCCCCGAAAACGGCCCGCTGAACGTGGCGCCTGGCAGCCATAAGCAGGCGCTTTGGTCGCATTGGCAGAACGAGCGTTTCACCGGTGCCGTGGAAGATGCGGTGGTTGAACAGCATTGCCAGCAACCGGTCGCCTGCTATGGCCCGTCGGGCTCGGTGTGCTTCATGCACACACGCCTGCTGCATGCTTCAAGCCCCAACGAAACCGAGTTCCCGCGCACGCTGTTCATCAGCGTCTATGCGGCTGAAGACGCATTGCCGTTCGGTGAGAACCCTTTGCCCAGCGAGCATGCCGGGTTGATGGTCGCTGGCCAGGAGAGCGGTCTGGTACGCAGCACCGAGAACCATATCCGCCTGCCGCAGAAACCCAAGGGTGCTTCATTTTTCGTGCAGCAAGCCGGAAAAGACGCCGCCGTTGCCTGATCTCCATGACTCCACGAGGAATACCTATGAAGCTGTCAGCTCTGATTGTTCGTCCCGTAGCCCTGGCTTTGCTGGGCGCGGTGGTTGCCATGTCCTCGTCTGCCGCTTCGGCCTTCCAGCAGCCCGGCAAGATCATCGCCGGCTCGGACATGACGTTCTTCCCCTATGAATACATGGACAAGAACCGTCCCGCCGGTTTCGACATCGAGTTTCTCGACGGCCTGGCAAAGGTCATGGGGCTCAAGGCCGAGAACATCGACACGCGCTTTCCCAATCTGATCGGCGGGCTGCAGGGCGGACGTTTCGACATCACCAACTCGTCGATGTACATCACCGCCGACCGCCTGAAAGTCATCGACATGATTCCTTACCTGAAAAGCGGCGAGGCGATTCTGTCGGTCAAGGGCAGCGACTATCAGCCCAAGACGCCAGAGGACTTCTGTGGCCACAAGATCGGCTCCATGGCGGCCACTTCCTGGCTGCAACAACTGCAGAAACTTTCGACCGACTACTGCGTGAAGAACGGCCTGCAACCAATCGCCATCAGCGAGTACGGCACCGACCCACAGACCACCCAGGCCATGCTGGCCCATGCCGTCGAAGCGCAGATCACTGACGCAGCCGTCGCACGCGGCGTGGTCGAAAAACTGGGTAGCCGGGTGGTGATTTCTTCCGAAACCCTGATTTACCCGGTGCTCAACGGCTTTGGCGTGAAGAAGGGCAACGACGAGGTCCGCAAGGCCCTGGAAGACGGCCTTGAGAAGTACAGCAAGACCCCGGAATACGCCGCGTTGCTGGAGAAATACAAGTTCCAGGCACCGACAGCCGATGACATCGCCGCCCTGATGCCCAAGCCCTGACAACCAAAGGACGTGCCTGGCAGGTTCGGCAGGCACGCTCGACCGGAGAGCAATTAGCATGGCCCTTAATTTCGAAGAGCAGACGCGCATAGACCTGGCCGCGACGTTCCGCATCATCGCCCATCTGGGTATGCATGAAGCGGTCGCCAACCACTTCAGCGCGGCCATTTCGGGGGATGGCAAACAGTTTTTGCTCAACCCGAAGTGGAAACATTTTTCACGCATACGTGCCAGCGATCTGTTGCTGCTCGACGCCGATGATGCCGACGCGGCGCATCGCCCTGATGTCGATGCGACGGCATGGTCCATTCACGGCCAGGTCCACCAGCGTCTGCCCGATGCGCGCGTGGTGCTGCACTTGCACCCGGTCTACACCACAGCCGTGGCGTGCCTGGCCAAGCCGCATATTCCGCCCATCGATCAGAACACTGCGCGCTACTTCAACCGCATCGCGGTGGACGAGCTTTACGGCGGCATGGCCGACACGACCGCCGAGGGCGCTCGACTGGCCGGTTTGCTGGAGGACAAGAGCCGCTTGTTGATGGGCAACCACGGCGTGATCGTCACCGCGCCCACCGTTGGCGAAGCCTTCGATGACATCTGGACCCTGGAGCGCGCTTGCCAGATTCTGGTAACGGCCTGGTCCACCGGCCAGCCGCTCAAGGTGCTGGCGGACGATGTCGCCGAGAAGACCGCCCGTGACTGGCAGAAGATTACGGATTTCTCTCATCAGCACTTCGAGGAAATGAAACTGCTGATGATTCAGGCTGACCCCTCTTTGGTCGACTGATCGCCCCTGCTACTGACTGGATGCGCGTCTGCGGATGGCGTAGGGCTTTTTGCGCCCGCGCATCGACGTTTCAACACTTTTCATTACGTCCAACAGGTCGTAAGCCACCTGTCGAGGGATGCCGAGATGACAGAAAAAATCATAGAAATCGATACGCTCGTCGTAGGTGCAGGACAGGCCGGAGTGGCCACCAGCGAACACCTGAGCCGTCTTGGCATCGAGCACCTGGTGCTTGAAAAACACCGCGTTGCCGAGGCGTGGCGCAGTGGCCGCTGGGACTCGCTGGTAGCCAACGGTCCGGCTTGGCATGACCGGTTTCCCGGCCTTGAATTCGCCATGGATCAGGACGGGTTCGCGGGCAAGGAGCAAGTGGCCGAGTACTTCGAGCGCTATGCCCGCAAATTCAATGCGCCGATCAAGACCGGCGTCGAGGTCAAGCGCGTTACCCGCAATACCGGGCGTGCAGGCTTTACCGTCGAAACCAGTGCCGGCACCTATGTGGTCAATCATCTGGTCTCGGCGACAGGGCCGTTCCAGAAACCGGTCATCCCGCCGATTGCGCCGGTTAACGAGGCGCTTCATCAGATCCACTCGGCGCACTATTTCAATCCGCAACAATTGCCCGAGGGCGGCGTACTGGTGGTCGGCGCTGGTTCCTCGGGTGTGCAAATCGCCGAGGAGCTGCTGCTCTCGGGTCGCAAAGTGTACTTGTCGGTCGGTCCTCACGACCGTCCGCCGCGCGCCTATCGCGGCCGGGACTTCTGCTGGTGGATGGGTGTGCTGGGGTTGTGGGACAGCGAAACTATGCAGCCCGGCAAGGAGCACGTGACCATCGCGGTCAGTGGTGCAAGGGGCGGCTATACGGTCGACTTCCGCCGGCTGGCTCAGGCCGGAATGAACCTCGTGGGCCTGACCGAAAGCTTCGTCGGCAACAAGGTGCACTTCCAGAACGATCTGGTGAGCAACCTCGACAGTGGCGACGCGAACTACCTGTCGCTGCTCGATGCCGCTGATGCCTACGCCGCACGCAACGGCCTGGACCTGCCGCTGGAGCCGTCGGCCCGTGAACGTGTGGCGGATGCGCCGTGCATCACCCATCCGCTCAGCGAACTGGA
Organism: Plantibacter cousiniae (nom. nud.); assembly: GCF_977070315.1. Taxonomy (NCBI): domain Bacteria; kingdom Bacillati; phylum Actinomycetota; class Actinomycetes; order Micrococcales; family Microbacteriaceae; genus Plantibacter; species Plantibacter cousiniae (nom. nud.). Next base: position 113,779 of record NZ_CDRVEU010000014.1, on the reverse strand, counting down.
CCTGATCGAGTCAGGCGTCACGTCGATCATCTGGGCCACCGGCTATGCCCTGGATTACAGCTGGCTGCAGGTCGATGCCTTCGACAGCAAAGGCAAACCTCGTCACCAGCGCGGCGTGTCCTGCGAGCAAGGCCTGTACTTCGTCGGCCTGCCATGGCTGTCGCGCCGCGGCTCCGCGTTTATCTGGGGCGTATGGCACGACGCCAAACACGTCGCCGATCAGATCGCCACGCAGCACAAATACCGTTCCTATGACGCCGGCAAACGTGCGGCCCCCGTCGTGCCGTTGCGCAACGTCAACGGTTGATCATCGCGCTCAATGCCCACAGGAGTTACCCATGACTACGCCGACTCATACTCGTATCCGCATGTTCAACACCAAGGACACCTACCCCAATCAAAGCCTGAACAACGACCTGTGTCAGGCGGTGCGCGCGGGCAATACCGTGTACGTCAGGGGCCAGGTCGGCACCGATTTCGACGGCAATCTGGTCGGCCTCGGTGATCCGGCTGCACAGGCGCAGCAGGCGATGAAAAACGTCAAACAATTGCTCGAAGAGGCGGGCAGTGACCTGTCGCACATCGTCAAGACCACCACTTACATCACCGACCCGCGCTACCGCGAGCCGGTCTATCACGAAGTGGGCAAGTGGCTGAAAGGCGTGTTCCCGATCTCCACCGGGCTGGTGGTGTCGGCGCTGGGGCAGCCGCAATGGCTGATGGAAATCGACGTGATCGCCGTGATCCCTGAATAAGGACTGTTGCCCATGACTTTTTCCATTGCCGCCCGCTGTGTCAAAACCGGCCAGCTGGGCATTGCCATCAGCTCGTCGAGCATTGCCGTAGGCGCGCGTTGCCCCTGGCTGCGTGCGGGTGTCGGCGCGGTGTCGTCGCAGAACATCACACTGCCGGCCCTGGGACCGCAAACGCTGGACCTGATGGAGCAGGGCATGTCTGCCTCTCAGGCGCTGGACCAGGTCATGAACGCCAGCCCGTTCAGCGAGTATCGGCAGATCACGGCGATTGATCATCAGGGGCGAGTCGCGCATTTCAGCGGCAGCGAAACACTGGGCATCAACAACGCGGGCAGCGGCGATCAGTGCGTGGTGGCTGGCAACATGCTGGCGAGCCAGGCCGTCATCGACGCGATGATTCAGTGCTTCGAGCAGGCAACCGGGCACCTGGCAGAGCGTTTGTTACAGGCGATGCAGGCCGGTCTGGCAGCAGGCGGCGAAGCAGGGCCGGTCCATTCGGCGGCGCTGAAAGTCGTGGGCGAGCAGTCCTGGCCCATCGTTGATCTGCGCGTCGACTGGGCCGAGCACGACCCGCTAGGCGAGCTGAAAATTCTTTGGCAGGCCTATCAGCCGCAAATGCAGGATTACCTCGACCGCGCCCTGAACCCGGCTGGCGCACCAGGCTACGGCGTGCCCGGAGACGAGCGATGAGCTCCAGCCGCGAGCTGTTGGCGCGGCTGGTGGCCTTCGACACCACCAGTCGCGAATCGAATCTGGCCCTGATCGACTTTGTGGGTGAATACCTCGAGCGCTTCGGCGTCTCCTGCGAGTTGATCTACAACGCGCAGAAAACCAAGGCCAATCTGTTCGCCACCATCGGCCCGGCTGACGTGCCAGGCATCGTATTGTCTGGCCACACTGATGTGGTGCCGGTCGACGGCCAGCCATGGACGTTCCCGCCGTTCGAACTGAGCGAAGCGGATGGCAAACTCTACGGCCGTGGCACTGCGGACATGAAAGGCTACATTGCCTGCGTGCTGGCGCTGGTTCCGGCGCTGACCCAGGCATCGCTGCACATGCCGGTGCATATCGCGCTGTCCTACGACGAGGAAGTGGGTTGCCTGGGCGTACGCTCGTTACTGGCATCGCTGCGGTCGCGGCCGGTGAAGCCGATACTGTGTGTGATTGGCGAGCCGACGGAGTTGCAGCCAGTGCTCGGCCACAAGGGCAAGGTCGCGGTGCGCTGCGATGTACAGGGTGCCGCCTGCCACTCGGCCCACGCGCCCAGCGGCGTTAACGCCATTGAGTATGCGGCGCAGTTGATCGGTGAACTGGGTCGCCTGGGCGAAGCATTACGGGCAACTGATGCCCTTGACGAGCGCTTTGATCCGCCGTTTTCGACCATTCAGACCGGCGTGATCAGCGGCGGCACGGCGTTGAACATCGTGCCCGAACAGTGCCGTTTCGATTTCGAAGTGCGTGCGCTCCCCACCCTGGACCCGCAGCAGATCGTCACTGCCATGCACGCCTACGCCGCGCAAAAACTGTTGCCGGCCATGCAGGCGGTCAGTGCCCGGAGCGAGATTCGCTTCACTGAACTTTCGAGCTATCCGGGACTGGATATTCCCCAGCACAGCCATGCGGCGGAATTGATTGCCGGTTTTTGCGGCTCCCGAGCGTTTGGCACGGTGGCGTTCGGAACCGAAGGCGGGTTGTTCGACCAGTCAGGCATTCCGGCTGTGGTCTGCGGGCCGGGCAGCATGGAGCAGGGACACAAGCCGGACGAGTTCATCAGCGTCGCGCAACTTGACGCCTGTGACGAGATGCTCAAACGTGTACTGGCCTTCGCGTCGCAGCCATGAATCGCCCCCGGATTTCAGTGATACAGTTGCGTGCCGAAATACGCTAACGTCTCGGCGCGCCAGTCATGGACTGGCCACTCTTCCCGGCTACTCGAACGTTCTATGGATGGAAGCATGACTGACAAACGTCCCCTTACTCACGGCTCCCTGGCCGCAACTCTCTGGCTGTGTGTTGGCACGTCGGTTTTCGCTCAGGACTCGGCACTGCATTCCGGCAAATACGAGCAGTTGATGCTGGCCGTAACGCCCGAGCATCAGGTCGAGGGTTATTACTCGGAGACGCGCGGCGAGGCATTCAGCTGTGCGTTCTATCTGCAAGGCAAGGTCGAGGCCGGGAAGGGCGCAGCGGTGTCGTCCTGGTTTGACGACGTCTACCCAGGAACACTGAAGGCCTCGGCTGATGGCGTGGTTCTGACGATAGAGCAAGGCCGGCAGCATCTTGGCTGTATGAACGTGTTGGTACCGGACATCGCCACCGGCATGGATCTGACCCGGACCGCCAGCAAGCAGTGGGTCGGCCTGGTGACCGTCACCGCGGACAAGGCCTGGCTGCAAAAAACACCGAATGCCAAAGCCACCCGAGGCGCCTATATCGTCAAGGATGACGTTGTCGGGGTTCTGGCATTCAAGGATGGCGCGGCTCAGGTCGAGTTCATCAATGCCAATGATCGCTCGTTTACCGGGTGGATCAGTCAGGACCAATATGCGCGGTTGGCCGCGCCCGGACGCTGATGCCGGACGGGGAGGTCAGCCGATCAGCCGCACTCTGCTGAGATCCGTCGAGGGCGGGCAGCCAAACTGGCGGCTGTACTCCCTGCTGAATTGCGAAGGGCTTTCATAGCCGACGCGATAGCAGGCGCTGGAGGCGTCCAGGCCTTCATTGATGATCAGTCTTCGGGCCTCTTGCAGGCGCAGCTTTTTCTGATACTGCAACGGGCTCATGGAAGTCAGCGCCTTGAATCGGTGGTGCAGCGTCGAATTCCCCAGGTTGGCCATGCGCGCCAGCTCGTCGATGCGCAGCGGCTCGGTGTAGTGACTGTTCAGCCAGTCGACGGCCCGCGTAACGCGATGCGTCTGCGAATCCCCAACCGCGATTTCGTAGAGTCGCCGCCCATTGTTGCCGCGCAGCAGCCGGTAGTAGAGCTCCCTAAGTGCAAGGGGCGCGAGCATGCCGATGTCGCGAGGCGTGTCGAGCAGGCGCACCAGCCTCAACACCGTCTCCAGCAATGGCTGATCCATCGGCTCAAGAAACAGGCCCCGCTGCGGCTCGTCCGGAACGCTGTTCAGTGGCGCCTCCGCAATGAGTTGGGCAATGTGCGCAGGCTCGAAATCCAGACGAATACACAGATAGGGCGCCTCGCCACTCGCTTCCAGCACGCGCCCGGCGACCGGCACAGTCACCGCGACGACCAGGTAGCTGAGCGGGTCGTACACATACTGCTCATCGCCCAGCGCAACCTCCTTGCGACCTTGAACGATCACGCAAAGGGCTGGCCGATGCAGCGCATGAATCAGCTCGGACGGCGCATCGCAGCGGATAACGTGCAGCGGTGCAATAGCGGTTTCATAGACACCGGGTGCCGCAAAGCGCTGCGTCAGCAACTGGATGATTTCAGCCCGGCAAACATCGGTGCCCGGAGCGCTCGCGGCATTGTGTGTATCCATGAAGAACCCCGTCCCAAAGTCAGTGTTGCTGCACGCCTTTCCTTTGCATCGAACTCCATCATAGCGGCCATTGCGCGGCGATTCAGCGTAAGGCAGACCCACAGACAGGAATAGGCAAGTGTCGCGCAGGTATCGGCATGCGCGCAGTGATGAGCGACTCGTAGCATGGCCATCGCAATCAGTTTGAGCCGCGCGCTGAAACTGAGCCAACGATGACTCACGAGGAAAGCCAGTCATGTCGAACATTCAAGGCAAGGTCGTACTGATCACAGGTGCCAGCAGCGGCATTGGCGAAGCTGCCGCCCGACTCATCGCCGCCAAGGGCGCACACGTGGTGCTGGGCGCTCGGCGCATCGAGCGTCTGCAGACGTTGGCGGCAGACATCGAAGCGCAGGGCGGCTCGGCACGCTTCCGTGCGCTGGACGTGACCGATGCGCTCGACATGCAAGCCTTTGTCGACTTCGCCACACACGCGTTCGGCAAGATCGACGTGATCATCAACAACGCCGGCGTCATGCCCCTGTCGCCGCTCGCCGCACTGAAAATTGCAGAGTGGAACCAGATGCTCGACGTCAACGTGCGCGGCGTACTGCACGGCATCGCCGCCGTGCTGCCGAGCATGCAAGCGCAAGGGCACGGCCAGATCATCAACATCTCGTCCATCGGCGGCCTCGCCGTTTCCCCGACCGCCGCAGTGTACTGCGCCACCAAATTCGCTGTTCGCGCCATCTCCGACGGCCTTCGGCAGGAAACCGACAAAATCCGCGTCACCGTCGTCTGCCCCGGCGTGGTCGAATCAGAACTGGCCGACTCGATTTCCGACGAGACTGCGCGTGACGCGATGAAAGCATTTCGAAAGGTTGCGCTGGAGCCCGACGCCATTGCACGGGCGCTTGTTTATGCGATCGAGCAGCCGGATGGGGTGGATGTGAGTGAGATTGTGGTGCGGCCTACGGGGAGTGCTTATTGATACAGGTAAGGGCTACCACTTCCAGGCCCTTTCAGTGAACTCGGCCGTTGGGGGGAGCGCGGCTCGGAGAAACGTGAGGTATTTATTGAACAGTACCTCGTGCTGGAAGCGGGCCTCGAAGCCAAGTGTAACGTCGGTGCGGTGGGTGATGATCATGAGGCGCTTTCGGTCGACGGTGACGAAGTTGTACTCGGCCCATGGCAGGCTTTGTTCGTGGTGGATGGGGTTTTCCCAGTTGAGCAGCTTGATGGCTGCGATAAAGGAAATGGCCACGGGGCCGATCAGGAACAGCAGCGAGCCGGTGAAGAGTGCTACAAAAACGAATATCAGGATGACGGCTATGGCGATGCCCTTGAAAAGGGATGAGGCGAAGTCGGGGTAGTGGAGGTGGTACTCAACGAGGGCATGGTTGGTTTTGATGGTGTAGTTGTAGATGGTTTTTTGGCGGACACCCAAGACAATAAAATAAATGGCTCCGCCACTTGCACTCGCTAAAATATAAAGCGCTTGCAACGGATTTTTTGAATAAAAGCTCCACCCTGCCCACAAGCCAAAGCTCAGCATCGCCGCATAGATTGAAATAATTGCCATTTCAGCAAAAAATATTTCTTTTGACGGTCTTGCGATGGTTTTTATTGACCAGCTCAGGATCTCCTTACCGTTTGGATATCGTTTGGTTATTCCAAAAGCTTCTGATTCCGAGGTGATGCCTTTGAGTTTTTTTGTAGCGATCGGGTGTGTTGAGGAGGTTGTCATAGTTTATTCCGCTACTTCGAGAGTCAAGGCAGTGCTGCGGTTTAGCGCTTTTACTTCAAGTTCAGCAGTTATCAGGCCGTCGACCTTGGTATCGCCCTCGCGATTTAGTTCAAGTTGATACAAGTATCCGATGTCTTGTTGGTCGGGTTTAATAAGGCTATCGGGGTACCATATCTGCAGCTCTAGGTATGTGGCTTCTGCCTCAAGAGGGATCCAGGTTTCCCATATCAAGTCTTCACTTTCATGGGGCATAAGCGGAAATGTGAAATCCTCGTGAGCATTGCGGGCCGCTTTGTTGCCGAGTGTTCCAAACTGGCCAGCCTGCCTGAACTGCCCTCGGTTTAGAAATGACTCATTTATCGGAGAATCTATTTTTTCCACGGGAAGTACTCCCCATGGGCGCTTGCTGCTGATGATATTGATATGTACAGATTGCGCGCGTACCGCGCTCGGAAAAAGAAGCTGCACGCCAGCACCGTCTTGCACTGCTGTGCTGTAATAATCCCCTTTACCAAGATAACGACTCTCAAGACGTGTGGTTATTTTTACATGAACTTGAGGACTTAATTGTATTGTAAGAAGGTCAAGCTTTTCTGCGTGCTGGCCTCCTGCGTCCGTTGAGTACCGGTACTCAATTGATCTGGACCAGCAACATCTTCGCAGCCACCAACCTACACTGTCCTGCTTAAAGTAATTCAGAGCCGTCGTCGCTAATAGGTACACGGTACCTATGAGCAGTAAAGTTATACTAAACCATGGGCTCATCGCGACGGCGGTAAGGGGTGTGGTGGGGAAGATTCCTGCAATAAGTTGAATGGCACTGCCTGCTCCCATCATGAGCACTGACACAAATTTTAGCTGCATCGCTATGATCTCTTCGAAAGTATTGACTCGGCTGAGATCATCCTGAATATCCAATACTTCCAGAACAGCCGCCGCTATCCCAAACGCCCCCATCGCCACCATCGAAACCCTGAACCCACGTACAGCATCTCCCCATGCGAGATTTCCCTTCGCCCTCCAATAACCCGCAGAGCGATCCAGAATCCCGACATTCTTGCCATCGATCAGCACCGGCGTCGCATCCCTGATAATTGCCCACGGCGCTTCAACAAACACCGCCATCAACAAGTTAAAGCTATACCCCAAACCATACGTCACCTTGCCGATGTCCTTGGCACTGAAGTCTCCATCCCGAGTAAGGTCGCGATAAGTGAAGGCGGTGTTGATGAAGTTGAGCATGATCACGCTCCAGGTGATCGAGCCGGCAATCCCTCCCAGGCCATCGAGCCAGCGTTTGGCGGTCGCCAGCCAGTCTTTGGCGATGGCTTTGCCGGACTGGAAGTGCAGGCGAATCTCATCCTGCAACTGCCTGGCGTACTCGTTGTTTTGAAAGTCGAGCAGGGCGGGCATGCTCAGTTCGTGCAGGCGAAGCTTTTGCTCGAGCGTGCGCAGGTGGCTGGCGATGCTTTTGCGGGGGTTGTAAGCGGTTGGGTAGAGCCAGCTGCGACGGGTGTCGCTGATCTGTTTGTTGAGCACCTGCCACTCACTGATCCAGTTTTTCAGCTTCGCGAGCATCTTGTGATCGATCGCGATACGCGCCTTCGAATCGAGCAGGATCTGGCCTATCAACAGCGTGCGTATCAGTGCAACGATGTTCTGCTGCTTGCCCACCGCCAGGCGGCTGTCGATGGGCACCCAGGCCAGCAGGATGCTTTCGAACGTCGCCTTGCCTGCGCTGCTGGCCAGTTGGCCGAGAGCTTTGAAGGTTTCCTGAACGGGGTGTTTCAGCGCCTTCATCCACGGCTTGTCGGCAAAGCCCTGATGATTGAGCGTGCCGTTGAGTTCGCCGATGCGGGTGGCCAGGTTGGTCACGTCGCCAAGGCCTTTCAGCAGCGCGTTGGCCTCCTGGTGCAGCGCGTGTTTGAGCGCCGGCGAGAAGCCGTAGCGCAAGGTGCCAAACAGGCTGCTGTCGTTGGCTTCCTGCTCGGCAAGCCAGGTGCTGGCGGCGTTGTCCTGAGCGTAGATGATCTGCAGGTTTAGCATGATCGCTTGCAGATAAAGCAGGCTTTCAGGGTGTGTGGTGTCGACAAACAGCTTGAGCGGTTCCGTGCCCAGATGGGTCGACCATTGCCTAAAGTCGCTTTGCGTGTCACGCACCTGTTGCAGCAGTGTGTCGCCGGTTGGCAGGTGCTGCTGAAGGTATTGGCGCGCACCGCTCAGATCGACCTCGCGCCGCCATTTGTGGCGATCTTTCCAGGCTTGCAGGGCCTCGTCGGCGGGCGCGCTGCCGTAACGCATTTCAATCGATTTGCGCATGTCCAGGCTCTTGAACATGTCCGGCATCAGCAGAAAATCGCCGGGAACGTTACTGCTGCTGATCTGCGCTTCCTCAAGAATGCACTGCTCGAAGTAAGCTTCGAACTCGCCCAGATACTGGTGAGTGAGCGCGGCATTGCCGCGCACCGATGCCGGCAATTTCTCCGGTTCGCCTTCAGCGCCACACAGTGCGGTGACCGTCTGGGCGATCTGGATCTTGTGTTCGTGCTCGGCTTGCCAGTTGCGGTAAGCGGCCTGATCGGCGGCCAGTTGCATGCCCAGATCATTGAAAATGGCCAGCGGGTCATCAAGGGCGATGAGCAGTGAACTGTGCTGGTCTTCAACGCTGCCCTGCCAGAAAACGTCAGCGCCGATTGGCGAAAACAGTGCTTTACCTTCATCGCTATCCGAAGGCGGGCGGGCAGCAGGAATCTCCGAGTCTGCAAAGCGGTCATCATCAACCACATGCTCCTTGTCGATGTCCGCCACCGCTTCGGCAATGCGGTTCAACGGCAAGGTATCCGGCTCGGCCATGGTCATGCAGTAGCGTTTCAGATCCAGCGCTTTCATCCATGCAGAGCGGCTTACTGGGTTCGAACGCAGGTGTTCGCATGTTCGCCACGTCCATTGCAGCGGAGAAAAGGCGATATGAAGCCGGTTGTTTCGCGGATAGAGCAGGAAGGGTTTGCCATCGTCGGCACCGCTTCGCCGGTCACAGCCAAGCTGCGTATCGGTCCAGACAATACGGCTCAGGTTGCCGGTGGCGGCTGACACCGCGTACTCATGCAGCGTTTCGGCAGTCTCGTCATAGACATATACGTAACCGTCATACAGCTGGCGAAGGGTATAGCTGCGTGTTTTCAGCTTCGGCATCACCGCCCAGCGGCTGCCCTTGAGTAGCGGTTTCAGCTTCTGGGGCGCGGTATCGTAGCGGGAGCGATCCAGCGCATAGCGCACGGGCACGATGGCGACGTCAGGTCCGCGGAAGGGACACAGGCTGGTGGCCGTGGCGGGAGTTTTGGCGAACGTTGCAGCACGTCGCTGAGTATGGGTGCCGGATTTGTCGGTCATGCATGGAATCTCTGCGCAGAAACGGTCGATATCGCCCGCTGTATGCAGAGGTGCATTCCAAGATATGTGCCGACTGTCTACTTATCTATAAAAAACAAATAGATAGGAATTTAAAGCAAAGACATCGAGCGAGAAAAGCGTGAAATAGTGCGCAAGTATCTGCACACGTGCGCTGACTCGCGCATGCTCGCTGCATCGCTTTGAATATGGAGCTTTGCTGGTTAAGCCCCGGCCATCGGATGCGCAAAAATTTGCGCATCTATGTTTTGCATGCAGCCTTTAGCCGACTAAGTGTCGTGCCTGTCGAACCCTACTCACACCCTGTATCCATTCCCCACTCACCCCCACCCCGCAAATAAAGCACGATACCCGCCCATCGCTCATATCAAGGAATGATCCATGTCGCTGGCTATCGTCCATAGTCGTGCCCAGGTCGGGGTGGAAGCCCCGGCGGTTACTGTTGAAGCGCATCTGGCCAACGGCCTGCCGGCCCTGACGCTGGTGGGGTTGCCGGAGGGGGCGGTCAAGGAGAGCAAGGACCGGGTGCGCAGCGCCATTCTCAATTCCGGGCTGGATTTTCCAGCGCGGCGGATCACGCTCAACCTTGCGCCGGCTGATTTGCCCAAGGATGGCGGGCGGTTTGATCTGGCGATTGCGCTGGGTTTGCTGGCCGCCAGCGGGCAGGTGCCATTGGTTGCGTTGCAGGATGTCGAGTGTCTGGGCGAGTTGGCGTTATCGGGGGCGATTCGGCCGATTCAGGGTGTGCTGCCTGCTGCGCTGGCGGCACGTGCGGCGGAGCGGACGCTGATCATTCCGGCGGTGAACGCCGAGGAAGCGTGTTTGGCGTCGGGGCTGCGGGTGATTGCGGTGAGCCACTTGCTGGAGCTGGTCGCGCATTTCAACGGGCGCACGGTGATTGCGCCGTATCAGTCCAGCGGCTTGCTGCATCAGCCCAAGCCATATCCGGACTTAAGCGAAGTGCAGGGCCAGACTGCCGCGAAGCGTGCGCTGGTGATCGCCGCTGCCGGTGCGCATAACTTGCTGTTCAGCGGGCCGCCTGGCACCGGCAAGACATTGCTCGCCAGCCGCCTGCCGGGTTTGTTGCCGCCGCTGGGCGAGCACGAAGCGCTGGAGGTGGCGGCGATTCAGTCGGTTGCCAGCCAAGTGCCGCTGACCAGTTGGCCGCAGCGGCCGTTTCGACAGCCGCATCACTCGGCGTCCGGGCCGGCATTGGTGGGCGGTGGCAGTCGTCCGCAACCTGGCGAGATCACGTTGGCGCATCACGGCGTTCTATTCCTTGATGAGTTGCCGGAGTTCGACCGCCGCGTGCTGGAGGTTTTGCGTGAGCCGTTAGAGTCCGGGCATATCGTGATTTCCCGGGCGCGGGATCGCGTGCGCTTTCCGGCGAGGTTCCAGTTGGTGGCGGCGATGAACCCGTGTCCCTGTGGCTATCTCGGTGAGCCGACCGGGCGCTGCCGCTGTTCCACTGAGCAGGTGCAGCGCTATCGCAACAAGTTGTCCGGCCCGCTGCTGGACCGGATCGACCTGCACCTGACCGTCGCCCGCGAAGCCACCGCCCTCAACCCTGACCCGACCACCAGTGAAAACACCGCCAGTGCCGCAGCTGTGGTCGCTGAGGCGAGAGACCGTCAGCAACGTCGTCAGGGCTGTGCCAATGCGTTTCTCGATCTGCCGGGGCTGCGTGAGTACTGCGCGCTGTCCAGTGTCGATGAAAGCTGGCTGGAGACGGCGTGCGAGCGTCTGACCCTGTCGTTGCGCTCGGCGCATCGATTGCTGAAGGTGGCGCGGACTTTGGCGGACCTGGAGCAGGTGGATGCGATCAACCGCAGCCATCTGGCCGAGGCGTTGCAGTATCGGCCCTCAACCAATTGACCGTCCAAACGCAAAAACTCGCCGTCAACGATCAAATCGACGGCGAGCCTTGGGTCAGCCAAAGAAGCTTACATGCTGCTATAAAGCGGGAAGATCCCCATCAGCAGCGCGGCAACCAGAATGCACATGCACACCAGAATCGCCCATTTCAGGGTGAAGCGCTGGTGGTCGCCGAACTCGATACCGGCCAGAGCCACCAGCAGGTAGGTCGAAGGCACCAGCGGGCTGAGCAGGTGGACCGGCTGACCGACGATCGAGGCGCGGGCCATTTCCACCGGGCTGATGCCGTAGTGGGCGGCAGCTTCGGACAGCACTGGCAGTACGCCGTAGTAGAACGCGTCGTTGGACATGAAGAAGGTGAACGGCATGCTCACCAGCGCGGTGATCACGGCGAGGTACGGGCCCAGCGCATCCGGGATCACGGCCAGCAGGCTTTTCGACATCGCGTCGACCATGCCGGTGCCGGACAGGATGCCGGTGAAGATACCCGCGGCGAAGATCAGGCCGACCACCGCCAGTACGCTACCGGCGTGGGCCGATACGCGGTCCTTCTGGTCCTGCAGGTTCGGGTAGTTGATGATCATCGCGATACTGAACGCGATCATGAACAGGACCGGCAGCGGCAGCAGGCCCATGATCAGGGCGACCATCAGTGCCAGGGTCAGGGCGGCGTTGAACCAGATCAGCTTTGGACGGCGCGCGTCAGGGAATTGCGAGACGCTGATTTCGCTGTGGTCGACTTCATCACCCTGCAGGTGCAGTTCACCCAGTCGGGCACGTTCGCGTTTGCCGTAGAAGTAGGCAATCGCCAGGATCGCGATCACACCTGCCAGCATGGCCGGGATCATCGGTACGAAGATGTCGGAGGCATCGACGTGCAGGGCGCTGGCCGCACGAGCGGTCGGGCCGCCCCAAGGGGTCATGTTCATCACGCCGCCGGCGAGAATGATCAGGCCGGCCATGATGCGCGGGCTCATGCCCACGCGGCTGTACAGCGGCAGCATGGCGGCAACGCAGATCATGTAGGTGGTCGCGCCGTCACCGTCGAGGGACACCACCAGCGCCAGCACGGCGGTGCCGACCGAAATGCGCATCGGGTCGCCCTTGACCATTTTCAGGATCTTGCGCACGGCCGGGTCGAACAGGCCGGAGTCGATCATCAGCGCAAAGTACAGAATGGCGAACATCAGCATCACGCCGGTCGGCGCCAGCTTGGTGATACCTGCCAGCATCATCGGACCGATCTGCGACGCGAAGCCACCGAACAGGGCGAAGATGATCGGAACCAGGATCAGGGCGATCAGCGCAGTCAGGCGCTTGCTCATGATCAGGTACATGAACGCAATAACCATGGCAAAGCCAAGGAAAGTCAGCATGGGAATACTCCAGACGTCATACGGCTACAGAACGTGAAATGAACGAGTCAGCTCAGCAGATCGGTACGTGGAGTGGGGGCGCAAGGAGAGTGTGGAGCGAGAAGTCAGCAAGCATCGGAATCACCATTATTGTTGTTAATTGGGCCTGAAACACCTTGGAGTCCGTTCCTGGCTAACCGGTCTTTTTGCCGGAAGTGAGCTGATGCTAATTGGCCAAGCTTTCACCGAGCTTTCATTCGGCAGTTGCCGGAATTTTATTGTCACAGGGATTATGGGCATGAACGGGAGAAGCACGGATGAGCGAGATACACTCGGGTGGCTGCCATTGCGGCGGGCTGCGTTATCAGTTCGATGCGCCGTTGCGGGACATCGCTCACTGTCATTGCTCCATCTGTCGACGCACCTCGGGTGCAACGGTCGTCACCTGGATAAGTGTGCCGCTGGCGTCGTTCACGTGGCTGACGGGCAGCCCCTGCGCTTATGACTCTGCATCCAGCTGCGTCCGCTATTTCTGCGGCAAGTGCGGCGCTCACCTGGCGTTGTTCACGCGCAACAGCCCGGACGAGATCGACGTCACCATTGCGACGCTTGACCAACCTGAGCTGGCTGCGCCCTCTCGACACATCTGGATAGAGAACCGGCTTCCATGGCTACGCCTGGATGAGCACCTGCCGGGGGTTGAAGGCGAGCCTTTCTAAGGTTCGAGGGGAGAGTGCCAAGGCCGGAGCCTTCGGCACTATTCGTACGTTACATCCGCAGGTTACTTGCTGAACTGTGACGCCAGTTCGCGCAGCAGCACCTCGGCCTCGAGCACCTTTTTCACCGATTCGTTGGCCTTGTCGCGGGTCAGGCCCAGGCGTTCGAACAGTTCGTCCGGGATACCCTGTTCGGGACCGGAGCCGATACCGTTGGCTCGCAGCAGTCGCACCGCCAGATAGACCAGGTTGGCATAGACGTGATGCTCACCCTTGTAGTGCGGGTCGTGCTGGAAGCGCAGCGCGATGGCGAGCTCATCCGGCATGTCCCAGTAGCGCATCAGCCACGCACCGATCTGCTCGCGGCTGATGCCCAGCAGGTGCTGCTCGATAAAGCTGTGGTGCAAATGCGGGTTCACTTCCAGTTGGCGGCAAATCAGGGTGAAGTGCGGTGGAAACACGTGCGCCAGCAGCAGGTAACCGAAGTTGTGCAGCAAACCGGCGAGGTAGCTCAGGCCACCCTCCGGGCGGCTGGCGCGCGGAATGGCGCGGGTCAGGCCTTCGATGACGGCAGCGGTGTAAATGGATTGCTGCCAGTAAGGCGTGGTCTGTTGCGGCTGATCCTTGGGCAGGCTCAGGGTTTTACCCAATGCAAGGCCCAGCGCCAGATTGATCACCAGATCGAAGCCCAGTACACGGACGATTGCGTCTTCGACAGAGCGAATCTTGCCGGTCGACGCGTAATACGGCGAAGCGGCCCAGCTGACGACCTGAGCGGCCAGCGCAGGATCGGTTTCGACGACGCCGGTGATGTCATCGATGGTTGCGTCAGGGTCGACACGCAGTTTGATGATTTTCTGCGCAGTGCCGGCCAGCGGTGGAATCTCCAGAGTCGCTTCCAGGCGCTGCTGGATGCGGCGCGCCGTGAAGACATGCATGGCTTGGGTGATTTCTGCCGGATCGTCGTGAGGACGATCAAGATTGGGATGAATCTTCGCCAGCGGCTCGCCGAAGTTCGCCGCACTGGCCTTGTTCACCATGACTTTGAACGCATCATTGCTGATTTCCAGCAGCACGCCTGGCTCGCCCGAGCCCACCAGCAGCATGGGCTCGTCCAGCAGATGTTTGTCGTAAAGGCACGGTGAGCTAGTCAGTGCCGGGACCCCCGGCAGCACTTGCAGGTTGTGCTTGGTGAGCATGCGCTGCAAACGGTCATGCGGCACAGCGGTCAGTTGGCGGCCGGTCAGCTCGGTGATGCGGGAGAGGTCGAGCAACTGGCTTTGCGGAAACAGGATAAGCAACGCACCGACAGCATCCTCGACCAGCACGGCCTGCACCTTGCGCGCTGGAGGGAGGGTCTTTTCGTCCACGACTTCGTTGTAGCTGATAGCCAATTTTTCAAGCAGCTGTCGGATTACCGGCGGCGCATGGTGCGGATCATTGACGTGGGCGACTTCTGTCATGAGCTATGTCCAAATTCCTACATTTTCTGAAGTATAACCACGTTATTCGATTTGGGTCGCACGCGGTTTATAAAGCGTAGCCTGCATCACACCTGGCCATACTGCTGGCCATGACGCAGCCATCTGTCGAGCAGGGGGCTGACATGTTGGGGCCAGCGCTCCAACAGGGCCTGAGCCGCGTCGCGTACGGCCGGCAGCAGATCCGCGTCACGCATCAGGTCGGCGACCTTGAATTGCAGAAGGCCCGTTTGTCGGGTGCCGAGCATCTCACCGGGGCCACGCAGTTCGAGGTCTTTTTCGGCGATGACGAAACCATCGTTGGTTTCGCGCATGATGCCCAGTCGTTGCCGTCCGATCTGTGAAAGCGGCGGATGGTAGAGCAGCACACAATGACTCACCGCGCTGCCGCGCCCGACGCGGCCGCGTAGCTGGTGCAGTTGCGCCAAGCCGAGGCGCTCGGGGTTCTCGATGATCATCAGACTGGAGTTCGGCACGTCGACACCGACTTCGATGACCGTTGTCGCCACCAGCAATTGCAGTGCACCCTGCTTGAACTCGGCCATGATCGCGGCTTTTTCTGCGGGCTTCATGCGCCCGTGAATCAGTCCGACGCGCACGTCACCCAACGCACTGCTCAATTCTTCGTACGTGGTTTCAGCGGCCTTGCAGGTCAGCTCTTCGGATTCTTCGATCAGCGTGCACACCCAATAGGCCTGGCGACCTTCTGCGCACGCGGCGCGCACCCGCTCAACGACTTCCAGGCGGCGGCTATCGGCAACCAGCACGGTATTGACTGGCGTCCGGCCCGGCGGCAGTTCGTCGAGGATCGAAGTGTCCAGATCGGCGTAGGCGCTCATGGCCAGTGTGCGCGGGATCGGTGTGGCAGTCATGATCAACTGATGCGGGCACATCAGACCGCCAACCCCTTTTTTGCGCAGCGCCAGGCGTTGCTGCACGCCGAACCGGTGTTGCTCGTCGATGATCACCAGCGCCAGGTTCTTGAACTGCACTTCGTCCTGAAACAGCGCATGGGTGCCGACCACCATGGGTGTGCCACCGGCGATCAGCTCCAGAGACGCGACGCGCGCCTTGCCCTTGAGCTTGCCCGCCAGCCATGCCACGCCCACGCCCAAGGGCTCAAGCCAGCGCTGGAAGTTGATGTAGTGCTGCTCGGCGAGAATCTCGGTGGGCGCCATCAGCGCCACTTGATAACCTGCTTCCAGTGCTTGCAAGGCTGCCAGCGCGGCGACCACGGTCTTGCCCGACCCCACATCGCCCTGAATAAGCCGCAGCATCGGCTCGGGCTGACTCAGGTCATAGGCCACTTCCTTGCCGACACGCTGCTGCGCGCCGGTGGGGGCAAAGCCAAGGTTGGCGAGAAACTGTTTCGGCAGTTTTTTCGCAACGGGCAATGCCGGTGCGCGCTGTGAACGCAGGCTTTCACGCAGGCGTTGCTGGGAAAGCTGGTGACTCAGCAGTTCTTCGAACGCCAGCCGGTGCTGCGCCCAGTGATGCCCGAGGGCCAGCTCCTCCACGTCGGCATCGGCGGGTGGGTGATGCAGGTAACGGATCGCATCATCCAGCGGCGCCAGCTGATAATCGCGGGCCAGCTCGTCAGGCAGCCAGTCCGGCAGACTTTTGGGGCCGAGCATCGCCAGGCTCTGCTGGCACAACTGGCGCAGACGCTGTTGGGTCAGGCCTTCGGTCGTCGGGTAGATCGGCGTGAGGGTCTGTTCGACGGGCGCGGGCTCATCACCGGTAATCGCCCGATATTCCGGGTGATAGATTTCCAGTCCGGAAGCTCCGGGACGCGCTTCGCCGAAGCAACGCAGGTGCGTGCCACGCTTCATGCTTTCTTTCTGGGCGTTGCTGAAATGGTAGAAGCGCAGGCTGACGACCCCGGTGCCATCGCCCAGCCGGACCAGCAGGCTGCGGCGCTTGCCCATCACCACATCGGCACCGCTGACCACGCCTTCGATGACGGCATCCTGACCAGGACGCAGCGCACCGATCGGTACGATGCGCGTGCGGTCCTGATAACGCAGCGGCAGATGGAACAGCACGTCCTGCAGGGTTTCCAGCCCGACCTTGGCCAGCTTTTCTGCCATCGCTTCGCCGACACCCTTGAGCGCCGTGACCGAGACCCTGGAAAGCTCGCTCATTTCTGTTCTGCCTAGCTAGCGACTGTTTTCGGACGTGCCACCGAGCACAGGCGTGCAGAGTCAGCGAGGATTTCGATGGCTTTGGGCCTCGGGAAGCTTGCACGCCAGGCGATGGCGACCGTGCGGAAAGGCACGGGCGGCGTCAGTGGGCGCACTTCGATCACGCCGGGCGCGTAGTGATGGCTGTCGACTGCCGACAGCGGCAGGATCGAAATGCCCAGCCCGGAGGCGACCATGTGCCGAATGGTTTCCAGCGAGCTGGACTCTACTGTCGTGTGCTTGGCACCTTCGTTGCCTTTGCCCAGCGTCGGGCAGGCCTCCAGAACCTGATCACGGAAGCAGTGACCTTCGCCCAGCAATAGCAGGCTCTTGTCGTTGAGCGCCGAGGCATCGATGGTCTCTTTCTGAGTCCAGGGATGGTCGGCCGGCATCAGGACAGAGAACGGTTCGTCGTAAAGCGGCAGGGTCAGTACGTCGGCTTCGTTGAACGGCAAGGCAATGATGACGGCATCCAGCTCACCGTTACGCAGCTTGTCGCGCAGCACATGCGTGAAGTTTTCCTCGATGTACAACGGCATCTGCGGGGCGACCCGGTGCAATTGCGGGATCAGGTGAGGAAACAGGTAGGGACCGACGGTGTAGATCGCGCCGACTTTCAGCGGGGCGGTCAGCTGGTTCTTGCCGGCTTGGGCCAGCTCGCGAATACCCTGGGCCTGCTCCAGCACTTTCTGCGCCTGCGCAACGATGCCTTCACCGACCGGTGTCAGGCGCACAGCGCTCTTGCTGCGCTCGAAAATGAGCACGCCGAGTTCGTCTTCGAGTTTTTTGACACCCACCGACAGCGTTGGCTGGCTGACATGGCAGCGTTCCGCCGCATGGCCAAAGTGCTGCTCCTGGGCGAGCGTAACGATGTAGCGCAATTCTGTAAGAGTCATAACGTGCGTCCATGAAGTTGCGACCCCAGCATAGCGGGTGCGATCGATAGACGCACGTTATCAGAAGTACTTATGGGTAACAAAAGTACAATTTAGCGTTTATCCAGCGAATAAACGAACGGTGCGAGGATTTCAATGGTGCCGTTGTTGAGAATTTCCTTCGGCGGCTTGGGCAAAGGCTGAGCGCGACGGATCATTTCCATGGTCGCTCGATCCAGCGAAGGGCTGCCTGAACTGTTGGCAATCGAGTAGGAAAGCACGTTGCCGTCAGCGTCCACCACAAAGCGCAAGCGAGCGACACCCTGCATGCCACGACGGCGTGCATCCTCAGGGTACTTCTTGTACTTGCTCAGATGACCGAGCAAATCGCCCTGCCAGTTCGGCAATGCGTTGCTGGGTGGCGAAGGTGCAGGAGCAGGCTTGGGAGCCACCGGCTTTTCCGGTTGCGCCGTGGTCGGCGGTGTATCGACCGGCTTTTCGTCAGCAGGCTTCTCCTTGGGCGGCTCAGGCTTCTTCTGCGGCTTTGGCGGCTGCGGTTTGGGCTTGGGCTTCTCAACCTTCTTGGGCACCACGATTTCCGGCTTCGGCGCCTGCACGACTTCCGGCACCGGTGTCGGCTCCTCCGGTGCTGGCGGCGGGGGCGGCTGAACGACCTTCGGTGGTGGCGGCGGTGCGGGCTCTGGCAGAGGCGCAAGCTCGAACATCATGGCTGCCGGTGGCAGCTCGATCGCCTGAGAGGCGGGCCAGCGAACGGCAATGATGATTGCGATGGCGTGCACGGCCAGCACCAACAACAGACTACCGCTATAGCGCGTCAGTTTTTGGCGCGTACTGATCATTTCTTACCAGCCGTCTCGAGACCTACCAGACCGACCTTCAGGTAACCCGCACCCCGAAGCGTGTTCATGACCTCCATCAGATCGCCGTAATCCACGCCCTTGTCGGCCTGGAAGAAGATCGTGGTGTCTTTCTTGCCCTTGGTGCGGGCGTCCAGCACCTGACCGATCTGCTCGCGGGCAACCTTCTCTTCGCCCAGGTACAGGCTCTTGTCGGTTTTCACGCTGAGAAAGATCGGCTTCTCGGGTCTGGGCTGCGGTGTGGCGGTAGACGCCGGTAGATCAACCTTGATGTCTACGGTCGCCAGCGGCGCAGCCACCATGAAGATGATCAACAGCACCAGCATGACGTCGATGAACGGCGTCACGTTGATTTCATGGTTCTCGGCGAGATCGTCGCCGCCTTCATTAAGATGCAGGCCCACGTGTTAGCCCACCTTGACCATGTGCGGTTGTTGTTGATTGCGCTCGGACGGCTCAGGCAGATGATCCAGATCGCGGCTGACCAGCAGCAGAACGTGTGCCGAGGCATCGGACACCTGAGCCTTGTAACCGGCGATGGAGCGGGCGAAGACGTTGTAGATCACCACCGCAGGGATCGCGGCGACCAGGCCCAGGGCAGTGGCCAGAAGGGCTTCGGCGATGCCGGGGGCGACCACGGCGAGGTTGGTGGTCTGGGTCTTGGCGATGCCGATGAAGCTGTTCATGATGCCCCATACCGTACCGAACAGGCCCACGAACGGCGCAGTCGAACCGATGGTCGCCAGCACGCCGGTGCCCATGCTCATGTTGCGGCCACAGGCGGCGACCAGGCGCTCGAGACGGAAGCTGACACGCTCCTTGATCCCTTCACGCTCACGGCTGTTGGCCGAAAGGCGCATCTCCTCGAGGGCGTCATGCACCAGCAGGTGGGCGAGGGTGCCTTCCTTGCTGGCGGTGGCGCTCGCTTCAGTCAGGGAGCGGGCTTTTTTCAGATTAACGATTTCGCCGCGCAACCGGCGCTTGGCACCCAGCAGCTCGAAACCCTTGGAGATCCAGATGGTCCACGTAATGATCGAGGCAATGGCCAGACCGATCATGACCGCTTTGACCACGACGTCGGCATTCTGATACATGCCCCACGGCGACAGGTCATGCGCCATGCCCAGGCTGTTGTCTTCGGCGGCAGGCTCCATGGCCTGCACCGGGGCTGCTGCGTCAGGTGCAGCAGGTGCCGTTGCCGCAGGTGCGCTTGAGGTCGCAGGGGCCGCGGTCGGAGCCGACTGATCCGCAAGTGCCATGGGGACGAACATCAGGCTCAAGACAAGGGCTGCGATACCGCGCCATGCACGAGGCAGGCGAGGCATCTGGGTAGGCGAAGCGATTGATTGAATGCGTTTCATGCTGGCCGGACCTGAGAGGAAAAAGGGGATGGTTCCAGTGCGTCGCTTGGTGCTGTCGGCGCTTACGGGGAACGAATGGGTCGCCATTATTGCAAATCGTTCTTGTTAACAAAAGTAATACAGTATCTTTTTTTACATATTCGCCCGAACGCTTGCCTGTCGATGAGCGTTTTTAACGATACTGACACTGCCTTTTCTGGAGATACCGAATGACTGCTCCCTCACTTCTGATCGCCGGCTGTGGCGACATTGGTTCGCGACTCGCTAACCGCCTGCTGCCTCACGGCTGGACCGTGCATGGGCTGCGGCGCACTGTTTCCGAGCTTCCTGCCGGTGTTCACGGTGTGGCGGGCGATCTGTTCGAGACGCCAAAACCTGCCCACTGGCCAGCTGCGGCACTGGATTATGTGGTGTATTGCGCGACCCCCTCGCAGCGTGACGAAGCGGGTTACCGGATGGCTTACGTCGAGGGGCTGCGTAACGTATTGAGCTGGCTCGAGCAGACCGGGCAGCGGCCAAAGCGCTTGATCTTTGTTTCAAGCAGCGGTGTTTATGGTCAGCAGAATGGTGAGTGGGTGGATGAAACCTCCGCCACCGAGCCCGGCAACTACACCGGCACGGTGATGCTGGAAGCCGAGCAGGTCGCGCTGAACAGCGGACTGCCGGCCACGGCGGTGAGATTGACCGGTATTTACGGCCCAGGTCGCAGTGACCTGTCGAACCGCGTTCGTCAGGGGCACAGCGTGAGGATCGATCCGCCGGTCTACTCCAATCGCATTCATGCCGACGATGCGGCCGGTCTGCTCGGGCACCTGCTGCTGGCGAATCAACGCGGCGTTGCGCTGGAGAGTTGCTATCTGGGCGTCGACGACGATCCGGCCGCGCTGGCCGATGTGGTGGCGTGGATACGTGAGTATCTGGGGGTGACCGAGTGGTCGGAGGAGGTCAGCGTGCAGCGCGTGGGCAGCAAGCGTTGCAGTAATGCCAAGGCGCGAGCATTGGGATGGGCGCCGATGTACCCGGATTATCGGGCGGGCTATGCGGCGTTGCTGGGCTAGAACAGTGGTTGATCAGGAGCGCCGTGAAGAGCGCTCCTGATACCTGAATCGCTTACTGCTGTTCGAGCAACCAGCGACGTGGGCCGGGACGCAGCTCGGGCATCTGGTCGGCGCCAGCGTTGTTCACCGCCTGGAATATCTCCAGCTGCTTGCCTTTGCGGGCGAAAATCCACGGGTTGCCTTTCTCGGCTTTCTCCAGCCACATGCTGTCGTATTCGCCGCTCATGGCTGCACAATCGCCTGCCAGGCAGAGCGCGTAACGATCGTTTTCCGGAAGCCCCTGCACACTGCCGTCAGGCATGAATTGCACGGTGCCGCCCTGGCCATCGCCCTCTACGACCGTCCATTTGCCGCCCATGTAGGCGCCATACAGCGCTTTCTCGAAGCTGCTGCCTGGCTGAGCGCCGTCCGGAGCCGGATCTTCGGGTTTCTGGAAGTGCTGTTCAGGGCCTGACTCGCTGGCCGCCTGGACCAGTTCGTCATCCTTGACGCTCAGGTCTTCGAAGAAGTTGCCGTAGAAATCGACATGCAGCTTGCCTTCGGCAGCGCTGACGATCTTGCCTTCGCCGAGCT
Organism: Plantibacter cousiniae (nom. nud.); assembly: GCF_977070315.1. Classification (NCBI taxonomy): domain Bacteria; kingdom Bacillati; phylum Actinomycetota; class Actinomycetes; order Micrococcales; family Microbacteriaceae; genus Plantibacter; species Plantibacter cousiniae (nom. nud.). Next base: position 92,029 of record NZ_CDRVEU010000014.1, on the reverse strand, counting down.
CGAAGCCATTGGAGTAAATGGCCTGATTGGCCTTGGAGTTGATTTTCCACTCCAGGTTGGGACCATTGGCGAGCAGGGCCTGGCGCAAGTTGCCTTGCTTGACGGCGGCGTCGATGGCGGTCTGGTTGATCCAGGTGCCGTCCGGATTGCGGTCGGCGTGGCTGGCGCAGCCGCCCATAATGACGGCGAGCAGCGAGATGGCGAGCGCGGAGCGCATAACGGATTCCTTCCTTCAGGGAGAACGGAGCGCAAGGCACGCTCCGTCGGGGATTTATTCGATGACGAGAATCGCGTCCATTTCAACCTGGGCGCCACGCGGCAATGCCGCAACGCCGATGGCCGCACGGGCCGGGTAAGGCTGAGTGAAATAGGTGCTCATGAGCTCGTTGACCTTGGCGAAGTGGCCCAGGTCGGTCAGAAAGATGTTCAATTTGACGATGTCCTTGAACGATCCGCCCGCCGCTTCGGCAACCGACTTGAGGTTTTCGAAAACCTGAGTGATCTGGGCTTCGATGCCTTCAACCAGTTCCATGGTGCTCGGGTCCAACGGGATCTGTCCAGACATGTAGACGGTATTGCCAGCTTTGATGGCCTGTGAGTAAGGGCCGATGGCCGCAGGGGCTTTATCGCTGGTGATGACAGTCTTGGTCATGAGAACTCCTGATAGTGGGATGGCCTACGCGCGCATCCGGGTGATGCGTGTGACACCGGTCAGGGCGCGCAGTTTCTTGATCACACGAGCCAGATGCACGCGGTCGTGCACGCTGACCACCAGTTGGACCACGCTGATGCGACCATCGCGTTCGTCCATGCTGATTTTTTCGATATTGCCGTCCGCCGCGTTGACGCTGCTGGCCAGCAGCGCGATCAGGCCGCGCTGATGCTCAAGTTCGACACGCAGCTCGACGTTGAATTCGCCAGTCACGTCCTTGGCCCAGGATAACTGGATGCATTTTTCCGGGTTGTGGCGGATTTCGCTGATGTTGCGGCAGTTGTCCAGGTGCACAACCATGCCCTTGCCTGCAGACAGGTGGCCGACAATCGGGTCGCCCGGGATCGGTGTGCAGCACTTGGCGTAGCTGAGCACCAGGCCTTCGGTGCCACGAATCGCCAGCGGACCTTCAGGGCTCGGCAACTGATCGCCTTCGCCCAGCAGGCGGCGGGCAACGACATAAGCCATGCGGTTACCCAGGCCAATGTCTTCGAGCAGGTCTTCCAGCACTTCGACACGGTATTCGTTGAGCACCAGTTGAATGCGTTCCTGGCTGATCTTGTCGAGGCTGCATTCAAAGCCGTTGAGGACCTTGTTCAGCAGTCGCTCGCCCAGATTGATCGACTCGGAGCGGCGTTGCAGCTTGAGTGCGTGACGAATATGGGTGCGCGCCTTGCCGGTGACGACGAAGTTCAGCCAGGCCGGATTCGGACGTGCGCCGGGTGCGCTGACAATCTCGACCGTCGAGCCGCTTTGCAGCGGTTCGGAAAGCGGTGCCAAGCGGCGGTTGATCCGACAGGCAATGCAGCTGTTGCCGACATCGGTGTGTACCGCGTAGGCGAAATCCACTGCCGTAGAGCCTTTGGGCAGCTCCATGATCCGGCCTTTGGGGGTGAAAACGTAGACTTCGTCCGGGAACAGGTCGATCTTGACGCTTTCGATGAATTCCAGAGAGTTGCCGGCGCGCTGCTGCATTTCCAGTACGCCCTTGACCCACTGTCGGGCACGAGCGTGAGTGCCCTTGGGCTGCTCATCGTCACTGGACTTGTACAGCCAGTGCGCCGCGATGCCGTTGTTGGCCATTTCTTCCATCTCGCGGGTGCGAATCTGGATCTCGATAGGCACGCCATGCATCCCGAACAACGTCGTGTGCAGGGACTGATAGCCGTTGGCCTTGGGGATCGCGATGTAATCCTTGAATCGGCCGGGCAGCGGCTTGTACAAATTATGTACAGCGCCAAGCACGCGATAGCAGGTATCGACCTTGTCGACGATGATGCGGAACGCGTAGACATCCATGATCTCGTTGAAGGCGCGACGCTTGCCGCGCATCTTCTTGTAGATGCCATACAAATGTTTCTGCCGCCCACTGACGTCGCCTTCGATGCCATCGACGGCCAGACAATGACTCAGGGACTCTTCGATCTTGTTGACCAGTTCCTTGCGATTGCCCCTGGCGCGCTTGACCGCCTGGTTGATTCGCGAGGAGCGCATCGGGTACATCGCCTTGAAGCCCAGGTCCTCGAATTCGATACGCACACTGTGCATGCCCAGCCGATTGGCGATGGGCGCATAGATTTCGAGGGTTTCCTTGGCGATGCGCCGACGCTTTTCGCCAGACAGGACTTCCAGCGTGCGCATGTTGTGCAGGCGGTCGGCGAGCTTGACCAGAATGACGCGAATGTCGCGCGCCATGGCCATGGCCATTTTCTGGAAGTTTTCCGCCTGGGCTTCGGCCTTGGTCTCGAAATTCATCTGGGTCAGTTTGCTGACCCCGTCGACCAGTTCCGCGACGGTCTCGCCAAATTGGGCGCTGAGCGCTTCCTTGGCAATCCCGGTGTCTTCGATGACGTCATGCAGCATCGCAGCCATCAGGCTCTGATGGTCCATGTGCATGTCGGCAAGAATGTTCGCCACCGCAAGGGGATGGGTGACGTAGGCTTCACCGCTGCGACGGCGTTGGCCATCGTGGGCTTGTTCGGCGTAGAAATACGCTCGGCGGACCAGATTGACCTGGTCCTTGCCGAGGTAGGCCGACAGTCTGTCGGCGAGGGCGTCTATGCTCGGCAAGGCGCTACCCCTTGCCAATGGCTTTTACCCTGCGCCGTACTACGTCGACCTGGCATAGGCTTAGACGGCCTCGTTGGACTCGTCCTCGAACGCTGCGAACAATGGCTCATCTTCAACGATTTCAGCTTCTGCGATTACAGAGTAATCCATTACGCCAGCGGCGATTTCACGCAGGGCCATAACGGTAGGCTTGTCGTTTTCCCAGGCCAGCTTTGGTTCTTTGCCGCCGGTTGCCAGTTGACGGGCACGCTTGGTAGAGAGCATGACCAGCTCAAAGCGGTTATCCACGTGTTCTAGGCAGTCTTCAACGGTTACGCGGGCCATGGGTATTCCTCGTAGCAAATGCGGATGCGCGATGCCCGGATGGGCGAGCGGACTCGGTAGTTTACAAGCGGACAGCACCACTCATCAAGCGGCATGCCACCAACGGCATGCTTTTAACCTGTTGCCTGATGGCTGGAAACGTTTCGATCAAGCCAGCAACTCCTGAAAAAGCTCGCTGTATTGCTCTTGCTGATGCTGTTGAGTGAGGCGATTGGCGCGGAAAATCGCCTTGAGGTCTTCCAGCGCGCCGGCGAAGTCATCATTGACCACGACGTACTCATACTCGTTGTAGTGGCTCATTTCGCTGACCGCTTCACGCATCCGTGCTTCGATGATCTCGTCGCTGTCCTGGCCGCGATTGGTCAGGCGCTGGCGCAGGGCCTGCTGAGTCGGCGGCAAAATGAAGATGGAGCGGGCCTGGGGCATCTGCGCACGAACCTGACGCGCACCCTGCCAGTCGATTTCCAGAATCAGGTCGTGGCCTTCGTCCAGCGTCTGCTGCAGGTGGCTCTGCGACGTGCCGTACAGGTTGCCGAAGACCTCGGCCTGCTCGAGAAAGTCGCCGTGCTCGATCATGCTCAGGAACGTGGCGCGATCGACGAAGTTGTAGTTCACGCCGTCCACTTCACCGGGGCGCATGGCGCGTGTGGTGTGCGAGACAGAGACGCGAATCTTTGCCTGCGCGCCGTGCTGAGGCTCTTGCTGAGCGTCCATCAGCGCCTTGACCAGGCTGGTCTTGCCCGCACCGGACGGAGCGGAAATGATGTACAGGGTGCCAGTGATATGGGTCATGTCAGGTTCAGCCTTACTCAATATTCTGCACTTGCTCACGCATCTGCTCGATCAACACTTTAAGGTTGACGGCGGCCTGCGTGCTGCGTGGGTCAAAGGCCTTGGAGCCCAGTGTATTCGCTTCGCGGTTAAGCTCTTGCATCAGGAAATCAAGGCGGCGTCCTGCCTGGCCGCCAGCCTTGAGTACGCGACGCACTTCGGTGACGTGTGTGCTGAGGCGGTCCAGTTCTTCGGCGACGTCGCTTTTCTGTGCCAGCAGGACCATTTCCTGCTCCAGACGCTGAGGGTCGAGTTCGGCTTTCATGTCGGCAAAGCGATCCAGCACCTTCTGACGCTGGGTTGCGAGCATCTGTGGCACCAGCGTGCGCAAGGTGGCGACTTCTTCGACGATGGAAGACAGGCGCTCGTCGAGCAGCCGCGCCAGGTCTGCACCTTCGCGCCCGCGGCCGCGTTTCAATTCGGTCAGCGCATCATTGAACAGCTTCAGGGCCTCGGTGTTCAACACCTGCGGATCGTTGGCATCGGCCACCAGCACGCCCGGCCATGCCAACACCTCGAGCGGGTTCAATGCAGCAGGCTGTTTGATCAAGCCGGCAACCGACTCGGCTGCGGCGATCAATTGGCCTGCGCGTTCAAGATCCACCTGCAGCGGCTTGCCGGCGGTTTCCTCGACAAAGCGCAGTGTGCACTCGACCTTGCCGCGCGACAGGCCCTGACGCAATGCTTCGCGAATCGCGCCTTCCAGATCGCGGAACGACTCCGGCAGGCGCAGGTGCGGCTCAAGATAGCGGTGGTTGACCGAGCGCAGTTCCCAGCTCAGTGTGCCCTGGGCACCGGCCCGCTCTACTCGGGCAAAGGCAGTCATACTGTGCACCATGGGAAATACCTCTTGGTTCGCTTCAAAAGCGTGGTTCGGTTCATGAGCGCGCAGAAGTGGCGGTCATGGGCGTCGTGAAAGCCGGCTGGCTGTAGAGGCGCAGGATTGTAGCGCAGTGCGGCGCAGGCTCCCAATCCGACAGTGTGACAAGTGACGCAAGGCGTTGTTTTAACCGACATCTGCGCGTCGAAAGCCTTGGTCCAGGGCCTTCTATTGTCGCTGGATCGGCATTGGCGGCTTTTAGAGATGCCCAGCGGCAGCTGTGACCTCTATAATGCCCAGCAGTTTTCCGTCTCAGTACAGGTATCCCAGATGAAACGTCCAAGTGGTCGCGCCGCCGATCAGCTCCGCTCGATCCGCATCACCCGCAACTACACCAAACACGCCGAGGGTTCTGTACTGGTCGAGTTTGGTGATACCAAGGTGATTTGCACCGTCAGCGTCGAAAACGGCGTACCACGCTTTCTCAAAGGGCAGGGCCAGGGTTGGCTGACCGCCGAATACGGCATGCTGCCACGCGCTACCGGCGAGCGTAATCAGCGCGAAGCCAGCCGCGGCAAGCAGGGTGGTCGCACACTCGAAATCCAGCGCCTGATCGGTCGTTCGCTGCGCGCTGCGCTGGACATGTCCAAGTTGGGCGACGTTACCCTGTACGTCGATTGCGATGTCATTCAGGCTGACGGTGGCACTCGTACGGCTTCTATTACCGGTGCGATGGTTGCTCTGGCGGATGCGCTGAAGGTGATCAAGAAGCGCGGCGGCCTGAAAGGCGGCGACCCGCTCAAGCAGATGATCGCGGCCGTTTCGGTCGGCATGTATCAGGGTGAGCCAGTGCTCGACCTGGACTACCTCGAAGACTCGGCTGCCGAAACCGACCTGAACGTGGTCATGACCAGTGCAGGCGGCTTCATTGAAGTACAGGGCACTGCCGAAGGCGCGCCATTCCAGCCTGAAGAGCTGAACGCGATGCTCGCGCTGGCGCAAAAAGGCATGACCGAGCTGTTTGAATTGCAGCGCGCCGCGTTGGCCGACTGATAGCCAGAAGGGGTCCGATAATGAGTGACAGCTTGCAACCGTTCAGCAAACCACCGCAAAGCGCTCGCCAGTGGGCGATGTTCTGTCACTTGTCGGCGTTTGCCGGGCTGATGTTTCCGTTCGGCAATCTGCTGGGCCCGCTGATTATCTGGCAGTTGAAGAAAGATGCCGATCCGTTTATCGACGCGCAAGGCAAGGAAGCGCTGAACTTTCAGATCACGGTCGCCATTGCGGCCACCGTCAGCATGTTGCTGGTGCTGCTGATCATCGGCTTTGCGTTACTGACGCTGGTGGGGATCGGAGCCGCAGTGCTTGCGATCATTGCCGGGATAAAAGCCAATGACGGCGTCGATTATCGCTATCCGTTCACCTTGCGCCTGATCAAGTAGCATCATTTCAGGCAACGCAAAAAGCCGACTTCAAGTCGGCTTTTTCGTGTGCGCTGTTCGCCTGGCTATCAGATAGTCAGGGTCCAGTCGTAATCCACGATCAGCGGCGCGTGCTGCGAGAAGCGCGGCTGGCGTGGCAGACGGGCGCTGCGCACGAAGCGGCGCAGGCCTGGGGTCAGGATCTGATAATCGAAGCGCCAACCCAGATTCAGCATCTCGGCCTGCTCGTTGTCCGGCCACCAGCTGTACTGGTCACCTTCACGGCTGACTTCACGCAGGGCATCGACGTAGCCCATGGTGCCGACGATCTCATCCATCCAGGCGCGCTCGGGCGCGAGAAAGCCCGGCGACTGCTGGCTGTCGCGCCAGTTCTTGATATCGAGCTTCTGCTGCGCCACATAGAGCGATCCGCAGTAGATGTATTCGCGACGCTTGCGGCGCTGCTTGTCCATGTACTTGCCGAAATCGTCCATGAGCTTGAATTTCTGATTCAGGTCTTCATCGCCATTCATCCCCGACGGAAAGAGCAGGGTAGCGATACTGACCTTGTCGAAATCTGCTTGCAGGTAGCGCCCGTAGCGGTCGGCTGTCTCGAAGCCGAGGCCGCTGATTACCGCCTTCGGCTGCAACCGCGAATACAGCGCCACACCACCCTGAGCGGGAACCTCGGCTTCGCAGGCATAGAGGAAGTAACCATCCAGCTGAAAGGCTGGATCGTCCAGTTCAAAGGTGGAGGCGCGGGTGTCCTGTAAGCAGATGACGTCGGCATTCTGAGCTTGCAGCCAGCTGAGCAAACCACGCTCGACCGCAGCCTGAATGCCATTTACGTTCACACTGATGATCCGCATAAATGGCCCCAAAAATCACGTGCGTGTATGATACCCGAGCTCTACCTAATTAGCTAAATCCGTGGTATTCGGAGCTTTTTTCATGCAAGCGTATCAACGCGATTTCATTCGTTTTGCCATCGATCGCGGTGTTCTGCGCTTCGGTGAGTTCACTCTCAAGTCCGGGCGCACCAGCCCGTACTTCTTCAATGCGGGGCTGTTCAACACCGGTTCCGCACTGGCACAGCTGGGGCGTTTCTACGCGGCAGCCGTGGTTGAAAGCGGTATTGCCTTCGACGTTCTTTTCGGTCCGGCCTACAAGGGCATTCCGCTCGCATCGGCCACTGCTGTGGCGCTGGCCGAGCATCATGACCGTGATCTGCCGTGGTGTTTCAACCGCAAGGAAGCCAAGGCGCACGGCGAAGGCGGCAGTCTGGTGGGGTCCCCGCTGACCGGTAACGTGCTGATCATCGACGACGTGATCACTGCGGGCACTGCGATCCGTGAGGTCATGCAGATCATCAAGGACCAGGACGCGACAGCTTCGGGCGTGCTGATCGCGCTCAATCGTCAGGAGCGTGGCAATGGCGAGCTGTCGGCGATTCAGGAAGTCGAGCGTGACTTCGGAATTCCGGTGGTGAGTATCGTGTCGCTGAATCAGGTGCTCGAGTTCCTGGCCGACGATCCGCAACTCAAGCAGCATCTGCCTGCTGTCGAAGCCTATCGCGCGCAATTCGGAATCTGAGGACGTGCCTATGGCAGTCGGCGGCAGGTCTTGGCGATCGGTTTCAGGCGCGCTGAGCGGTTTTCGGGCCTTGCTGGCTGTGGTCATGCTTGCGCCCATGCTCGCCCAAGCGGCCGACGCACCTGAGCCACGGCTTTATCGCTACGTCGACAGCCGCGGAGTGACGGTGATCGACACGCAAGGCGTGCCGCCCGACTACGTTGCCAAAGGCTATGAAGTGCTCAACAGTCGTGGTCGGGTGGTTCAGGTCGTACCGCCTGCGCCAACGGCCGAGCAGATTCGCCAGTCCGAGGCAGACAAGCGCCAGGCCGCCGCCGATGCACAACTGCTGAGCCTGTACAGCAGCGTTGCTGAAGTGGACCGCATGAAGGCCCGCAAACTGGCCGAGCTGGACGCGCTGGTTGGCGTTGCCCAGGGTAACATTCAGGGGCTGGCGGCGCAGCAGCGCAGTCTGCAAGGCCAGGCCGCCGACCTTGAGCGCGCAGGACGACCGGTCCAGCAGGCACTTGTCGATCAACTGAACGATTTGCGCGATCAGCAGCAGAAACTGCAAGCCGATATCGCCGGGTATCAGGCCGCACGCGTAAAGGCCGAAGCAGACTTCGCCGTCGACCGCGCCCGCGTCCAGCGACTGACTCAATGACCGGACGCAGAGCGTCCAGAGCGGCGTGCCCGCGCGGAGCACTCAACGTTATACATATGTCTTGAAGAGCCCGGGAAACGTGACTTTCAGGGTTCTGCCCGAAGTGCGTGAGAGTGACCGGGCGGCGATCCGCATGGCTCACGAATAGCAGGGTCCAGACGCCCCATTTTCAGGGGCTCTACTGGCCTCTTCGCGAGCAAGCTCGCTCACACGGTCTGCGGCGAGAATCAAGAGCAGACTTGTGTATAACGCTGAGCGCGGAGCATGGACACAATAGTGTTCTCGATCATCAGCCAACAAAAAGGCCCCGTGAGGGTTAGCTCACGGGGCCTTTGGGTGTTGCGTCTGAATCAGTGCCGCTTGCGGTTGGTGATCTGAGTACCTACACCGCTGTCGGTGAAGATCTCCAGCAAGACCGCGTTGGGCACTCGACCGTCGATGATGTGCGAGCTGTTGACGCCGCCCTGAACCGCTTCCAGCGCGCAACGAATCTTCGGCAGCATGCCGCCGTAGATGGTGCCGTCGGCGATCAGGCCGTCGACCTGCTCGGTGGTCAGGCCGGTCAGGACTTCGCCCTGCTTGTTCATCAGGCCGGCGATGTTGGTCAGCAGAATCAGCTTCTCGGCCTTGAGGGCTTCGGCAACCTTGCCTGCGACCAGGTCGGCGTTGATGTTGTACGACTCGCCGTCCGGGCCCACGCCGATAGGCGCGATGACCGGAATGAAATCCCCTTTGACCAGCATGTTGAGCAGCCCGGTGTTGACCCCGACCACTTCACCGACCTGACCGATGTCGATGATTTCGGGCTTGGTCATTTCCGGCGTCTGGCGCGTGACGGTGAGCTTCTTCGCACGAATCAGCTCAGCGTCCTTGCCGGTCAGGCCGATCGCGCTGCCGCCGTGACGGTTGATCAGGTTGACGATGTCCTTGTTGACCTGGCCGCCCAGTACCATCTCCACGACATCCATGGTTTGCGCATCGGTAACCCGCATGCCGTCGATGAAGTGGCTCTCGATGGACAGGCGCTTGAGCAGATCACCGATCTGCGGCCCGCCGCCGTGAACCACCACCGGGTTGATGCCCACCGCCTTCATCAACACGATGTCGCGCGCAAAGCCGGTTTTCAGCTCTTCGCTCTCCATGGCGTTGCCGCCGTACTTGATAACCAGCGTCTTGCCGACAAAGCGGCGAATGTAAGGCAGCGCTTCGGAAAGGACCTTGGCTACATTAGAGGCGGCATCGCGTTCGAGGGTCATTCAGGGCTCCAGTCAAAAGGAAAAACAATCAAAATGGCAGGTCGAGGTCCGGCGCAACTTTCTTGAGTTCTGCGTGGAACACGTCCTTGATACGCTGCAATTCGGCCTCGGTTTCGGCTTCAAAACGCAGCACCAGTACCGGCGTGGTATTGGAGGCACGAACCAGACCCCAGCCCTTCGGATAGTCCACACGGACACCGTCGATGGTGGTCAGTTTGGCATCGCCCCACTGCGCATCCGTTTCAAGGGCCTTGATGATGCTGAACTTGGTGACATCCGTCACCTTGATGTTGATTTCAGGCGTCGAAATATCGTTCGGGAAGGTCTCGAACAGGTCTTCGGCATTGGCCTTTTCCTGGCTGAGGATCTCCAGCAGGCGTGCTGCGCTGTAGATGCCGTCATCGAAACCGAACCAGCGTTCCTTGAAGAAGATGTGGCCGCTCATTTCGCCTGCCAGCAGCGCACCGCTTTTCTTCATTTCTTTTTTGATCAGCGAGTGACCGGTTTTCCACATCACCGGACGACCGCCATGTTTGCTGATCAGCGGAGTCAGGCGGCGTGTGCATTTCACGTCGAAAATGATGTCAGCACCCGGATTGCGCTTGAGCACGTCCAGCGCGAACAGCATCAACAGGCGGTCCGGGTACACCACGTTGCCCGCGTTGGTCACGACACCGACACGGTCGCCGTCACCGTCGAACGCCAGGCCCAGGTCGGCACCGGTTTCCTTGACCTTGGCAATCAGGTCCTGCAGGTTTTCCAGCTTGCCCGGATCCGGGTGATGGTTGGGGAAGTTGCCGTCCACTTCCGCGAACAGCGAGATCACTTCACAGCCCAGCGCTTCGATCAGTTGCGGAGCGATCACGCCTGCCGCGCCATTGCCGCAGTCGACCACGACCTTCAGCTTGCGCGCCATGACGATGTCATTCTTGATCTGCTGGAAGTAGCGATCAAGGATGTCGACTTTGGTGATGCTGCCTTTCTGCGACGTCAGGTTGTTGGTCTTGATGCGCTCGTGCAGTGCCTGGATCTGCTCGTTGGCGAGGGTGTCGCCAGCGATGACGATCTTGAAGCCGTTGTAGTCCTTGGGGTTGTGGCTGCCGGTCAGCATGACGCCGGTCTTGCCGGCCAGCACGTTGGCTGCGTAATACAGCGCAGGCGTTGGCACCAGGCCCACATCGCTGACGTGGCAGCCGCTGTCGTGCAGACCTTGAATCAGTTGCTCTACCAGTTCAGGGCCGGAAAGGCGACCGTCGCGGCCAACGCTGACGTTGGGTTCGTTCTGCGCCAGGCTTTCAGAGCCAATGGCGCGGCCGATCCAGTAAGCCGTTTCAGCGTTGAGGGTGTCCCCGACCACGCCACGAATGTCGTAGGCACGGAAAATAGTCTCGGGAAGGTTGGGTGCCACGGATGCTGGGCTGTTCATAGCGAGGTTATGCTCCGATCTCAGGAAGTCCTGGTTTTCGTCGAGAAGGTCGATATCAAGGATATCGGTATCTTGAAACAGCGGATCGGTCCAGTCGGTGCGTGATGCAGCCACGGTGGACGAAGCACTGCCTTTGGCAATATCTGCATCGCGCTGCTCGCCCGCCGCCAGGACAGGCACTGCCTGAGGCTGACTACGAAGCGAGACACGAGCAAGGGCCTGAGCCAGACCACTAAGGGCCGGGAGGCTCAAACCGAAGGGTTTGACGGCTTTTCCGCGTGAGAGTTCTTGGAGCAGCTGATCCAGTTGCCGTGCGTCGGCGCAAATACGCTTCTGCAGGGCCCGTTCATTGCGGTGCAAGCCAAGCAGCACACCCGCTGCAGCGATAATCAATGCCAGCAGCATAAGCATCACGGACGGAGAGGTTTTCAGCCCGGGACCGGGCGTGAACTCGAGTTTCCAGCCTGGATAACCGGTATCGAAGGCCTGGGCTTTGCCGTCATCGGCCTGACCGCGCTGCAGGAAAACCTGAGCAGGCCCGCTGCCGAATTGCTGGCTGAGCACCACTTGCCCGGCATCGGCAGGCAGCGTCGGCAAGGCATTGAGCAAGCGCTGCAGGTCAAAGGCCAGCAGCAATGTACCCATCACCGGCTGAGTGGCAGTGGCACGCACCGGTGCGGCGCTGTAGATCAACCAGCGCTCGCCGACCTTGCGCGCCTCCGGGGCGACCGTCTCACCTTGTGCGGCCTTGTTGAGCATGTCCAGGGTGGCGAAACTGACGGGCAGTGCGCCTTGCGTGTCCACATCGGCCAGCCCCTTGGAGTACAGCCGAGCGCCTGCAAGGCCGTCCCAACGGGTAAATCGCTCCTGAGCGGCCAGCAGGGCAGCGGCGTCATTGCTCTGAAGCGTCTGCACAAGTGCTGCGCCGGAGGCCGCCGACTGGGTGTCCGCGTTGATCTGATGCAGCGCCAGACCCACCGCTGCTGCCTGACTGCCGCCCCAGGCCTGAACAAGCTGGTCCTGTTGCTGCGGACCGGTGGCCAGAGCTGTCCAGACCAGTGCCGCAGCAATCAGCAGGCCGATGGCGGCAGGCACCAGGCCAGGCGCGAGTCCTTTGAGGCTCGCAGCCGGAGGCGAGTTATCGGCGGGTATGGCGTGCTGTGAAGCGCTGTGCTGACTACCTTTCACCGACCTCTCCCTGAGTCTTGTCCCGAACCCGGATTATGTGCCGAATGGCGATCAATGACTGCCGGAATGACCGAAGCCGCCAGCGCCACGCTGACTTTCGTCGAACGCTTCAACCAGCTCGAAATGCGCCTGTACGACCGGCACCAGGACCAATTGGGCGATGCGCTCGCCGACGGCGATGTTGAAGGCAGCCTGGCCGCGGTTCCAGCAGGAGACCATCAGTTCGCCCTGATAATCGGAGTCGATCAGGCCCACCAGATTGCCCAGCACGATGCCGTGTTTGTGGCCCAGGCCGGAGCGCGGCAGGATCAGCGCAGCAAGGCCCGGATCGCCAATGTAAATCGACAGGCCGGTAGGGATCAGCAGGGTCTGCCCCGGTTCGAGGACCGTGTCCTCCTTGAGCATGGCGCGCAGGTCCAGGCCAGCCGAGCCGACAGTGGCGTGGGCCGGCAGCGGGAATTCGTTGCCAATGCGAGGGTCGAGGATCTTGGCTTGTAGAGCGTGCATTCGTAGTTAAACCTGATTCATGCGGTCGGCGATAAAAGTGACCAGCTGGCGAGCGATCTTGGCCTTGCTGGTCTGGGCGAAAAGTGTTGCGTGCAACGCCCGGTCAATCACGCTGCAGGCGTTTTCCTCGCTGTTGAAGCCGATGCTCGGGTTGGCGACATCGTTGGCGACAATCAGGTCGAGGTTCTTGTCCTTGAGCTTGCGGGCAGCGTAGTCGAGCAGGTGTTCGGTCTCGGCGGCAAAGCCGACACTGAAGGGGCGATCAGGGCGGGTTGCGATGGTCGCCAGAATATCCGGATTGCGCACCATCTGCAGCAGCAAGCCGTCACCGTTCGAAGGATCTTTCTTCAATTTGTGCGGGGCAACGACTTCCGGACGGTAGTCAGCCACGGCTGCAGAAGCGATGAACAGGTCGCAGGGAATGGCCGCCTCGCACGCTGCCAGCATGTCGCGGGCGCTGACCACGTCGATGCGCGAGACGCGATCAGGCGTAGGCAGGTTGACCGGCCCGGTGATCAGCGTGACGCGAGCGCCGGCTTCCACGGCCGCTTCGGCCAGAGCAAAGCCCATTTTTCCCGAGCTGTGGTTGGTGATGTAGCGCACCGGGTCGATGTTTTCCTGGGTCGGGCCTGCGGTGATCAGCACATGCTTGCCGGTCAGCGTCAGACGCTGGAAACAGTCGGCCGCGCACTGGGCCAGGTCGTCGGCCTCCAGCATGCGCCCGAAGCCGACATCGCCACACGCCTGACTGCCGGACGCCGGCCCGAACACACGAAAATCGCGCTCTTCGAGCAGACGGGTATTGGCCTGCACCGAGGCGTCACGCCACATTGCCTGGTTCATCGCCGGGGCAATGGCGACGGTCGCGTCGGTGGCCAGCACGATGGTGGTCAGCAGGTCGTTGGCGATGCCTTGCGCCAGGCGCGCGATGAGGTCGGCGGTGGCCGGTGCGATGAGGATCAGATCGGCCCACTTGGCCAGTTCGATATGGCCCATCGCGGCCTCGGCGGCCGGGTCGAGAAGGTCCAGGTGCACCGGGTGCCCGGACAGGGCCTGCATGGTCAGAGGGGTGATGAACTCTGCACCGCCCCGGGTCATGACCACACGCACTTCAGCGCCCTGATCGCGCAGGCGGCGGACCAGCTCAGCGCCCTTGTAGGCCGCGATGCCGCCGCCGACGCCAAGAACGATGCGTTTTCGATACAGCCGCTGCATAGACCTGCCTTTTTGGTCAAGTGAACACACAACGGCCATGACGCCTCCCCAGGCCAGATCGTCGTGCAAAAAAGATGGGCTAAGATAGCACAGCGACCGCACCGGAACAGCGGTGCCCAATCACATGGAGGTGCTATGAGTATTCGCAGTTGGCCCGCGGCTGAACGCCCCCGGGAACGCTTATTGGAGTTGGGGGCGGCAAGCCTTTCCGACGCCGAGTTGCTGGCTATCTTTTTACGCACCGGCGTGGCTGGAAAAAGCGCCGTGGACCTTGCGCGTCATCTGCTGAATCAATTTGACGGGCTCAGACCGTTACTGGATGCGGATCTGTCGGCATTCACCTCGCAACTGGGGCTTGGGCCCGCCAAGTTCGCTCAGTTGCAGGCGGTCATGGAAATGGCGCGTCGGCATATGGCCGAGTCCTTGCGCCGTGAGTCAGCGCTGGAAAATCCGACCCAGGTTCGCAGCTATCTCAAGGCCCTCCTGCGGCATGAGCCGCACGAAGTCTTCGGCTGCCTGTTTCTCGATAACAAACACCGGGTCATGACCTTCGAGATATTGTTTCGCGGGACGATCAACGCGTCCTACGTGCACCCGCGCCAGGTGGTAAAACGAGCGATGGCGCATAACGCTGCGAGTCTGATCCTCTGCCACAACCATCCTTCCGGTATCACCACGCCCAGCCGTTCCGACATCGACCTGACCAAGCGCCTCAAGGAAGCGCTGATGCTGGTGGATGTTCATGTGCTTGACCACGTGATCGTGGGAGACGGTGAGCCACTGTCGATGGTGGAACGCGGTTTGATGTAAAGAGCTGACGAGCAATGTGCGCGATGGGGCGGGCACCCGGATTATCGCTCCCACGCTCTGCGTGGTAATGCCGTTCTGGACGCTCTGCGTCCGGTCTTCAGAGGGTCGTGCCAATGCAGGCATTGGCACGACGTCACCCAGAGAGCCTCAGGTCAGCCAGGGGACTTACTTGACCTGCACTTTATAGAAATCCTGCCTGCCGAACGGGCTGACCTGATAGCCAGTGACGTCCTTGCGTACCAGGGCTGCAGCCGTCGGATGGGCGAGGGGGATCCACAGTGCCTGCTGTTGAAGCTGCTGCTGGGCCTGGTGATACAGCTTGCTGCGTTCGGCCTGGTCACTGACTGATTTACCGTCTGCGATCAGCTTGTCCAGTGTCTTGTCGCAATAACGGGCGAAATTGGTGCCCGACTGCACGGCTGCACACGAGAACTGCGGGGTCAGGAAGTTATCCGGGTCGCCATTGTCGCCCGCCCAGCCCATGAACAGCAGGTCATGCTCGCCAGCCTTGGCGCGGCGAATCAGTTCGCCCCACTCAATGATCTTGATCTCGGCATCAATGCCGACCTGCTTCAAGTCAGCCTGCAACAATTGAGCGCCCAGGCTCGGGTTCGGGTTCAGCAGGCTCCCGGAAGGTCGCGTCCAGATAGTGGTCTTGAAGCCTTCCTTTACACCGGCCTTGGCCAGCAACGCCTTGGCCTTGGCAACATCGTGCTGATAGCCAGGCAGGTCCTTGGCGTAACTCCAGGTATTGGGCGGATAAGGACCATTGGCTTTTTCAGCGGTGCCTTCGAACACGGCTTTCAGGTAATTGTCCTTGTCGAACGCCAGGTTGATGGCCTGGCGAACTTCCGGCTTGTCGAACGGCGGGTGCTGGCTGTTGATCGCGACAAACGCGGTCATGAACGCTTCAGTCTTCTCGACCTTGAGCGAGTCGTCCTTGCTGGCTGCCTGAATATCCAGAGGCTTGGGCGAGAGCGCTATCTGGCATTCGTCCTGACGGATTTTCTGCAGGCGCACATTGGCGTCCGGCGTGATGGCATACACCAGCGTGTCGATATCAGACTTGCCGGCGAAGTAATCGTCGAACGCCTCATAGCGCACCGCGGCGTCTTTCTGGAAGCGCTTGAACACGAACGGCCCGGTGCCGATCGGCTGGCTGTTGAGTTTTTCCGGCGTGCCCGCCTTCAACAGCTGCGCGGTATATTCGGCTGAATAGATCGAGGCGAAACCCATGCTCAGCGTGGCCAGGAAGGTCGAGTCCGCATGGTTGAGCGTAAAGCGCACGGTGTGTGCATCGGGCGCTTCGATACTCTTGATCAGCGCGGGCAACTGCATGGATTGCGCATGCGGAAAACCGCTCTGGGCGATCTTGTGCCACGGGTTCTGCGGGTCGAGCATGCGCTGGAAGCTGAACAGCACGTCATCCGCGCTCAGCTCGCGAGTCGGCTTGAAATAGTCAGTGGTGTGGAATTTCACTCCGGCGCGCAGCTTGAAGTCGTAAGTCAGGCCGTCTTTGGACACGGTCCAGCTTTCTGCCAGGCTCGGCACCAGCTTGCCGCTCTTGGCATCGAAGTCCACAAGGCGGTTCATCAGCACGTCGGCCGATGCGTTGGTGGTGGTCAGCGAGTTGTACTGTACAACGTCGAAGCCCTCGGGGCTGGCTTCGGTGCAGACCACAAGGTTCGATGCCTGGGCAGCGACGGGAAGCAGGAGTGGAACGAGTAGAAAAGGGAGTGCAGCTAGGCGCATGGCGTTATTTCCTGTTCAGAAAGGGCCCCATCTGCCGGCGCAGTCTGGTGAGGGACTAACCCTAGACCATGTACTGGCGCAGAACAATCGTCTCGGCGCGACGAGCGGTCGATTTGCCTGTGCCCCCGCAGTGCTTGAGCATACCGCTGCGCGAGGCGTGATCATTCGGGTCAAAGTGCTTTGCCTGTTGTTGTGCCAAAGGCTTTCTGGTATAAAGCAGCGCTCTTTTCTAGGGGCCCGGTTCCTTCACTGTAGGTGTAGCCGGTAAGACCCTTAAAGAAACGCGGCGCCTGGCGCCAAATGACTGAGAGATTAAGCGGCCAACCCATGCCGGGTTGGGCATGTGGTTTTAGAGGGCTGAGGCATGTCGAGAGTATGTCAAGTTACCGGTAAGGGTCCGGTGACTGGGAATAACATTTCCCACGCAAACAACAAAACCCGTCGTCGTTTCCTGCCAAACCTGCAGCATCACCGCTTCTGGGTTGAAGGCGAGAAGCGTTTTGTTCGTCTGCGCGTATCTGCTAAAGGCATGCGTATCATCGACAAGCGTGGCATTGAAGTTGTGCTCGCTGAACTGCGTCGCGACGGCAAAATTTAAGGGAGAAAATCATGCGTGAATTGATCCGTTTGGTGTCGAGCGCTGGTACAGGCCATTTCTACACCACCGACAAGAACAAACGTACTACCCCGGATAAAATCGAAATCAAAAAATTCGATCCGGTTGTACGCAAGCACGTGATCTACAAAGAAGGCAAAATCAAGTAATTGATTCTGTCGGCTACAAAAAAACCCGCCTTGGCGGGTTTTTTTGTGCCTGCGTTCCTGGCGTAGCTGCCAGCAGTATCCAGGCAGCAAAACGCCCGACGCGATGCGCCGGGCGTTTCAAGCATGTGAAGCTGCTGTCGGGCGACGAAGGTACGGTCGCCTGATCAGCCGAAGCTGAAGCCGGCCACCAGACCGTCCTTGTCGACATTGACGTACAGACGGTTCGGGTTGAGGTCTTTGGTCGTGATGTCGCCAGGGCCGATCACCTTCTGAAGACCGGTAATTTCGCTGATATAGGCTTTGACGGTAGGCACATAGCGGCTGCCTACAAGGTACTGAAGCGCTTGGGCGATAACTTCGTTGGTCATTTTCAAAATCCTTTTTGAGTGAATGTCCTCACTGGACGCGCTCAGAATCCTCCAGAAAACCCGATGTGATGCGGTACTTATTTATCTGCAGCCGCCTCAAACACCACATAAATCTTGCGGCATGTTTCCAGCACCTCCCAGGTGCCCTTGAAACCGGCCGGAATCACGAAGCGGTCGCCTGCGCGCAGGGTTTTCGCGTTGCCCTGCTCGTCGCGCAGGACTGAAACACCCTGCACAATCTCGCAATACTCGTGTTCCGAATAATTCACCTGCCACTGCCCGGGCTCGCCATTCCAGACGCCCGCGCTCATCTGTCCGCAGGGGCTGTTGTAGTGGTTGTAGAGGGTTTGTGCCGGATCACCCTTGAAGACCTTTTCCGGTGCAGGGCGATAGTGCTCGGCGGCGGTGCTGGCTTCACTGAAGTCGACGATGCTTTCGATGCTCATGAGGGGCCCCTTGTCCTGAATGCGTTGAAGGTTTGACGTGCGTGCAGTGCGTTAGTGCCTCGGCGCGCGTGCTGAGCTGTTTAATAAAATCAACATAAAGGCACCGTAGCGGCTATTTATGTCAAATATATTGGTTTTGTCGGGCCGCTGGTTTAGGGTAACGGCCGTCCTGAAAAATTTCAGATTGTGTCTTTAATCAACCATGACACACCCACATTCAACAAGAGGAGGACATGCAAATGACCACCCTGACTCGTGCTGACTGGGAGCAACGCGCCCAGAATTTGAAGATCGAAGGCCGTGCCTTCATTCAAGGTGAATACACCGCAGCCTCCTCCGGCGAGACGTTTGACTGCATCAGCCCGGTCGATGGCCGGATGCTTGCCAAGGTTGCCAGCTGCGATACCGCTGACGCACAACGCGCGGTCGACAGTGCGCGCAGCGCCTTCAACTCCGGTGCCTGGTCGCGACTGGCTCCGGCCAAGCGCAAAGAAACGATGATCCGTTTCGCCGAGCTGCTCAAGCACAATGCCGAAGAACTGGCTTTGCTTGAAACCCTGGACATGGGCAAGCCGATTGGCGACTCGTTCGGCGTCGACATTCCTGGTGCTGCCAGAGCCCTGAGCTGGAGCGGCGAGGCCATCGATAAACTGTATGACGAAGTCGCGGCAACGCCTCATGACCAACTGGGTCTGGTAACGCGCGAGCCGGTGGGTGTCGTGGCCGCCATCGTACCGTGGAATTTTCCGCTGATGATGGCCTGCTGGAAGCTGGGCCCGGCGCTGTCCACCGGCAACTCGGTCATCCTCAAGCCATCGGAAAAATCTCCGCTGACGGCCATTCGTATCGCACAACTGGCCATTGAGGCGGGTATTCCTGCGGGCGTACTCAACGTGCTGCCTGGCTATGGCCACACCGTCGGCAAGGCGCTTGCCCTGCATATGGACGTGGACACCGTGGTCTTCACTGGCTCGACCAAAATCGCCAAGCAGTTGATGATCTATGCAGGCGAATCGAACATGAAGCGCGTGTGGCTGGAAGCCGGCGGCAAGAGCCCGAATATCGTCTTTGCCGACGCGCCTGATCTGCAGGCCGCCGCCAGCGCCGCCGCCAGCGCGATTGCCTTCAACCAGGGCGAAGTCTGCACCGCCGGTTCACGCTTGCTGGTCGAGCGCTCCATCAAGGATCGCTTCCTGCCGATGGTGATCGAGGCGCTGAGCGCCTGGAAGCCCGGCAACCCGCTCGACCCTGCGACCACCGTGGGCGCGCTGGTCGATACCCAGCAGATGAATACCGTGTTGTCCTACATCGAGGCGGGGCACTCCGATGGTGCCAAGCTGGTTGCGGGCGGCAAGCGCATTCTGCAGGAGACCGGCGGCACCTATGTCGAGCCGACCATTTTCGACGGTGTGAACAACGCGATGAAAATCGCTCAGGAAGAAATCTTTGGTCCGGTGCTTTCGGTACTGACGTTCGATTCTGCCGAAGAGGCGATCCAGATCGCCAACGACACGCAGTATGGTCTGGCGGCTGCCGTATGGACCGCGAACATCTCCAAGGCACACCTGACCGCCAAGGCTTTGCGCGCAGGCAGTGTATGGGTCAACCAGTACGACGGCGGCGACATGACCGCACCGTTCGGCGGCTTCAAGCAGTCGGGCAACGGTCGTGACAAGTCGCTGCATGCGTTCGACAAATACACCGAACTGAAGGCGACCTGGATCAAGTTGTAGTCATTTGCCTATCGCTCCCAGGCTCTGCCCTCGGAGCATTGGCAAGATGGGGTCTCACGATCATCGCTCCCACGCTCTGCGTGGGCGTGTGGTTCTGGACGCTCCGCGTCCTGGCTTGGATGTGCGCAACGGCGCAGATCTGTGACGCGGAGCGTCACGGGATGCATGCCAACGCGAAGCATTGGCGCGATGGGACCTCAAGATTGCTCATCGTTCCCAAGCTCTGCGTGCCATTGGCTCGATGGACATTTCAGGATTTGTACAAGGCGAAGAGAGCGCAGCGCAGCGCTGGGCAGGAGCGTGGAAATGCGTTGGGGTACTTATTTTGCTGTGCTGGCGTCCGTGCTGGGCGTTGGTCTGGCAATGGGCGTCAGCATGCCGCTGGTTTCATTGCGGCTGGCAGGCTGGGGCTATGGCTCGTTCGCCATTGGCATTATGGCGGCGATGCCTGCGGTGGGCGTGCTGCTCGGCGCGGCGCTGGCCAGTCGTCTGGCGGCGCGCTTCGGCACGGCCAATCTGATGCGCCTGTGTCTGTGGGCCGGGGCGTTTTCGGTCGGCGCGCTGGCGCTGCTACCGTATTACTGGATCTGGCTGGTCTTGCGCCTGACCCTCGGGGTCATTCTGACCATCGTCTTCGTGCTGGGTGAAAGCTGGATCAATCAGCTGGTCATCGAGCGCCTGCGCGGGCGTCTGGTGGCGCTGTATGGCAGCACCTACGCATTGAGCCAACTGGCAGGTCCGCTGCTGCTCGGCGTGATCGGCACCGAGGCCGACTACGGTTTCTGGATTGGCGTGGCGCTGCTGGTCGGCTCACCGTTTCTGCTGTTGGGGCGCACCGGCGCGCCGTCGACCGAATCCTGCAACGTGACGTTTGCCGATCTGTCCGGCTTCTGTCGCGGCATGCCTGCCATCGCCTGGGCGGTCGCCCTGTTTGCTGCGTTCGAAGCGCTGATCCTCACCCTGTTGCCGCTTTACTGCATACGCCACGGCTTCACCCCGGAAATCGCCCTGATCATGGTCAGCGTGGTGGTGGTCGGTGACGCGCTGCTGCAACTGCCGATCGGCATGCTCGCCGACCGCATTTCACGTCGCGCGATGTTCACCGGCTGTGCCGCCTTGCTGCTGGCGTCCAGTCTGCTGGTGCCATTGCTGATCGACACTGTTCTGATCTGGCCGCTGTGGACCGTCTTCGGTGCCAGTGCCGGTGGGCTGTTTACCCTGTCGCTGATTCTGATCGGCGAACGCTATCGCGATGATTCGCTGGTCCGCGCCAACGCGCATGTCGCTCAACTGTGGGGCATCGGCTGCCTGCTCGGCCCGTTGATAGCCGGCGCGGGCAGCCAGTGGGTCAGCGGTGAGGCCTTGCCGCTGATGATGGCTGCAGGTGCCTTGGGTCTGCTGATACTGATCCGGCGACGCGGTGCGTTCGGCGATACGCAGGCTGCGCCCGCTTAAAGCATTCTTTCCAGGCCGATGGCGCGGCTCATCCACGCATTGAAACGCCGCCACCAGTCGCCCGGTTCGGTATACAGGGTGTGGATCTGCCCGTTGTCTTCGGTCACCCACACCACTTTGCCGTCCTCCAGCCGCGCTTCGTAGGTGAGCGACGGGGCCATGCCCTGCAAGGTCAGTTCGCGCAGTTGTTCGGCCAGTTGCGGGCTGTCGACCAACACGCCCACTTCGGTATTCCACAGCACAGAGCGCGGATCGAAGTTGAATGAGCCGACAAAGACCTTCTGCCGATCAAAGATCATCGCCTTGCTGTGCAGGCTCGATTCGGAACTGACCAGAGAATGGCTTTTCTTGAACAGATGCGGACCGCTGCCGCGCATCGTCTCGGTATCGCCAGGCTGTCGGCGCAGCTCGAAGAGCTTCACGCCATGCTCCAGCAGTGCCTTGCGGTACGGCGCATAGCCGCCATGCACGGCAGGCACGTCGGTGGCTTCCAGGGAGTTGGTCAGCAGGCTGACATTGACACCGGCATCGGCCCGGCCGGTCAGGTACAGCAAGCCTTCCTGGCCCGGCACAAAGTAGGCCGAGATCAGCATCAGTTCCTTGTGCTTGTTCAGCAGTTCAGGCGCCAGTTGCGTGGTCAGCAGCAGGTGCGGATCAGGCTCGCCCTGCGCCAGTACCTTGGTCGGTGCATCCCACAGCGCCTGGTTGTACGCCCAGACCAGCTCGTTGAGCCAGGTTTTCATGCGCGGCTGGGTCTTGTAGGCCATCAATCGCTCATACAGCGCCTTGTGCTGCTGGTGCGCCTGCTCCAGAGAATCGTCCAGCTTGCGCCGGGCCTCGGCCAGATCCTCTCCGTCTGGCCGGAAATAGATGAACTCATCGATAGGCTTGCTGAGTGTGCTGTTCCAGTACTGGTCGAAGCTGTGGCCGAGCTGCTCGGCCACCGGCCCCACGCTGAGCATGTCGATATCGGTGAAATTCAGGTTCGGCTCGGCATCGAAGTATTCATCGCCCAGGTTGCGCCCGCCGACGATGGCCACGCTGCTGTCGGCCAGCCATAGCTTGTTGTGCATGCGCCGGTGCTGGCGCGACAGGTTCATCAGGCGCCCGAGGCTGCGGGTGATGCCGGTCTCGCGCCCCAGGTTTTGCGGGTTGAACAGGCGAATCTGAATGTTCGGGTGAGCGGCCAGGGTGGCGATGGCCTGATCCAGACCGTCGCTGGTGGTGTCGTCCAGCAGGATACGCACGCGTACGCCACGGTCTGCCGCCTTGAGCAGTTCATCGATCAGGGCGCGCGTGCTCAGGCCGTCGTGGACGATGTAATACTGCAGATCAAGGCTGCTTTTTGCATTGCGGATCAGTTCGGCGCGAGCCTTGAAAGCGTCACTACTGTCAGGCAACAGACGAAAGCCAGAACGTCCCTCGTGGGGCATGGCCATGGCCTGGATCGAACGGCCGAACGCGGAGCCTGAAGGCGGCATGGCCTGGCTTGGCTCACTGGCGAGCTGTTGATGCGCGCAACCGCTGACGCATAACGCAACCAGCAAGCAAAAGGGCAAGGCCCATGAGTTATTCAAATTGATCTTCCGCGTCTGGACATGGCTCGACTTGGCGATATGACCCGCAAAACCGGGAAAGATTTGCCCGCATCAGTCAGTTTGCGCATTCAGTAGTGCAATTGTCTCGCCCACGATACGCACAGCGCTCTCGATTTCGCGGTTGGGTTTGGTCGCGAAGTTCATGCGCATGCAGTTGCGGTACTTGCCCGATGCCGAAAAGATACTGCCCACAGCGATCTGCACACCCTTGTCCAGCAAGGCGCGGTTCAGGCGCAGGGTGTCGAAGCCTTCGGCCAGTTCCACCCACAGCATGAAGCCGCCTTGTGGTCGGCTGGCGCGGGTGCCTTCAGGGAAGTAGCGCATCACCCAGTCGATCATCTGGTCGCGACTACGCTGATATTGGCTACGCATGCGCCGCACATGTGGCTCGTAATGGCCGCCTTCGATGAAGTCGGCAATGGCCAATTGTGGCTGCGGGGCGGTCGAGCCGGTGCCGATGTATTTCATGTGCAGCACCTGCTCCAGATAGCGGCCCGGCGCTACCCAGCCGATTCGCAGCCCGGGCGCCAGGGTCTTGGAAAACGAACTGCACAACAGCACGCGACCGTCCTCGTCGAAGGATTTGATGGTGCGCGGGCGAGGGTAGTTGTAGGCCAGGTCTCCATACACATCATCTTCGATGATCGCCACGTCGAAGCGCTGCGCCAGGGTCAGCAGTGCCCGCTTGCGTGCTTCAGGCATGACATAACCCAGCGGGTTGTTGCAGTTGGGCGTCAGCTGAATGACCTTGATCGGCCATTGCTCCAGCGCCAGTTCCAGTGCTTCGAGGCTGATGCCGGTCAACGGGTCGGTAGGGATTTCCATGGCTTTCATGCCCACGCCCTTGAGCGTTTGCATGGCGCCGAAGAAGCTTGGCGAGTCCACCGCCACGATGTCCCCCGGCGAGCAGATGGCCCGGACACTCGCTGACAGCGCTTCATGACAGCCATTGGTGACGATCAGGTCATTGGCGGTCAGGTTGCAGCCCGAGTCGAGCATCAGCCTGGCAATCTGCTCGCGCAGCCTGCGCACGCCGTAGATGTTGTCGTAATACAGGCCCGGCATGTCCTGATGGCGACTCAACTGACTCAGCGCGCGCATCAGCGGTTTCAGGGTCGGGCTGGTGACATCGGGCATGCCGCGCCCCAGTTGCGTGACGGCTTCAAGAGGTGCCACGCGAATCAGGTCCAGTACCTGATCCCATTGAGAGATATCCACAGGCCGCTGCACAGGCCTGCCGACCGCTGGCAGCGCAGGGGCTTTTCGGCTGACCGAGACGAAATAGCCGGACTTGGGTTTCGGCGCGGCCAGCCCATTGTCTTCCAGCACCCGGTACGCCTGCTGCACGGTACTCAGGCTGACGCCATGTTCGACGCTCAACGCGCGTACCGAGGGCAGGCGGTCGCCGGGGCGATAGAAGCCGTTTTCGATGCGCGAGCCGAGCAGTTCGGCGAGGTTGACGTAGAGCGTCATGGCATACTCTCAGAAAGTCGAATGCGGTAAAGCAAAATACAGATTGGCCGAAAATATAGCATTCAGTGGCGTTTTTGAATCTTCTGTATGGAAAATATAAAGGACTTTTGAATCTGTATTGGTTTTGCTGTTCGCTGCATCATGAACCCACACCCACCCAGAATGAGGGAGCAGGACATGAACGGGTTCAGCGATGTGCGCCTTGCGCTTCACAGCCATGAATTGAATGAGTATCGGCCAGCGGCGGTCAGAACGGTCCGCTCGAACAAGGCCGATCTGTTGGCAGGCATGGGGCGCTGGGCACTGTATCGCCATCGCTGGTTGTCACGCCGTACCTTGCTGACACTGACGGACGACCAGTTGCGCGACATCGGGCTGGATTTCCGTCAGGCGCGGGTCGAGGCGATGAAGCCGTTCTGGAGGCCCTGAGCCTAGCGCAGCTCTTTAAGGCGGTGCCAGAGCATGCCTAATGCCAGCAGAGGCGAGCGCAAGTGCTTGCCGCCGGGAAAGGTCATGTGCGGCACTTTGGCGAACAACTCGAAACCATCGCTGTGTTGCCCGGCGATGGCTTCGGCCAGCAGTCGGCCTGCCAGATGCGTGGCATTCAGACCGTGGCCCGAGTAGGCCTGAGCATAAAACACGTTGGGGTGCTGCTTGAGCCGGCCAATTTGCGGCAGGCGATTGGCGCCGATGCCGATCATTCCGCCCCACTGGTAATCGATCTTCACTGAGGCCAGTTGTGGAAACACATCGAGCATCTTCGGTCGCATGTACGCGGCGATATCCTGAGGGTCACGCCCCGAGTAATGGCAGGCGCCGCCGAACAGCAAACGGCGGTCGGCAGACAGCCTGTAGTAATCCACCGTCACCCGCTGATCGCAGACCGCCATGTCCTGCGGCAACACTTCACGGGCCTGCGCTTCGCTCAATGGCTCGGTGGCGATGATGTAGCTGCCGGCAGGCAACACCTTGCCGCTGATTTCCGGATTCAAGTCATTGAGGTAGGCGTTGCAACCCAGCACCAGGGTCTGCGCCTGCACCGAACCGCCCGCTGTATGCACCCGAACCTGCGGGCCATAATCGATGTTCGTCACCGCTGAGTGTTCGTACAACTGGACGCCGAGCGACTGCGCCACAGCCGCTTCGCCCAAGGCAAGGTTCAACGGATGCAAATGCCCCGAGCCCATGTCGATCAGGCCACCGACATAGCGTGAGGAGCCCACCACCCTGTGCATCTCTTCGGGTTGCAGCAACTGCAGTGCATGGCGATAACCCAGGCCGCGCAACTCTTCTGCATCTTCGGCAAGGCTGTGCAGGTCGCGCGGTTTGTTGGCCAGATCGCAATAACCCCATTTCAGGTCGCAATCGATAGCATGCCGTTCGATGCGCTGACGTACGATCTCGACGGCCTCGATGCCCAGCAGCTTGAGCTGCCGCACGCCTTCGCTGCCGATGACATTGGCGAACTGTTCGACGCCATGACCGACCCCGCGAATCAACTGACCGCCATTGCGCCCGCTGGCCCCCCAACCGATCTTGCGCGCTTCGAGCAGCGCCACGCTGAACCCGCGCTCGGCCAGTTCGATGGCAGTGTTGAGTCCGGAGAATCCACCGCCTACTACGCACACATCCACCTTCACCTCACCTTGCAGCGCAGGATGATCCGCTTGCGCATGACTGCTGGCGGCGTAGTAGGAAGCAGCGTGCTGATCGTGACGAGTCGGGTGCTGAACGCGGGCGTTCATGAGCGTGTCCTGTTGGTGGCGGATGGCGTGTCGGGAGGATAAGCCGCTGTCATGAGCCTGCCAACTGAGGCAAACTTGCGGCCTTATGTATGAGTGGTCGAGTCAATGAGCTGCAACCGTCAGAAAATAGCGGATCTGCGTCGCCAGATTCCTTCGTTCGAGTGTGTGCCCGGCTGCCACGACTGCTGTGGGCCGGTGACCACGTCGCCCGAAGAAATGTCGCGTCTGCCGCGCAAGACGGCCGCCGAACAGGACGCTGCACTGGACGAACTCAATTGCGTACACCTTGGTCCGCAAGGCTGCACCGTGTATGACGAACGCCCGCTGATCTGCCGCCTGTTCGGCACCACCGCAAGCCTGCCCTGCCCGAATGGCCGTCGGCCGGTCGAGTTGATCCACCCACGGGTCGAAAAGCAGATTCATGAGTACATGGCCTCGACTCGCCAGGTACTCGTATAGCAGGCAATCAGTCGGGAATCGGCAGATTCAGGCTCTCTTTGACTTCCTCCATGACGATGTAGCTCTTGGACTCACGCACGTGCGGCAGTTTGAGCAGGATATCGCCCAGCAGTTTGCGGTAGGACGCCATTTCGGAAATCCGCGCCTTGACCAGGTAGTCGAAGTCGCCGGACACCAGATGGCACTCCAGCACATGGGGAAGCTTCAGCACGGCACGGCGGAATTCTTCAAAGGTGTCGCCAGACTTGTAGTCCAGGCTGATCTCGACGAATACCAGCAGGCTGGCCTTGAGGCTTTGCGGATTCAGCCGGGCGGTGTAGCCCATGATGATCCCCTCGCGTTCCAGCCTGCGCACCCGCTCTGTACAGGGCGTAGTTGACAGGCCGACCCGCTCGCCAAGCTCGGTGAACGAGATGCGCCCGTCGGCCTGCAGGATGCGCAGAATATTGCGATCGATCTTGTCCAGCTCACGATTTGACTGGTGTTGAGTGCGCACGGGTCATTTCCCCTCTAGCAAAGCGTTTATCGCCGCGAATAAACACCAAATATAGATCTTTATACAGTGAGAAGCACTGCCCATTGCTCAATATACTGCGCACATCCTTGCTTAAAACTTCGAATTATCAGCGGATATCCGCGATGAGGTCATCGACATGCGCGTTCTGGTCCTGGGTAGTGGCGTTATCGGTACAACCAGTGCTTATTATCTGGCGCGTGCCGGTTTCCAGGTGACCGTCGTTGACCGTCAGCCTGCTGCCGCCATGGAAACCAGTTTTGCCAATGCCGGCCAGGTTTCTCCGGGCTATGCCTCGCCATGGGCTGCGCCGGGTGTTCCGCTCAAAGCGCTCAAATGGCTGCTGCAGCGCCATGCGCCATTGGCGATCAAGGCGACGGCGGATATCGATCAGTACCTGTGGATGGCGCAAATGCTGCGCAACTGCACGGCCAGCCGTTATGCCGTCAATAAAGAACGCATGGTACGCCTGTCCGAATACAGTCGCGATTGTCTGGATGGACTGCGCCTCGAGACCGGCATCGCCTACGAAGGGCGCAGCCTGGGCACCACGCAGTTGTTCCGGACCCAGGCCCAGCTGGACAACGCCGCCAAGGACATCGCTGTGCTCGAGCAGTCCGGTGTTCCTTACGAACTGCTGGATCGCGAAGGCATTGCCCGTGTCGAGCCCGCCCTGGCCGGTGTGACCGGCATCCTCAGCGGTGCATTGCGCCTGCCCAATGACCAGACGGGTGACTGTCAGTTGTTCACCACGCGCCTGGCGGAAATGGCCGTGGCGCTGGGTGTCGAGTTCCGCTACGGGCAAAACATCGAACGCCTCGACCACGCTGGCGACCGCATCAATGGCGTGTGGATCGACGGCAAGCTCGAAACCGCCGATCGTTACGTGCTGGCGCTGGGCAGTTACTCGCCGCAGTTGCTCAAACCGCTGGGCATCAAGGCGCCGGTCTATCCGCTGAAGGGCTACTCGCTGACCGTGCCGATCACCAACCCGGACATGGCACCGACTTCGACCATTCTCGATGAAACCTATAAAGTCGCGATCACCCGTTTCGACAACCGGATCCGCGTCGGTGGCATGGCGGAAATAGCCGGTTTTGACCTGTCGCTCAATCCGCGTCGACGCGAAACACTGGAGATGATCGTCGGTGACCTCTATCCTCAGGGCGGCGACCTGACCCAGGCCGATTTCTGGACCGGGTTGCGTCCGACCACGCCCGACGGCACACCGATTGTGGGTGCAACACCGTTCCGTAACCTGTTCCTCAATACCGGCCATGGCACTCTGGGCTGGACGATGGCGTGTGGTTCCGGTCGCTTGCTGGCAGACCTCATTGCCCGCAAGACACCCCGTATCAGTGCTGAAGGCCTTGATATCTCTCGTTACGGCAACACTCAGGAGAATGCACAGCATGTCAATCCAGCGCCAGCTCACCAATGAGCGCATGAGTCAGGTCGTTGTCCACAATGGCACCGTCTATCTGTCGGGCCAGGTCGGCAATGACATGACTGCGGATGTCGAGCAGCAGACCCGAGAGGTACTGAACAGCATCGAGCGCCTGCTTGACCTGGCCGGCACCGACAAGACGCGTATCCTGTCGGTCACCATTTACCTGAAAGATATCAATGCCCACTTCGCCGGCATGAACAGCGTCTGGGACAAATGGCTGCCCAAGGGTTTCGCGCCTGCACGCGCAACGGTCGAGGCCAAGCTGTGCCAGCCCGAAATGCTCGTTGAACTGTCGGTGGTCGCCGCGCTGCCTTGAGCCTTGTTGCCCGGCGCGTCCCTGCGTCGGGTTCGCCCTCTCCCTTTCCATCCTTTCAGGCAAGTAACGTCATCATGCGTCCAGCCCGCGCCTTTATCGATCTTCAGGCACTGCGTCACAACTACCAATTGGCCCGTGAAAACAGCGGCGGCAAAGCGCTCGCCGTCGTCAAGGCCGATGCCTATGGTCACGGCGCGGTGCGCGTCGCACAGGCGCTTGAAGCGCAGGCCGACGGTTTTGCAGTGGCTTGCATTGAAGAAGCTCTGGAGCTGCGTGCGGCAGGCATTCGTGCGCCGGTCCTGCTGCTTGAAGGCTTTTTCGAGGCCGACGAGCTGGCGCTGATTGTCGAGCATGACCTGTGGACCGTTGTACACGCGACCTGGCAACTGGAAGCCATCGAGCAGGCGCGCCTGGGCAAACCGATAACGGTCTGGCTCAAGCTCGATACCGGCATGCACCGGGTTGGCCTGCATCCTCACGAGTACCAGGCGGCTTATCAGCGTCTGCTGGCAACCGGCAAAGTGGCCAGAATCGTGCTGATGAGCCACTTCTCCCGCGCCGATGAGCTGAACAGTGCCTGCAGTGATGAGCAGCTTGCCGTATTCGAGACCTTTCGCAAGGGGCTGGCAGCGGAAACCAGCCTGAAAAACTCCCCGGCGGTGCTGGGCTGGCCACAGATCCCGAGCGACTGGTCGCGTCCGGGCATCATGCTCTACGGTGCTACGCCGTTTGATCAGGTGCACCCGCTGGCGGATCGCCTGCAACCGGTGATGACCCTGGAATCGAAGATCATCAGCGTGCGTGAACTGCCCGTTGGTGAGCCCGTGGGCTATGGCGCGACATTTGTCTGTGACCGGCCTTTGCGTATCGGCGTAGTAGCGATGGGCTACGCCGACGGCTATCCGCGTCACGCGCCGACCGGCACGCCCGTGCAGATCGACGGCCAGCCGTCCAGACTGCTCGGACGGGTGTCCATGGACATGCTCTGCGTCGACCTCACCGATGTGCCGCAGGCCGGGCTTGGCAGCCGTGTCGAGCTGTGGGGCAAGCAGGTGCTCGCCAGTGAAGTGGCCCAGCGTGCAGAAACCATTCCCTACGAAATCTTCTGCAACCTGCGTCGCGTTCCGCGCATCTATTCCGAAGACTGATTCATCTCTCTGTGCCCCAGGCCGCAGTGGGTCAGGTGTCTGTCGAAGTGTTGTAAATATCGAACGCTGTTGCCATGATGGCGTTCATACCGACTAGACCTGACAAAACCTGGGGGAATATCGCATTGGACGTGGGTGAACGACTGCAATCGATTCGCAAGCTCAAGGGCCTGTCCCAGCGTGAACTCGCCAAGCGCGCAGGTGTGACCAACAGCACCATCTCCATGATCGAAAAAAACAGTGTCAGCCCTTCGATCAGTTCGCTGCGCAAGGTGCTCGGCGGCATCCCCATGTCCATGGTCGAATTTTTCTCGGAAGAATCCGTGCCCGAGAACGCAGCTCAAGTGGTGTACAAGGCCAGCGAGCTGATTGATATCTCGGACGGTGCAGTGACCATGAAGCTGGTCGGCAAATCGCATCAGGGCCGCGCCATCGCCTTTCTCACCGAGACCTACCCACCGGGTGCCGACACCGGGGAAGAGATGCTCGTTCACGAAGGCGAAGAGACCGGCATCCTCGTCGAGGGTCGGCTGGAACTGGTGGTCGGGCTGGATACCTATGTGCTCGAAGCGGGTGACAGCTACTATTTCGAAAGCACCCGGCCGCATCGCTTTCGTAACCCGTTCGACGTCCCGGCACGATTGATCAGTGCGGCCACCCCGGCCAATTTCTGACCCGCCCCTTGCGATGAGTGATGCGTGAAACTGACCCGAAAGATTCTGAGCAGCGCAGGCGTTCTGGCGTTGTGGGCGTTCAACGCGCAAGCCGCCGATACCGCCCGAGCGCCTGACGACGTCATCGCGGCCCATTGCGTCGCCTGTCACAGCGTCGGCCTGCTCAACGCGCCGAAGATCGGTGACACGGCGGCCTGGGAACAGCGAGCTCAGCAAAAAGGCGGCCTTGATGGACTGCTGGCCAGCACTATCAAAGGCCTCGGCATCATGCCCGCGAAAGGCACCTGCGGCGATTGCACAAACGATGAACTGAAGAGTGCCATTCAGAGCATGTCCGGGCTGAAGTGAGGTGAGCTCTCGTTCATACGCTAGAGCACCTGGCGCTGTACATGCGTGTTGTGAGAGCGAGCCGGGCGACGCTTCGCTTGCTGGCGAAGATGATGTTTAGATCGATGCATTTTTGGCGATAGTGCACGCCCTTTCGCGAACGAGTTCGCTCCTACGCCCTTCGGGCAGAAGCCTGGGAGCCTTTTGTTCCGGGCGTAACGATGATGCTCTGCGCGGCAGAGCATGCAGCACTTTGACGTTGTCGTCGGTCCAACCTGCACCCAATAACAATTCAGGAGAGCTGGGATGCCGTATTCCTGTTCCATCGAGCATGCCGTCGATCACGTTCTTGCGCAGCTACCCGAACATATCCACCTCGGCATGCCGCTGGGGCTGGGCAAGCCCAACCGCTTCGTCAACGCGTTATACCAGCGCATCAGCGAGTTGCCCGAACGACGGCTGACGATCTACACCGCGCTGACACTCGGGCGGCCGACGCCGGGGGAGGGTTTGCAGGCGCGGTTTCTCGAACCGTTTCTGGAGCGTGTCTTCGCTGACTATCCGGAGCTCGATTTCCTGGCTGCACTGCGCCGCGACAAACTTCCTGCCAATATCCATGTGCAGCAATTCTTCATGCAGCCAGGCAGTTTGCTCAACAGCCAGTCAGCCCAGCAAGACTACGTCAGCAGCAATTACAGCCACGCCGCCCGCGACATCAACGCCAACGGCCTGAATCTGGTCGCGCAACTGGTGGCCCGTGACGAGCAGCGTCCAGGCACGTTGAGCCTGAGCTGCAACCCGGACGTGACCCTCGACCTGTTGCCCATGATCGCCAAGCGCCGGGCCGCCGGGGAGACCATTCTGATGCTCGGCCAGGTGCATGCCGATCTGCCGTACATGCCGGGCGACTCGGAACTGGATGTCGACGCCTTTGATGTGCTGATCGATGAAGACGAGCGCAGTACGCTGTTTTCCACCCCCAATATGCCAGTCGGCTATCAGGACCACCTGATCGGCCTGCACGCCAGCACGCTGGTGCGTGACGGCGGCACGTTACAGATCGGCATCGGCTCGATGGGCGATGCACTGACCGGCGCGCTGCTGGCCCGTCAGGCCGATAACGAAACCTGGCGCGGCCTGCTGGCCGAGTTGAACATGAGTAACTGGCAGACCCTGATAGATCGGGAGGGCGGCGTTCAGCCGTTCGCCAGCGGCCTTTACGGTTGCAGCGAAATGTTCGTCAACGGCCTGCTGGTACTCGCCGATGCCGGCATCGTGCGGCGCAAGGTGTATGCCGATGCAGAGCTGCAACGGCTGGCCAACATGGGCACGCTGGATGAGGATGCCCATCCTGGTGGCGTAGTCGTGCATGGCGGCTTTTTCCTCGGCCCGCGCAGTTTCTACGCGCGACTGCGCGAGCTGCCCGCCGAGCGGCTGGCGCAGTTCAACATGACCGCCATCAGCTACATCAACGAGCTTTACGGCCAGGAAGAACTCAAGCGCCTGCAACGCCGCGATGCGCGCTTCATCAACAGCGCGTTTACCGTCACCCTGATGGGCGCGGCGGTGGCTGATCAACTGGAAGATGGCCGGGTGCTCAGTGGCGTGGGCGGTCAGTACAACTTCGTGGCGCAGGCCCATGCACTGGAAGGCGCCCGTTCGATTCTGATGCTGCGCAGCTGGCGCGAGTCGGGCGGCGAGGTCAGCTCCAACATCGTCTGGCAGTACGGCCACACCACCATTCCCCGACACTTGCGCGACATTGTCGTGACCGAATACGGCATCGCCGATCTGCGTGGGCAGACCGATGCGACGGTGATCGAGCGGATTCTGAACATCACCGACTCGCGGTTTCAATCGGGCCTGATCGAGCAGGCGCAAAAGGCTGGCAAGCTACCCAAGGACTTCCGTCTCGATCCGCGCTTCACTGACAACACACCCGAGCGCCTCAAGGACACCGCATCACGCTATCCGTCGCTGTTTACCGAGTACCCGCTGGGGTGCGACTTTACCGCCGAGGAACGCGATCTACTGAGAGCCCTGAACTGGCTGAAGAGCAAGCTCAAGCTCACTGAAATCCTCGAGCTGGGCAAGGCGACCCTCGATGCTCCGGACCCCGAAGCCTTCCTTGCGCACTTGCAACGCATGCAGCTCGACCAGCCGCAGGGCTTGCGCGAAGAGTTGTATCAGCGGCTGTTGCTGGCCGGGTTGCAGAACAGCACCGGGCTTGCCGGCTAAGAGGCGGGCACTGATCGTTGTTGCTGGTGACGATCGGTGCCCGGCGCTTCGCGCCTAGGTCGTCGCCTTGCGGGTCGCACGCCCGACCGGGCCGACGCGCTCTTCGATGGCGTGCTGCAGCGGTTTGCGCTGGCCCATCAGGAACGCCAGCTCCGCGACCACAAACAGCGGGCCGATGATCAGCCCGGTCAGGTCATCGATGAAGGCCGGTTTGCGCCCCTCGTAGTAATGGCCGACGAACTGGATGATCCAGCCAATCACAAAGAGCCCGACGCCCGCACTCAGCCAGACCATGGTTGGCTGCTGCGCAAGGTCGGCCCCGGCCCAGATGCACAGCGCCAGTAATATCGCCATGACGATGCCCAGAGCGCGGTCGAGTCGCAGGTAAAAGACCATCGAGCCCAGGGCCAGAAGCGCCGCCGGTGAAAGCCACAGCCCGCTTATATTCCATCCCGGTCGTGAGAGAAGCACCGCCACGGCCAGCACGATCAGTGGGATACCCACGAAGTGCGTCACGATATTGCGCGAATCACGGTGATAAGCCGCGTATTGGCTGAGATGATCGACAAGGTTTTTCATTATTATTCCTGCCTGAGACGATGGCCGGCGTGAGCCTGATTTCTTGTACAACATGCATGGCTGAAAGAGAAGGGAGCAAAAATGACAAATGGAGTGTCGTGGCGGTCACGATTGCTATCCGATTACTGGTTTTCCCATCTGCCTGCCGATCTGCAGGATAGCCTGCTGGAGGCTGCCCGCCAGCGCCGCAAGACGCCCGGCCAGCGGCTGTTCGACAAGGGCGATCTGCCCTGCGGTGTTTATGTGCTGCTGGAGGGCCGCGTGCGGATCGGCGGTGCCCACGAGCAGCGGCTGCTGAGGCACGTGGAACCTGCAAGCGCGCCGTGCTGGTTTGGCGAAGTCTCGCTGTTTGACGGGCTGCCGCGCCGTTTCGAAGTCTGCTCGCTGGAACAGAGCATCTTCCTGCACATCCCACAGCCATTCCTGGCCCGGCTGCTCGACAGGCACCCCGAGTACTGGCGCTGGTTTGCCGCACTGCTCAGCCAGAAGGTCGGCTTGCCACTGCAGAGCCCCGAGAAAATGCGTCGCCTGCCGCCGCGGGCGCGGGTTGCCTGGCGCCTGTTGATGCTCAGCGAGGGGTATGGCCCGTTGAGCCAGGCAAGACGCCTGATTGCGCTGGACGACATTCAGGCCGCGCAGCGTCTCGCGCTTGCCTCGCCGGCCTTGCTGGAAGTGCTCCAGGACCTGCATGAGCGCAGGATCGTGCGCCTGGGAGAAGGGCACCTGGAGGTGTTCGATGTGGACAAGCTGCGCCGGGTCGCGAACTTTTCCAGAGCCAGGGCTGTGTGCTGATCACCGGTCATGATCGAGCCTGGACACATCCGGTAACGGCTCCGCTGCCGCTTCGATTGAGATAGCAAATGGGATTCACTACCATTTCGCCTCCTTTGCGAACGCGAGATACCCCGATGCAGGCAAGCAAGCGTCTTCTGGCTGCTCTGACACTGACTTTACTGGGCAGCACCGCTCAGGCTGCCGATGAAGTGGTGGTGTATTCATCCCGGATCGACGAGCTGATCAAGCCGGTATTCGATGCGTACACAGCCAGTACCGGGGTGAAGATCAAATTCATCACTGACAAGGAAGCGCCGCTGATGCAGCGCATCAAGGCCGAGGGACAGAATGCGACCGCCGACCTGTTGCTGACGGTCGATGCGGGCAACCTCTGGCAGGCCGAGCAGATGGGTATCCTGCAGCCGTTCACCTCGCCGGTGATCGAAGCCAACATTCCGCCGCAGTATCGCTCATCGACGCACGGCTGGACCGGTCTGAGCCTTCGCGCGCGCACCATCGCCTATTCCACCGACCGCGTGAAGCCTGCCGAGCTGAGTACCTACGAGGCGCTGGCCGACAAGAACTGGGAAGGCCGCCTGTGCCTGCGTACCGCGAAGAAGGTCTATAACCAGTCGCTGACCGCTACGCTGATCGAAACCCACGGTGCCGAAGCGTCGGAGAAAATCCTCAAGGGCTGGGTCAACAACCTGTCCACCGACGTGTTCTCCGATGACATCGCAGTGCTTGAGGCGATCAATGCCGGGCAATGCGACGTGGGCATCGTCAATTCCTATTACTACGGCCGCCTGCACAAGGAAAAACCGGACCTGGCGGTGAAGCTGTTCTGGCCGAACCAGGCGGATCGCGGTGTGCACGTCAACCTGTCGGGTATCGGTCTGACCCAATACGCTCCGCACCCTGAAGCGGCCAAGGCTCTGGTCGAGTGGATGACCGGCCCTGAGGCGCAGAAGATTTTCTCCAGCGTCAATCAGGAGTTCCCGGCCAACCCGAACGTGGCGCCTTCAGAAGAAGTGGCGAGCTGGGGGCTGTTCAAGGCCGACACCATCCCGGTCGAAGTGGCAGGCAAGCGCCAGGCAGAAGCGATACGCATGATGGATCGCGCGGGCTGGAATTGATTTAATACCCAGTGCCTTATCGTTATACATAAGACTCGTGGGAGCGAGCTTGCTCGCGAAGAGGCCGGCACAGCCCCGTAAATGTGTTGCTTTCGTAAGCAAGCTCACTCCCACAAAGGTGTATGTCCGGCCTGATACTACGGTTCATCCCCCCATTTTCCGGGTGTGTAACGGTGGGCGCTCCAGCGCCCTAGACGAATGACGCAGAGACTTGTCACTCACTCATCCATCCCGATTTCGAGAACACCGTGGCCCATCCTGCCCAACGCCGCTGGTACCCCCTGGTTTTCGCCATCGCAGCGCTGGTCGTGCTGCCGCTGAGCGTTTTGCTGCTGTCGTGGGAGACGGTTGACCAGCAGATATGGTCGCACCTGCTCGAAACCCAGATGGCGCGTCTGCTGGGCAATACGCTGATCCTGGTGCTGGGTGTCGGCGTGGGCGTGACGTTGCTGGGGGTGAGCCTGGCGTGGCTCACCAGCCTGTGTGAATTTCCCGGTCGCCGCTGGCTGGACTGGGCGCTGATGCTGCCTTTCGCGATCCCCGCCTATGTGCTGGCGTTCGTATTCGTCGGGCTGCTGGATTTTTCCGGTCCGGTGCAGACCCTGTTGCGCGAATGGTTCGGCTCCGGTCTGCGCCTGCCTCGGGTGCGCTCCACCGGTGGGGTGATCATCGTCCTGGTGCTGGTTTTCTATCCTTACGTCTACCTGTTGGCGCGCACGGCGTTTCTGGCGCAGGGCAAGGGCTTGATGGAAGCTGCGCGAGTGCTGGGCAACACACCCCTGCAGGCGTTCTGGCGCGTGGCGCTGCCAATGGCGCGTCCGGCCATCGGCGCGGGGGTGGCGCTGGCCCTGATGGAAACCCTGGCCGATTTTGGTGCGGTGTCGGTGTTCAACTTCGACACGTTCACCACTGCCATCTACAAGACCTGGTACGGCTTCTTCAGCCTGTCCAGCGCTGCGCAACTGGCCAGCCTGCTGCTGTTGGCCGTGCTGGTGCTGCTGTACGGCGAACGCCGCGCCCGGGGTGCAAGCCGACCGGCCAACGAGCGTCCGCGTGGCGCTGCGCTTTACCGGTTGCGCGGCCTCAAGGCATTGGCCGCGAGCTTCTGGTGTGGGCTGGTGTTTCTCTGTGCTTTCGTGGTGCCGATGCTGCAACTGATCGTCTGGGTCTGGCAGCGTGGCCGCTTCGATCTGGATGAGCGCTACACAGGGCTGATTCTGCACACGCTCTATCTGGGTGGCATGGCGGCGTTGATCACCGTCAGTGTGGCGCTGATTCTGGCGTTTGCCCGACGTATGGCGCCCACGCCTGCGATCCGCTCCGGCGTCAGCCTCGCCAATTTGGGCTACGCATTGCCTGGCTCGGTACTGGCGGTTTCAATCATGCTGGCGTTCAGTTACCTGGACCGCGAACTGGTCATTCCGCTGTCCGGCTGGCTGGGCGGCGCAGGCAAGCCTTTGCTGCTGGGCAGCCTCTCGGCCTTGCTGCTGGCTTATCTGGTGCGCTTCATCGCCGTCGCCTTCGGTCCGTTGGAGCACAGCCTGTCGCGTATCCGCCCGTCATTGCCTGAAGCGGCGCGCAGTCTGGGGGTCAGCGGACCAAAGTTGTTTCTCAACGTGTATCTGCCGTTGCTGGTGCCAGGGGCGCTGAGCGCGGCGCTGCTGGTGTTCGTCGATGTGCTCAAGGAAATGCCGGCAACCCTGCTGATGCGCCCGTTTGGCTGGGATACGCTGGCGGTACGCATCTTCGAAATGACCAGCGAGGGCGAGTGGGCACGGGCTGCGTTGCCAGCTTTGTCGCTGGTGCTTGTAGGACTATTACCCGTCATTGGGCTGATTCGCCGCTCTGCCTGTCAGACTGGCTAGGTGCGGGGTTCTCAACTTGCGGCTACAATGCGCCGCAATTGGTGCGGTCTGTCAGACAATTCGGTCAGCTGTTACGTGCTGCAAACTCCGGTTTATTGGGGGGCTTGCCGATCTCGTCTGCCCGCACCTTCGCCACGCCCGGAAGGAGAAACCCATGGGACAGCGTACCCCCCTGTTCGACCTGCACCTCGCCCTTGGCGCGAAAATGGTCGATTTTGGTGGCTGGGACATGCCGTTGCATTACGGATCGCAGGTCGAGGAACACCATCAGGTGCGTCGCGACTGTGGGGTCTTCGATGTCTCTCACATGAACGTGATCGATGTGCTCGGCCGTCAGGCCCGGGTCTGGCTGCGTCGTCTGCTGGCCAATGATGTAGACAAGCTCAAAACCCCCGGTCGTGCCTTGTACAGCGCCATGCTGGACGAGAGCGGCGGGGTGATCGATGACATGATCGTCTACCTCACGCCTGAAGGTTATCGGCTGGTCGTCAACGCGGCGACCGGCGTCAAGGATCTTGCCTGGATGCAGGCGCAACTGGGCGACTTCGACGTGCAACTGGTCGAGCGCAGTGAAATGGCAATGCTCGCCATTCAAGGCCCCAAGGCCAGAACCCGTATCGCCGAGCTGGTTTCAAGCGCCCGCGCCGAACTGATCCACCAGCTCAAGCCGTTCGAAGGGCTTGATGACGGTGACTGGTTTATCGCGCGCACCGGCTACACCGGCGAGGACGGCCTGGAGATCATGCTGCCTGCCGAGGAAGCCCAGCGCTTTTTCAATGAATTGGTTGGCGCGGGTATTTCGCCGATCGGCCTGGGCGCTCGCGACACGCTGCGTCTTGAGGCGGGCATGAACCTGTATGGCCAGGACATCGGTGAACATGTTTCGCCCTTGGCCTCGAATATGGCCTGGAGCATCGCCTGGGAGCCTGCCGACCGTGATTTTATCGGTCGCAAGGCACTGGAGAGCGAACGGGCTGAAGGAACCGCCTTCAAACTCGTGGGATTGGTGCTCGAAGAGCGCGGCGTTTTGCGGGCGCATCAGGTGGTACGTGTCGCAGAAATTGGCGAAGGAGAGATCACCAGTGGTAGTTTCTCTCCTACGTTGAGCAAATCCATTGCACTGGCTCGCGTTCCGATGGCGACCGCTGACCGGGCCGAGGTGGAAATCCGCGGCAAATGGTACCCGGTGCGCGTGGTGCAGCCTGCGTTCGTGCGCCACGGCAAAACCTTGATCTAACCTAATGGCGGGTTTTCCGCTGACCCGATGTTGAGGATGACTAAATGAGCAATATTCCCGCCGAGCTGCGTTTCGCCGAAAGTCATGAGTGGGCACGTCTGGAGTCAGACGGCACCGTGACCGTTGGCATCTCGGACCATGCACAGGAAGCACTGGGCGATGTGGTCTTCGTAGAACTGCCGGAAATCGGCAAAGTGTTCGCTGCCGCTGACACCGCCGGTGTTGTGGAGTCGGTCAAGGCTGCTTCGGATATCTACTCGCCGGTTGCGGGCGAAGTGATCGAAGTCAACGCAGCGCTGGGCGATTCGCCCGAGTCGCTCAACAGTGATCCGTACGACGCCTGGATCTTCAAGCTCAAGCCAAGCGACGCCAGCGGCGATCTGGCCAAGCTGCTGGATGCAGCCGGGTACAAGAGCGCTATCGGCGAATAACCGACTGCCGCTCACAAAAATGCCGCTCATGGAGCGGCATTTTTTATACGCGAAGCTAATCGGCAAGACTTACTGGTTTTCAGCGACCAGATTCTTATCCAGGATCGCGTTGGCCAGTTCCATGTCGGTGGCTTTCAGGCCTGGATTGTCTTTGCGCACCTGCTCGATGGCCGCTTCCAGGAACGGACCGCGGATGCCACCGTCGCTGGCGACGAAGCTGCCTGCGTCATCCTGGGCGGCAACGATCAGCTTGTGATCCTTGAAGGTCAGGTAAG
This sequence comes from Plantibacter cousiniae (nom. nud.), assembly GCF_977070315.1. Classification (NCBI taxonomy): domain Bacteria; kingdom Bacillati; phylum Actinomycetota; class Actinomycetes; order Micrococcales; family Microbacteriaceae; genus Plantibacter; species Plantibacter cousiniae (nom. nud.). The sequence goes on along the minus strand of NZ_CDRVEU010000014.1, from coordinate 52,455 downwards.
TCGAGCCGGTGGTTGCACCGGAAGACAGCACATTACGCCAGAAGGTGTCAGCCATCGCTGAACCCATTGGGATGGAAAGCAAGGCTACGGTGGCGACAGCGAACTTGAGACGCATGATGAATTACTCCAGCTGTGGTTGTTCTGAGGGGTTGGATAGCCAAAGCTACGAACTAGTTCAATCAAGGTGTACCGCGTAGTTCACTTTAGCGGGCTCGCCATGCCGCGCGGCCTTCTGGAACAACGCCTTCACCCTGATCAACGTTGTTCGCTCTGCGGTGTCACCCTCAACACTTCCTCGAGTGTAGTCAGGCCTGCCGAGACTTTCTGAGCGCCGGACAGACGCAGGCTGCGCGTACCTTCCTTGAAGGCCTGACGACGCATGGCGGTCAGGTCGAGGTCCGCCGAGATCAATGCCTTGATGTTGTCGGACATGACCATGATCTCGTAGACACCCGCCCGGCCCCGATAGCCGGTATCTCGGCATTCCACACAACCGACTGCCTGATGCGCGCCGGGTGGCACCGGTGCCTGCCAGGGGCGCGTCAGGGTTTGCCAGTCGGTTTCGTTCAGGTTGATCGGGGCCTTGCAGTGCGGGCAAAGGGTACGCACCAGACGCTGGGCCATGACGCCGAGGATGGTCGCCTTGAGCAGGTAGTGCGGCACACCCAGTTCGAGCATCCGGCTGATGGCGCTGGGTGCGTCGTTGGTGTGCAGCGTCGACAGCACCAGGTGACCGGTAAGCGCCGCCTGAATCGCCATTTCAGCGGTCTCCAGGTCGCGAATCTCGCCGATCATGATGATATCCGGGTCCTGTCGCATCAGCGCGCGCACGCCGGCGGCAAAGCTCAGTTCGATGTTGTGCTGCACCTGCATCTGGTTGAAGGCCGGCTCGACCATCTCGATGGGGTCTTCGATGGTGCACAGGTTGACCTCGGAGGTCGCCAGTTTCTTGAGGGTGGTGTACAGCGTTGTGGTCTTGCCCGAACCGGTCGGGCCGGTGACCAGAATGATGCCGTTGGGCTGGCGGGTCATTTCCTGCCAGCGCCGCAGGTCGTCACTGGAGAAGCCCAGTTGGTCGAAGTCCTTGAGCAACACCTCGGGGTCGAAGATCCGCATGACCATTTTTTCGCCGAACGCGGTCGGCAGGGTCGACAGGCGCAACTCCACTTCACGATTTTCAGGCGTGGTGGTCTTGACCCGCCCGTCCTGTGGTTTGCGTTTTTCGGCGACGTTCATCCGCCCCAGGCTTTTCAGGCGGCTGACAATCGCCATGATCACCTGCGCCGGAAACTGGTAAACGTTATGCAGCACCCCGTCGATTCGAAAGCGTACGGTGCCCTGTTCGCGGCGCGGCTCGATGTGAATATCGCTGGCGCGTTGCTGGAAGGCGTACTGAAACAGCCAGTCGACGATATTGACGATGTGCGCGTCGTTGGCGTCAGGCTCCTGATCGCTGGCGCCGAGCTTGAGCAACTGTTCGAAGTTACCCATGTTGCTCATCTTTTGCTCAGAGGCGCTGGCACCGCTGACCGACTTGGCCAGCCTGAAAAACTCCATCGCCATGCGCTGGATGTCTGACGGGTTGGCGACCACACGTTTGATCTGCAGCTTGAGCACATGCGCCAGGTCGGCTTCCCATGAGCGCACATAAGGCTGCGCGCTGGCGATGGTCACCGATTCGCGATCGACCGCTACGGCCAGAATCTTGTGGCGCTGGGCAAAGGCGTAGGACATCAGTGGCGTGACCGCCGCGACGTTGATCTTCAGCGGATCGATACGCATGTAAGGCTGGCCACAGGTTTTGGCCAGCCAGGCGGTCAGTGTTTCCACGTCCAGCTTCTTGCCCGGCCGCTTGAGGTCGTCAAACTGCAGCGAAGCGAGAAACTCGAGGGGATGCAGCTGGATGTTCACTGCGCTGCGACGTTGGGTGAGTGCCGTTTCCGCGTCGTCCTGGCCGAGATAGCCTTCGGCAACCAGATCACGCAACACATCATTCAGATCGAGCCAGCGATCCTGTGAAGAGGGGGCCAGGGCTGCCATGTGCGCTCCTTGAGGCAATTCGTCATTGGACGATGAACAAGAGTAGACGCCAAGCGTGACAGCGTTGTTCGTTCTATGCGACCGGGAATTGCCGGAGCAGGCGAATTGATTCAGCCCGTCGCCAGGGCGACACGGGATTGCGCGGTATTGCGGGCGTCGACTTGCTCGACCTCCATTGAGCAGACGTCGATCAGGTTGCGCATTTTTTCACCAATCACTTGTGCCCGATGCCAGCTCAATCTGGAGACCTGAAGATCGATGAGCAGCAGGTTCTCTTGCTGCACGGCACTCAATTGGTCGGGAATCAGGTACTGCATGGCAAACAGGTTCAACACCTGACAGAGCAAGGCAGGCTCGGCTTCGGCGCAGACACGGTAGCGTGCGCAGCACTGCGCATTGCTCGACGACCAGCTATCTGGACGCTGCGAAGGGGGGGTGACGGCTTCGAGATTGGGCATGCTGGTACTCCAGAAGGATGCTGGAAATCTTTGCATGCGTGAAAAGAAATTTCTGGTCCATCATTGGGTGGATTAGTCTTTATAAGACTTGTTAATGCGCCACAGACTGTTTGAGAAAATTAATTATGCAAATCGAGCTGGACAGTTACGATCGCAGGATTCTGGCGCTGCTGCAGGAAGACGCTTCGCTTTCCAGTGCGCAGATCGCCGAGCAGGTCGGACTGTCGCAATCACCCTGCTGGCGCCGCATCCAACGGCTCAAGGATGAAGGCGTGATTCGCCGTCAGGTGGCGTTGCTGGACCGCAAGAAAATCGGTCTGAACACACAGATATTCGCCGAGGTAAAACTCAATGCCCACGGGCGCTCCAACTTCACCGAGTTCACCGACGCGATTCGTGGTTTTCCGGAGGTGCTGGAGTGCTATGTGCTGATGGGGTCGGTGGATTTTCTGCTGCGCATCGTGACCCCGGATATCGAGGCGTACGAGCGGTTCTTCTTTGAAAAGCTTTCGCTGGTGCCCGGCATCCAGGAAGTGAACTCGACAGTAGCCCTCTCCGAGATCAAATCCACCACCAGCCTGCCGCTGCTGCGCTGACGGGGCTGGTGCCCGGAGTTGCGCCAGCCTCGGTTGTGCCTCGTGCACCGAGGTGACTGGTTTTGCTGCCGGTTCCCGGCGGTTCGCGGACAAGTCCGCTCCGACAAAAAACGGGAGATCATGTACAAACGCAGCGTCGCCCGGCCCACTTCTACGGCCTTCTGATCCAGCCTTACAAGCGCAGCAGGGTCTTCCAGGCGCGGCTTTGGAAGACGGTGATGGCCTGTTGCACGCGGGCATCGAGGACTTCGTCGCTGATGTCCAGATGCGCCAGTTCTTCCAGCTTGCGCAGTTCGCCATACAGGCGATCCAGTTCCGGCAGGTCCAGCGCGCCGCGTGCCCAGTGCAGCCATGACTGGATGCGCTCGATGCGGGGCAGTTGCTCTGCCAGGTCTTCCGGCTGCTGCTGATAACGACTTAATTGCAGGGACGTGGCTTCTTCGCCCAGCAGGCGTGGCAGCCAACTGCTCAACAGTGCGGCGCCCTGACGATTGCCGCGGGTGTTGCGTTCGGTGGTCCAGCTGCGGGCCAGCAACCAGCGTGAGGTATTCAGCGAGAACTCGCCCCAGCGCGTGTCCTGCAATTCTTCCAGGAATTGCTCGTGGGCGGCACCGCGTACATCGGCATCGTCCTGCCCGGCCTGAACCAGCGGTCGCCAGTCTTCCAGCAAGGCGTCCAGCGCAGTACGCAGTTGTGCGGTCGAGGTGCGTGGCGCGGCCTGGCCGAGGCTGCTGGTCAGGGCGCGCAGTTCGGCGAGCATCTCGACCCAGTCCTGCAGCAGACGCCAGTGGCCGTTGAAACGGTATTGCTCGGCCAGACGCTGGCTGCTGCCCAGCAGGTGCCAGGCCAGCGCGGAATAAGCGTCGTCCAGCGGCGTTTCTGCGTGCAGAGCGGGAGCGTGCAGGCTCAGCGAGTAGCTGCTGGCATCGAGCAGACGATAGCCGCGTTCGGCCTTGCTGATATCACACGGCATCAGCGGCAGCGTTGCAGCCAATTCGGCGGCCAGCTCCAGCAGCGCGGCAGGTTCGCCTTCACGCAGCTCGAGTTCCAGCTCGCAGATTTCTTCCTTCTGCTTGCCCGCCACCACCTGGCCCAGGTCCAGTGCGGCTTCGATCACCACTTTGGCCTTGCCACGGCCCCAGGCGATCTCGGCTTTCTCACGCACGAAATCGGTGGTGAACAGCGGCTTGATGGTTTTCTTGTCCAGATCGGCCAGTTGCTCGGGCCAGCAATCGCCTTCGAGCTTCTTCAGGTCCAGCTTGGCCTTGCTCAGGTCCCAGTTGTATTCATTGCGCTCGGACAGGCCGGCCACGCTTTGCCCGCGAGTCTTCATGGTCTGGATGATCTGATCGCCGTCGCGGCGGATGCGCAGGGCGACTTTGGCCTGTGCCAGCTCACCTTGCGGGGTATCGAAATACTGGTTCGACAGTTCAAGGCGCTCCCAGCCACTCTTGTTGCGCTTCTTGAGCAACGGGTGTTCACGCAGTGCAGCGAGGGTCTCGCGGCTGACGCGGAGTTTGATTTCTGTTTCTTTTTGCATGGCCGGGGGAATCCAAACGCTGATACGGATAAACGGGAGCGCAGCCCATGATTGAACGGCTGCTGAGGCCGTCAGTGTACAGGACATGGCCCGAAACGGTTTATTCCTGGGTTGCTATGGCCCTATGATGGGCCGTGTTCCGTCCCGATTACAGGAAGCGTCCATGCCGTTGCCGTCCATGAAAGACCAGTTCGCCGCCCTGATCGCCGTACCCTCGGTGAGCTGCACTCAGCCTTCTCTGGACCAGAGCAACCGCCCCGTCATCGATCTGCTGGCCGGATGGCTCGGCGATCTGGGGTTTGCCTGCGACATCCAGCAAGTGTCCCCCGGCAAGTTCAATCTGCTGGCGACCTATGGAACAGGCCCAGGCGGTCTGGTACTGGCGGGGCACAGCGATACCGTGCCGTTCGACGAGGCGCTGTGGAAGACCGACCCCTTGAAGCTGACCGAGGTGGATGGCCGCTGGGTCGGGCTGGGCAGTTGCGACATGAAGGGCTTTTTTGCGCTGGTCATCGAAGCGGTGCGTGGCCTTCTTGACCAGCCGTTCAAGCAGCCGCTGCTGATCCTCGCCACTTGCGACGAGGAAAGCTCGATGGCCGGTGCCCGTGCGCTGGCCGAGGCCGGCCGCCCGCTGGGTCGTGCGGCGGTGATTGGCGAGCCGACCGGGCTCAAGCCGATCCGCCTGCACAAGGGCGTGATGATGGAGCGTATCGATATTCTCGGGCGCAGCGGCCATTCCTCCGATCCGAGCCTTGGGCACAGCGCACTCGAAGCCATGCACGACGCAATCAGCGAACTCAAGGGCCTGCGCACGCAGTGGCAAGCGAAGTACCGCAACCCGCAATTCACGGTGCCGCAGCCGACGCTGAACCTGGGCTGTATTCATGGCGGCGACAACCCGAACCGGATTTGTGGCCAGTGCTCGCTGGAATTCGACCTGCGTCCGCTGCCGGGCATGGACCCGGAAGTGCTGCGCTCGGCCATTCGGCAGAAGCTGCAGCCGCTGGCCGAGCTGCATCAGGTACAGATCGACTATGCGCCGCTGTTCCCCGAATGCGCGCCGTTCGAGCAGGTCGCTGACGCTGAGCTCGTGCGTGTCGCTGAACGTCTGACCGGTCATACGGCCGCAGCAGTAGCATTCGGCACCGAAGCGCCTTATCTTCAGCGCCTTGGCTGCGAGACACTGGTGCTCGGCCCGGGCGACATCGCCTGTGCGCATCAGCCGGGGGAATACCTCGAAATGTCACGTCTTGACCCTACAGTGCGTCTGTTACGTCAATTGATCGAGCATTACTGCCTGACGCCCCAGTGAGTCAGGCATAACCTGTGTTAATGAAAGCATCTTGAGTAAAAGGAGACTGCGCGTGCTGCCAAGCCTGTTCCGACGATAACCACCACACCGTTGTGCGTGCTTCTTTTTTTCGTCCATTTTTTCTACAGGCTCTTGTTGTCATGCCCGAATACGTCAACTGGCTTCGCCACGCGTCTCCGTACATCAATGCTCACCGCGATTGCACCTTCGTCGTCATGCTGCCCGGCGACGGCGTTGCGCACCCCAATTTCGGCAACATCGTCCACGACCTGGTGCTGCTGCACAGCCTGGGCGTGCGCCTGGTGCTGGTTCACGGTTCCCGCCCGCAGATTGAAAGCCGTCTGGCTCAGCGCGGTATCACCCCGCGCTTCCACCGCGACATGCGTATCACCGATACCGAAACGCTGGAGTGCGTGATCGATGCCGTGGGTCAGCTGCGCATTTCGATCGAGGCGCGTCTGTCGATGGACATGGCCGCCTCGCCCATGCAGGGCTCGCGGTTGCGAGTGACCAGCGGCAACGTCGTCACCGCACGGCCTATCGGTGTGCTTGAGGGTGTCGATTATCAGCACACCGGCGAAGTGCGCCGGGTCGACCGCAAGGGCATCAACCGCCTGTTGGACGAGCGTCATATCGTGCTGTTGTCGCCATTGGGTTATTCACCGACCGGCGAGATTTTCAACCTGGCCTGTGAAGACGTCGCCACCCGCGCGGCCATCGATCTGGCCGCCGACAAACTGCTGCTGTTCGGCGCCGAAACCGGCTTGCTGGACGAGCAGGGCCGGTTGGTGCGCGAACTGCGTCCGCAACAGGTGCCCGCGCACCTGCAGCGCCTGGGTGCCAACTATCAGGCGGAACTGCTGGACGCCGCGGCCGAGGCCTGCCGTGGCGGTGTCGCGCGCAGCCATATCGTCAGTTATGCCGAGAACGGCGCGCTGCTCACCGAACTGTTTACCCGCGATGGCGGCGGCACGCTGGTCGCGCAGGAGCAGTTCGAACTGGTGCGCGAAGCGGCCATCGAGGATGTCGGCGGTCTGATGGACCTGATCACGCCGCTGGAAGAGCAGGGCATTCTGGTGCGTCGTTCCCGCGAAGTGCTGGAACGCGAGATCACGCAGTTCAGCGTGGTTGAGCGCGAAGGGCTGATCATCGCCTGTGCTGCGCTGTATCCGATTGCCGATTCGGAGTCGGGCGAGCTGGCGTGTCTGGCGGTCAATCCGGAATACCGGCACGGTGGCCGTGGTGACGAGCTTCTGGAGCGTATTGAAAACCGCGCCCGGGCCCTGGGTATCAAGACCCTGTTCGTCCTCACCACCCGCACCGCACACTGGTTCCGCGAACGCGGTTTCGAACCCAGCAGCGTCGACCGTCTGCCAAGCGCCCGCGCCTCGCTGTACAACTACCAGCGTAATTCGAAGATCTTCGAAAAGGCGATATAAGCCTGGGGGCGGACGCAGAGCACTCTTGGCTATATTTTGTGGGAGTGAGCTTGCTCACGAAGAGGCTGGCACAAGCAGCCGGAAAGGGACGTTTGAACCGTCCCTTTCGTGAGCCGGCTCACCCACGCCCTTCGGGCAGAAGCGCAGAGCATTGGGCACGATAGTTGAGATGATCGTTCCTCACGCTCCAGCGTGGGAATGCAGTTCTCGACGCTCTGCGTCGTCAAGAGGACGCGGAGCGTCCAGAAAGGCATGCGACGCAGAGCGCCGCACGATAGTCGCGCCTGCACCGGCACCTTCGAGAGCAAGCTCCCCACAGTAATTGCACGATCAGTTGCTGATCGACAGAATGCTCGCCTGATACGACCCCACGAACGTGTCGAAATCCACCACTTCCTCGGTCGCTTCCAGTTCGGCCTGTTCTTCGATCGAGGTTTTGGCCTGGGCTTCGAAGTCTGCCTGTTCCTGAGCGCTCAGCGGGTGAGTGCGGAAGTATTCGGCATGGACCTGACTCTGGCGCAGGGAGAACGCGGTAAAGCCCTCGTTATGCGCTTCCATGCTGGCCAGCACCTGAGCAGACGGTGTGAGCGCGGTATCGTCGATCTTGGCCTGTTGCACGGCAATCGATTTGAGGTGCTCATCGGTGCCCTGAGCCTGATCGAGCAGGCGGGCAATCGGCGTGATCTTCTCCACCAGCTCGGTTGCCCAGGTCTTGAGATCGACAGGGCGGTTGTCACGCATCAGGCTCAGGCCCGGGCGACGCCCTTCCTTGACCACTGACAGGAAGTTCGAGCTTGCGTTGGAGCATTCGTGGCTGGCCAGTTGCTGGCTTTCCTCGAGGGCGCAATACAGCACGAAGGCATCGATGAAGCGCGACTGCTCCAGGCTGATGCCGGTCGGCAGGAACGGGTTGATGTCCAGGCAGCGTACTTCGACGTACTGCACACCACGGGCCACCAGCGCCTGAATAGGGCGTTCGCCGCTATAAGTCACACGCTTGGGACGAATGTTGGAGTAGTACTCGTTCTCGATCTGCAACACGTTGGTATTGAGCTGCACCCACTCGCCGTTCTGGTCATGAGTGCCGACCTCGACGTAAGGCTTGTAAGGCGTGGCCACGGCCTTGCGCAGGCTATCGGTGTAGCTGACCAGATCGTTGTAGCAAGGGGTCAGATCGGCCTGGGCGTCACTCTGATAACCCAGGTCGCTCATGCGCAGACTGGTGGCGTACGGCAGATACAGGGTGTCGGCGTCGAAGTGTTGTTCCAACTGATGCTTGCGGCCGCGCAGGAATCCCGCGTCGAGTGCCGGTGAAGCGCCGAACAGGTACATTAACAGCCAGCTGTAGCGGCGGAAGTTACGAATCAGCGCGATGTAGGAATGCGACTGGTAGTCGCGGGCATCGCCGGCAAAGTCTTCGGTCTGCTTGAGCAGCGCCCACGCGTCTTCCGGCAACGAGAAGTTGTAGTGAATGCCGGCAATGCACTGCATGGTCTTGCCGTAACGCAGCGCCAGGCCCTTGCGGTACACGTACTTGAGCTTGCCGATGTTCGACGTGCCGTAATAGGCAATCGGTATGTGCTCTTCGTCCGGCAACGGGCAAGGCATCGACGGACTCCACAGCAGTTCGTTGTCCAGCTTGCTGTAAACGAAGCGATGGATCCGGTCCAGGTTGTCGATGGTCTCGGCCGGGTTCTTCAAGGCTGGCGTGATGAACTCCAGCAGCGATTCGGAATAATCGGTCGTCACCTGACCATTGGTCAGGGCGGCACCCAGAGCTTGCGGGTGGGGCGTCCGGGCCAGTTCTGCCGTTGCGGTAACGCGCAGGCACTCACGCTCGATACCGTGCAGGCACTGCTCCAGCAGAGAGAGGTTGTTACGCTCGCCGAGCAATGCAAGACGACGGTTTAAAAGTTCGCTCAAGGTGTAATCCTTCACGCATCGGTCGCCCCGATATGGGGGTGGACTTGACGGTCTACAAGGGTGAAGAAAGGAACTGGCGTAGTCGCCTGGTGGGTCGGTAGCGCCTGTTCACAATCACTGCTCTTTGTCGTACTACCCAAATGGACTCGGCACCACGCTAATGGTGCCGAAATTAACCCAAATGATGTCGGTACGGCTAGGTTCAGTTCGCAGGGATGCTTTTCATCAGCCCTTGATCAAGTCTAGATCACCGCAAATGTGCCCTGGGCCTTGGCGACGAGCTTGTCGCCCTGAACGACTTCAGCCTCGACCACCAGCGTGCGGCGACCCGCGTGCAGCACCTTGGCGATGCACAGGACTTCGCCCTCGGAGACGCCACGCACGTAGTTGATCTTGCACTCGATGGTCACGCTGCGCTGGTCGAAACCGTGAGCGCTGGAACAGGCCAGGCCCATGGCGATATCGACCAGGCTGAAGATTGCACCGCCATGCATCACGTTGCCGCGATTGCGCAGGTGCGCCTCCAGCGGCAACGCAACTTCGGCAACGCCCTCGTCCAGACGCCGCAGCTCGCAGCCGAGCATCTTGAAATAGGCGCTGTGGGTCAGATCTTCAGGAATATCCATCAGCGCTTCTTCAGTTGCTTGGCATTGGCGAACAGCGACGCCATCGCATTGTTGGCGGGCGCTGGCGCAGTGGTTTCCTTGCGCGGAGCGTTGTTCTGACGAGGCGAAGAACCTGGACGGGCACCGCGTGCGCCATCGATTTTCTCGCCGGGCGTGTCGCTCATGCGCATCGACAGGCCGACGCGTTTGCGCGGGATATCGACTTCCATGACCTTCACTTTCACTACATCACCGGCCTTGACCGCTTCACGCGGGTCCTTGATGAACTTCTCGGACAACGCCGAGATGTGTACCAGACCGTCCTGATGCACGCCGATATCGACGAACGCACCGAAGTTGGTGACGTTGGTGACCACGCCTTCGAGGATCATCCCCAGTTGCAGGTCCTTGAGGTCTTCGACCCCGTCCTGGAACTCGGCAGTCTTGAACTCCGGACGCGGATCACGGCCCGGTTTTTCGAGTTCCTGAAGGATATCGGTCACGGTCGGCAGACCAAAGGTCTCGTCGGTGAATTTCTTCGGGTCCAGGCGCTTGAGAAAGCTGGCGTCGCCGATCAGCGAGCGAATGTCCCGGTCGGTTTCAGCCGCAATGCGCTGCACCAGCGGGTAGGCTTCCGGGTGAACGGCGGAGGCGTCCAGCGGGTTGTCACCGGTCATGACGCGCAGGAAACCGGCGGCCTGTTCAAAGGTTTTTTCGCCCAGGCGGCTGACTTTCTTCAGCGCCGCGCGGGTCTTGAACGCGCCGTTTTCATCACGATGCGCAACGATGTTCTGCGCCAGCGTGGTGTTGAGGCCGGAAATGCGTGCCAGCAGCGCCACGGAGGCCGTGTTCACGTCCACGCCCACGGCGTTCACGCAGTCTTCCACCACCGCATCCAGGCCGCGCGCCAGCTTGAGCTGCGACACGTCGTGCTGGTACTGGCCGACCCCGATGGATTTTGGGTCGATTTTCACCAGTTCGGCGAGCGGGTCCTGCAAGCGACGGGCAATGGACACCGCGCCACGGATCGACACGTCGAGGTCCGGGAACTCCTTGGCGGCCAGTTCCGATGCCGAGTACACCGAAGCGCCTGCTTCGGAGACCATGACCTTGGTCATCTTCAGACCCGGGTATTTTTTGATCAGGTCGGCAGCCAGCTTGTCGGTTTCGCGGCTGGCGGTGCCGTTGCCGATGGCGATCAGGTCGACCGAATGCTTGGCGCACAGTGCGGCCAGTACGGCGATGGTCTGGTCCCACTGGTTTTTCGGTACGTGCGGATAGACGGTGGCGTAGTCGAGCAGTTTGCCGGTGGCGTCGACCACGGCGACCTTGCAGCCGGTGCGCAGACCTGGGTCGAGGCCCAGCGTGGCACGCTGACCGGCCGGCGCGGCCAGCAACAGGTCGTGCAGATTGTGGGCGAACACATTGATCGCTTCGGTTTCCGCGCCGTCACGCAGCTCACCCAGCAGATCGGTTTCAAGGTGGCTGTACAGCTTGACCTTCCAGGTCCAGCGCACCACTTCGGCCAGCCATTTGTCTGCCGGGCGGTTCTGGTTCTGGATGCCGAAGCGCTCACCGATCATCAGCTCGCACGGGTGCATGGCGCCCGGCAATTCTTCACCGACTTTCAGTGCGGAGCTCAAAAAGCCTTCATTGCGACCACGAAAAATCGCCAGCGCACGGTGCGACGGCATGCTCTTGAGCGGTTCGTCGTGTTCGAAGTAGTCGCGGAACTTGGCGCCTTCCTCTTCCTTGCCCGGTACCACGCGTGCGCTGATCACCGCTTCCTGCTTGAGGAAGCTGCGCAGCTTGTCCAGCAGCGAGGCATCCTCGGCAAAGCGCTCCATCAGAATGTACTTGGCGCCTTCCAGCGCGGCCTTTACATCGGCTACGCCTTTTTCCGCGTCGACGAAGCGGGCTGCTTCTGCTTCAGGGGCCAGGCTCGGGTCGTTGAACAGGCCATCGGCCAGTTCGCCCAACCCGGCTTCAAGGGCGATCTGGCCCTTGGTGCGGCGTTTCTGCTTATAAGGCAGGTACAAGTCTTCGAGGCGGGTCTTGGTATCGGCCAGCTTGATGTCGCGCGCCAGCTCCGGGGTCAGCTTGCCTTGCTCTTCGATGCTGGCAAGAATGCTGACGCGCCGTTCGTCCAGTTCACGCAGATAACGCAGGCGCTCTTCCAGATGGCGCAGTTGCGTGTCATCAAGACTGCCGGTCACTTCCTTGCGGTAGCGGGAAATGAAGGGCACAGTCGAGCCTTCATCCAGTAGTGCTACGGCCGCTGCGACCTGTTGTGGGCGTACGCCGAGTTCTTCGGCGATGCGGCTGTTGATGCTGTCCATAAAACCACCTGGAGTTGTGAGCAAAAAACTGGGCTATGTACGAATTGCCTTGCCTGGGTATCGTGCGCCAGCATTTATTTTCAGGGCTGGCGAACCGCCATGAGTCCGGCGTTGCCTGACTTCGAGGGCGGCGCATTATACCCAGCGAAGCCGGATTAGGGGATCGGCCGACAAATGGGGTGTTTTTTCGGCGAAAACGCAGGCACAAGTGTCGCCTCCAGTAAAATCTGCTAACAATGCACAAGGTGCGCATCACCGCAGCTACGCCATAATGCGCCCCGAGATCAGAGGAGCATCCGATGAGCAGCACCGCACAAAATGCCGAAGGCGAAAAAATCCTTATTGTCGATGACGATCCGGGGCTGAGCAGTCTCCTGGAACGTTTTTTCACCAGCAAGGGCTACCGTGCCCGCGCCGTGGCAAATGTGGAACAAATGGACCGACTGCTGGCCCGTGAGGTTTTCAACCTTGTGGTGCTGGACCTGATGCTGCCCGGCGAAGACGGCCTTTCGGCCTGTCGTCGTCTGCGTGCCGCGAACAATCAGGTGCCGATTATCATGCTGACCGCCAAGGGCGATGAGCTGAGCCGCATCAAGGGGCTCGAACTGGGTGCTGACGATTATCTGGCCAAGCCGTTCAACCCGGACGAGCTGATGGCGCGGGTCAAGGCGGTGTTGCGTCGTCAGGCGGCACCGGTGCCCGGCGCCCCTGGCAGCGAAGACGAGTCGGTCAGTTTCGGTGACTACGTGCTGTCTCTGGCAACCCGCGAGCTCAAGCGCGGTGAAGAAGTGCACATGCTCACCACCGGTGAATTCGCGGTATTGAAAGCGCTGGTCATGCACGCTCGCGAGCCGCTGACCCGCGACAAACTGATGAACCTGGCGCGTGGCCGGGAGTGGGATGCGCTGGAGCGATCCATCGACGTACAGATTTCCCGTCTGCGTCGCCTGATCGAGCCTGACCCGTCCAAGCCCCGTTATATCCAGACGGTCTGGGGCGTAGGTTATGTATTCGTTCCGGACGGTGCCGGAAGTCGCTGATAACCCGGTTGTCGGCACAGACATCCGTCATTGCTGCCAGTTACGTCGATAATCTTTCACGAGCTTATCGACGTACTGGTTTTTTGCGTTCGTCCATCGGGTCCGGCCCGCGTTCGGCAAACCTGCGAGCCTCGCTCGCCCTGCAAAGTGTATGGCTGCAGTTATGAAGACTCCGCTCTGGTTCCCGCAAAGCTTTTTCTCCCGCACGCTCTGGCTGGTGCTCATCGTCGTGCTGTTTTCCAAGGCCCTGACGCTGGTTTATCTGCTGATGAACGAAGACGTGCTGGTCGACAGGCAATACAGCCACGGCGTTGCTCTGACACTGCGTGCTTATTGGGCTGCCGGTGAAAGCGACCGCGATGCGATTGCCGAGGCGGCAGGTCTGATTCGGGTGGTGGGCGGTGGCGTGCCGGAAGGTGAGCAGCACTGGCCTTACAGTGAGATCTATCAGCGGCAGATGCAGGCGGAGCTGGGCGCCGACACGGAAGTGCGTCTGCGGGTACACGCGCCACCCGCGCTGTGGGTGCGAGCGCCGAGCCTGGGTGACGGCTGGCTGAAAGTGCCGCTTTATCCGCACCCGTTGCGCGGTCAGAAAATCTGGAACGTGCTGGGCTGGTTCCTGGCCATCGGGTTGCTCTCCACGGCATCAGCCTGGATTTTCGTGCGTCAACTGAGTCAGCCGCTCAAGCGTCTGGTGTTTGCGGCGCGCCAGTTGGGGCAGGGGCGCAGCGTGCGGCTGCCGGTGAGTGACACGCCGAGCGAGATGACCGAAGTCTATCGGGCCTTCAATCAGATGGCCGAAGACGTCGAGCAGGCCGGGCAGGAACGTGAGCTGATGCTGGCCGGGGTTTCCCACGACCTGCGCACACCGCTGACGCGCCTGCGCCTGTCTCTGGAGCTGATGAACGACAATGAGTTCTCCGAAGGCATGGTGCGCGATATCGAGGACATGGACGCCATTCTCGATCAGTTCCTGGCGTTCATCCGCGATGGCCGTGACGAGGAGATCGAAGAGGTCGATCTGGGGCATCTGGTGCGCGATGTGGTTGCACCCTTCAATGACGATGAAGACAGCATCCGTCTGTGTCTGGAGCCTATTCCGCCCTTCCCGCTGCGTCGGGTGTCGATGAAGCGCCTGCTGACCAACCTGATTGGCAATGCCAAGCACCATGCCGGCAACGGTATCGAAGTCGCTGCCTATGTATCCGGTGACCGAAACGCGCCCTACGTAGTGTTGAGTGTGCTGGACAGGGGGGCGGGCATCGATCCGTCCGAACTGGACACCATTTTCAACCCGTTCATTCGCGGTGATCGCGCACGCAGTGGCAAGGGCACCGGCCTCGGCCTGGCCATCGTCAAGCGTATTGCTGCCATGCACGGGGGTAACGTCGAGTTGAGGAATCGTTCGGGAGGTGGTCTTGAAGCACGCGTCAGGTTGCCACTGGGGCTGATGTTGCCGAGGGATGCAATTTAAGACGGGATCGAAGCAGGAAGGAAATGTAAAGCGCCGTGCAAGGTCACTGGAGGCGTTCGAAAGGTCGACGCATTCTCGTGGACTTGCACGGCGGCTTGCCTGACCCGGCCCTTGGCGGAGGTACTCCCTGTACCCCTAGGTCACGCCGATCCACTTGATCAACGCGTCCCGGCCCCCTGGTCATGCGCGTACCTTCCTCAGGCCGCACAAAGCCGAAAGGTGTCGACTCCTGGAGTCGACGCCTTTCTTCTGAATCAATACCAGTTAGGGTCTTTGCGCAGCTCTTCATTCAAGAGCTTTTGCATACCCTCGTCAGGCTTACCCAGATAACGGTAAGTCGCGTGACGTGTTGGCGATTTGTCTGCGGGAAGACCGGCAGGCACTTCAACCAACATAGCGTAAGCATCTTCCTTGTCGATGCTGAAAGCCACGATCAGGCGCTTGCTTTTGCACGTATCGGCCGTTTCGCAAAGCGGCCCAACCAGATAGTTGTCGCCATCTTCAGTGGCCGCCGTCATCTGCTGCTCGGAAGCACCGGACAGGTTGATCACCCAATCCGGCAAACGCTCTTCCTTCTTGACGACTTTCGCCCATGTGGTGCGGTACTCGGGGGCGGAGCTCAGAAGCTCATTGACCCGAGACTGTCCATCATTGGCTGCCATGGCCATGACACTGCCACCCATCAACAGGGCGGCGGCCAGTGTGCGAAATGACGTGTGCATTATCAGCCTCGACCGCGACGACCGAAGAAGAACGACACAACGAACATCACCAGGAAGACGACGAACAGGATCTTGGCGATACCAGTAGCCGTGCCCGCGATACCACCGAAGCCCAGTACTGCAGCAACGATAGCGATGATCAGAAACGTGATTGCCCAACTCAACATGGTGATACTCCTTTTTGATGCCGTTTTAATAAGGGGTGCTGCTCTTAAGGTCGGGTCAGAAAACCCATTTTTGCTGTGGAGCGACTTCATCTACAGAAACCACGCCGTCAACGTTGCGCAGGCTTGAGGACATGTCCTTGACCGCTGGAGCGCTGACGCCGCGATAGGAAATGCTGCTGGTCTGGATGAATTGCTGTTTTGGTTGAGTTGCCTCGTTGGCTTGATTCCAACGCTGGAACTGCTGAATGGCGATCAGAGTGACGAGCAGGGCAAGGAGCAGAAAAAGACCTTGCTGGATGTGCAGGGGAGAGATACGCAATTGTGAAATACGCTGGCTGTTCATCTGCAAACTCCCCTGGCCTGAGTGGGCATTCAATCTGATGGGTCGTTGTGTATCGACCTTGTTGAATAGGTTATTGCAGACTGCATGCCAGTTTTTTGAGTGGATTAAAATCCTTTAAAATCAATAGCTTATTAAGTTTGACGAGAGCGTCCTACCAGCAAGCTGCACGATTACCCCTTTGTAATCGTGCGTTCTGCACGAGGCGTTCGACACTCCGGCCCTGAACTGTCAGCCTGCGCTGCGCGCCATGACCTTCAGTGCGTCGCCGTTGACGCCTTTTACGCCACGAATATTTCGCGCGATTTCCACGGCCAGTTCCTTCTCGGCGAAGTTGGCAACCACGCCATTCAGGCTGACCACACCTGCCTTGGTGTCTACTTTGATATTCAGCCCATCCAGCGTCCGGCTGTAGATCAGGCTCGCCTTGACCTTGCTGGTGATCCAGGCGTCACTCATTTCCTCGGTCGGGTTCAGCGACTGTGGCTGGGTCTTGGCCGCAATCGAGTCGGCCGCGCTGAGGCTGATCAGGTTGTTGACGCTGACCACGCCATCGGTGTTACTCGCCAGGCTACCCGCCAGTTCCTTCGCTTCAGGGCTTTGCGCGCGGCCCTTGAGGGTGATCACGCCGTCCTTGCTGTCGACATCGATGGTCAGCGCTTCAGTCACGCTGCTCCACAGCAGTTTGGATTTCACCGTCGCGACCAGCGTCGCATCCTCGAAGCGCTGAGCCATGTTGGTCCGTGTGCCGGGCTCGCTGGCAACAGAAGGATCTACCTCCAGCTGATTGTCGACCTTTTCAATGCCTTTGGTATCCAGCGCGATGCGTTCGGCCAACTCGCGGTCCACTTCGTTTTCAACCTTGCCCTTGAGCGTCGCGGTGCCTTGTTCGACACCCACATCGATCTTGAACGGGCTCAGATGCTTGTTCAGCGCGAAAGCTGTCCAGATCGAACCTTCCTGACGCGCCTCGGCGAGTTGAGTGGGCAGGTCTGGCTGGGCAAGCACCGGGCCGCTGCCCAGCAGCGCAGCGGCGGCCGTGATCAGAGCAATCTTTTTCAGTGAAAACATAGGAGCGTTCCTTTTGCGGTGAGATCTCGTCTCCGAATGGACGGTTTTAACGGCATAAACGCGGATTAATCAGGCTGTTCGCCATTAGCTGATCAGAAAGCTACCATGCATGCCGAAGAATCAATCAGAATTGACCATGCAACTTGCCCGATGATTCCGAGACTAACTGAGACAATTCATTAAGGAGCGTAGGAAAAATGGAAGCAGCCACTGAGAATCAGGGCCGTATTCTGCTTGTGGACGATGAGTCCGCCATCCTCCGCACTTTCCGGTACTGTCTGGAAGACGAAGGCTACAGTGTCGCCACTGCCAACAGCGCAGCCCAGGCCGACACGCTCATGCAGCGTCAAGTATTCGATCTGTGCTTTCTCGATTTGCGTCTGGGTGAAGACAACGGCCTGGACGTGCTGGCGCAGATGCGGATTCAGGCGCCGTGGATGCGTGTGGTGATCGTGACTGCCCATTCGGCGGTGGATACCGCTGTCGATGCCATTCAGGCGGGCGCAGCCGATTACCTGGTCAAGCCGTGCAGTCCTGACCAGTTGCGTCTTGCAACGGCCAAGCAGCTTGAAGTCAGGCAACTGTCTGCCCGTCTCGAAGCACTGGAAGGCGAGGTTCGCAAGCCCAAGGATGGTCTGGATTCCCACAGCCCTTCGATGATGGCGATACTGGAAACGGCCCGTCAGGTTGCCGTGACCGATGCCAACATCCTGATTCTGGGCGAATCGGGTACCGGTAAGGGCGAGCTGGCCAGGGCGATTCATGGCTGGAGCAAACGGGCCAAGAAGTCCTGCGTCACCATCAACTGCCCGTCGCTGACCGCAGAACTGATGGAAAGCGAACTGTTCGGCCACAGTCGTGGCGCCTTTACCGGTGCCAGCGAAAGCACGCTGGGCCGCGTCAATCAGGCCGATGGCGGCACCCTGTTCCTCGACGAAATCGGTGACTTCCCGCTGACGCTGCAGCCCAAATTGCTGCGCTTCATTCAGGACAAGGAATACGAGCGCGTCGGTGACCCGGTGACCCGACGTGCCGACGTGCGCATCCTGGCGGCCACCAACCTCAACCTTGAAGACATGGTGCGCAGCGGGCGTTTCCGTGAGGATCTGCTGTACCGCCTGAACGTGATCACCCTGAATCTGCCGGCCCTGCGTGAGCGCAGCGAAGACATTCTGACCCTCGCGGACCGCTTTCTGGCGCGTTTCGTCAAGGAATACGCGCGTCCGGCCCGAGGCTTCAGCGAAGAAGCCCGTGCCGCGCTGCTCAATTACCGATGGCCAGGCAACATTCGTGAGCTGCGAAACGTGATTGAGCGTGCCAGCATCATCTGTCCACAGGATCGCGTAGAGGTCAGTCATCTAGGCATGGCTGAGCAACCGACCAACAATGCACCACGTGTGGGCGCGGCCTTGAGTCTGGAC
Organism: Plantibacter cousiniae (nom. nud.); assembly: GCF_977070315.1. Taxonomy (NCBI): domain Bacteria; kingdom Bacillati; phylum Actinomycetota; class Actinomycetes; order Micrococcales; family Microbacteriaceae; genus Plantibacter; species Plantibacter cousiniae (nom. nud.). The sequence continues at coordinate 33,968 of NZ_CDRVEU010000014.1, read as the reverse complement.
GAGCTTGAAAAGGCACACATCGGGGCCGTACTGGCAACCAGTGAAACCCTTGATCAGGCCGCCAAGACGCTGGGTATCGATGCTTCGACGCTTTACCGCAAACGAAAACAGTACAACCTATGAAATACCTCAAATGAAGCTGGCCATGAAGTTGCGCACTCGCCTCTTCCTGAGTATCTCGGCGCTTATCACGGTCGCGTTGCTTGGGCTGCTGCTGGGGCTCGTCAGTGTCATGCAGATGGCCCGTACTCAGGAATCACTGATTCAGCATAACTTCGCCATCCTCGATCTGGGTTTGAAGTTGCGCCAGAACCTGGGTGATCAACTGGTGTTGATGACCGGTGCCAATCGCAATGAGGCTGAGCTGGACAGAATCCAGCAGCAGTTCGAAGAACTGCTGGAGGAAGGGTCGGCGCAGGACACCCAGCAAAATGTGCGTAACGGTTTTGAGAAGACCCGGGGCGATTATCAGCGATACATTGCCACCTGGAAGCAATATGGCGATGATCCGCGAGGCATACGGGGCAACCCGCAACTGAGCGAGAGTTTCGACGCTCTGCGCAACGGTCTGCTGAGTGTGCATCGCAAGGCACTGGAGAACATCAGCACCGCCGAGATCAATTCCAGGGACCGTGCATTGTGGATCGCCGGCTTGTTGGGGCTGGTCGGGCTGGCGGTGCTGTGCATCGGCTTTGTGACCGCGCACGGCATCGCCCGCCGTTTCGGTGCACCGATCGAGGCGCTGGCCAAGGCTGCCGATCGCATTGGGGAAGGTGATTACGAGGTCACGCTGCCCATTTCCTCGGCCGCAGAAATGAACCTGCTGACCCGGCGCTTCGGCATCATGGCCGAAGCCCTGCGTCAGCATCAGGCGACCAACGTCGATGAGCTTCTGGCGGGCCAGCAGCGCCTGCAAGCGGTCCTCGACAGTATCGACGACGGCCTGTTGATGATCGATCGCCAGGGTCACCTGGAGCACCTGAACCCTGTTGCGCAGCGCCAGCTCGGATGGGACGAGAGTCGCCTTGGGCAAAGTCTCGGCGAGGCATTGAGCCGTCCAGAACTGGATGAGCAACTGCATCTGGTGCTGCGGGGCGGAACGCTGGAGCGCGCGCCGGAAGATCTGGCCATCGAAATCGACGGCGAGTCTCGATTGCTGACCTATAGCATGACACCGGTCAGTCACACCAAGGGCCACATCCTGGGTGCTGTGATGGTGCTGCACGACGTGACCGAACAGCGTGCTTTCGAGCGGGTACGCAGCGAGTTCGTCCTGCGCGCCTCGCATGAGTTGCGCACGCCGGTCACGGGTATGCACATGGCGTTCGGCCTTCTTCAGGAGCGTCTGCATTTCGCTCCCGAGTCCCGTGAGGCCGATCTGCTCAATACAGTCACCGAAGAGATGCAGCGCCTCATGCAGCTCATCAACGACCTGCTGAATTTCTCGCGTTACCAGAACGGTCTGCAGAAGCTGAAACTTGCACCTTGTTACGTGGAGACCTTGCTGCAGGAAGCCAAGGCGCGCTTCGAGGATCAGGCCCAGGAGCAGGATATTGTGCTGATGCTGGATATGCAGGAGCCCATGCCGCGTCTGCATGCCGATCAGTCCCAACTGGAGCGGGTGCTGGATAATCTGCTGGACAATGCATTGCGTCACACGCCGCCGAACGGCCTGATCCGCCTGCAGGCCAGGCGTCACGGCGAGCGGGCGATCATCAGTGTCGAGGACAACGGTGAAGGCATTGCCTACGGACAGCAGGGGCGGATCTTCGAACCCTTCGTCCAGGTGGGTCGCAAGAAAGGCGGCGCCGGGCTCGGGCTGGCGCTGTGCAAGGAGATCGTCCAACTGCACGGCGGACGAATGGGCGTGTACTCAAGGCCAGGGCAGGGCACGCAGTTCTATATGGCTTTACCGCTCTGAGGGCTTGATCGGCAGGCCCTTATCGGCTGACTGAGCGCCAGCCCCCATGCGCTTCAATTCGAGTGATTGAGCACCTGCAGGATGGCCGCGCTCTGTGCGTCGGGCTCGCCGTCGAAGCGTGCCGGGCGATAGTGCATCTGAAACGCGGCCAGTACCTGGCGCGTAGCGACGTCCAGCTCACCGGTTTGCGGAGTGCTGTAGCCCAGGCGTGCCAATTGCTGCTGGAACCAGGTGATGCTCGGCAGGTTGGCTGCCAGCAATGCCTGACGCTGGGCAACCTGGCGTTCGTCCGGCCAGTTCCCCAGACCTTCGGCAGCGAGGCGTTTCCACGGGAACAACGGCCCCGGATCCTGCTTGCGCAACGGGGCGATGTCGCTGTGACCGATGATGTGTTTGGGGTCGATTTTGTTACGTTTGACGATGTCCTTGAGCAGGACAATGATCGACTGGGTCTGCGCTTCGGTGTACGGATACCACAGGCGACCTGTCGGCGTTTCCTTGAAGCCCGGGTTGACGATCTCGATGCCGATCGAACTGGAGTTGAGCCAGGTGCGGCCTTCCCACTCGCTTTCGCCGGCATGCCAGGCACGCGCGTTTTCATCGACCAGCTTGTAGATGGTGGCCTTGCTGTCGTCACCGATCAGGTAGTGGGCGCTGACCTCGCCATGGGTCAGTAATTGCAGCGAGCGTTCCAGTGACGCCGAGGTGTAGTGCATCACCACATACTGGGCACGGCCATCGAAATTTACCGAGGGGTGGCTGGTGTCCAGCCTGGGGCCGCTGGCGCAGGCAGTGAGGATGAGCATGATAAAGGCGGAGAAATACAGCTTCATGAGGTCGGCAGCGTCGGCAGGAAATGAAACATCATAACAAAATGTGTACAAATAGCATGGGTCGCCGGCTATTTGTTCAGGTCAAAATGTTTCAGTCAGCCCTGTTCGATGCGGTTCCGGCCGTTCTCCTTGGCCTTGTAAAGCGCCTGGTCGGCACGTTTGATAGCGGTGTCGCTCCGTTCTCCGGGGCGAAAAGCCGTCAGGCCAATGGACACGGTGATGGTGACTCGCTCACCCTTGAAGTGGAAGGGGCATGACTCTACGGCGGCGCGCAGTTCGTCGAGCAGCGTCAGCCCCGTGGCAGGAGGTGTTGCAGGCAGCAGCATGACAAATTCTTCGCCGCCAAAGCGTGCGAGGAAGTCGTTGGCGCGCAGGCGTTTGCTGAACACATTGGCGACAATCTTCAATACCTTGTCGCCAGCCAGATGCCCGTAACCATCGTTGATGCGTTTGAAATGGTCCAGGTCCAGAATGCAGACCAACAGACTGTTTTTTTCTTCCTGCCACCGGGCCATTTCTTGTTCGAGGCGCTCGCCCCAGGCTGCTCGATTGGGCAGTCCGGTGAGCGGGTCGATCAGGGCCTTTTGACGCTGTTCTTCCAGGTGAGTCCTGAAACCCAGGGCTTCCTGTTCCATACTCGCGACGCGGGCTGCCAGACCTTGCAGTCGCGAGGCCACTTCGCGCTCGCGTGCATCGCGCTTGAGCTGGTAGTGATCCATGGTGCCGAGCAGGGCTTCAAGCCGATTGTCGAGCACCCGCTTGAGGCTGGGCAGATCGGAGGCGTCCTGAACACTGCTTTGCAGACCGCCCACTTGTTCGCGCAACTGGTCGTTGAGGTCGCGCGCGGTGGACTGATCCTCGGCGTGATCTTCACTGGCCGCCTGCAAGTGGCTCTGAAACGATTCGAGCCGTTCATTGAGCTGCTTGAGGTAGGTGCCGAACTCCTGTTGACCGCCGTTGTTGATCGCCAGCATCAGCACCGCCATATCGTCGAGGATTGGCAGCAATTCGTACCAGTTAAGCCCATGTTTCAAGCGTAACTGCATATCCTCGACCTGCGGGCGAAAGTGCTCGGAGAGGGTCAGGTCGTCCAGCAGGCCCAGCAGGGTTTGTTCAATATGCGCAGCCACCGAGCTGTAGCTGGGCTCGGGTGATGAGGGTAGCACGTAGCCTTCTTCGCCTTCTGCCGTCTCGGGCTGCTGCTCGGCCTCTGCGTCGGGTTCTTCAACTGTCGCGTCGATTGGCGCGGGCCGTTGTTGATAGGGCACTGACGGAACAGGCGCCAGGAGATCCGCGAAATCGATGGGTTCGACAGTGACAGGTGCAGGTTCGGCGAAGGACTCTGCCGGTGCTGGAGCAATATCCGCAGCCGTGACCGATGGTGCAGGTTCTTCAGGCGTTGCAGCGGCGGGTGTCACGACGGCAGGCGTATCGGTTTCCGGGACAGGCGTGGGCGGTGTGCTGTCTGTGGCCGCGGTGGCTACGGTGGCAGGTGAGTCATCGACCTCGGCTTCGCCATGAGCGATGTCTGCCGGGGCGTGAGTGCTTGCTGCCTGCGGCTCTGCATCGGGCTCATGCGTGTCCGGTGCCGAGGTGGGGTCTTCGGGGTGAGCAGCCTCGGGATGAGTATCGTTGCCTTGGCCTTCGCGCGAACCGAACAGGCGTTGCAGCAATCCCTGGCGCGGCCCTTCTTCGGGTTTTTCAACCTGGGTCAGGGCCTGGCCCTGCAAATTGCTCAACTCGCCGAGCAGCAGGGGCAGCTCACGGGCTTGTGAGGCACGCTCTTCAAGCTCCTTGGCAAAGCGCTTGAGTGGCTTGCGTACGTCGCGTGGCAGCGGCAATGACTGCAGTTGCGCAACCAGTGCGGTCAGTGCCGAGCTGATTTGCGCGGCCCGTACTTCGCGGCGTTGTTCAGAGTCCAGTACGGCCTTTTCGAGGCGCGGGATCAGGGCTGCCAGGCCCGCGTCCATATCATCCTTGCGGACAATTTCGCGCATCTCCTTCATGCATTCGTCGACGGCGCGGTCAGAGCCCTCTGCCGCCAGACTGCTGCGTACCAGACCGCGTCGCAACAAATCGAGCCGCGCATCCCAGCGTTTTTCGAGCTTGTCCTGTTGCTCGATCCCTTTAAGGTATTTCTCTTTCCAACGCTCCGCGTCGTCGCTCATGCAAGGCTTCCACCAGAGGGCACAGGCAGTGAGTCCCCACGCAGTGAGTCAGGCAGGCGAATCTCGACAGCGACAGGCAGATGATCGGAAATGGGCTGTGCCAGCACCTGCACACGTTCGAGCGTCAGGGTCGGGCTGAGCAAAATGTGATCGAGGCAACGTTGTGGTCGCCAACTGGGGAAGGTTGCTTCTATCTGCGGAGCCAAAAGCCCCAGGTCCCGTAGCGGCGAGTGTTCCAGCAGGTCGTTGGCATGGGTGTTCATGTCGCCCATCAGCACTTGATGGCGGTAACCGCCGATCAGTTCGCGAATGTAGGCGAGCTGCCGGGTTCGGGTTCGGGTCCCCAGCGCCAGGTGCATCATGACCACGACAAGGGCATCTTCGCCCTCGCCGAAGCGCACGAGAATTGCGCCGCGCCCGGCAGGACCCGGCAGCGGATGATCCTCGATCTTGGTCGGGCGCAGACGGCTCAACACACCATTGCTGTGCTGCGCCAGGCGCCCGAGGTTGCGATTGAGTTGTTGATACCAGTACGGAAAACCACCCAGCTGGGCAAGGTGCTCGACTTGGTTGATAAAGCCGGAGCGCATGCTGCCGCCGTCGACTTCCTGCAGTGCCACCAGATCGAATTCATTGATCAGATCGCCGATCTTCTGCAGGTTGCCAGCTCGACCGCCATGCGGCAGCAAATGCTGCCAGCTGCGCGTCAGGTAATGATGGTAGCGCTGGGTACTGATACCCACCTGGATATTGAAACTGAGCAAACGCAGCCTGCCGTCTTCCGGCAAGCCGTTTTGCAGCAGATGATGTTCGTTGACCTGCGGATCATGCAGGCCAACGATACGGGTACTGCCTTTGCCCCAGCGGCGCATGATGTGCGCTTACTTGGCGGCTGTGCTAGCCGCTCGCTCTTTGGCAATCAGTTGATCGGCAACTTCCAGGGTCTTTTCCGGACCACCGGCAGAACCCAGGTCAAAGCGGTACTTGCCATTGACGATCATGGTCGGAACGCCAGTCACTTCGTACTTCTTGGCCAGTTCCTTGTACTGGGCGATCTTGCCCTTGACTGCGAAAGAGTCGAACGTTTTCAGGAAGTCTTCCTTGTTCACGCCCTGTGTGGCGACGAAGTCAGCCATGTCATTCTTGTCGGTCAGACGCTTGCCGCCTTTCTGGATGGCTTCGAATACGGCCGCGTGAACCTTGTGCTCGACGCCCATGGTGTCGAGGGTGATGAACAGCTGGCCGTGTGCATCCCACGGGCCGCCGAACATGGCAGGGATGCGTACGAACTTGACGTCGGACGGCAGTTTTTCAATCCACGGATTGATCGTTGGCTCGAACGCGTAGCAGTGCGGGCAGCCATACCAGAACAGCTCGACGACTTCGATCTTGCCTGGCTCGGCAACAGGCACAGCGCTCGCCAGCTCGACGTATTGCTTGCCTGCCTCGATGGGCGTGGCGGCCTGGGCGGACATACCGAACAGACTGGCGGCAACCAGAGCGGCGCTGATGATCAGATTACGCATGCTTTACTCCTGAGCAGATTGAATCGCCTTCAAGCGACGGTGGTTTCGACCGGACGCGAAAGCCTGAGTTCGTTAGTGTAACGCTGAGGTTGTAAAAATGGGCGACCGTGGACGGCCTTTTTGCATAAGGAGTGAAGCAGGTCATGTCTGAATGTTCCAGCACACCGGTCAGAGCGGCGCGATACGGTGTGAGTGTGGGCCGGGGGACAGGTGTGTCATTATATGCGCACGCATCCAAACGAAACCGACACCTCTTGCCGCACCCCTTGCAGGCAGGTCTTCACCGGAAATCACATGCAACTCAAAAACCCCATCCTCGGTCTGTGCCAACAGGCCACGTTCATGCTCAGCGCCGCCAAGGTCGACCAATGCCCCGACGACGAAGGTTTTGAGGTCGCATTTGCCGGTCGCTCCAACGCGGGCAAATCGAGTGCGCTGAACACCCTGACCCACGCCAGCCTGGCGCGCACATCCAAGACCCCGGGGCGTACCCAGTTGCTGAACTTTTTCGGCCTGGACGAAGATCGCCGTCTGGTCGACCTGCCCGGTTACGGCTACGCCAAAGTGCCCATCCCGCTCAAACTGCACTGGCAGCGTCACCTGGAAGCCTACCTGGGCAGCCGCGAAAGCCTGAAGGGTCTGATCCTGATGATGGATATCCGTCATCCAATGACCGACTTCGACGTGCTGATGCTGGACTGGGCCATCGCCAGCAACATGCCGATGCACATTCTGTTGACCAAGGCCGACAAGCTGACCTACGGCGCGGCCAAGAACACACTGCTCAAGGTTCAGGCCGAGATTCGCAAAGGCTGGGGCGATGCAGTGAGCATCCAGTTGTTCTCGGCCCCCAAGCGCATGGGGCTGGAAGAGGCTTACACCGTGCTGGCCGACTGGATGGAACTGGAAGACAAGGCGCCTGCGGAGTAAATCGCAGGCAAAAAAGACCCCGGACTTCGCATGGGGAGGGGGAAGTTCCGGGGCTTAAGGTCCAGACCTTAGGGTGGGATCTGGATAACTGCCAACACTTAACACAACTAGGAGCACGATCGATTTTTCAACCAATCGACACGTCTGACTCCTGTCCAAACGGTTAAGTTCCAGCAGTGAAGAAAAGTTCACATTTCCTACAATATTTGACGAACCTGCTCACAGGTTCGCCTCTTCAGGCTCAGTGAGCCTCGTCCCAATTGTTGCCAACCCCTACTTCCACCAGCAACGGCACGGCCAGTTCCGCTGCGCCGCTCATGTGTGGACGGATCTGTTCACTGATCTGATCGACCAGGTCCTCGCGCACTTCAAGCACCAGTTCGTCGTGAACCTGCAGGATGACCCGAGCATCCAGACCGGACTCGTCCAGCCAGCCATTCACCGCCACCATGGCTTTCTTGATGATGTCCGCAGCGGTGCCTTGCATCGGCGCGTTGATCGCCATGCGCTCCGCGCCTTTGCGCAGGGACTGGTTCTTGGCGTTGATGTCCGGCAGGTACAGGCGGCGGCCGAAGATGGTTTCGACAAAACCTTGCTCGGCAGCCTGTGCGCGGGTGCGCTCCATGTAGTTCAGCACGCCAGGGTAGCGGGCGAAGTAGCGGTCGACATACGCCTGTGACTGCTTGCGATCGACGCCAATCTGCTTGGCCAGGCCGAACGCGCTCATGCCATAGATCAGGCCGAAGTTGATCGCCTTGGCGCTGCGACGCATGTCAGTGGTGACGTTTTCCAACTCGACGCCAAACACCTCCGCAGCCGTCGCGCGGTGAACGTCCAGGTCATTGCGGAATGCGTGCAGCAAGCCTTCGTCCTGGGCCAGATGCGCCATGATCCGCAGTTCGATCTGCGAATAGTCGGCGGCCAGCAGCTTGTAGCCCTTCGGAGCCACGAACGCCTGACGGATGCGCCGGCCTTCAGCAGTACGAATCGGGATGTTCTGCAGGTTCGGATCGCTGGAGGACAAACGCCCGGTGACCGCCACCGCCTGATGATAGGAGGTGTGAATACGCCCGGTACGCGGGTTGATCTGCTCCGGCAGGCGGTCGGTGTAGGTGCTCTTGAGCTTGCTCATCGAGCGGTATTGCATCAGCACCTTGGGCAGCGGGAAATCCTGCTCCGCGAGTTCGGCAAGCACGGCCTCGGCAGTCGATGCCTGACCGGTGGCGGTCTTGCTGAGAACCGGCATACCAAGTTTTTCGTAGAGAATCACGCCCAGTTGCTTGGGCGAGCCGAGGTTGAACTCTTCGCCGGCAATGGCGAAGGCCTCGCGTTCCAGCGCGGTCATCTTGTCGCCCAGTTCGACGCTCTGGATGCCCAGCAGGTTGGCATCGACCAGCGCGCCCTGACGCTCGATACGTGCCAGCACAGGCACCAGCGGCATCTCGATATCGTTCAATACCGGCTGCAGTGTCGGAATCGCGGCCAGCCGTGCGTCGAAGACTTCATGCAGGCGCAGGGTCAGGTCCGCTTCTTCGGCGGCGTAATTGCCCGCCTGCTCCAGGGCAATCTGGTCAAAGCTCAGTTGTTTGGCGCCTTTGCCGGCAATCTCCTGGAAATTGATCGGCGTGTGCGTAAGGTACTTGGCCACCAGGCTGTCGCGGTCGTGGCGGGTGGCGGTGGAGTCCAGTACATAGGATTCCAGAATGGTGTCGAAGCGCACGCCCTGCAGGTCGATGCCGTGAGCCTGATCGCCGTCGATCGCGCAATTGGCAAGCAGGTTGATGGCGAACTTGGCGTGCTGGCCGACCTTGATTTTGTCCGGGTCTTCCAGCAGCGGCTTGAGCGCCTTGAGCACGGTGTCGCGGTCCAGCTGCTGCGGCACGCCCATGTATGAATGGGTCAGCGGAATGTAAGCGGCTTCGTGGGTCTGAATGGCGAAGGACAGGCCGACCAGTTGCGCACGCTGGGCATCGGTGCCGTTGCTCTGGGTGACAAAGGCAAACAGTGGCGCGGCCTGCAGCTTCTTCAGCCAGGCATCGAACTGGCCCTGTTCAAGAATGACTTCATAAGCCGCTTCTCTGGCCTCAACGGTCGGCTCTTCGACGGTCAGCTCCTGGCCGGCACGTTTGGCGTCGCGTTGCAGGTCTTCGATCCAGCTCTTGAATTCCAGCTCGGCGTACAGCTCCATCAACGTGTCGCGGTCGGGCTCGCCGCAATGCAATTGATCCAGTTCGATGTCCAGCGGGACGTCGATCTTGATGGTCGCCAGTTCGTAAGACAGAAAGGCCATCTCACGATGTTCTTCGAGTTTGGCGGCCAGGGTCTTGGCGCCACGGATCGGCAGGGATGCGACCTTGTCGAGGTTCTCGTAAAGCTCCTTGATGCCACCGCCAATGCCGACCAGCAAACCGACCGCGGTCTTCTCGCCAACGCCGGGCACGCCGGGAATGTTGTCGACCTTGTCGCCCATCAGGGCCAGGTAATCGATGATGTGCTCCGGACCGACGCCGAATTTCTCTTTCACGCCCGCCACATCCAGCACGCTGCCGGTCATGGTGTTGACCAGAGTGATATGGCCGTCGACCAGTTGCGCCATGTCCTTGTCGCCGGTGGAAATCACCACTGGACGATCGGCCGCCGCGCTGCTGCGTGCCAGCGTGCCGATCACGTCATCGGCTTCAACGCCTTCGACGCACAGAAACGGGTAGCCCATGCCTTTGACGCAGGCATGCAGCAGGTCGACCTGCACACGCAGATCGTCCGGCATGCTCGGCCGGTTGGCTTTGTAGTCGTTGTACAGCGCATCACGGAACGTCCCGCCCTTGGCGTCGAACACCACCGCGAGCGGGCTTTCCGGATACTGGCGCCGCAGGCTTTTGAGCATGTTGAGCACGCCCTTGACGGCACCGGTCGGCAATCCTTTGGAGGTGGCCAGTGGTGGCAGTGCGTGGAAGGCGCGGTAGAGGTAAGAGGAACCGTCTACCAGGACGAGTGGCGCTTGGGTCATGAGCAGAATCAACCTTTTCGGCGGGGTCGGCGCTAGAATGCGCGAACCATTGACGACAAAGGGACAAGGTTATCATGTGCAAGGTAAATCGACTGATATTGACCGGACTGTTGGCCTTTTGCCCTTTGTTCGCTATTGCAGCAGAAGATCCACCTTCAGCGGCGCCGGACGTTACTATTCGCACCGACGGTGACAGAACCATTCAGGAATATCGCCAGAACGGCTTTCTGTATGCGGTTAAAATCACCCCGAAACACGGCAAACCCTATTTTCTGGTGCGCGCCGATGGTACAAGCCCCAATTTCATTCGTTCGGACCAACCGGACATGCTGATCCCGCAGTGGGAAATATTCAGCTGGTAGCACCCTACATTCACTTCAATCGTTGGCAGTCCTGATATGTCCGTTTTTACCCCCCTGGCTCGGCCCGAGCTGGAAACATTTCTCGCCCCTTACGGGCTCGGCCGTCTGCTTGACTATCAGGGCATCGCTGCCGGTAGTGAAAACACCAATTACTTCATCAGCCTGGAGCAGGGCGAGTTCGTGCTGACGCTGGTCGAGCGCGGCCCGGTTCAGGAGATGCCGTTCTTCATCGAACTGCTCGACGTGCTGCATGAAGCCGATCTGCCGGTGCCTTATGCGCTGCGCACCACCGATGGTCAGGCGCTGCGCGAGCTGGCAGACAAACCGGCGCTTTTGCAGCCGCGTCTGCCGGGCAAGCACATCAGCGAGCCGAACACCCAGCATTGCGTGCAGATTGGCGAGTTGCTGGCCAACCTGCATCTGGCGACCCGTGGGCAGATCGTCGAGCGCAAGACTGATCGCGGCCTGGACTGGATGTTGAGCGAGGGGCGCAATTTTCTGTCGCACCTGGGCGAGACCCAGCGGGCGCTGCTTGAAAACAGCCTTCAGGAGATCGAGGCGTTCAAACCACAGATCATGGCGCTGCCGCGTGCCAACCTGCATGCCGATCTGTTCCGCGACAACGTACTGTTCGAAGGGACGCACCTGACCGGGTTGATCGATTTCTACAATGCCTGTTCGGGGCCGATGCTGTATGACCTGGCGATTGCTCTCAACGATTGGTGTTCCCGCGAAAACGGTCAGCTCGATGCTGTCCGCGCCCGTGCCTTGCTGGGTGCCTATGCGGGCTTGCGACCGTTCACGGCGGCGGAATCGAAGCTCTGGGCGACCATGTTGCGTATCGCTTGCGTGCGTTTCTGGCTGTCACGTTTGATCGCCGCCGAAACCTTCGCCGGTCAGGACGTGCTGATTCATGACCCTGCGGAGTTCGAGCACCGCCTGGCCGAGCGCCAGGAAGCGCACATTGCGTTGCCGTTTGCGCTCTGAGACCAGACCTGTCTCCGCGCGTCTGAACCCGTCGGACGGTTGACTCTCGTTCCCATGCTCCGCGTGGGAATGCAGTGCGTGACGCTCCGCGTCGCAAGAGGACGCGAAGCGTCCAGACCGGCATGCCCACGCGGAGCATGGGCACGATAGTGTTATCCCTGACGACTATCGTTCCTCACGCTCCAGCGTGGGAATGCAGTGCGTGACGCTCTGCGTCACACAGCAGTGCTGCGATGTGGGCGGTGGCAGTCAGAGACTGCTCAGGCAACCTGCCCAATCATCCGCCAGCTTTTGCAGGACTTGCTCGTAACCCTGCGCGGTGGCCGGGGTGTAGCCGCCCAGTCCATCCAGTTCGGCCAGTTTGACCGGCAGGCCGGCGCTCAGGGTTTCGGCCAGGCGCGGGCGCAGGGGTGGTTCGCTGAATACGCAGGTCTTGCCGGCAGCTTTCAGGCGTTCGCGCATGGCGGCGACGTGCTGGGCGCCGGGCTGGATCTCGGCGGCGATGGCGAATACCCCGGCATGCTTGAGCCCATAAGCCTCTTCGAAATAATCGAAGGCCTCGTGGAACACGAAGTAGGGCTTGCCTGCCACTGCACTGACACGCTGCTTGATACGGCCGTCCAGCGTATCGAGGCGTTTGCTGAAGGCCTCGGCGTTGCTGGCGTAGCGTGCTGCATTGGCAGGGTCGGCAGCGCTCAGGTCAGTGGCCATTTTTGCGGCGATCACCCGCGCGTTGACGGTCGACAGCCACAGGTGCGAATCGAGACTACCGGGCCGGTGGTCGTGGTCATGTTCGTCTGCGTCGTTGTCGTGATCATGCTCGTGGTCATCATGCGAGGCATTGTCTTCGCCAAAGTGACGCAAGTGCATGCCCGGCAGCGTCTGCACGGCAACTGCAGGCAGTTTGCGGCCCTGAAGGACGCGCGGCAGGAAGGTTTCCATGTCCGGGCCGATCCAGTAGAGCAACTCGACTTCCTGTACACGCCGTACGTCGGATGGGCGCAGCGCGTAGTTATGCGGCGAGGCGCCCGGTGGCAGAAGCACTTCCGGTGTCCCGACGCCATCCTGCACAGCCGCTGCAATCAGTTGCAGAGGCTTGATGCTGGTCAGCACTCGGACTTCGGCCTGAGCAGGGGCGATGATCAGCAGGCTGACCCAGAAAACAGCAGCAAGATTTAAAAGACGGCGCACTCGAATCACTCATATCAGCCAGGAACGGGTAACATAATAACGTCTCTAGCCAATATCGTCGCTGCTCATGCCCAATACTCCCCTGGCCAGTCGCCCCCATGACCACTCTCACTGCGTGCATTCGGCCCTCGCCGAAGCCGATGCGCTGTGCGCCAAACAGGGTCTGCGCCTGACCACCTTGCGCCGTCGCGTGCTGGAACTGGTCTGGCAAAGTCACAAGCCGCTGGGTGCCTACGACATCCTTGCAGTGCTGAGTGATGAAGACGGTCGCCGTGCGGCCCCGCCAACCGTTTACCGTGCGCTGGATTTCCTCCTGGAAAACGGGCTGGTGCACCGTATTGCCTCGCTCAATGCCTTCACAGGCTGCAACCATCCCACCCACGCGCATCAGGGCCAGTTCCTGATTTGCCGCCTGTGTCATGCGGCGATCGAGCTGCAGCACCCGGCCATCAGCAATGCCGTGGTCGATGCCGCCGCAGGCGTCGGCTTCGCGGTCGAAGGCCAGACGGTCGAGATCGTCGGTGTGTGCGCTGGCTGCAAGGCCGCTTGATGTCGGATGCATTGATACGTCTGGACAAGGTCGCCGTTACGCTTTCCGGGCAAAACGTGCTGGATGACATCCAGTTGAGCGTCAAGCCCGGCGAGATCGTCACTTTGATCGGCCCCAACGGTGCAGGCAAGACCACGCTGGTGCGTGCGGTGCTCGGGCTGCTCAAGCCCGACGCCGGTAGCGTCTGGCGCAAGCCGAAGCTGCGTGTCGGCTACATGCCGCAAAAGCTGCATGTGGACCAGACGCTGCCGCTGTCGGTGCTGCGTTTCCTGCGTCTGGTACCCGGTGTGGATCGCACGGCCGCAGCGTCGGCGCTGGAAGAAGTCGGCGCCGGGAAAGTCATCGACAGCCCGATTCAAGGCATTTCCGGTGGCGAGATGCAGCGTGTTCTGCTGGCGCGCGCGTTGTTGCGCAAGCCTGAGTTGCTGGTCCTCGACGAACCGGTGCAGGGTGTCGACGTGGCCGGACAGGCCGAGCTGTACAGCCTTATTACCCGGCTGCGCGACCGCCACCAGTGCGGCGTGCTGATGGTTTCCCACGATCTGCATCTGGTCATGAGCACCACCGATCAGGTGGTGTGCCTGAACCGTCACGTCTGCTGCTCCGGGCATCCCGAGCAGGTCAGCCATGACCCGGCCTTTGTCGAGCTGTTCGGCAACAATGCGCAGAGCCTGGCGATTTATCACCACCATCACGACCACGCCCATGATCTGCATGGCGCGGTGGTGAATGACGCTGCGTCCCTCCCTCATACTCATGTTCACGGAGACAGCTGCAAGCATGGCTGATTTTCTACTGTATGCCTTGCTCGCAGGCGTTGCGCTGGCCGTGGTTGCTGGCCCGCTGGGATCATTCGTGGTCTGGCGGCGCATGGCCTATTTCGGCGACACACTGTCCCACGCCGCGCTGCTCGGCGTCGCGTTGGGCTTCCTGCTGGATATCAGCCCGACCATCGCGGTGACGGTCGGCTGCCTGCTGCTGGCGGTGTTGCTGGTCACGTTGCAACAGCGCCAACCGCTGGCCTCGGACACGCTGTTGGGTATTCTGGCGCCGAGCACCTTGTCGCTGGGGCTGGTGGTGCTCAGTTTCATGCACGAAGTGCGCATCGACCTGATGGCCTACCTGTTCGGCGATCTGCTGGCTATCAGCCCGGCTGATCTGGGCTGGATTCTGGGCGGCAGCACGTTGGTTTTGGTGCTGATCGTCGCACTGTGGCGCCCGCTGCTGGCAATGACCGTGCACGAAGAACTGGCGCGGGTCGAGGGCCTGCCGGTTGCTACACTGCGCATGACTTTGATGCTGCTGATCGCCGTGGTGATCGCGGTGGCGATGAAAATCGTCGGTGTTCTGCTGATTACCTCGCTGTTGATCATCCCGGCGGCTGCGGCACAGCGTCACGCCCGTTCGCCGGAGCAAATGGCGCTGGGCGCAAGCCTGTTGGGCGTGATAGCCGTGTGTGCCGGGCTATCATTGTCGTGGTTCAAGGACACCCCTGCCGGACCGTCTATAGTGGTTTGCGCTGCAGCGTTGTTCTTGCTCAGCTTTGTTCTACCCAGGCGAGCGGTGTAGACTTGCTCGTTTTTTGCGCAAACTAGAGAATCGCAGGAATGAAGCCGTTCGCCCCACGCTATCTGCTGCTTGTCGCATTTTCCATCCTGCTGGGTGCCTGCCAGAGTGCGCCCACTGTCGAGACGCCTGCCTCCGAGGCCCAGCCTGACGCGTTCGCTCAGCTTGAGCAGAACATCGCCGGTAATGAGCTGGCAACGGCTGAGGACCAATTGGCGGCGTTGCAGGCTGCCAATCCTGCCGACATCCGTCTTGAGCCTTTTCAGCGTCGTTTGGCCGAAGCCTATCTGAGCCGCAGCCAGATCAGCCTGCAGAAGGGTGACATGAACGCGGCGGCCTCTGCACTGAGCCGCGCACGCGCCCTGATGCCCAAGGCACCGGCGCTGACCAGCGGCGTCAACGGCGCCATTGCCCATGCGCGCAAGGCCGAGCTGGAAAAAGCCGAAGCGGATTTGAAGGCGGCCGAAGCCAGAAGGGTTGCCAAGCTCATCGATCCGTCGGCAGAAAGCACGACAATTGAACTCAAGATCGGCGATATGCGTGCATTGCGTCGTCAACTGGACGATATCGCAGCGGATACCGTAGCGTTCAACTGTGAAGTGCTGATGGTGGTGCCGCGCACCGAAGACTATCCGTGGCTGGCCACGTTGCTGACCAAACGGGTGGTCAAGGCCAATCCGGATTTCGAGCTGCAATTGCGTCGCCAGATCGAGCGCAATGAAAAAGCGCAGATCATCCTGACGCCAGCGAAGTCCTGAGTCGATCCTCCAAAGCGGACGCAGAGCGTCCAGAACTGCATTCCCACGCGGAGCGTGAGGAACGAGAAGTGTTGGGGAGTCTATGTGGGGGCGAGAACGTTCAGAAAGGCGCTCCCACGCCGGAGCGTGGGAGCGATGTAGCAGCGTCAGATCAAGCCGGAACAGCCTTGGCTTTCACTTCACGATCCCACACACGGTGCTGAGCAATCGCGTTGAAGAACGCTTTGAACGATTTGCTATCGGACACTTCCAGCAGCCCGGCATCTTCTTCCAGGCGTAGCAGGCTCAACAGCTCTTTGGCTTCCCCGGCAAAGGAGATGGCCTTGAGGTGCTTGTAGGCTTCCAGGATGAAGTGCAATGCCACGCCGTCGCCTTTCAGGGCTTCGATCGAGGCCTTGCCACCCGGCACGAACACTGCGTCGAACGCTACCGAAGGCAGGCCTTCAGCCGATGCGTCCACTGGCAGGCTCTTGCCGTCAGCTGTCTTGACCGGTGCGGAGGTCGGGCCCAATACCTTGGCGTGTGCGCCTTCGGCAGTCAGTGCAGCTTTCATGGCTTCGACCGCTTTGCCGTCGACGCCGTCAGCCACAAGAATGGCAACCTTGCGCGAAACGATATCGCCAGACAGCAGGTTGACCTGGCTCAGCGCCGGCGACTCTTTTACCGATGTCTGACGCGCAGGTACGGTACCGGCTGTCGGTGCTGGCAAGCCCAGGTTGGCAGCTACACGTTTGGCCAGCTCCAGATCGATGTTGGCCAGAATCTCGTTGACCTGACGGGCACGGATGTACTCGCGCTCCACCTTGCCCAACTCGAAGCTGTAGGCCGCGATGATGTGCTCTTTCTCGTGATGGCTCATGCTCTGGAAGAACAGGGTGGCCTGCGAGAAGTGATCGCCGAACGATTCGCTGCGCTCACGCACCTTGTGCGCTTCAACGCGCTCAGGGTAGGTCTCGAAGCCGCCATCTACCGGGCCGGCAGGGGTTTCTTTCGGCCAGCCGCCATCGATCGAGTTCGGCTCGTAGGACGCGCGGCCCTTGTCGATAGTGGTGCGATGCTGTGCGTCACGCTGACCGTTGTGGTTCGGCGCAATCGGACGGTTGATCGGGATTTCGTGGAAGTTCGGCCCACCCAGACGGCTGATCTGCGTGTCGGTGTAGGAGAACAGGCGACCTTGCAGCAGCGGGTCGTTGGAGAAATCGATACCCGGCACGATATGGCCCGGGCAGAAGGCAACCTGCTCGGTTTCGGCGAAATAGTTGTCCGGGTTACGGTTCAAGACCATCTTGCCCAGCGGGGTGACCGGCACCAGCTCTTCCGGGATGATCTTGGTCGGATCGAGCAGGTCGAAGTCGAACTTGTGCTCGTCCTCCTCGGCAACGATCTGTACACCCAGTTCCCATTCCGGATAGTCGCCCATCTCGATGGACTCCCACAGGTCGCGGCGGTGGAAATCGGTGTCCTTGCCGGCGAGCTTCTGTGCTTCGTCCCAGACCAGCGAGCACACGCCGAACTTGGGCTTCCAGTGGAACTTCACGAAGCTCGACTTACCTTCGGTGTTGATGAAGCGGAAGGTGTGGATACCAAAGCCCTGCATGGTGCGCAGGCTTTTCGGGATCGCACGGTCGGACATGGTCCACAGCACCATGTGCGCGGATTCCGGCACCAGCGAGACGAAGTCCCAGAAGGTGTCGTGAGCCGAGCCGCCCGTCGGGATTTCGTTATGCGGCTCGGGTTTCACCGCGTGCACGAAGTCAGGAAACTTGATGGCGTCCTGAATGAAGAACACCGGCATGTTGTTGCCCACTAGGTCGAAGTTGCCTTCGTCGGTGTAGAGCTTGACGGCAAAGCCACGCACGTCACGCACGGTGTCGCCCGAGCCGCGTGGGCCCTGAACGGTGGAGAAACGCACGAACACCGGGGTCTTCTTGCCCGGATCGCGCAGGAAGCCTGCTTTACTCAGGGCGCCGTGGTCTTCGTAAGTCTGGAAATAGCCATGTGCTGCAGTACCGCGGGCGTGGACGATACGCTCCGGAATACGCTCATGGTCAAAGTGCGTGATCTTTTCACGCATGATGAAGTCTTCGAGCAGCGATGGGCCGCGGCTGCCGACTTTCAGTGTGTTCTGGTTATCGGAAATCTTGACACCGTGATTGGTGCGCAGGGCCTGCTGGGTCGCGTCCGAGCGGAACTGCTCAAGGCTTTCCAGCTTCTCGTTGGTATTGCCACGGTCCAGGGTGTCGGTACCTGCCAATTCGCTCTTGGGCGTTTGGGTTACAGGTGGTGCGTTCTTGCTAGCCATCAGAGACTCCTTATCTCGCCCCAATCATTGAGTTGGGTTCGCTGAATACGACTTCCCTGGCGTAAGCGGGAAATCACGGTATCCAAGAAGTGACCGGAGCAAAAAACAGCCGTTCCTTTTATTTTCGACCTGCG
Organism: Plantibacter cousiniae (nom. nud.); assembly: GCF_977070315.1. Taxonomy (NCBI): domain Bacteria; kingdom Bacillati; phylum Actinomycetota; class Actinomycetes; order Micrococcales; family Microbacteriaceae; genus Plantibacter; species Plantibacter cousiniae (nom. nud.). The sequence goes on along the minus strand of NZ_CDRVEU010000014.1, from coordinate 15,733 downwards.
ATCACCAACGGTCGTGTTATGTCCATTGCGCAGGACAGCCTGCAAATAAATGCTAAGCACAGCGGGCAGGACAGGCTAAAATGCGCGCCCGGCTCAATCTGGCCGAGGTAACGAAGCAAGTGGAATTGATCCACTGCGCTGATTTTTTAACGCGCCCCCACAAGGTTCGCTCCGTGATCGAGTTTCATAACGTCCACAAAACCTATCGGGTGGCAGGCAAGGAAATACCGGCCCTGCACCCCACCAGCCTGCGCGTCGACAGTGGCCAGGTGTTCGGCATCATCGGCCACTCCGGCGCGGGCAAAAGTACCTTGCTGCGTCTGATCAACCGCCTGGAAACCCCGAGTGGTGGACAGATCGTGGTCGATGGCGAAGACGTCACTGTGCTCGACGCCAATGGCCTGCGCCGTTTCCGCCAACAGGTCGGGATGATTTTCCAGCACTTCAATCTGCTGGCGTCCAAAACCGTGGCCGACAACGTCGCCATGCCGCTGACCCTGGCAGGCGATATGCCGCGCAAGCAGATCGACCAGCGTGTGGCCGAGTTGCTGGAGCGGGTCGGATTGTCCGATCACGCCAAAAAGTACCCGGCACAACTGTCGGGCGGCCAGAAGCAGCGTGTCGGCATCGCCCGCGCACTGGCTACCAAGCCCAAAATTCTGCTGTGCGATGAAGCCACCAGCGCACTGGACCCGCAGACCACTGCGTCGGTCTTGCAACTGCTGGCCGAGATCAATCGTGAGCTGAAGCTGACCATCGTGCTCATCACCCATGAAATGGACGTGATTCGTCGCGTCTGCGATCAGGTGGCCGTGATGGACGCCGGGGTGATCGTCGAGCACGGCAGGGTCGCTGATGTGTTTCTGCATCCACAACACCCGACCACCAGGCGCTTTGTGCAGGAAGACGAGCAGGTCGACGAAAACGAACAGCGCGATGATTTCGCTCACGTTCAGGGCCGTATCGTGCGTCTGACGTTTCAGGGCGAGGCCACCTACGCGCCGTTGCTCGGCACGGTGGCGCGGGAAACCGGCGTCGATTACAGCATCCTCGCCGGTCGTATCGACCGCATCAAGGACACCCCTTACGGGCAGTTGACGCTGGCCATCACCGGCGGCGACATGGACGCCGCCTTCGCGCGCTTCACCGCCGCTGATGTTCATATGGAGGTGCTGCGCTGATGGACGCTTTTCTGAACCTGTTTTCCAATGTCGACTGGTACGAGATCTGGGTGGCCACTGGCGACACGCTGATCATGCTCGGTGTATCGCTCGGTTTCACCATCCTGCTCGGCCTGCCGCTGGGCGTGCTGATGTTTCTCACCTCGCCGCGTCAGTTGCTGGAGCACAAGCAGCTGTATGCGACGGTCGGGGTGATCGTCAACATGCTGCGCGCGCTGCCGTTCATCATCCTGCTGATCGTGATGATGCCGTTGACCGAGATCATTACCGGTACGTCACTGGGCATCCTCGGCACTTTGCCGCCGCTGATCGCCGGTGCCACGCCGTTCTTTGCGCGCCTGGTAGAGACCGCCTTGCGCGAAGTGGATCGCGGCATCATCGAAGCCACGCAGGCCATGGGCGCGACGACCCGGCAGATCATCGTCAAGGCGCTGCTGCCTGAGGCGCGCCCCGGCATTCTGGCGGCGATCACGGTGACCGCCATTGCGCTGGTATCGTTCACGGCCATGGCCGGTGCGGTAGGCGCTGGCGGGCTGGGCGACCTGGCGATTCGTTATGGTTATCAACGCTTCCAGAACGATGTGATGTTCGTGACGGTCGTATTGTTGCTGGTGCTGGTGCAGATTCTGCAGACCATCGGCGACAGACTGGTCGCGCATTTCACACATCGTTGATCGAATCCGTTGGTATTGGCCCGCCTGTGCGGGCCCGAAGGAGTTGTTGCATGAAGAAACTATTGGCCATATTCGCCGCTGTCACCGCCTTGTCCGCGCAAGCCAACGAAACCCTGACCGTCGCGGCCTCTGCCGTGCCGCACGCCGAGATCCTCGAGTTCGTCAAACCGACCCTGGCCAAAGAAGGCGTGGATTTGAACATCAAGGTGTTCAATGACTACATTCAGCCTAACGTGCAGGTGTCGCAGAACCGTATGGACGCGAATTTCTTCCAGCACCAGCCGTATCTGGATGAGTTCAACAAGGGCAAAGGCACTGATCTGGTGGCCGTGGCCAAGGTGCACATCGAGCCTTTCGGCGCTTACTCGGACAAGTTCAAGACGCTGGCAGAGCTGCCCAACGGCGCCAATGTCGCCCTGCCCAATGACGCCACCAACGAAGGCCGCGCCTTGCTGCTGCTGGCCAAGGCAGGTCTGATCACCCTGAAAGAGCCGGGCAACATCCTGTCCAAGCCTTCGGATGTCGTGAATAACCCGAAAGACCTGAAGTTCCGTGAGCTGGAAGCGGCCACGCTGCCCCGCGTCCTGACTCAGGTCGATCTGGCGCTGATCAACACCAACTACGCCCTGAGTGCCAAGCTCGACCCGACCAAGGACGCGCTGATCATCGAAGGTGCCGATTCGCCCTACGCGAACATTCTGGTGGCCCGCCCGGACAACAAGGACTCGGACGCGATGAAGAAGCTGGTAGCCGCCTTGCAGAGCCCGGAAGTGAAAACATTCCTGACCGAGAAGTACAAAGGCGCTGTGGTTCCGGCGTTCTGATCCGATTGTACCTTGCGGTTCTCGCGCCAGTGCTCTGTGTCCCTTGTGACGCAGAGCGTCGGGAACACCTTATCGCTCCCACGCTCTGCGCTCATAGTTATACAGGCGCGTCGTGGGAGCGAGCTTGCTCGCGAAGAGGCCGGTAAAGCCTCCAGAAAATAGAGCGTTTGGACCAAGTCTTCGTGAGCAATGCGGATCGCCGCCCCGGTCACTCCCGCAGGAATCTCACAGGCCCTAATCCCTTTCCAGCAGCCCCGGCAATTGCTTCACCAGCTTCTGATTGTTCAGCGGTGCGCGGATAAAGCCTCGCTGCGTTCCATCCGGCCCGATCAAAGCCAGATTACCGCTGTGGTCGACGAAGTAGTTCGCTTTGCTGGTGTCTGCGGGAATGAACGGAATGCTCACGGCATTGGCGAGTGTCTGGATATTAGCGACAGGCGCCGTCAGGCCGATGTACTGCGGGTCGAAGTAGCCCAGGTATTGCTTGAGCTGCTGCGGCGTATCGCGGTTCGGGTCGACGCTGACCAGTACCACCCGCATGCGCTTGACTGTCTCTTCGGGCAGCTCGGTCCTGATCTGCTTGATCTGCGCCAGGGTCGTGGGGCAGATGTCCGGGCAGAAGGTGTAGCCGAAGAACATCAACGTCCATTGGTCTTTCAAGCCGTCAATCGCTACAGCCGCGCCGTTCTGGTCGGTCATGCTCAGGGCCGGTAACTGGCGGCTTTTGGGGAGCAGCACAATACCGGCGTCGTTGAGCGCCGCCTGGTCCTGTGGGTTGCGGCCAGTCAGCACCTGGCTGAGGATCACGCCCAGAAGCAGGGCGACAATGGCAGCAACAATGAAAACGGTTTTCTGAGTACGGGTCATGGTGTCGGCGCGGGTAGTGATCGGCATGCGGCCGGGGATGATGGCCTATATTGCGCACCGAGCCTAGATCTAGGGCGTGGTGACATCGAACAGCGTATAGGCCAGCGTCAGACGTTTTACATCCTCGGGTATGTCACGGTCGACGATGAAGCGTACCGGCATCTCGATGCGCTCGCCCGGCTGTAATGTCTGTTGGGTGAAGCAGAAGCATTCGGTCTTGTGAAACCACGCTGCGGCCTTTCCGGGCGAAATACCCGGTACGGCCTGGGCTTTCATCGGTCTGTCGGTCGGGTTCTGCGCGATGAAGGTCATCTCGTTGAGCGCTCCGGGATGGACCTGCATCTGGCGCGACTGCGGGTAGAACGCCCAGGTCATCCCGGCCGCATTGCCGGCAGTGAACAGCACATCGATCTGGCGTGAAGCGTCCTGAACCGCTACGCCATTGTCGTTGTGTCCGGTCAGCACGCCGTAAAGCGACGGCAATGCCAATCCGCACATCAACATGATCACTATTAAACACGTCAAACGCAGAACGAGCTGTTTGGACAAAAGAGGCTGGCTCATGCGTGGCTCACTTTTTATGTCTGACAGCGTGTCGAAAGAGCTGCGGGCGACTTCAGAGTAGCCTGCTTATTCAAAACGCGAACTGCAGCGCACCCGCATCGCCGGGGGAAGGCAGTCGTTTTCGGTCAAAAATCGAGCAAAATATACCCTGATAGCGCAAATGTATCTAAATGTGAGTTGCATATAGCAAAACCGTCTTAGGCATTTAGTTAAGCAAGCTAACGTATGACTCTCCATCAACGAACCATGGGGTCTGACGCCTCAAGGAGTCCCAGCAGCCATGAACACCGCCGCATTGCGCGAGCAGATACAACTAGCCCATCAACATGAGGCCCGGACCGGCCACTTGCTGCAACAGTTGGAACAAAAGCTCCCACATCTTCATCCCGCCATCCACCTGCCGGAAGTCGACGCGAAAGACGTACTGACGCGTTTCGTCACGGCCTACATCGATCTGGTCCCCGATCTGCTGGACGCTGCCCATGAGGTCGCGCTGCACGCCGGGATCGAAGGGCAGATAAAGCCGGTGTTGAAAATCGCCAAGCATTTTTTCGCGGCCCCGCCTTCCATCATGGATGGGCATGAAGGCCTGGAAAGCCTGTTGGACGAGGCTTATCTGGCGCATCGGCTGGTCGAGGAAGTGAATGACCTGTACATCAAGCATTTCGGTCAGCCGCTGATACCGTCAAATACCACGGTTGCCAGCGTAATTGCCCACCAGTTGATCGGCGAGCAATTTGCCAACCAGCTGGACGAAGCGGTTCACCATGTTGTCGATGAGCTGCTTGATGAGGAGAGTTTCGCGCTGGACTCGGTCGAGGCCTACCGCGAGAAGCTGATCAGCCCTGAAACGGGTGCGGCCTGGCAGCGCTGGCCAAGCCTGTCACGTCAATTGGGCGTCGGCCTGGAGCTGGAGCGCTCCGCGGTCTGATTCAGAGGCCCGAATCACTGTCTTCGCCCGCAATGGAAGGAGCCGGATATCGCTCCGCTGCTACGCGAAGACCCATCCGGCTCACATGTCCCAGAGCTGTGATAACAGGGTAGCGACTGTCAGGCGGCGCCCGAGCCGATCCCCGTTGTCGTGTAGATCCGCCCTTCAAGACGACGCTTCAAGCCACGCGATTCGATAAGCAACCGGGTGCCATGAGCGGCATTGGAACGACCCCATTCTTCCAGCAGTTCCAGACACGAGTGGTCGATGTAGGACAAATTGCCCAATGGCACATGCACCGTGCTGCCCTGCGGAATAGTGCCCAGTGCCTGAGTCAGCGCCGGCACCTTGAGGAATGTTGCGGCACCGACCAGACGCAGCTCGAATTCCTTCTCGCCCGCCAGTTCGACCACACTGATCTTCAGACGCGAAGCCTTGAACGCCAGCTTCACCAGGGTCAGACCAAAACCGACCAGTACACCGGTCAGCAGGTCGGTGAAGATGATCGCCACGGCAGTCGCCGCATAGGTAAACATCGGCATCCGGCCATAGCGACCCAGACCACGAAACGCCTTCAGATCGACCAGCTTCAGACCGGTATAAACCAGCACACCAGCCAGACTCGCGACCGGAATGCTCTGCAGTACGCTCGACAGCAGCAACACGAACGCCAGCAGCCACAGGCCGTGGAAGATCGTCGAGAAGCGCGTGGTGGCACCGGCCTGGACATTGGCCGAGCTGCGCACGATAACGCCGGTCATCGGCAACGCACCGAGCACGCCGCAGAGCATGTTGCCCACGCCTTGAGCGCTGAGTTCCTTGTCGAAGTCCGAACGCTGGCCACTGTGCATGCGGTCAACCGCCGAGGCAGAGAGCAGCGTTTCGGCACTGGCAATGAACGCCACAACGATAGCGGCAACCAGAATGGCCGGGTCGGCCAGGTTCATCAGGTCGGCCGGGCGAAGCCAGTCGATGGCGTCGGCCAGGTTGTCAGGCACTTCGACACGCTTGACCTGCAAGGCCATGAACAGGCTGATGCCGGTTGCGATACCCACGCCCAGCAGCGCGCCGGGTACGAAGCGCAAAGACTGCGGACGAAGTTTTTCCCAGCCCCACATGATCAGCATGGTGCCCAGACCGAGCATACCGGCCTGCATGCCGGTGCCTGGTCCGAAGGCCTGGATCAGTGTGGAAGGGAAGGCGATCAGATTGTCCAGCCCGGAAGGTTTGGGACCGCTGTCGAACATCACGTGTGCCTGTGACAGTACGATCAACACGCCGATACCGGCGAGCATGCCATAGACCACCGCAGGCGCCGTGACCCGGAACCAGCAGCCAAGCTTGAATCGACCTGCCAGCAGCTGAAGTAACCCGGCGAGTACCAGAATAGGACCCAGCATGGCCATGCCGTGCTCGCGTACCACTTCAAAAACCAGTACTGCCAGACCGGCTGCGGGTCCGCTGACCTGCAACGGAGAACCGGCTATCCAGCCGACTATAAGCCCGCCTACGATGCCTGTGATCAGACCTTTGGCCGGAGGCATGCCGGATGCGATGGCGATCCCCATGCACAGCGGCAGGGCGACCAGGAACACGACCACGGAAGCGAGCAGCTCCCGTGGTAAAGCGGTTTTCAATGCTGTAATACCCATGACGCTTCTCCGGAATTCTTCAGACGAGGCAAGACGGGCGACGCGCATCCTGCGCAGCCGCCATCAGCTGATAAAGAAGGGCTTGCCGTCAGTCGGACTGGTGATCAGTCGGCTGAAAAGCGTGCTTTCGGTGAAGCCATCGGCGTCGGTCCCGAACCGTCGAGCGGTATGAAACGATCGAGCTCGGCGTCATAAGCCAGGATTTCGCTGGTTTCGATGCTGTAGACCCAGCCGTGAATGAACAATTGGCCGCTGGCCATTTTTGCTGCGACCGAAGGGTGGGTGCGCAGGTGTTGCAACTGGGAAATCACGTTTTCCTGAGTCAGGACCTGCATGGTTTCCAGTTCGCCGCTGCAGCTGCAGTTCTGCTCGACTACCGTGCGGGCAACCTCGGCATGACGCAACCAGGCTTTTACCGTAGGCATCTTGTCCAGGCTGTCAGGGTTGAGCACTGCGCGCATGGCGCCGCAGTCAGAGTGTCCGCAAACGATGATGTGCTGCACGCCCAGTGCAACCACTGCGTATTCCAGAGCGGTGGACACGCCGCCGTTCATCTGGCCATACGGCGGGACGACGTTGCCGACGTTACGCGTGACGAACAGGTCGCCAGGCGAACTTTGGGTGATCAATTCGGGCACGATGCGCGAGTCGGCGCAGGTGATGAACATGGCCCGTGGCGATTGGGCAGTCGCCAGCTTCTTGAACAGCTCTTCCTGCTGGGGGAAGACCTCGTTACGGAAATGTACAAAGCCATCGACGATATGTTTCAACGCTACGTCGGCGCTGTCTGAATGGCTTGATGTGCTGGACGACGTAGCCGAATGCTGTTTACCGATGTCTGTCATGTCTTCATCCTCTCTGACGAATTGATGTGGATTCTTCATGCCTGTTTGACCAGAGCCGGATGTGATCCCTCTCTGAAGGGCATCACGAACAAATCCCTTGAGCGCTATCGCTGATGACACTCCGAGTAACAGACTAATCGCCGAAGCTTAAACGAAACTGAATGCGATGGCTCTGGGACGCGGGTTTGCACGATAGTACCAAGTTCGTCACAGCAGCGACATTTGTCCTCCCGGCGGACAAAACGCATCGCAGTCGAGTGCAAATCCACCACGTTTGTTCAATCCGAGTCGTTTGATTGCCAAGGCATAGCGTTGAGCCAGCAGGTCGGCAAACGGTCCTTCGCCACGCATTCGAGAACCAAATGTGCTGTCGTACACGGCTCCGCCGCGACTTTGACGAATCAGACTCATCACATGATCGGCGCGTTGCGGGTAATGTGTCTTCAGCCACTCGTCGAACAGCGGCGCGACTTCCAGCGGCAGGCGCAGCATGACGTAGCTGGCGCTCAGGGCGCCCGCAGCCTTCGCTTCGCTCAGCAGTGCCTCCAGCTCGCTGTCATTGATCATCGGGATCATCGGCGCACACAGCACGCCGACCGGGACACCCGCCTGACGCAATACCCGAATGGCCCGCAGGCGAGCCTTGGGCGCTGCTGCCCTGGGTTCGAGGATGCATTTGAGCTCGTCATCCAGCGTCGTCAGGCTGATGAAGACCGACACCAGCCGCAGCCTGGCCATTTCTGCCAGCAGATCCAGGTCGCGCAGGATCAGCGAGCCTTTGGTAATGATGCTGACCGGATGCCGATAGCGCAGCAACACCTCAAGCGTCGCCCGGGTGATGCGGTACTCCCGTTCGATCGGCTGGTAGGGGTCGGTGTTGGCCCCGAGGGTGATGGGCGCGCAGCGGTAGCCGGGTTTGGAGAGCTGTTGCTCGAGCAACGCCGCTGCGTTGGTCTTGGCGATCAGCTTGGTCTCGAAGTCCAGGCCGGGAGACATGTCCCAATAGGCGTGGCTGGGTCTGGCGAAACAATAGATGCAGCCGTGCTCGCAGCCCCGGTAAGGGTTGATCGACCTGTCAAAGGGGATATCCGGCGAGCTGTTGCGGGTGATGATGCTTTTGGCTGTTTCGCTGGTAACCTGGGTGCCTTGCGTGAGTGGCACTTCCTGATACCAGCCATCGTCTTCAGCCACTGATTGACTGGGTGCGAAACGGTTATGCGGATTGCTGGCAGTACCTCGGCCACGAACCGGATAGAGGCTGGACATCTGGCATTACTCATATACTGTTCATGCGTACAGTACAGCATAAAGCCCGGATGGATCACTAAGGTCGGCCTGCAAAACACCGCTCGCCTGACGGGCGGTGTTTTGCAGACAGGGCGACGGTCAGGCATCGCCCTCGTGAGTCAGCTCCAGCACACGGTCAACCAGCTTATTGATGCCCGAGGCCGCCTCGCTGATGCTTTTGGCGACCATATAGGCAGGCGTGCTGACCAGTTTTCGCGCTTCGTCCTCGACGATGTCATCGACGGCGCATTCTGAATGACTGCCACCCATTTTGGTGATGGCCGCGGCGGTTTCAGGGTCGTTACCGATGGTGCAGGTCACGCCGGGACCATAGATCTTGGCCGCAAGTGCCGGGGTGATGCAGATCAGCCCGACCGGTTTGCCGGCTTCGGCAAACGCCTCGGCGAGCTCCAGCAACCCGGCTTCGACCTGGCAGGCATGGCCTTGCAGGGCAAGGTCGGAAAGATTCTTTGCCGAGCCGAAACCGCCCGGGATGATCAGGGCGTCAAAGTCTTCGGCATTCGCCTCGCGGATGTCCTTCACTTCGCCCCGTGCAATGCGCGCAGACTCGACCAGTACATTGCGCGACTCGGGCATTTCCTCACCGCTCAGGTGATTGATGACGTGATGCTGAGTGATGTCAGGCGCGAAGCACTGAACCTGCGCACCGCGTTGATCCAGGCGCAACAGGGTGAGAACGCTTTCGTGAATCTCGGCACCGTCGTAGACGCCACAGCCGGAGAGGATTACAGCCACTTTTTTCTGCATCGATTTCGGCTCCTTGTGCTTGAGCAACCTAAGGCTTCTTTTAATTTGTCTGTTCAGTTGATCGCTTTGCGGGCCGAGTGTTCAGTTGAGGGATTGCTGGCTGCGCACAAGGTGCATGGGGAGGGTGGTGGTCGCGAGGTCTGCAGCGTCTGTGCGCTGTCGCCGAGCGAGGCCTGTCAGCCTGCGCTCGGGAGAAGTACGGGGGAGTTTATTCGTCGGACTTTTTCGTCAGATCGACGGGCACGGTGACCGGCGTTTCCAGGTCGGAGGCCGCTGCCGATGCGCAGAAGCGGCTCTTTTCTGCACGCTCTTCACGGGCGATGCGGGCGTTCTTGATGCGTCTGCGTATCCACAGGGCCAGCCCCAGCAGTACCAGCGCGCCCAGCACCCAGAGTTCATATTTCTTGACGTTGCCCAGCAAGCCTTCGAGAACCGCGCCGAAGTGGTAAGCAGCCGAACCCAGCGCCGCAGCCCAGACAGCTGCGCCGATACCGTTCAGCAGAAGATAACGCCCGGGTGGATAACCTGACAGGCCGATGGCCACGGGCATGACCGTTCGCAGCCCGTACACGAAGCGGAAGCTCAATACCCAGATATCCGGGTGCTTGCGGACCAGCCGCAGGGCCTTGTCGCCCATGAGTTGCCAGCGAGGCTTGCGCGCCAGGAGCTTGCGGCCGTGCTTGCGCCCCATGAAATACCACAACTGGTCACCCGCATAACTGCCACAAAAGGCCACGAGGATGACGATGTTGAGGTCCATGTATCCGCGAAACGCCAGGAATCCGGCAAGAACCAGAATGGTCTCGCCTTCAAAAAAGGTGCCGAGGAACAGGGCAAAGTAGCCGAATTCGTTCAAGAAATTCTGGAGCATTGTCTGGATGCTGGCGAAATGAACGCGCAGCCTAACGCGCCCAAGGCAATCATGAAAGTGTCCATATGTGTCTCGACGTTAAAGATTCTTGCAACCACAATGGTCGTATCCCCTTGAAGGCCGTGACCGCGACGTGCAGTCGCAGGTCGAACCATGACTGTCACACATTGGTCATAATGGCGGCTTATAACTGTCGCGCTTGCCCGCGTAAGCGGGCTCAGGAGTCTCGCCGTGAGCTTTACCCCCGCCAACCGCCTGTTTCCTCTCACTCGTCTGCGCCGTAATCGCCGCGACGACTTTTCCCGTAGGCTGGTGCGTGAAAACGTTGTCACTGTCGACGATCTGATTCTTCCCGTATTTGTCCTCGATGGTGAAAACCGTCGTGAATCCATCGCCTCGATGCCCGGCGTCGAGCGCTTGAGTGTGGATCTGTTGCTCAAGGAAGCCGAACACTGGGTCGCGTTGGGTATCCCTGCGCTGGCGCTGTTCCCGGTGACACCGCCGGAAAAGAAATCCCTCGACGGTGCCGAAGCCTGGAACCCGGACGGCATCGCCCAGCGCGCGACCCGCGCCCTGCGTGACCGTTTCCCGGAGCTGGGCGTCATCACTGATGTGGCGCTGGACCCGTTCACCACCCATGGTCAGGACGGCATCCTCGATGAAGAGGGCTATGTTCAGAACGACATCACCGTCGACGCGCTGGTGAAGCAGGCGCTGTCGCACGCCGATGCCGGTGCTCAGGTGGTCGCGCCGTCGGACATGATGGACGGTCGCATTCAGGCCATCCGCGAGTCTCTGGAGCTGGCCGGGCATGTGAATGTCAGGATCATGGCCTATTCGGCCAAGTACGCCAGTGCCTACTACGGTCCGTTCCGTGACGCGGTGGGTTCTTCGCTGAATCTGGGCAAGGCCAACAAGGCCTCTTATCAGATGGACCCGGCCAACAGCAGCGAGGCCCTGCACGAAGTGGCAGCCGACCTTGCCGAAGGCGCCGACATGGTCATGGTCAAGCCTGGCATGCCTTATCTGGACATTCTGTACAGGGTCAAGGATGAGTTCAAAGTGCCGACCTTTGTTTATCAGGTCAGCGGTGAATACGCGATGCACATGGCCGCAATCCAGAACGGTTGGCTGAGTGAAGGGGTGATTCTCGAATCCCTCACTGCCTTCAAACGCGCCGGTGCCGACGGCATCCTTACCTACTTTGCTGTCCGCGCCGCTCAACTGTTGAAGGGGCAATAGCCTCACAGGAACATTCATGAATACCGAAGCACTCATCGAAGCCGCTGTTCAAGTCGATGTCCCGGAGGCAACGCCCGTGGTCGAACCTGACATCGAAGTAATCCCGGCCATCGAGGCACCCGCCGCTGCGGTGCCCGCTATCGTCGCCCCGAACCTGGACGACAGCAGCCTGTATATCCACCGTGAACTGTCGCAACTGCAGTTCAATATCCGGGTTCTGGAACAGGCGCTCGATGAGTCCTACCCATTGCTGGAGCGGCTGAAGTTTCTGCTGATCTTCTCCAGCAACCTCGATGAGTTCTTCGAGATTCGTGTTGCGGGCCTGAAGAAACAGATCACCTTTGCCCGCGAACAGGCGGGCGCCGATGGTCTGCAGCCGCATCAGGCGCTGGCCAGGATCAGCGAACTGGTACACGGTCACGTGGATCGTCAGTACGCGATCCTCAACGACATTCTGCTGCCGGAACTGGAGAAACATCAGGTCCGCTTCATTCGCCGCCGTCACTGGACGGCCAAGCTCAAGGCCTGGGTACGACGCTATTTCCGCGACGAGATCGCGCCGATCATCACCCCGATCGGTCTCGATCCGACGCACCCGTTCCCGTTACTGGTCAACAAGAGCCTGAACTTCATCGTCGAGCTTGAAGGTATCGATGCCTTCGGGCGCGACTCCGGTCTTGCGATCATTCCCGCGCCGCGTCTGCTGCCGCGTGTGATCAAAGTGCCGGAAGATGTCTGCGGGCCTGGCGACAACTTCGTGTTCCTGTCGTCGATGATCCACGCCCACGCTGACGATCTGTTTCAGGGCATGAAGGTCAAGGGCTGCTACCAGTTCCGCCTGACCCGAAACGCCGACCTGGCGCTGGACTCCGAAGATGTGGAAGACCTGGCGCGCGCACTGCGTGGCGAGTTGTTCTCGCGTCGCTATGGTGATGCGGTACGTCTGGAAGTGGCGGATACCTGCCCGAAACACCTGTCGGACTACCTGCTCAAGCAGTTCAACCTGAACGAGTCCGAGCTGTATCAGGTGAATGGTCCGGTCAACCTGACACGTCTGTTCAGCATCACCGGCCTGGACAGCCACCCCGAATTGCAATACCCGCCGTTCACGCCAGCCATTCCCAAGCTGCTGCAGAACAGCGAAAACGTTTTCAGCGTGGTCAGCAAACAGGACATCCTGTTGCTGCACCCTTTCGAGTCCTTCACGCCAGTGGTCGACCTGCTGCGCCAGGCGGCAAAAGACCCGCACGTGCTTGCGGTACGCCAGACGCTGTATCGCAGCGGCGCGAACTCGGAAATCGTCGATGCGCTGGTCGATGCCGCGCGTAACGGTAAGGAAGTCACTGCGGTGATCGAGCTGCGTGCGCGTTTCGACGAAGAGTCCAACCTGCAACTGGCCAGCCGTCTGCAGGCCGCCGGTGCAGTGGTGATCTACGGCGTGGTCGGCTTCAAGACCCACGCCAAGATGATGTTGATTCTGCGTCGCGAAGCGGGCGAGATCGTGCGTTATGCGCATCTCGGGACCGGCAACTACCACGCCGGTAACGCGCGTCTGTATACCGACTACAGCTTGCTGACCTCCGATGACGCGTTGTGCGAAGACGTCGGCAAACTGTTCAGTCAGTTGATCGGCATGGGCAAGACGCTGCGCATGAAGAAGCTGCTGCACGCGCCGTTCACGCTCAAGAAAGGCATGCTCGACATGATCGCCCGCGAGACGCAATTTGCGCTCGACGGCAAGCCTGCGCACATCATCGCCAAGTTCAACTCGCTGACCGATCCGAAGATCATCCGGGCGTTGTACAAGGCCAGCCAGTCCGGTGTGCGCATCGATCTGGTGGTGCGCGGCATGTGCTGTCTGCGTCCGGGCATCGCCGGGGTTTCGCACAATATCCATGTGCGCTCGATCATCGGCCGCTTCCTGGAACACACGCGAGTGTTCTACTTCCTCAACGGCGGCGACGAGCAGATGTTCCTGTCGAGTGCCGACTGGATGGAGCGCAACCTCGACAAGCGCGTCGAGACCTGCTTCCCGGTGGAAGGCAAGAAGTTGGTTCTGCGTGTGAAAAAGGAACTGGAAAGCTATCTGACCGACAACACCCACAGCTGGCTGTTGCAGCCGGACGGGCGTTACGTGCGCAGCACGCCGACCGGTAATCAGAACCCGCGAAGCGCCCAGGCGACCCTTTTGGAGCGCCTGAGCAACCCGGTCCTCAGCGTACGCTGAAGACGATGCCGACTCGGGTCAGCCACTCCGCTTCCAGGGCGAAGTCGGCCTGAGTCAGCTGGTTGTTGTCCAGCCAGCCTTTCGGGAATTCGGCGTCCAGATTCGGGCCGTCGGCACGCAACACCACACGTGGCATCTCTTGGGTGCCGCGAATGTGGTGAAACAGAATCGCAAAGCGCAACAGCACGCACAAGCGAATCAGCTTGATGCCTTCGTCGCCGAAATCGGCGAACTTGTCCTTGGGAATATTACGGCGATGACCGCGCACCAGCAGTGCGAGCATTTGCTGGTCTTCGCGTGAGAAACCGGCCAGGTCGGAGTGCTCGATCAGGTACGCGCCGTGCTTGTGGTAGTGATAGTGGGCGATGTCCAGGCCGATTTCGTGCACCTTGGCCGCCCAGCTCAGCAGTTCGGCGTAGCTCTCGTGCTGTAATTCCCAGCTCTCGGCGACTTGCTCCAGTGCGTGCAGCGCCTTGGCTTCGACGCGTGCCGCCTGTTCCAGATCGACGTGATAACGCTCCATCAGCGAGCTGAGCGTACGCTCACGGACGTCTTCATGATGATGGCGGCCCATCAGGTCATACAGCACGCCTTCACGCAGGGCACCTTCGCAGTGATCCATGCGCTTGAGTTCGAGGGCGTCGAAGATGGCTTCGAGAATCGCCAGGCCTGCGGGGAAAATGGCGCGACGGTCGGGCTTGATGCCGTCGAAGTCGATCTTTTCCACATCACCCAGCTTGAACAGCTTGCGCTTGAGCCAGGCCAGCCCTTCGGCGTTGACCTCGCCAGCGCCGTAACCATTGGCCTTGAGCGCCAGGCCGATAGCACGAATGGTGCCTGACGAACCAATCGCTTCATCCCACTTGAGGCGATGCAGTGCGTGTTCGATGCTCATGATTTCCAGACGGGCAGCGGTGTAGGCCTGAGCATAACGGGCCGGTGTCACCTTGCCGTCGCGGAAGTAGCGCTGGGTAAAACTCACGCAGCCCATCTGCAGGCTTTCACGCAGCAGCGGCTCGAAGCGCTGGCCGATGATGAATTCGGTACTGCCGCCGCCGATGTCGGCGACCAGACGTTTGCCTGGGGTATCGGCCAGTGTGTGGGAGACGCCCAGATAAATGAGGCGCGCTTCCTCGCGGCCGGAAATCACTTCCACCGGGTGGCCGAGGATTTCTTCGGCGCGGTGAATGAAGTCGTTGCGGTTACGCGCCTCGCGCAGGGCATTGGTGCCCACGATGCGTACCGCACCGAGCGGCAGCCCGTTGATCAACTGGGCGAAACGTTTCAGGCAGTCGAGACCGCGTTGCATGGATTCTTCGGTCAGCTGGCGCTCTTCGTCGATGCCAGCGGCCAACTGCACCTTCTCGCCCAGGCGCTCAAGAATGCGAATCTCGCCCTGATTGGCTTTTGCCACAACCATATGAAAGCTGTTGGAGCCCAGGTCGATAGCGGCGATCAGTGAAAAATTCTTGGGTGTTGAGTGCGGCATGGTCAGGAAATCCGGTTCGATAACCGGACCATCGTGCCACGATCCATGCTTGCCGCCAACGCGAAGCTGTTCAGGCACCGGAAATACCCGGTATTACTCGCGCGCGTGGCGTATGGCTATCAATGCCATGTGACGCAGAGCTTCACCAAAATGCATTGCCACGCTAAAGCGTGCGGAACGAGAGGTATCCCTAAGACGCCATCGTGTCTATGCGCCGGGCTCAGCGTAATACACAGTCTTCGTGGGAGCGAGCTTGCTCGCGAAGAGGCCGGTGCAGCCCCTGAAAATATGGCGTTTGGACCAAAGTCTTC
>NZ_CDRVEU010000013.1:0-219491 GCF_977070315.1 Plantibacter cousiniae (nom. nud.) | reverse complement strand
GTGCGGCAAGGACTAAGTCATGCCCGAAGAAAAGTT
Organism: Plantibacter cousiniae (nom. nud.); assembly: GCF_977070315.1. Taxonomy (NCBI): domain Bacteria; kingdom Bacillati; phylum Actinomycetota; class Actinomycetes; order Micrococcales; family Microbacteriaceae; genus Plantibacter; species Plantibacter cousiniae (nom. nud.). The sequence continues at coordinate 219,455 of NZ_CDRVEU010000013.1, read as the reverse complement.
GATAGGCGCTGTCGAAGTCGTCCGTGACGAGGACGGCTACTAGTATCACCCAGGAATCCCGAATTTCGATGAAGACCATGCCGCCTACAAAGCGTGGCTTAATGGCCAGCAGCTGAAGGTGGTCGGCTGGCACATGGATGCCGAACTTGAATCGCACCCTTACTGGGAAGAAGGCGCAGCCAACTGCCTCGGCTGGGAGCCTGAAGCACCCGCTGAGCCCGGCTGGTTCCTTCTGGGCATCTTCGACACGGACGATGGCCCATACGTGCAGTGGGCTCGGCGGGTGGTGACTCCATGACCCAGGCCAAGGAAAGACCGATCCTGTTCAGCGCGCCGATGGTGCGCGCCATCCTGTCAGGCCAGAAGACGGTCACGCGGCGGGCGCTCAAGGTTCAACCGCACATTGATGCGAGCGGTAATTTCTGTGTAGATGGTGCCAACTACGGGCAAGACATTTACGGCAAACCGGTGACAAAACACTTTGTCAGCAGTAACTGCCCGCACGGAAGACCCGGTGACCGGCTATGGGTGCGGGAGGCTTGGCAGGCTGACGCGCAGGTGAATGCAATCGCGCCGCGAGAGCTGAGCCACGGCGAGCCGATACAGTACCCAGCAGATGGCGCCTTGAGGCAAACCGGATGCTCGATGATCACGCCAGGGAAAACTCGGCCATCCATTCACATGCCGCGTTGGGTCAGCCGCATCCTGCTGGAGATCACCGATGTTCGGGTTGAACGGCTGCAGGAAATCAGTCTTGCCCAGGTCCAGCGGGAAGGCTGCCAAGTTCGCCAGTTCTGGCTCTTTGGTGCAAATAAAGAGGAAGCTCAAAAGATAGGCGCCTCTGTTTTTGGCGAGCTCTGGTCATCTATCAACGGTGCTGAATCGTGGAACGCAAACCCGTGGGTCTGGGTAGTCGAGTTCAGGCGCGTGACGCTGTGAGCCTACCGCACCATGAATATCAGCTCTCCCCTGTCAGTCATCGCCATGCCGTACTTGAGCCGGCCCAGGTACTGCTCGTGCATTGAGTAGACCCGGTCACCGATGATTCTGAAAATCATCGTTGGGCCTGACCAGACATTGCCGTCCACCGCCCGCCTGCCGAGTCTGGCATTGCGCGGGCCGTAAACCTCATCCGCAGTCGTGGTGCATTCCATGACCTCTCCTTGGTGCCGTCCCAGCCCCTGCTGGCTGCATGGACCATAGCAGTGAACCGCAGAACCTGCCTGATCACCCATTCCGCCGCGCAGCGCGGCCTGGAGCCTTTACCGTGGAAGCAGAAATACTTACAGACCAAGAGTTGGCCGATCTGACTGGCTACAAGCACAGAGCACATCAGCGAAAATGGCTCAACGACCGCAACTGGATTTTCGTAGAAAGCCGGGGCGGGCGTCCTCTGGTAGGCCGGATGTTCGCACGCATGAAGCTCGGCATGACACCGGCGCCCGCCGGTGACCACAACCCTCCCCCGGCGCGCCCGTCTTGGACACCGGACTTTTCCAGAGTGAACTGAAATGCGCCCCCGGAATACTGAGAACAGGGATTTGCCGCCAGGGATGGTACGGCGCAAGCGCCCTCGCAAAAACGGAACTGTATGGGTGGGATATTACTACCGGGACGCGAACGGCAAAGAGCTGCCGCTGGGCGGCGACCTGGATAAGGCGAGACTGAAATGGGCTGAGCTGGAGGCAAAAACAAAGCCAGATGACTTGAAGATCATGAAGGGGATTTTTGACCGGTACGAGCGGGACATAATCCCGAAGAAAGCTGCGCGAACGCAGAAAGACAACAAGGCTGAATTGAAACACCTGCGTAAAGGGTTCGAGAGCGCTCCAATTGACGCAATCACCCCTTCAATGGTCGCCCAGTATCGAGACGCACGGACGGCAAAGACCAGAGCAAACCGAGAGATTGCGCTGCTATCGCATGTTTACAACATGGCACGTGAATGGGGATTCACAGATCGCGAGAACCCCTGCGCCGGGGTGCGCAAGAACAAGGAAAAGGTCCGCGACTATTACGCGAATGACATGGTCTGGGCTGCTGTGTACGGGCAAGCCCCGCAGGAGCTCAAGGATGCGATGGACCTGGCTTACCTAACCGGTCAGCGCCCAGCTGACGTTATCGCGATGAACCGAGGCGATATTGAGGGCGACTACCTCAATGTCCAGCAAGGAAAGACCGGAAAGCGCCTGCGCATTCAGATGCAGAACAGCGGCGTTCCAAACAGCTTGGGACTGCTGATAGGCGCAATAATGCTGAGAAATGCCAAGCACGCATCCCATCACTTCATTTTGAGCAGAACTGGCATGCGCGTTTCTCAGCAGATGCTGCGTAACCGATGGGACGAAGCCCGGGAAGCAGCACGCCTTTCTGCCATTGCCGATGGCAGGGCTGAAGACGCAGAGAAAATACGGCAATTCCAGTTCAAGGATATCAGGCCGAAAGCCGCGTCCGAGATCACCGATATCGCAGACGCCAGCCTGTTGCTGGGCCACTCCAAACAGGAGATAACGAAGCGCGTTTACCGCCGGATCGGCGCTGTCGCGCAGCCCTCAAAGTGAGAAAGTTTCGGAACTCCACCCCTTAAAGTTTCGGAACTCATCACTTTCCTGCGCCCAATAAAAAACCCCGCAGACGTTAATCTGCGGGGCTTTGAATAGTGGAGGCCGAGGTCGGAATCGAACCGGCGTAGGCGGATTTGCAATCCGCTGCATAACCATTTTGCTACTCGGCCTCAAACGAAAGATGCTTCACTTGAACATCAAACGTGTTTTGATTTCGCGGGAAACCTGTATTTCTTTGGCTTCCAACCCATTGAATCTAAAGGGTTTTTTTCAATTCCTCGCTCAGGAATGGACGCAATTCTGTACTGGTTCGCATGCCATGTCAAGAACGAGGAGAAAATAATTCGCCCACGCTGTACCAGTGCAAACTCTACTGCGCCTGGCTTTCCAGAGGCGTATACGGTTTGAAGAACCCGCTGCCCATCCATTGTGGTGTTTTTTCCGTGGTCAGCGGCTGGGCGCGCTGGTAGCTGTTTGCGTTTTTCGCGTAGCCCTTGTGGTCGTACTCGGCCATGAACGGGTACGGGAAGACCTTGCGGGTACGTCCGCGATTGCCCACGTTTTCCTTGACCATGGACGCCGGCAGCGACTGTGCCAGCGGTCTCTGCCTGTTGCCGGCCTTGTCGGGGCCTGCCTGTCGGACAACGATGGCGTCCGGGGCCCGGCTTTTTTCGACCCAGGCTATGATCGGCGTCAGCAGATCGACCAGGCTTGGCCCTTCCCCGCCGCCGCAGTGATAAACGCCGGGCAGCATGTACAGCCTCGAGAATGCCTCGGTGCGGCTCTTGCCCATCTGTGCTTCAAGCGCCTCGTGGTACGCCAGGGTGTTGAGCGGTGAGACGTTCGGGTCGGCCCAGCCGTGCCACAGGATCAGTTTGCCGCCGTGGCTGGCGAATGGCGAGAGATCGGGATTGGTGGCGTCGTACAGCGCATGCAACGGGCGCAGTTGATCAAAGGTTTTCTCGTCGAAGTTCAGCGCATTCAAATCGAAACTTGCCGGTGGGTTCTTCTCGAACACGACGTTGCGAATGGCCTCCAGCGCGGCCTTTTCACTGTATACCGTCTGATCGGCGCTAACCGGCACGAACACGCCGGCCCAAGCCAATTCCGAACCCGGCTGCGGGCCGCCCAGGGTCAGTCGCTCACCACTGGCAGCGTCCTTCGGGCCTTCGTAAAAGCGTCTGACCGTGGCCACCTCCTCTGCGCTCAGGCACGTGGCGGGGTCGGCCGACGCCTTGCATTGCAGCGCGGCGGGATCGAAGTGGCAGATACGCGGATCCGCTATCAGGCCGTCAATCTGTCCGTCCAGCACATCGCATTGGTCAAGTACGGCCTTGTGCAGCAACGGTAGTCGTGAGGCGAGCAGGATAGGCTTGCCGTCTGCCCCTCGGTTGGAGCGCGCCATCCAGCCGTGATACAGGGTTTTCTGCACTTGAAAGTTGAGCGCCGGGGCTCCGGCAATGATGCCGTCGAAATCGTCCGGGTAACGCTGTGCTTCGATCAACGCCTCGCGACCGCCGTCCGAGCAGCCACTGAAGTAGGCGTATTCTGCTTTGCGACCATAGAACGCGGCGATCAGTTTCTTCGAGGCCAGCGCAGTGAGGTGCACACCACGATGGGCAAAATCGGCGCGTTTTTGCGGATCATCGCCAAAATGCTCGTCTGCCGCCCGATGGCCCATGTCAGTGGAGGCCACCGCAAAGGCGCCGGTATTCAGGGATGTACAGCCATCAGCGGCACGCACGGTCGAGTTGACGTTGCCACACAATCCGCCGCAGCCGACTTGCAGGTAGCGCTGCTCCCAGGTCCCGGTTGGCAGCTCAAGCCTGAAATTGATCTCCGGCGCCAGTTGGCCTTCCACCGCACACACCGCAACACCGTCACGCGTCGATTCACTGGCCGCCAGCACACGACTGCCCTGCCCGCCGATGTCACTGAGTTCCACGCTGCTCAGTGCAGCACAACTGCTGATCGGTTTGACCACTGCAAGCCGGGCCACGTTGTCGGCGGTCGCCGAGGATGCCGTACGGGCCAGAGCCGGCGTCTGAATGCTGAGTGAAGTGACCAGCAGCAACAAGGCGTGGGCGTACTTCGGCTGGGAGGGTTTCATGAGAACTCCTGTTCATGAAGGATCAAAACCACAGTGCGAACCTGCAAATGGCCGCACTGTGGGCAAGGGTAAAACGTTCAAGCCTGGCGATTATTCAAAGGCTAGTGGAAAAAACCATCACCGATTCCATCCGCCGCCCATGACCTTGTAGAGCGTGACGCGGTTGCTCTGCTCTGTCAGACGCAGGAAAATCAGGTCCTGCTCGGCACTGTACAGCGAGCGTTGCGACTCGAGCGCCTCCAGATAACTCTGCGATCCGCCGCGGTATAGGGCGTCGGCCAGTTCGTAGCTTCTGCGGCTGGCATCGGTGTAGGCCTGCTGCGCGGCAAGCCGCTCATCCAGCGTGCTGCGCACCGCCAAGGCATCGGCCACTTCCTTGAATGCGGTCTGGATCGTCTGCTGATAGGTCTGAATCTGGATCTGGTTCTCGACCTTGGCCGAGTCAAGCGTGGCCCGATTGGCGCCGCCGTCGAAAATCGGCACGATGATACTTGGCGCAAAGCTCCACGCGCCGGTTCCGGACTTGAACAGACCTGACAGGCTGGTGCTGGAAGAGCCTGCACTGGCAGTCAGGGTGATACTGGGGAAGAACGCCGCACGCGCGGCACCGATATCAATGTTCGCGGCTTTGAGTGTGTGTTCGGCACTCAGCACGTCCGGGCGACGCTGCAGGAGGCTGGAAGGCAGGCCATCCGGCACCTGCACCAATTGCGCCACCGACTGCATGTCGGCATCGGGCAGCAGCTCCTCCGGCAGATCGCTGCCGACCAGCAGGCGCAAGGCGTTGCGGTCCTGAAGAATCTGGCTTTTATATTGCGCCACATCGCCCCTCGCCGATTCGACCGTTGTCTGCGCCTGGGCCACTTCCAGCCCCGAAGAACCGCCCAGCGCATGACTGCTTTTGGTCAGGTCGTAGCTTTTCTGCTGGCTGGCCAGCGTGTCTTCGGCAAGTTTCAGAAGCTGGTTGTCGGCGGCCAGGGTCAGCCAGCCGGTCGCCACTTCGGCGATCAGGCTGATTTGCGTGCTGCGCCGGGTTTCGGTCAAGGCCAGGTAATCCTCGAGCGCTTCGTCCTGAAGGTTCTGGATACGCCCGAACACATCCAGTTCATAGCTGCTCAAGCCCAGCTGCGCGCTGTACTCATGGCTGATCGACGACTTTCCGGTCATCGAGGTCGATGACGGCGTGCGTGTATGCGTGCCGCTGCCACTGGCATCAATGGTCGGCAGGCTCGCCGCCCGCTCGATGCGATATTGCGCCTGCGCTTTCTCGACATTGAGGCTGGCCAGGCGCAGGTCGCGGTTATTCACCAGCGCCAGGTTCTGCAGGCGCACCAGGCGGTTATCGATGAAAAAATTCTGCCATTCGATATCCGTGGGCACGCTGCCCGACGCAGCCGGTTGGGCAGCCGTCGCTGGCAGCCATTGGCTTGAAACCGGCGCTTCAGGCCGCTGGTAATCCGGGGCCAGGTTGACGCAGCCCGCAAGCAGCGCCGTGACAGCCAGCGAAGGCCAGAAAAGACGCATCATGCTTCACCTGTAGATGTGGGTTGAGCCGCAGGAGCATTGCCTGACGAACGACTGAAGCGGCGACGCACTTCCACGAAGAACAGCGGCACCAGAAAAATCCCCAGCACGGTGGCGCTGAACATGCCGCCCAGTACGCCCGTGCCGATCGCGTTACGCCCGGCCGAGCCTGCACCGCTGCTGAGGGCCAGCGGCAGCACACCGAACATGAACGCCAGCGAAGTCATCAGAATCGGACGCAGTCGTTGCCGGGCGGCAAGAAGGGTCGCTTCATGCAGGCTTTTGCCCTGTTCCTGAAGATGTTTGGCGAACTCGACGATCAGAATCGCGTTTTTCGCCGCCAGGCCCACGGTGGTCAGCAAGCCCACCTGAAAGTACACGTCATTGCTCAAGCCACTAATCCGCGTCGCCAGTACCGCGCCGACCACACCCAGCGGCACCACGAGCATGACCGAGAACGGCACCGACCAGCTCTCGTACAGGGCTGCCAGGCAGAGAAACACGAACAGCACTGAAATGGCATAGAGCATCGGCGCCTGGGAGCCGGACAGGCGCAGTTGATAGGACTGCCCGGTCCACTCGTACCCGATGCCTTCGGGCAGTTGCTTGATGATGGCCTCAACCGCATCCATCGCGGTACCCGAGCTGACACCTGGCGCAGGGTCGCCCACCACTTCAAGTGACGAGCTGCCGTTGTAACGCTCCAGCAACGGCGAACCATAGCTCCAGCTGCTGCTGGCGAACGACGAGAACGGGACCATTTCGTCATTGCTGTTGCGCACGAACCAATGGTCCAGATCGGCTGATTGCATACGCGAAGCAGCCTCGCCCTGCACGTAGACTTTCTTCACTCGCCCCTGATTGAGGAAGTCATTGATGTAGCTGCCGCCCAGCGCAGTGGACAGGGTCGAGTTGATGTCGCTGGTGGACAGGCTCAGCGCTCCGGCCTTGCGATCGTCGATGGTCACTTTCAGCTGCGGAGTGTCGTCCAGGCCGTTGCTGCGCACGCCCAGCATGCTCGAGTCCTTTCTCGCCAGCTCGATAAACTGCTCGCGTGCCGCCACCAGTGCCTCATGCCCCACTCCGCCGAGGTCCTTGAGTTGCACATCGAACCCCGAACTCTGCCCCAGGCCACGTACCGCAGGCGGCTGCATGACAAACACGCTGGCGTCACCGATGCTCGCCAGGGCCAGCGTCGCGCGCTGTGCCACCTGCGCCGCACCCTGCTCCTTGCCGGAACGCTCGCTCCAGTCCTTGAGCTTGATAAACGCCCTGGCGGTGTTCTGACTGTTACCGCCCATCCCCAGTCCGGAAATACTGATCAACGCCTCGACCTCCGGCTGTTTGAGCATGTAAGCCTCGAACTGCCGCATCACCGCCTGCGTACGGCTGTCGGTAGCGCCCACCGGCAGCTGGATCTGCGCCATCAGCGCGCCCTGGTCTTCATCCGGCAGGAACGAGGTGGGCAGACTGACGTAACCCACCGCCATGACCACCAGCACCAGCGCATACACCAGCAGGCCCCGTCCGCGATGTTCGATGACTCCGCCCACGCCTCGCTGATAGCGATCGGCGCTGCGGTCGAACGTGCGGTTGAACCAGCCGAAAAAGCCACCGCGCTGTGCGTGCAGTTGCGCATCCGAGGCTTTGAGCATCGTTGCGCACAACGCTGGCGTCAGGGTCATTGCAACCAGTACCGAGAGCAGCATGGCCGAAACGATGGTCACCGAAAACTGCCGGTAGATAATCCCGGTGGAACCGCTGAAAAAGGCCATCGGAATGAACACGGCGCTCAGCACCAGCGCAATACCGATCAGCGCGCTGGTAATTTCATCCATTGATTTGCGGGTCGCCTCCAGCGGGCTCAGGTGCTCTTCGCCCATCACCCGCTCGACGTTTTCCACCACCACAATGGCATCGTCGACCAGCAGGCCGATGGCCAGGACCATCGCGAACATGGTCAGCGTGTTGATCGAATAGCCGAACAGCGCCAGCACGCCGAACGTGCCCAGCAGCACCACCGGCACGGTAATCGCCGGAATCAGCGTGGCACGCAGGTTCTGCATGAACAGAAACATGATCAGCACCACCAGCGCGATCGCCTCACCCAGCGACTTCACCACCTCCTTGATCGACAGGCTCACGAATGGCGTGGTGTCATAGGCAATGACTGTTTTCAGTTGCATTTGCGCGGGGTAGAACGGTTCGAGCTCCTTGAGTTTGGCCTTGATCGCTTCACCAACGCTCAGCGCGTTTGCGCCTGACGCCAGCTGAATACCCATTGCCGCAGCAGGCCTGCCATTGAGCGCCGAGTTGATGTCATAGCTTTCGCTGCCCAGCTCCACCCGCGCCACATCGCGCAAGAGCACGACCGCGCCGTCACTGGAAGATTTGACGACCACGTTCTCGAACTGCTCGGGCGTCTGCAGCTTGCTGCGGGCACTGATGGTCGCATTCAGTTGCTGACCTTCCACCGCCGGCAAGGCCCCTAACTGGCCTGCCGAGACCTCGGTGTTCTGCGCCTCCAGGGCCGAGCTGATGTCGGAGGGCATCAGTGAGTACTTTTCCATCTTCGCCGGGTCCAGCCAGATCCGCATCGCGTACCCCGACCCCAGGGTCTGCACGTCGCCGACACCATCCACACGGCTCAGTTGATCGAGCAGCGTGCTGGAAATGTAATCACCGATCTGCGTGCCGGTGACGCTTTCGTTATCGGAGGCCAGGGCGACCAGCATCAGGAAGTCGGAACTGCCCTTGGTCACCGTCAAGCCTTCGCTCTGCACGCTTTGCGGCAGGCGCGACTCGGCCTGCTGCAGCTTGTTCTGCACCTGCATCTGCGCCACGTCAGGGTCGGTGCCTGCGGCGAAGGTCAGGCTGATGCTCGCACTGCCCGCGGAGCTGCTGGAGGCGGACATATAAGTCAGCCGGTCCAGCCCCTTCATCTGCTGCTCGATGACCTGTGTGACAGAGTCTTCGACGGTCTTGGCCGATGCACCAGTGTAAGTGGCGGAGATCTTTACCGTCGGCGGCGCGATATTGGGGTATTGCTCAAGTGGCAGCTGGCTGATGGACAGCCCACCGGCAAACATGATGCAGATGGCAATGACCCAGGCGAAGATGGGCCGATCGATGAAGAAACGAGCCATATTCAGCCCTCCTTCACGGCAGCGGCAGTGGCCGCAGTACCAGACGCTGGCGAATCGGCGTTGTCAGCGCTCTGCACGGTAACCTCGGTGCCTACCGGGGTTTTCTGTCCGCCTTCGACCACGACCTCATCATTGGCCTTGAGCCCGCTGCTCACCCACCACCGGTTGCCCACCGTGCGGTCGACGCTGATCACCCGCTGCTCGATCTTGCCGTCAACCACCAGCAACACCGTGGTCTGGCCACTGGCACTGCGGGTGACGGCCTTCTGCGGAATCAGGATCGCATTCTGATCCTGCGCCTGCTCCAGCACCGCCACCACGTACATGCCGGGCAGCAACAGCCGCTCCGGATTGGCAAAGCTGGCACGCAGCGTCACCGTGCCGGTACCCTCATTGACGCTGACGCCGCTGAATTGCAGGCGGCCTTCATGGTTGTAGGTGCTGCCGTCATCCAGCTTGAGGGTGATTCGGGCTTCCCCGTCGCTGTTGGTTTGCAGCTTGCCGCTGGCCAGGTCGCGCTTGAGACGCAGCAACTCGGTGGTGGACTGGGTGACGTCGACGTAAATCGGGTCCAGTTGCTGAACCGTGGTCAGCGCAGTGTCCTGCTGGGCCACCACCAATGCACCGGGGGTCACGGTCGAGGTCTCGATGCGGCCGCTGATAGGTGCGGTAATCCGTGTGTAGGCCAGATTGATGCGTGCGGTCTGCACATCGGCCTCCGCCACTTTCACCTCGGCGGGGGCAGTCAGCAGGCTGGCCTCGGCGTCTTCTTTATCCTGCTGGCTGATGGCATCGATCTTGGCCAGTTGCACATCGCGTTTGGCGGTGGCCTGTGCGGACTTGAGCGTGGCACGGGACTTGGCGAGCGTGGCCTGCGACTCTGCCAGAGCCGCCTGATAGGTCGCGCTGTCGAGTTGGTACAACGGCTGACCAGCCTTGATTTCGGCGCCTTCGACGAACAGTCGCTGCTGCACGATGCCACTGACCTGAGGCCGTATCTCGGCAACCATGTACGCTTTGGTGCGCCCCGCCAGCTCGGTGGTCAGCGATTGGCTGCGCGGTTTGACGGTGACCACCGACACGGTCGGTTTCTCCGCAGCAGGCGGCGAATTGCCGTCTGAACAACCGCTCAGAAGACCGATAAGAGCTGCGTAGATGACAAAGGTCAAAGTCATCAGGTATTTGGCGAAAATCTTGCTCGACATGATTGCCTCAGGACGTTGTGGCGAAAGCCTGACGTCAGAGTGCGAGGCAAATGTGCAGGAAAATTGAAGATTGCCGCGTTGACTTGAAACTTGCCGTCGCGAAGGCCTAAATGGACGCCGTCTTCAGGGAAACCCCGAGCCTTCATGAAATCGAGCATCTCCACCAAACTCTTTGTCGCGGTATTGGCCAGCGTGCTGTCAGTCATCCTGATCATGGGCCTGACCGCGAACTGGAGCTTTGCCCGCGGCTTTCTGGGTTACCTCAACGAACAGGCCATGCAGCGCATGTCGCCGGTCCTGCCACGGCTGGCCGCTGCCTATGCGCGCGAAGGCAGTTGGGAATTCATGCGTGACAACAAGGATCGCTGGTTCGAAGTGATGCGCCCGGAGCCGGCGCAGGATTTCGCCATCCCCGGGCTGGCGACGCCGCCTACCTCCGACCTGACCGGCGCGGTGTTCCGGATCGCGCTGCTGGATGCGCAAAAGAACCTGGTGATGGGCTTTCCAGGGGTCCATGACGATGAGTTCATGCGCCCGGTGGAAGTCGACGGCAAAGTCGTTGGCTGGATGGCGGTCACGCCCTTTCAAAGTGTCAGCGAAGCCGGCGGCGAGCGCTTTCAGCAGTACCAGTTGCGCGCCAGCCTGGCGATGGGCGTGCTGTCGCTGCTGCTGGCGGTGCTGATTGCCTGGTGGATCGCGCGCACCCTGCTCGATCCGGTCAAACGTGTGGCCGCGGCAACCCATCGCCTTGCCGCCGGTGAATACGCCAGCCGCGTGGCGGTTTCCTCGAACGACGAGGTCGGTCAACTGGCGCGCGACTTCAACCAGCTGGCGTACACCCTGGAGCGCAATGAGAAGATGCGCCGCGAATTCATGGCCGACGTGTCCCATGAGCTGCGCACCCCGCTGTCGGTCCTGCGTGGCGAACTGGAAGCCATCGAGGATGGCGTGCGCACACTGGATCAGGCGTCGATGAAGTCCCTGCAGGGCGAAGTCGGCATGCTCAGCAAGCTGGTGGATGATCTGTATGAGCTGTCCCTGGCGGATGTGGGCGCCCTGACCTACCGCAAGGTCGACTGTGATCTGGCGGAGCTGCTGACGAATATCACCGACATGTTCGAAGAGCGTTGCGCAGCCCGTCAGTTACATTTGCAGCTGGAGCTTGCTGGCGGGGCTCTACCGGTGCACGCAGACCCGGGACGCCTGCAGCAATTGATCAGCAACCTTCTGGAAAACTCGGTGCGCTACACCGATGCCGGTGGCACAGTGCACGTGCGTGCTGCCCTGCTGGGTGATGAGGTGCGCGTCGATGTGATGGATTCCGGCCCCGGCGTCGACCCGCAGCAACTGCCCAGACTGTTCGAACGTTTCTATCGCGGTGAAACTTCACGTAACCGCGCCAGCGGCGGTGCGGGTCTGGGGTTGGCGATCTGTCACAGCATCGCCCTCGCCCACGGCGGCAGCCTGAGCGCCGACCATTCGCCCACAGGCGGCCTCTGGCTGACCCTGTGCCTGCCCGGACACTTGCGCCCATGACCGCTACAAGCGTTGAAACACCGATTCTCATTGTCGAAGACGAGCCCAAGCTGGCGTCGCTGATGCGCGACTATCTGATCGCGGCCGGGTATTCGACCCACTGCCTGAGTAACGGGCTAGACGTTGTGCCCGCTGTCAGAGCGAACGCGCCACAACTGATCCTGCTCGACATCATGCTGCCTGGCCGCGATGGCATGGACATCTGCAAGGAACTGCGCAGCTTCAGCGACGTGCCCATTGTGATGATCACCGCACGCGTCGAGGAAATCGACCGATTGCTCGGCCTGGACCTCGGTGCCGACGACTACATCTGCAAACCGTTCAGCCCCCGTGAGATGGTCGCTCGCGTCAAAGCCATCCTGCGTCGGAGCGCTTCCAGCGAGCCGCACACGCCCAAGGGTTTGCAGGTGGACGAAGCGCATTACCAAGCCTCGTTCAACGGCGTCACCCTGGACCTGACCCCGGTGGAACTGCGTCTGCTGGCGACCTTCGCCCGCTCACCGGGCCGGGTCTTCTCCCGTGACCACTTGCTGGACAGGCTCTACTCGGATCACCGCGTAGTGACCGACCGCACCGTGGACAGCCACATCCGCAACCTGCGCCGCAAACTGGAGCAGGCCTGCCCGGGTCAGGACCCGATCCAGTCGCTGTACGGGGTGGGCTACAAGCTGGAGTTGTGACCGGTCCTGTGCGGAGCATGGGTACGATAGTTACAGGACGATCGTTCCTCACGCTCCAGCGTGGGAATGCCTGTCGTGACGCTCCGCGTCACAAATCTGAGCCACGCAGCCTGCGCAACGACAGTCATCACACCTCAGGCACTCTCCGTCTGCCGGTTGCTCTGCAGCGCAGCCAGGTCACGGAAGGCAGCGCCCGGATGACTTGCTTCCAGACGTGGCCCATCGCCAAACAGCTTTTCGCGCAACGTGCCCTTGGCGTATTCGGTCTTGTAGACGCCGCGCTTCTGAAGCTCAGGCACCAACAGCTCGACCGCATCGATGAAGGTTTCATGGGTCAGCGCGTACGCCAGGTTGAACCCGTCAACGTCGGTTTCTTCCACCCACTCCTGCAGCAGATCCGCCACCGTTTCCGGGCTGCCGACAAACAGCGGGCCGAAGCCACCGATTCCGACCCAATCGGCCAGTGCCTGCGGCGTCCATATCGTGTTCGGGTCTGCGCTGGAAAAGGTCTCGACCGCCGACTGAATGGCATTGGTGTGAACGTGACGAAGGGGTTCGTCGGGCTTGAACTGGCTGAAGTCGATACCGGTCCAGCCGGAAATCAAGGCCATCGCGCCCTCATAACTGACCCAGCTTTTGTATTCCTCGAATTTGGCCCTGGCCTTGGCATCCGTCTCGCCAAGGATCACCGTCTGTAAATTGAAAATCAGCACCTTGGACGGGTCGCGACCGGCCTCTGCGGTGCGCCGGCGGATATCGGCCACGGTCTTTTTCAGCAGGACTTTCGAGGGCGCTGCAACGAAAACGCATTCGGCGTGCTCGGCGGCGAACTGCTTGCCGCGGCTTGAAGCGCCGGCCTGATAGAGCACAGGCGTGCGTTGCGGCGACGGCTCGCACAAATGGATGCCAGGCACCTGGAAGTGTTTGCCGACATGGCGAATCTCGTGGATTTTGGTCGGATCACTGAATACGCGGCGCTCCCGGTCACGCAGAATCGCGCCGTCTTCCCAGCTGCCTTCCCAGAGTTTGTAACAAACCTCCAGATACTCCTCCGCGTAGTCGTAGCGCGCGTCATGTTCGGTCAGGGTTTTCTGGCCCAGGTTCTTCGCACCGCTTTCCAGATACGAGGTGACGATATTCCAGCCCGCACGCCCCTTGGTCAGGTGATCCAGCGTCGACAGGCGACGGGCAAACGGATAGGGATGTTCGAACGACAGCGACGCGGTCAGGCCGAAGCCCAAATGTTCGGTCACCAGCGCCATGGGCGGGATGAGCTGCAACGGGTCGTTGACCGGCACCTGAGTAGCCTGGCGAATTGCCGCCTCACCGTTGCCGCGATAGACGTCGTAAATGCCCAGCACATCGGCAATGAACAAACCATCGAACTTGCCGCGTTCGAGAGTTTTCGCCAGATCGGTCCAGTATTCGAGGTCCTTGTACTGCCAGGAACGGTCACGCGGATGTGCCCAGAGGCCCGGCGATTGATGGCCGACGCAGTTCATGTCAAACGCATTAAGGCGGATTTGGCGAGGCATGCACTTACTCCTGAAGCTGTGGCGGAACCACGCCGTTGAGGCGTTGATTGCCGATAACCTGATAGTGCCAGCGCAGCGGCTCGCGACCGGCCGGGGCTGGCAATAACGGGCGCTGCCCGGTCAATTCGTACTGAATATTGCCCACCGCCTGCAGAGCATCGGCGCTGGCAATGACCGCCTCGCTGCTGGCGATAAGGTGTTGCTCGGCCGAAGCGTCCAGACGCCCGGCGCGCTCCAGCAGCGCGGCGGCGACGTCCAGACGAATCTGCAGGTCCCCGACCTTGCTGATCACATAAGGGTCATCGACCACGCGCTGCAGACCACTGAGCGACCACGGCCGACCGTGCTCACGCAGGTAATCGAGGGTGTCTTGCAGGCCCTGGCGCGCCTGATCAAGGTCTTCGGCGGCGACCGCCAGTTGTGCGGTAATAGCGGGATGCGTCATGGGCATACTCCTTGATCAGTTCCAGGCGTGGCGTGGCGGTGCAATGCCGTTGAGCACCTGATTGCCGATCAGGTGATATTTCCAGCGCGCCGGGTCATGCAGCGTGTGGGTCCGCGCGTTGCGCCAGTAGCGGTCGAGATTGAGTTTGCCGAGCACCGAGCGGGTGCCGGCCAGTTCGAACAGCTGGCTGCCGGCGAGCAAGGCAATCTGCGCCGACAGCACCTTGGCCTGGGCGACAATCACCGAGGCCTGTGCAACGCTGGCTTCACTGGGTTCGGCCAGGGCGTGATCGATGGCGTGCCCGGCTTTAGCGAGGATCGCGTCGGTGCCGTGCAGGCGCCACTGCAAGTCGCCGATGGCGGCAATGCTGAACGGGTCCTGCCAGCCGAAATCCTGCTTGCTGTCGATCCATGGCCGCGCCAACCGGGCGTGCTTCAGGGTTTCCTCGAACGCGCCGTGAGCAATGCCGGTGTCCACCGCGGCCTGAATGATCTGCGAAATCGGCCCATTGGCCGTCGGTTCGTCGAAAGCGCGATACGCCGGGATCACCGCACTCGACGGTACGCGAACGGCTTTCAAAACAGCCCCGCCGCTGGCCGTGGTGCGCTGCCCGAAACCGTCCCAGTTATCGATGATGGTCAGGCCCGGATTGTCGCGTTCGACGAAGGCGATGAACGCCTGATTCTGCTCGTTGACGCCTGAAACCGGCACGAGGTGCGCGAACAGTGCGCCAGTGCAGTAGAACTTTTCGCCGTCCAGCACCGCGTGCTCGCCCTCAAAGCGAATCCGGGTCTGAAAGGCGCCGGCGTTCTTGCTTTTCGACTCGGAGAACGCATTGCCGAAGCGGTAGCCGGCCAGCGCCTTGCCGAAGTAGTGGCGTTTCTGCTCCTCGGTCCCGGTCTGCAGGAGGATATCGAGCACGCCCAGGTGGTTCTGCGGGATTTGCCCGAGTGAAGGGTCGGCGGCAGAAATAAGCTTGATCACTTCCGCGACGGTGACATAGGAAACGCCCGCACCGCCGTAGGCCTTGGGTACGGTAATGGCCCACAGTCCGCTGGCGGAAAACTCATCCAGCTCGGCGACTGGCAGACGCCGTTCGCGATCACGCACTGAAGCTTCCTCAGCGAAGCGACCGGCCAGAGCCCTGGCCACTTCGATGGCTTCGGCATCCGAACCAATGACGTGCGCGGCGGGAGGTGCGGCAGTTGGAAGAGAGGAAGGAAAACTCATGGACAGGCTCCTGCTCGTTGGCGACAGGTTGAAAACACTCAACACGCTTGACCCTGAACATTGCACAGCCCGTGCCGGAAAATAATTCATTTAAAATCAATAATTTGAACATATCAGCTCATGAATGACGGCACCCCGCAGAGCAAAATGTTCGATCGCTGTTGCTGGCCGAACAGCGGCGCACTCACAGCACATCCAGCGCAGACACAGGTATTCCAGGGCCGACGAGCTGCCGGCATGGCTGACAACGCTGTGCGATTGGCCAGCCAGCGGTCATGCCACTGTTGGCTGATCAACAAGAAAAACAGCGACTCATAAATAAATCATTAAAATCAGGCAGTTACATTCAGGCACAAAGCATGCAGAGAGCCTGGCGAACCTTCCACCGGCCCATGTGCCGATCTCTTCGTGCTCAGGAGTACTGCATGACTCAAACAACCGGCTCAAACCCGCTCTCGCTGGGGACCGATTACGAAACCCTGGCCAACCGATTTCGCCCGATCTTCCGTGAGATTGGCGCTGGCAGCGTCGAACGCGAAAAAGCTCGCGCCCTGCCCCATGAGCCGATTGCCTGGCTGCAGAAAGCCGGTTTCGGCGCTATGCGTGTGCCTATCGAATATGGCGGTGCGGGTGCATCGATCAGCCAGCTGTTTCAACTGCTGATCGAGCTGGCCGAAGCCGACTCGAACATTCCGCAAGCCCTGCGCGCGCACTTCGCTTTCGTCGAAGACCGCCTGAATGCACCACCCGGCGCGGACCGTGACCAGTGGTTTGCGCGCTTTGTGGCCGGGGATCTGGTGGGTAACGGCTGGACCGAAGTCGGTGCGGTGAAAATCGGCGACGTGATTACCAAAGTCAGCCCGCAAGGCGACGGTTTCGTGCTCAACGGCACCAAGTTTTACAGCACCGGCAGCATCTTTGCCGACTGGATAGACGTCTACGCCCAGCGCTCCGATACCGGCGCCGATGTGATCGCGGTCGTCGACGCCAGGCATGCCGGCGTGCGTCACAGTGACGACTGGGACGGGTTCGGCCAGCGCACCACCGGCAGCGGCACCTCGGTCTACGACAACGTACCGCTGCCGGCCACACATGTCATACCGTTCGAGCAACGCTTCAAATACCAGACGGCGTTTTATCAATTGGTGCTGCTGGCGGTGCTGGCCGGGATTGGTCGAGCTGTCGAACGCGACATCGCTCAGGAAGTGCGCGATCGCAAACGCGTCTTCAGCCATGGCAACGCCGGGAGCGTCAGCCAGGACTCACAAGTGCAGCAAGTGGTCGGTCAGATCGCCGCTCAGGTTTACGCCGCCGAGGCCGCAACGCTGCGCTCCGCCGAGCCGTTGCAGCGTGCGTACCTGGCACGCTTCGGAGATGACCCACAGCGGGAAAAAGACGCCAATATCGCCGCCGAAATCGAGACCGCCAAGGCACAGGTGATCGTTTCGGAACTGGTACTGCGCGCTGCCAGCGATCTGTTCAACGCACTGGGCGCTTCAGGTGTCAGCGTCAACAAGGCGCTGGATCGCCACTGGCGTAATGCGCGCACAGCGGCATCGCACAATCCGCTGATCTACAAGGCGCGCATTGTCGGTGACTGGCGCATCAACGACACCGAGCCGCCGTTTGTCTGGCAGATCGGCAGCGGTAAAGGTAACGCTTGAGGGGCACTTACGCCGCGTTACGCAGCAGGTGGCGACTGGTAAAACTGAACGCCAGCACCAGAAAGATCAGCGCCCCGGTCGCAACCTGCTGCCAATAGAAGTTCCAGCCGATCAGCAACAGGCCATTGGCAATCACGTTGATGAACAGCACGCCCAAAAGTGTGCCCGGAATATTCGGACGCCCTTGACGGCTGAGCGTCGTACCGATGAACACGGCGCCGATGGCATTGATCAGGTAAGCGTTGCCTGACATCGGCACGTAGGCGTTGACCGTAGAGCTGAGCAGGATACCCGCCACTGCGCAGGCCAGCGCGCTGGCTAAAAACACCTGCACGGCAATGCGTCGCGTGGGCAGGCCCGAGTAATACGCCAGTTGCGGCTGCGTGCCCAGCGCAAGGATTTCCCGCCCCAGACGCCCGCGCGCCAGGACCAGCCCGTAAAGCCCTGCCAGCAACCCGACCACCAGCAGCGGCAATGGCACGCCGAGGATCAGCACAGCGCTGATCCCCGGTAACACGCCCTGAGCGATATAGATCGGCTGGCCACCGTCGGATAACAACTGCTGCACGCTGGTGCCGATAAACAGCGTACCCAGCGTCGCCAGAAACGGCGAAATACGCAGCCCGGCGATCAGCATCGCGTTGAACGCCCCGGCCATGCCACCTGCCAGCATAGCGACCGCAATGGCCGCGCCCAGACCATGACCGCCATTCAGCGTGACCACAAAACCGAGGCTGGCAAAGTCCAGCGCCGTTCCCACCGACAGATCGATACCGCCAGCCGCAACCGCCCAGGTCATGCCGATTGCCACGATGGCCAGCAACACGAAGTTGTTCAGTACCAGACTCGACAGGTTGCCCCAACTCAGAAAGCCCGGCGCATTGATCGCGAAAAACAGCAGGATGATCAGCACCAACAGCGGCAGGACCGCTGGCAACAGGCGCGGCAGAACCTTGATCAGCGTCGAAGAGTTCGTCAGGGTCAGCGTATTCATTGTTCACCCTCCCGGCGGCCGAATGCTCCGGAAAATGCCACCACCAACAGAATCAACACGCCTTGCACGCCGTTGACCCAGAAGCTGGAAATGTTCAGCAATTGAAAGCCGTTGATCAAAAAGCCCAGCAGCAGCGTCGCCAACAGCGTGCCGGGAATGTTGGCGGTCAGACGCCGCGAGAACACCACGCCGAGAAAGGCAATGGCCACCACTGACAGCAACATGTCACCGGAACCGGTCGTGCTGCCACTGAAAAAAGCTGCGGAGCAGAATGCAGCCAGCGCGGCGCAGCCTCCGGCAATCAGGTAACTGGCAAACACATAGCGCCGCAGATTCAACCCGGCAGCCTCGGCTGCTTGCGGGTATTCACCGATGGCGTACAGACGCAAGCCGAACGCGCTGTGCTGAATCACCAGCCACAACACCGCCGCGACGCCCAGCAGCACCCAGGCCAGCGCTGGAACACCCAGCCAGACGCCGGACGCCAGGCTGTCCAGCAATGCCGAGTCGGTCGCGAGCACAGTGTTCTGGGTCAGCACCAGTTCCAGGCCGGCAATCAGGTTCATGCTCGCCAGCGTTGCCAGTAACGGCGGCAAGCGTAAAAACACCACCGCCAGACCGTTGAACGCGCCAACCAGCAGGCCGCAGCCGAGCGTCAGGCCAATCGCTTGCCAGGCATCGAGCCCGGCATTGTTCAGGCTGCTGTAGACGGCCGCACACAGACCGAGATTGGCCGCCAGCGACAGGTCCAGGCCGCCGCTGACCACATTGGAACCACCACCGATAACCACGCAGGTCAGGCCCAGCGCGAGTATGCCGAGCGTTGCTGACTGGGCGAACACGTTGCTGATGTTGCCGATGCTGAGGAAGTCAGGCGCACTGACGGCAAAGCCGAGCAGAATCGCCAGAAACACCAGCAACGACCCACGCTGCGCCAGTTGCACGAGCCAGCGTTGCGCTGGATCGCCAGCCTGTGCAATTGATAGATCAAGCGCGGACATAATGGGCCTCCGGAGGGCATGATTGGCTGTCATGGTCGCTTTCACTGGCGCCCGTGGCGCAGGCCAGCAACTGGTCGCTGTCGGTGCTCAATGAGTCGAATTCGCCTGCAATGCGTCCTCTGTGCAGGACTACAATGCGCTGAGTGATGCCAATCAGCTCCGGCAAGTCCGACGACAGTACCAGCACCGCTGCACCGCCCTCCGCAAGCCGGGCAATCAACCGGTAGATCTCCACCTTGGCGCCGATGTCGACACCCACGCTGGGCTCGTCCAGCAGGTATAACGTCGAATGGCGGCTCAGCCATTTGCCCAGCGCAACCTTTTGCTGGTTGCCACCGCTGAGCGCGTGCACCGGCGCATCATGGCCTGAGGTCTTGATTGCCAGTTCATCGATCAGGTGTTGGCTTTCCCCGGCTTGCGCCGCAGCGTCGAGCAATCCCCAGCGGCTGAAGCGCCCCAGGCTGGCCAGCGTGATGTTCTCCAGCACCGAAAGCGCCGGTGCCACGCCATGCGTGCGGCGCTCCTCGGGGACCAGCGCAATGCCATGGCGTACCGCGTCACGTGGTGATTTCAGCTGCAACGGCTGACCGTTCAACAACAGCTCGCCGCGATCCGGCTTGAGCAGCCCGAACAGGCTTTTGAGCAGCTCCTTGGCACCCGAGCCGACCAGCCCGGTCAGGCCCAGCACTTCGCCACGCCGCACGCTCAGGTCAACGCCGTCGTAGAAGCGCCCTGCCCCCAGCCCGCGCAGTTGAAGCACGGGCGTGCCGGGTAATGTCCGGGCACGAAAATATTGCTCGCCGACCTCCCGATTGACCATCAGCCGGGCGATCTGCGCGGTGCTGGTGAGTGCCGGATCGACCACCGCCACATCGCGTCCGTTACGCAGCACGGTGACCTGATCACACAGCGATTCGATCTCCTGCAAATAGTGGGAAATGTAGACAATGGTCAGCCCTTCATCGCGCAGGCGGCGGACAATGCCCAGCAAGCGGTCCACCTCCTGCTTCACCAGTGACACACTCGGCTCATCGAACACCAGCACCTTCGGACTGGCCAGCAACGCACGAGTGATCTGCAGTATCTGCCGCTGAGCGCTGTCCAGGTCACGTACCAAAGCCCCCTCAGGCAGGCGCATGGCAAAGTAATCGTCCAGAAGCCTTGCCGCTTCGCGCTCCTGGGCGCGGCGATCAACGAAGGGGCCACGCTTGATTTCCTGCCCGAAAAACAGTGCCTCGCCGACGCTGAAGCTGCCCGGCAGCAGTCGCTCCTGATGAATGAAATGCACGCCTGCGGCTTCGACCTGACGCGGCGTGAAACTGTCGAACGGCTGGCCGTGAATACTCAAACTGCCAGCATCGGCACGATGAATACCAGCGAGGACCTTGATCAGGGTCGACTTGCCCGCCCCGTTTTCTCCCACCAGCCCGTGAATCGTTCCGGCCTCGACCTTAAGGTTTACGCCGTCCAGCGCCTGGGTGGCGCCAAAGCACTTGCTGATACCCGCCAAGTGCAAGGCCGGTGGCGCCACTTCAACGTCTGCAATCGCTGATCCCATGATCGATCTCCCGCGTCAGTTATCGCCTCTGAGCTTTTGCACGTCAGGCAGGTTGGCGGCCGTCGTCAGCAGGGTTGGCACCTGGGTCTCCTTCGGCAGATCGTGCTGTCCGGCCAGGTAGCGGGCGACGTTCTGCACCGCAGTCTTGCCGATCAGTGCAGGCTGCTGGGCAACCACGGCGCCCACCGGCGAATCGTCGCGGCGCATCAGCTCGAGCACTTCCGGTGTACCGTCGACGCCGTAGGTCTTGATTTCGGTTCTGCCGGCATCGATCAGTGCCTTGCTGGCGCCCAGTTGCGGGATGTCCCAAGCGGCCCAGATCGCCGAAACAGTGCCTTTGGGGTACTTGTTGAGCAACGCCGAGACTTGCGAGTAGGCGTCCTGAACCGTGTTGGGAATGACATCGCGCAACTCGGGCTCGATGATTTTCAGCTGCGGATGATCCTTGAGTGCCAACTTGAGCTGGTCATAACGAATGGCGCAGACCGGCACGCCATAAAAGCCATTGAACACCAGCACATTACCCTGGCCACCTGCGTCCTTGATCAGTTGCCCGGCCAGTGCCTTGCCCGTGGCCACGTTGTCGGACGTGGTGTTGTTGAGGCTGTATTGCGATGGCGCATCAATGGTGAACAGCGGAATCCCCGCCTTGCTGATGCGCTTGAGCCAAGGGTCGATAACACTGAGGGTGCCGAGAGTCTGGATCACTGCATCCGGCTTTTGCGTGACCACGGTCTGCAATTGATTGACCAGGTTCTTGTCGTTGCGACCGGCATCGAGCGTGATGGGCGTGCCGCCCAGGCGCTTGACCTCATCCACCTGCGCCTGGAAGGTCTTGATATCGAAGTAGTGACTGGTGCCGGTCATGCTGATCGCAATGCGTTTGCCCGCCAGCGAAGGCACGTCGCTGTCCTCGGCATACGCAGTTGCGACGAGACTGGTGGCCAACAGGGTCATCAACAGTGTGCGCCCTATTGCATGCAGGCGGTTTGTCTTGAAGGTCGGGACGGCATCAGGCATTCGGGTGGCTCCGCTGGCTCAGGAAAACAATCCTGATCGGCAGTGCACAGGTCATGCCCAAAGCCGTGCGCTGCGACTGGCTATGGCGCGAGGCCCGGCGGCAGGCGCTTTCACGCCGTTGCGCTGGATGGTGTGGGTGCGCAGTAGCCGGTTTTACCGGCGCAAACGCCGAACACATTGTCGGTTCGCTGTTGCCCATACAACAGCGAATCGATGCGGGAGCGTGCCTGCTACAGGAGCGTGTTATCTGAGCTTGAACTGCCCCAGCGTGGTCGTCAGATCACTCGCCAGCTCGGCCAGCGACTGGCTGGCGCTGCCGGTCTGGCCGGTGCGCACCGCCGATTGTGCCGACAAGTCACGGATGCGCACCAGGTTGCGGTCCACTTCCCGCGCGACCAGCGCTTGTTCTTCAGAGGCGCTGGCGATTACCGTGTTGCGCTCATCGATGACCATGACCGAACTGGCGATGCTGGCCAGCACAGCATTGGCCGACTCGGCCTGTTGTTTGGTGCGCTGCGCCTGATCGGTACTGACTTCAAGCGCAACCAGAGTACTTTTGGTGCCCTGCTGGATGTGCCCGACCATGGTTTCGATCTCGCGAGTCGATTCGCTGGTGCGGTGTGCCAGAGCGCGTACCTCGTCGGCGACCACGGCAAAACCCCGTCCGGCATCACCCGCGCGTGCCGCTTCAATGGCAGCGTTAAGGGCCAACAGGTTGGTTTGCTCGGACACCGCGCGAATGACATCCAGCACCTTGGTGATATCCAGCGTGCGGGTTGCCAGCGCCTGCGCCTCGACCGACGCGGTGCCGACATTGCGGGTCAGCTCAAGGATCGACTGGACGGTTTGATTGAGCTCTTCCTGACCTTCGCGGGCCGACACCGAAGAGGCTTTGGATTCTTCCGAGGTGGCCACCGCATTACGCGCCACTTCATCGACCGCCTGGCTCATCTCGGTGACCGCGGTGGCCGCCATTTCGATTTCGCTATTCTGCACCACCAGGTCGGCGTTGCTGTTGACCATCAGGGCGCTCATTTCTTCCGTGGCCGACGCCAGCTGGTGAGCGGCATCGCCCACCTGAGTCAGGGTCTGGCTCAGATTGCCGCGCATGCGCTCCATCGATTGCAGCAACAGGGCCGCTTCATCAGTGCCCTCACGGTTGATTGCGCTGGGACGCAGGTCGCCCGCAGCAATGGTTTCCGAGCTGTGCAGCGCCTGACTGATCGGCACTGCCAGACTTTTGGTCAGGCGCCAGGCGAGCAATACGGTCAGCAACACCGTCAGAAACATAACCCCCTGAGTGACGATCAGGGCGTTTTCATACACCGACGTCGCTGCAGCGCTGGATTCGGCTTCGGAGTCATCATTGATCTTTTCCAGCTTGCCAAGGGCGGCTTCGATACTTTCCGCCATGGCCTTCATCTCGCCCCAGACGAGCGCCCTTCCGGCCTCTGCCTGATTCTCGTTGATCAGCGTATAGACCTTCTCGGCACGCTCGATGTAGCCCTGATAAGTGCTCTTCAGACCCTCGAAGAGCGCGCGCTCTTCATCATCGGTGATCAGCGGGTCGTAGGCCTCTACGGCCTTTTGGAAACCGGCCTTCCTTTCAAGGAACTCGTTGTGAGCCTGAGCCACCTGCGCAAGATCATGCGTGGCAAGCATTTTGGCCACGGTGGTGCGGGGTTTTCTCGACCGCCAGGGCAATATCGTCACCCAGCGCAATCCCTGGAAGCGCGTCGTTTTCGATTTCAAGCGATTGCTCACGAATACCGTGCAATTGCTGAATGCTGAAAATACCAAGCCCGAACACCAGCACCACCATCACAGCAAAGCAGGCGGAGGTCCGCGCGGCTATTTTCAGCTGTCTCAGCATCTTCAATCCCCTTCCCGTGACCGGTAAATAAATGAGTATCGTCATTCCTATCGGCAGAACAGGAAAAAGGATGAAGATGCTCCGAACAGAGAGGTGCCACTGTTATCAAGGCCCACCCGAATCGAAGCTTATGGTAGGTTTCGCGACGCTCGATAATCGCGAGATGGACGGGTCTTTTCACCCTTCAGACTGACTTCCTGGAGCTGCCATGAAACCTTGCTACGCCGCCGCACTGTTTGCTCTTTCACTGCCAGGCCTCGCTCACGCAGGCGATGCGCTACCCACCTACTCCGCCATCACCCAGGCGTTGAACACTGGAGAATCGGTCGCCGTGGTGATCGACCTGGGACAATGCAAATCCTCGATCGCAGGCGCCGAGCCGTCCAAAACCAAAGGCGGCAAACGCATCGATGCCTACCGCATCACACCCGACGGCACCCTGGCGTTTTCGGACACTCACTTCAGCCTCGATCGCGATAACAAGCCCATCGAGCAATTCATTCGCTATCAGATACGCTCGAACGGCACAGCCACATTCAGCATGACGACACTGAATGTTCCTGGTTATCAGCAGGTGGGCACTCCGGTGAGTTATGAGTGTGCGGTCGGCAAGGGACTAAGCTTTTTTGCCGGATGAGCTGGCTCAACGCATGACTGTATAAGAAGAGGTCGGCGTGAGGGAGAGACCAGCCCCACGCCGTCAGAATTAAAGCTCGCTGCGCGTCTTCACGTCAGCTGTTTTTTTCAATGTCTGCTTGCCGGTCGTTGACCTGAAAAATGCTGACACGCAGGCTGTCATCCCCCGGCTTGATGCTCACCCTGCCGACGTACAGATTCCGCTGCAAGTGATCATGCGCACCGGCAGGCACGCTGAACTGCTTGCTGCACGTAAAACGCGATTCGGTCAAAGGCGCCCGGTCCGTTTCATGCCCTGCCAGGAGCCCCTCGCCTACTACCTCTATATTCACTCCGTGATCAGTGAACAAGGTGTAGTACAGGCTGACACGCGCAAGGTCGTCGCCCTGGGGCACCAGATAAAGGCTGCCTCCAGGAAGTACCTGCCCCTGCAATCGCTCGCCACGAAACTCTCCACCCTGTATTTCACAGCTGCTGCGCTGCATCTTCGAAGGGTCGCAGAGCAATTGCGGCTTATCGATACGCAGGTGAATGGTCAATATTTCATGCAACTGCATCGTCTCTATCCCCTACGTCCCATCGTGCATGTGAAGACTGATGATTCGTTCATAACTGTACCAAGGTGTATGTTTTAGCCCGGACGCCTGGAAACTGTCAACTTAAGCGAACCGATTGGTATTGTTATGAGGGGTATAGGAAGGAATGCATTCAAAGCTTGTCGCTCACCGCCCAGGCCTCCAGCGTTCATGACGCCGC
This sequence comes from Plantibacter cousiniae (nom. nud.), assembly GCF_977070315.1. Lineage (NCBI taxonomy): Bacteria > Bacillati > Actinomycetota > Actinomycetes > Micrococcales > Microbacteriaceae > Plantibacter > Plantibacter cousiniae (nom. nud.). The sequence goes on along the minus strand of NZ_CDRVEU010000013.1, from coordinate 193,978 downwards.
AGCACCTCCACCCTGCTGGTACTCTCGCGGCGTGCAGCCGAACTCGCGACGAAACACAGTGTGCAGGTATTGCGCAGACCGAAAACCGCAATCGCGGGCGATCTCGGCAATGGCCAGCCCGGTGTTTTCCAGTCCGTTTGCAGCGGCAGCCAGTTTGAAACGCAGAATCTCGTCATGCACGCTGCAGCCCCTTACCCGGCGAAAGTGTGACTCCAGTGACGAACGCGAAACGCCCACGTAGGCGGCTACCTGTGCAGTCTTGATGCCTTGGCACGCGTACTGCCGGATAAACAGCAGCGCTTGCATGACATAGGGGTCACCCAAAGGCTGATGCAGACTCGACGCCTGCACGTTGACAGTATCCGGCGGTATCAGAATGTGTGTGCCCGAGGACGGCATGCCGTGCAACATCTGGTGCAGCAGACGTGCAGCGGTGCGACCCATGGTGTCGGTGCCTTGAACGACCGAGCTCAGAGGCACGCGAGTGAGGGTTCTGGTCAAAGGATCATTGTCGATGCCGATCAGTGCCACCTGTTCGGGAACGGCGATTCCGGCGGTCAGGCAGGCCTGCAATAGCTGACGAGCGCGCGCATCGGTCACGGCGATGATGCCGATCGGCTTGGGCAGGCTTTGCAGCCAGGCGATCTGCTGTTCTACGGCGCTGTCCCAGAGCGGCGCGCTGGTGCCCAGACCACGATAGACCTCGGCGTGCAGGCCGTCGCGTTGCAGCAAGCGGCGAAAGGCCTGCTCGCGCTCCTGGGCCCAACGATTGGCTTGCGCTTCAGGCAGGCTGAAGCAGGCAAAGCGTGTCAGCCCGGCCTCGATCAGGTGCTCATAGGCCGCCTTGATCAAGGCGTGATTGTCAGTCGCCACATAAGGAATGCCCTTCGGGTAGGCGCGTTCGTCCTGATAGGACCCACCGACTGCCACCACCGGCAGTTTGATCCCGGCCAGTGCCTCGCCGATCAGCGGGTCATCAAAATCGGCAATGATCCCGTCGCCCTGCCAGCGCTCGATGCCTTTCAGGCGACAGAGGAAATCCTCCTCCAGAAACAGGTCCCAGGACACCCGGGTGCTGCTGAGGTAGTTGCCGATGCCGCTGATGATACCGCGGTCATAAATCTTGCTGCCGTTGAATAACAGCGCAATACGGTGAACGGGAGGTACGGTTTTCATTGTTTTTATGCCGATTCGATAAGCACGACGCCGTTGGCCACAGACTAGGCCGCTGACCGGCGAATCTCAACACTCAAAATCGCACTGTGCGTTGGCGATTTTCATAATCAGCGCACGCTGGGCCGTTGCTAGTATCCAGACACCGCCAAGAACAATAAGGAAAACGCTCATGCCGTACTTCCCCGACGTCGACAGGGTTCGCTATGAAGGCCGTGACAGCGACTCGCCCCTCGCCTTTCGCCACTATGACGCCGACAGGCTGGTCCTCGGCAAACCCATGCGCGAGCATTTGCGCATGGCGGCCTGTTATTGGCACACCTTCGTATGGCCGGGTGCCGACATGTTCGGTGTCGGCACCTTCAAGCGCCCATGGCAAGGTTCCGGTGACCCGATGGAACTGGCCATCGGCAAGGCCGAAGCGGCGTTCGAGTTTTTCTCCAAGCTCGGCATCGATTACTACAGCTTCCACGACACCGATGTGGCACCGGAAGGCGCCTCACTGAAGGAATATCGCCACAACTTCGCGCACATGGTCGATCACCTGGAGCGCCATCAGGAACAGAACGGCATAAAACTGCTGTGGGGCACGGCCAACTGCTTCAGCAACCCGCGTTTCGCCGCAGGCGCTGCCAGCAACCCGGACCCTGAAGTGTTTGCCTACGCCGCGACCCAGGTGTTCAGCGCGATGAATGCCACCCAGCGCCTCAAAGGGTCCAACTACGTGTTGTGGGGAGGTCGTGAAGGCTACGAAACCCTGCTCAATACCGACCTCAAGCGTGAACGCGAACAACTCGGTCGTTTCATGCGCATGGTCGTTGAACACAAGCACAAGATCGGTTTCAAGGGTGACTTGCTGATCGAGCCCAAGCCACAGGAGCCGACCAAGCATCAGTACGATTACGACAGCGCCACGGTGTTCGGCTTTCTACAGCAGTACGGCCTGGAAAACGAGATCAAGGTCAATATCGAGGCCAACCACGCCACGCTGGCCGGGCACAGCTTCCACCACGAAATCGCCACGGCGATCTCGCTGGGGATCTTCGGCAGCATCGACGCCAACCGTGGCGACCCACAGAACGGGTGGGACACGGACCAGTTCCCCAACAGCGTCGAAGAGATGACCCTCGCCACCTACGAGATCCTCAAGGCTGGCGGCTTCACCAATGGCGGTTTCAATTTCGACTCCAAGGTGCGTCGCCAGAGCCTCGACGATATCGATCTGTTCCACGGCCACGTCGCCGCGATGGATGTCCTTGCCCTGGCGCTGGAGCGCGCCGCCGCCATGGTGCAGAACGATAAACTCCAGCACTTCAAGGATCAGCGCTACGCCGGCTGGCAGCAGCCTTTCGGACAATCGGTACTGGCGGGCGAGTTCAGCCTTGCATCGCTCGCCGAACACGCCTTCGCCAACGAGTTGAACCCGCAGGCCGTCAGTGGCCGCCAGGAACTGCTCGAAGGTGTGGTCAATCGCTTTATCTACACCTGACCGGCGTAGCTGGACGTCGCCGTGACATTCAGGCGACAAATCTTCATACGCGACGTCCGGCAACGCTCTACAGTTCTATCGGTATCACCCTCAGTCAAGAAGTGTCTCAAACAACAATAAAAGGACGCACCCTATGAACACCCTCAAACGTACGCTGCTCGCCAGCGCGCTGGCCTTGCTGTCCCTGCCGGTCATGGCCGACTCTGCGCACCCGAAAATAGGTTTTTCCATTGATGACCTGCGCCTGGAGCGCTGGTCACGCGACCGTGATTACTTCGTTGCTGCGGCGGAAAAGCTGGACGCCAAGGTCTTCGTGCAATCGGCGGATGCCAATGAACAGAAACAGATCTCGCAGATAGAAAACCTCATCTCTCGCGGCGTCGATGTGATCGTCATCGTGCCGTTCAACGCCACCGTGCTCACCAACGCCGTTGCCGAAGCCAAAAAGGCCGGGATCAAGGTGGTGTCGTATGACCGGCTGATCCTCAATGCCGATATCGATGCGTACATCTCATTCGATAACGAAAAGGTCGGCGAGATGCAGGCCAACGGCGTGCTGAAAGCAGCGCCCAAGGGCAATTACTTCCTGCTCGGCGGCGCGCCCACCGACAACAACGCCAAGATCCTGCGTGAAGGCCAGATGAAAGCGCTGCAACCGGCTATCGACAGAGGTGACATCAAGATCGTCGGCCAGCAGTGGGTAAAGGAGTGGAACCCGACCGAAGCCCTGAGCATTGTTGAAAATGCCCTGACCCGCAATAACAACAAGATTGACGGCATCGTCGCCTCCAACGACGCCACTGCCGGCGGCGCGATTCAGGCCCTCGCCGCACAGAAACTGGCCGGCAAAGTCCCTATCTCGGGCCAGGATGCGGACCTCGCGGCGGTCAAACGGGTCATCGATGGCACGCAGACCATGACCGTCTACAAACCGCTGAAACTGATTGCCACGGAAGCCGCCAAGCTCTCCGTGCAACTGGTGCGCAACGATGAGAAACCGAAGTTTGACTCGCAGTCGGACAATGGCATGAAGAAAGTCGACACCATGCTGCTGACCCCGACCTTGCTGACCAAGGACAACATCGACCTGCTGGAGAAAGACGGGTTCTACACCAAGGCGCAGATTGACGGGCAATGAGCCTCGATCGTTGATACGTCGCTGAAAGCCAGAGCACGACCCTGCAGTTAGGCAGGGTCGCCGCTCAGGCCAAGCCATCACACCTTCGTAGAGCCCTGCGCCATGTCTGACTACCTGTTGCAAATGAACGGCATCGTCAAATCCTTCGGCGGTGTAAAAGCGCTCAACGGCATTGATATAACAGTGAAGCCCGGCGAATGCGTCGGCCTGTGCGGCGAGAACGGCGCGGGCAAGTCGACATTGATGAAAGTCCTGTCGGCGGTCTATCCCTACGGCACCTGGGAGGGCGAGATCCTGTGGGACGGCCAACCGCTCAAGGCACAATCGATCAGCGAAACGGAAGCGGCCGGGATCGTCATCATCCATCAGGAGCTGACGCTGATCCCGGACCTGTCGGTGGCCGAAAACATCTTCATGGGTCACGAGCTGACGCTTCCCGGCGGGCGCATGAATTATCCGGCCATGATCCACCGCGCCGAGTCGCTGATGCGTGAGCTCAAAGTGCCTGACATGAACGTGGCGCTGCCAGTTTCCCAGTATGGCGGCGGCTACCAGCAACTGGTGGAAATCGCCAAGGCGCTGAACAAGAAGGCGCGCCTGCTGATTCTCGACGAGCCTTCCTCGGCCCTGACCCGTTCCGAAATCGAGGTTCTGCTGGACATCATTCGTGACCTGAAGGCCAAGGGGGTCGCGTGCGTGTACATCTCGCACAAACTCGATGAAGTGGCCGCCGTATGCGACACCATTTCAGTCATCCGCGACGGCAAACATATCGCAACCACCGCAATGGCGGACATGGACATTCCGAAGATCATCACCCAGATGGTCGGACGCGAAATGAGCAACCTCTATCCCACCGAGCCGCATGATGTCGGCGAGGTGATTTTCGAAGCGCGGCATATCACCTGCCATGACGTCGATAACCCCAGGCGCAAGCGGGTTGACGACGTGTCGTTTAGCCTCAGGCGCGGGGAGATCCTCGGCATCGCCGGGCTGGTGGGCGCGGGCCGCACCGAACTGGTATCCGCCCTGTTTGGCGCCTATCCGGGTCGATACAGCGGTGAAGTGTGGCTCGATGGCCAGATGATCGACACGCGCACGCCGCTCAAATCGATCCGCGCCGGCCTGTGCATGGTCCCCGAAGACCGCAAGCGCCAGGGCATCATTCCGGACCTGGGTGTCGGTCAGAACATCACCCTCGCGGTCCTCGACAGCTACTCGAACATGACCCGCATCGACGCTGAAGCCGAGCTGGGCAGTATCGACCGGGAAATCTCGCGCATGCACCTCAAGACGGCCAGCCCGTTTTTGCCGATCACCAGCCTGTCAGGCGGCAATCAGCAGAAAGCCGTGCTGGCGAAGATGCTGCTGACCCGCCCGCGCGTTCTGATTCTCGACGAGCCCACCCGCGGCGTCGATGTCGGTGCCAAGTACGAGATTTACAAGCTGATGGGTGCGCTGGCAGCCGAGGGTGTATCGATCATCATGGTGTCTTCGGAACTGGCCGAAGTTCTGGGCGTGTCCGACCGTGTACTGGTGATTGGCGAAGGCCAGTTACGCGGCGACTTCATCAACCATGAACTGACTCAGGAGCAGGTGCTCGCCGCTGCAATCAGCCACTCCGATGCCCCTCACAATAATGCCCGGAAGACTGCGTAGATGAACCAGGTCAAACAGTTCTTTACACGCTACAAAATGCTCGCGCTGGTGATTGCCATTGCCGTTATCTGGCTGTTCTTCAGTTGGCAGACCGAGGGCGGCTTCCTCACCCCGCGCAACTTGTCCAACCTGCTGCGACAGATGTCCATTACCGGGATTCTGGCCTGCGGCATGGTGCTGGTGATCATCAGCGGTGAGATTGACCTGTCGGTGGGCTCATTGCTTGGCCTGCTCGGTGGCCTGGCGGCGATTCTGGATGTGGTTTACCACGTTCCGCTGCTGGCGAACCTGAGTGTGGTGGCCTTGTGCGGCCTGATGATCGGCCTCGCCAATGGCTACATGACTGCCTACCTGCGGATCCCCTCGTTCATTGTCGGGCTGGGTGGCATGCTGGCGTTTCGTGGCGTCCTGCTGGGGATCACCGGCGGCACGACCATCGCCCCGGTGTCGCCGTCGCTGGTTTATATCGGCCAGGGCTATCTGCCGCATGCGGTAGGCACCGGGCTCGGCATTCTGTTGCTCGCATTGACGCTGTTCCTGACCTGGAAACAGCGGCGCAACAGAGCGCTGCACGGGCTGGCGGCACATTCGCTGATTCGTGATGTGTTGCGTGTGTTGCTGATCGGCGCCGTGCTGGGCGGCTTTGTCTATGTGCTCAACAGCTACGACGGAATCCCCGTTCCTGTGTTGCTGTTGCTGGTCCTGCTCGGCGTGTTCAGCTACGTCACCAGCCAGACGGTATTCGGACGCCGGGTCTACGCCGTCGGCAGCAACATGGAAGCCACGCGCCTGTCCGGCATCAACGTACAGGCCGTGAAGCTGTGGATCTTCGGCATCATGGGCGTGATGTGCGCGTTCGCCGGGCTGGTCAACACCGCACGCTTGGCCGCCGGCTCACCCTCGGCCGGCAACATGGGCGAACTCGACGCCATCGCCGCATGCTTCATCGGCGGCACGTCCATGCGTGGCGGTTCAGGCACTGTTTACGGTGCGCTGCTCGGCGCATTGGTGATCACCAGTCTCGACAACGGCATGTCGATGCTCGACGTCGACAGTTACTGGCAGATGATCGTCAAGGGCGGCATTCTGGTGCTGGCGGTGTGGGTAGACGTGAGTACCCGCGCCGGGCGGCGCTGATGGGAAGCCCGGCTGTGAGGCCGGGCTGCCTGAGAAGTATCATTAGCCTTGGCTTCACTGCTGTTGAATCTCTTTGAAGCACTCCTCTTCAATCCCGCCCCAGCCACAGCGTGGCGTCCTTCCACGCGCCTACCGTCACCAGTTCCTCCAGAGTCTCCAACAGGATTTTCTCCCAACTCAACGCCAGGCGGCTGCTTCTACGATCCTTGAGCGTGGTCAACGAAACCGTGGAGCGAATGCCCGGTCGTTCGATGGCATGGCCAATGGCCCTCGCAAAGGTGTACGAGGTCCCTTGGCCATCTGGCTGCACCGGCCCGAGCTGGCCGAGTGTGCCCAAGCGCTGGGCCGCTACTGCCGCTATGACAGGTGTCTGGATCCGCGACTGTCGGAGCCTTGGAGACCAGGACGACAGTCACCGCCCATTGTCAGCACGGCCTTTTGAGCATAAGGTGTAAAAAACCTATACAAGACTACTAGCGATGTACAAGAAAGTTGACTGGCCGCTGACGCTTTACTTTGATGGTGACTGCCCGCTCTGTGCCCGAGAAGTCAGAACATTGCGCGCCCATGCAAAGCCTGAGCGGCTCTTGTTCGTGGATATCCGTGATGACGCTTTTGACGCCACTTCACTGGGATTCACACTTGAGGACATGGAGTCGTTACTGCACGCCAGATTCAGCGATGGCACGTGGGTCAAGGGTCTGGACGCGACACTCTGGAGTTGGCGAGCGGCCGGCCTGGGTGCGTGGGTCGCGCCGCTGTCATGGCGATTCATGAGGCCGCTGTTCAACTTGGGCTATCGGCTTTTCTGCCGCTCGCGCCCTTACCTTGCCTGGCTGCCCCACCCTGACGGCAGCCGCCGTTGCAGTAGCAACAGCTGTGCGATCCCGGACGCAAAACCTGCTTCGGACAAGCGGACTTCCAGTACGTAAAGGTAAACAAGGACTGCCTACCGCAAAAACGAAAAAAGACGCCTAAGCGTCTTTTTTTGCTGACTCAGTGAACCTCGAGGATTCAGTGAATCAATATTTGGAGCGGGAAACGAGACTCGAACTCGCGACCCCGACCTTGGCAAGGTCGTGCTCTACCAACTGAGCTATTCCCGCATTGTCTTGATGACGGGCGCTATTCTAGCGATTCAGATAGCGGCGTCAAGCCTTTGATTCAAAAACTTATTTTTTTTCTGCAGTCGTCCTGAGGTGCGGCCACGCGGCTCTCAGGTATTGCACCATGGACCAGAGTGTCAGCCCCGCAGCAATGAGCAGCAGCGCATAGCCGAGAATCACCCACAGGGTGATGGCCGGCGGGTTGCCGAGCAGAATGACCAGCGCGAGCATCTGCGCCGCTGTCTTCCACTTGCCCATGTTGGAAACGGCAACCTGCGCACGGGCGCCGATTTCCGCCATCCATTCGCGGAGCGCAGAGATTACGATTTCACGGCCGATGATCACCGCTGCGGGCAGCGTCAGCCACAGATTGGCATGCGCCTGAACCAGCAGCACCAATGCCACGGCCACCATCAGTTTGTCTGCTACTGGATCGAGAAAGGCGCCAAAGGGCGTGCTCTGTTCAAGACGGCGGGCCAGATACCCGTCGAGCCAGTCGGTCGCCGCAGCGAACGCAAAGACTGCACTGGCCGCCATGTAGCTCCAGTGGTAAGGCATGTAGAACAACAAAATGAAGATCGGAATCAGTAAAACGCGTAGTACGGTGATCAGATTAGGGATATTCATCGGCACAACTGGCTACGAGGTGAACGAGCATTCTACTCGCTGTGCAGGTTTGCATAAATCGACTCTGCCAGCTTTTTGCTGATTCCGGGTGCTTTTGCTATTTCATCGATGCTGGCACGGGACAATTCCTGCAATCCACCGAAATGTTTGAGCAGATCACGACGCCGGGTCGGCCCGACACCCGCGACGCCCTCGAGGGTCGATGTACGCCGGGTCTTGCCCCGGCGCGCACGGTGGCCGGTGATCGCGAAACGGTGCGCCTCGTCGCGAATCTGCTGAATAAGGTGCAGGGCCGGAGAGTCGCCGGGCAATGTGAATTCATGCGCTGAGTCGTTCAGGTACAGCGTCTCGAAACCTGCCTTGCGCGTGGTGCCCTTGGCCACACCGAGCAGGATGAGGTCAGGAACCTGTAATTCATTGAGCACGTCACGCGCCATGGACATCTGACCCTTGCCGCCGTCCACCAGCAGCACGTCCGGCAACTTGCCCTCCCCGGCCTTGATGCGGCTGTAACGTCGGGTCAACGCCTGGTGCATGGCAGCATAGTCGTCGCCTGCCGTCACGCCTTCGATATTGAAACGCCGGTAATCGGACTTGATCGGGCCTTCGGGGCCAAACACCACGCAGGATGCTACGGTCGCCTCACCACTGGAGTGGCTGATGTCGTAGCATTCCAGACGCATTGGTGGGTCTTCGAGACCCAGCACCTTGGCCAGCGCTTCGAACCGCGACGCAACATGCTGACGGTTGGCCAGCCGCGCGGTCAGTGCCTGCTCGGCATTGGTGACCGCCATTTGCTGCCAGCGCGCCCGGGTGCCGCGCACGCGATGACTGATAACCATCTCGACGCCGCGCAGTTCTTCGACGGCGTCGACGAACGCAGGGAAATCGTCGTTGATGACATTGACGATGACTTCGCCGGGCAGTTCACGGTCGATGCCGCCGAGGAAATACTGAGCCAGGAATGCCGACATCACTTCGCCGACCTCCTCTTCTATGCCGACCTGCGGGAAGAAGTTCTTGCTGCCCAGCACCCGCCCGCCCCGCACGCTGATCAGGTGCACGCAGGCGCCGCCAGGGTTGACGAACGCGGCGACCACATCGACATCGCCGGTACCGCCGTCCATGCTTTGCTGATCCTGGACGCGGCGCAGCAAGGCGACCTGATCGCGCAACTCGGCTGCGCGTTCGAAATCGAGCGCCATCGCGGCTTTTTCCATGGAGGCGTTCAGTTCATCACTCAGGGCATTGCTGCGCCCTTCGAGAAACATCACCGAGTGACGTACGTCCTCGGCATACACCTCAGGCTCGACCAGCCCGACACACGGCCCTTTGCAACGTTTGATCTGATATTGCAGGCAAGGACGCGTGCGGTTCTTGAAGTAGCTGTCCTCGCACTGCCGCACCTGAAAGGTCTTCTGCAGCAGGCTGAGGCTCTCACGAATCGCGCCGGCACTCGGGTAAGGCCCGAAATAACGGCCCTTGGCTTTCTTGGTACCACGATGAATGCTCAGTCGCGGAAAGGCATTATCGGATAGAAACACATAGGGATAGGACTTATCGTCACGCAAGAGAATGTTGTACGGGGGCCGCCACTCCTTGATGAGGGTCTGCTCCAGCAACAGCGCTTCAGTTTCGTTGCCCGTGATGGTGGTCTCGATCTGGGCGATGCGCGACACCAGCGCTCCGGTCTTGGGCGCGTGTCCGGTCTTGCGAAAATAGCTGGCAAGACGCTTCTTGAGGTTCTTGGCCTTGCCGACGTAAAGCAGTGTGGCTTCGGCGTCGAACATACGGTAGACGCCGGGACGACCGCTACAGGTCGCGAGAAATGCACTTGGATCGAAAGTCTGGGTCATGTTCAGGCGCTGGCATCAACCATGCCGTGACGTACAGCGAGCAAAGCCAGTTCAACATCACTGCTGATCGAGAGCTTTTCAAAGATACGGTATCGGTAGGTATTAACGGTTTTCGGTGAAAGGCACAGCTTGTCCGAGATGGTCTGGACTTTCTGGCAGCCGACGATCATCAGGGCAATCTGGATCTCGCGCTCGGACAGCAGATCGAACGGCGAATTGTTGACCTGCGGTTGAAACGACTTCAATGCCAGTTGCTGGGCAATCTGCGGGCTGATGTAACGCTGACCGGCAAACACCAGGCGAATGGCCTGGACCATTTCGGCAAGCCCGGCGCCCTTGGTCATGTAACCGGCAGCGCCAGCCTGCAGCAAACGGGTCGGGAAAGGATCTTCTTCACAGACGGTAACAGCGACGACCTTGATATCAGGGTGGCTGCGCAGCATCTTGCGCGTCGCTTCCAGCCCACCGATGCCCGGCATCTTGACATCCATCAATACGACGTCAGGCTTGAGCTCGCGCGCTTTCTTCAGGGATTCCTCGCCGGAATCGGCCTGCCCGACAACTTGCAGACCATCAATGTCGGCGAGCATGCGTGTGATGCCTGTCCGGACAAGATCATGGTCATCGACAACTAGCACCTTAATCAAGCAGACACCTCGCGCAACGGTCATAACGAATGCCAATCACCATAACAAAAACAACGAGTCAGACCTAGCACTGCGAACACCGTCTCACATCAATATGATGGCAAGCACCTCAGGCAGTGCTGCAAAAATCTCGATACGACAGCAGAGCGGCGCCCGCCCCGGGCTTTTATCACTTGACCGACGGAAGCTTCGCAGCCCCCGATAATGGCCCCGAGAGCTCGGCGATAGTGGTTGTCAGGCGCCGTATAGCATCCTGATCTTCCTTGCCCAGCACTCGGTAATTGCCCAGGATTTTTTCCTCGATAAGGCTGAGATTGTCGATCGGCACCGGCGTTCGCGTCCCCGTCAACACGTAAAGCACGTCAACACCTTTGGCTGCAACCGCCGCCAGGTAATCGGCCTTCGGTGCACGATCACCATTTTCATACTTTCCCTGGGCATTAGCCTCGACGCCTCCTATTTCACCGAAGGTACGCTGAGACATGCTCAGGCGTTCTCTTTCCTTTCTCAGTCGGTAACCGATTCCACTCATTTGAACCTATTATCCTGTTGAAGCCATCCGAACGAGTGTTAGAATCTCGCGGAATTGAATAGATTTGAACGGTTTTGAACTATGCCCGGAATTCGCACCGCCGCACAAGCCAAGGCCTGGCTGGATCAACAGGGCAAATCTGTTCAGGAGTTCGCTCGTGAAAACAGCATTGATCCGGCGACCACTTACCAGGTACTGGCAGGACGCAAGAAAGGAAGGCGCGGTGAAGCGCATAAGGTAGCTGTACTGCTGGGCATGAAGATCGGGACGATCCCGAACACGGAAGCCCGGCATGAAGAAGCACGTGAAGAATAGCCGTTATTGGCTGGTGACAACGCATCCCGGACAAAACGCCAAAGCCGTCGCCTGCATTCAGGTATACAGGGTTGCGGGCAAAATAGCCCGCGCCGAATACGGCATGCCATCAACCGTTGAGCGGTTCGCTGTCGCTACCGGGGTTCCACCTGCCTGCATTCGCGAAAAACGATAATCCCGTTGATTGAATTTTCCAATTGAAGGCGCCTGGTTTCCTGAAGTAAGCTTGCGCTCAATTAACGGAGACCCACCATGCTGCAATCCACTTCACCGCTGCTCGACGCTGTTACCGGCATTACTTGCCGTGCACGCGCTGTGGCTGTGCAGACTGCCTCGGTGAGCGCATCCGTTGACTCTTATTATGGGTATTGGTTTAGCCACTGGCGCGCCTGATACCCATCCGGCGCCCACGTTAAGGGGACGCCAACCAGAGAATTCTCTAACCCCCCGGTCGGCTTCCCGACCGGGGGTTTTGTTTTTTCAGGGCCACGTATTTCAACGGTCTGTTCAAGAACAGCCGTAAACCATCAATCTGCATTGCATCGAGGATCACGACATGAACTACGCCACTTATTACCGCAACGACATCGATTTTGCCTGGCGATTTAGCCACCTCCGTTCGGGACAGCCTGCCGCCTCCGTTCGGTCTCTGCCAGGTGGCAATCACATACCCCCGGTTCTAGAAGCCCTTTGTCGAACACCCCAGTAGGTCTGAGCGGGAGCGTCCCGCCAGCCCAGGAAGCCAGAACATGAATTCGTCCGTTGCCGTCACCCCGTCCGACCTGTCCAGCCACGCCGTCAAGCTGGCAGACAACAGCCCCGCCTCGAAACGCCTGCCAGGGACCCTGGAATTGAAGATGCGCCTGCCCCTCGACGCAGCGCTCACCGAACAGGTTGCAGCCCACCGCCGCGCCGTACGCGCCATCCTTGAAGGTCAAGACTCGCGACTGCTGGTCATCGTCGGCCCCTGCTCGATCCACGACCCTCGATCCGCCCTTGAATACGCTGAGCGACTGGCCGACCTTGCCGCACAAGTGAGTGACCAGATGCTGCTGGTAATGCGCGCCTACGTCGAAAAACCGCGCACGACGGTGGGCTGGAAAGGCCTGGCTTACGATCCGCACCTCGATGGCAGTGACGACATGGCCGAGGGCCTGACGCTGTCGCGGCATTTGATGCGGGATATGCTGGGCCTGGGCCTGCCGATCGCCACCGAGATACTGCAGCCCATGGCGGCAGGCTACTTCGACGATCTGCTCAGTTGGGTCGCGATTGGCGCTCGCACCACCGAATCGCAGATCCATCGCGAAATGGCCAGCGGCCTGCCCATGGCGGTCGGTTTCAAGAACGGTACTGACGGCGGCGTAACGGTGGCCAGCGACGCGATGCGTTCGGCGGCGCATCCGCATCGTCACTTTGGCATGGACCGTCATGGCCACCCGGCCATTATCGAGACGCAAGGCAATCCGGACACGCACATCGTGCTGCGCGGCGGTCACGGCGGCCCCAATTACGATCGCCAGAGTGTGGCCAAGGTGCAGGCGAGCCTGAGCAGGAATAATGTCGCGTCGCGGATCATGGTCGATTGCAGCCATGCCAACAGTGGCAAGGACCCGCTGCGTCAGCCAGCCGTATTCGAAGACGTGCTTGAACAGCGCTTGTCGGGCAATACCTCGCTGATCGGCATGATGATCGAGAGCCACCTGTTCGACGGCTGCCAGGCATTGGGCGGGACGCTGCAGTACGGCGTTTCGGTCACCGATGGCTGCCTTGGCTGGGAAGGCACCGAACAGCTGTTGCGTCGCGCGGTTGACCGTCTGCGTTACAGATAAACAGAGCGAAGGAACTTTGTCGGGAAATACCGCACTGAATCCGGTAGGCTGTTTCTTTTTTTTCACAGGAGATTATTCCCCATGGCTAAAGCCACTGCCCGCCACATCCTTGTTTCGAGCGAAGAAAAATGCAACGAACTCAAGGCTCAGATCGAAGGCGGCGCTGATTTCGCTGAAATCGCCAAGACCAACTCCAGCTGCCCATCGAGCCGCCAGGGCGGTGACCTGGGTTCGTTCGGTCCAGGCCAGATGGTCAAGGAATTCGACACTGTCGTATTCAGTGCTCCGGTGAACACCGTTCAGGGTCCGGTAAAGACTCAGTTCGGCTACCACCTGCTGGAAGTGACCAGCCGTCAGGACTGATCCTGTCGCGCCGCATGCCAGACGGCTCATCTTCGGATGGGCCGTTTTTGTATGTGGTCGTTTTCAGCAGCGCAGTGGCTTGGCGAAGCGGCCATTTGTCTGTAGAAGATAGCGCGATGCAGGGCCATGAGCTCTGTCATGATTGTTGTCACCGCTGTACAGCCAGTCGCCTTTAACCCTGACATTCGCTTGCGAACGTCAGTCAGGATTCGAGTCATGCGTTTTGTTTTTTCATCGTTGCTCGCCTTGACGCTGACCTTCGTTGGCGCAACCCAATCGCTGTCCGCAGCCCCGCAACACGCCCTGACCGTTTACGGCGAAGCGCCACGCTATCCAGCCGACTTCAAGCACTTCGATTACGTGAACCCGGACGCGCCCAAAGGCGGCAGCATGCGACGCTCGGCCATCGAAATCGGCCAGTTCGACCACCTGATGCCCTTCACCGACAAGGGGATGGGCGTTTCGCAGATCAATGGCATGCTTTACTCCCCACTGGCTACGCGCTCGATGGACGAGCCCTACACCGTTTACGGGCTTGTCGCCGAGAAAATGGAGCGTGGCGCGGATGGCCTCTCCCTGCGCTTTTACCTGAACCCGAAGGCACGTTTCGCGGACGGCACGCCGATTACCGCCAGTGACGTGAAGTACACCTACGAGTTGCTGATGACGCAGGGTAACCTGCAATACCGGACCCAGTTTGAAGCGGTCCAGGGACTGGAGGTCGAATCGCCTTCGCAAATCCGCTTCGACTTCAAGAACAGCGATAACCGCACCCTGCCCCTTGATCTGGCTTCGCTGCCGGTATTCCCCGAGCACTGGTGGAAATCCCGTGACTTCGCCAGCGGTGCCGGCTTTGAAATCCCGCCTGGCAGCGGGCCCTATCGGATCAGCCATGTGGACCCGGGCCGCACTGTTACCTTCGAGCGCGATCCGGACTGGTGGGGCAAGGACCTGCCGGTCAGCAAAGGCCTGTATAACTTCGACAGGTTCAGCATCGAGTACTTCGGCGACATCGATGTCGCACGTACGGTACTCAAAGGCGGCGCCTATGATTACAACCGCGAGTTTTCGGCGACCGGCTATTCAATTCGCTATGACGGCCCCGCCCTCAGCGACGGGCGCCTGCAGAAAGCCCAACTGGCCAGGGGCGCGGTGCAAAGCTCGCAGGGTTTCGTCTTCAACCTGAGCCGCCCCATGTTCCAGGACCGTCGCGTGCGCCAGGCGCTGTCGCTGCTCTGGGACTTCGAATGGACCAACCGGCAGATGATGCGCAACATGTACATTCGCCAGAACAGCTTCTTCTCCAACTCGGAGTTGGCCGCCAGCGAACTGCCCACGCCTTCCGAACTGAAAATCCTCGAGCCACTGCGCGGCGAAGTCCCCGAGCAGGTGTTCGACAGCGTGTTCGAGACGCCCAAAACCGATGGCACAGGCTTCATTCGCGACAAGCAACTGCAAGCGCTGGCCCTCATGAAAGAAGCTGGCTGGACGCCCAAGGGCGATGAGCTGGTGAATGCCCGGGGCGAACCGTTCAGCTTTACCTTTCTCAATGCACAAACAGGTTTCGAGCGAATGCTGCTGCCCTACAAACGCACCCTGGCGCAGATCGGTATCCACTTCGACATTCGCCGCATCGATGCCGCGCAATACCTCAACCGCGTCATGGCCCGCGATTACGACATGATTGTCACCGGCTACCCGGTCTCGACATCGCCCGGTGCCGAGCTGTACAGCAGTTTTGGCTCCAAGGTGGCGATGGACCCGGGTTCGAGCAATTACATGGTGCTGCAAGACCCTGCTGTCGACACGCTGATTGCCGGCCTGCTCAAGGCCGACAACAAGCAGACCATGACCGACTACGCCCATTGCCTGGACCGCGTACTGCAGTGGAACTACTACTGGATTCCCAACTACTATCCGCCCGGCTCTTCAACCGTCTGGTGGAACCGTTTCGGCATCCCCAAAATTCAGGCCAGCAACAATGAGGCCATCGAAACATGGTGGGAAATCAGCCCGACACCGCTGACCAATGAGCAATTCGCTGAAAAACGCGGCGCCTCGGCCATCGTTTCGGAGATGCAGTGAATGCTCGGTTATATCCTGCGGCGCCTGCTGCTGATCATCCCTACCCTGCTGTGCATTCTGCTGGTCAACTTTTTCATCGTGCAGGCCGCACCGGGCGGGCCTGTGGAGCAAGCCATTGCTCGCCTGCAAGGGATCGGCGGTGCAACCGTGGGCGCGGGTGCCAGCGAGTCTGCCGGGGCGGGTCATTCCAAAGCGTCCCGCGGGCTGGACCCGGCGCTGATCAAGCAGATCGAACGTCAATACGGTTTCGACAAACCGCTGCACGAACGTCTCTGGCTGATGCTGAAGAACTATGCACGACTGGATTTCGGCAGCAGCTTCTTTCGCGGCGCAACGGTGACCGACCTCATTCTGCATAAAATGCCGGTGTCGATATCACTGGGGCTCTGGGCGACATTGTTGACGTACCTGGTATCAATCCCGCTGGGGATTCGCAAAGCGGTGAAACACGGCAGCCAGTTCGATATCTGGAGCAGCACCGCCATCATCATCGGTTACGCCATGCCAGCCTTCCTGTTCGCCATGCTGCTGGTGGTGGTGTTCTGTGGCGGCACGTCGCTGAACTGGTTTCCGGTGCGCGGACTGGTTTCGGACAACTTTGAGCAACTGACCACGATCGGCAAGATCGCTGACTATTTCTGGCACTTGGCGCTGCCGGTCTCGGCGCTGGTCATTGGCGGCTTTGCCACGCTGACCCTGCTGACCAAACATTCCTTTCTCAACGAAATCACCCGTCAGTACGTGACCACGGCCCGCGCCAAGGGCATGAGCGAGCGACGGGTGTTGTATGGTCATGTGTTTCGCAATGCCATGTTGCTGGTGGTGTCGGGCATTCCGCAGGCGTTCATCAGCGTGTTCTTTGCCGGTTCGCTGCTGATCGAGGTGATCTTCTCGCTGGATGGCCTGGGCCGCATGAGCTATGAAGCCGCTGTGTCGCGGGACTACCCGGTGGTGTTCGGTTCGCTGTTCATCTTCACCGTGTTCGGCCTGCTGATAAAGCTGATCGGCGATATCTGCTACACGCTGGTCGACCCCAGAATCGACTTCAGCGCGAGGAATGCATGATGCGCAGCCTTTCGCCGCTGGCCCGTCGTCGCCTGGAACGTTTTCGCAGCAATCGCCGCGGCTGGTGGTCGCTGTGGCTGTTCTGCGGGCTGTTTGCCCTGACACTGGGTGGCGAACTGATCGCCAATGACAAGCCGCTGCTGGTCAGCTATCAGCACTCGCTCTATTTCCCGGTGTTCAAGCGTTATACCGAGCAGCAATTCGGCGGCGAGCTGCCCTTCCAGCCCGATTACCGCAGCGACTACGTACGCACACTGATCAGCAAAGGGGACGGCTGGATGCTGTTCCCGCCCATCCCGTTCAGTGACGACACGCCCAACTATGACCTGAAAACCCCGGCACCCAGCCCGCCTTCTGCAGAAAACTGGCTCGGCACCGATGACCAGGCGCGCGACGTCATGGCGCGGGTGATTTTCGGCGCCCGGGTGTCGATCCTGTTTGCGCTAGTGCTGACCTTCATCAGCGCGCTGATCGGGATCAGCGCCGGGGCGTTGCAGGGCTACTACGGCGGCTGGGTCGACTTGTTCGGCCAGCGTCTGCTGGAGGTCTGGTCAGGCCTGCCGGTGCTGTACCTGCTGATCATCCTGTCAGGTTTCGTCGAGCCCGATTTCTGGTGGCTGCTGGGCATCATGGCGCTGTTTTCCTGGCTGACCCTGGTCGATGTGGTGCGCGCCGAGTTTCTGCGCGGGCGCAACCTCGAGTACGTCAAGGCCGCTCGGGCGCTCGGTCTGGGGGATCGAAAAGTGATCATGCGCCACATCCTGCCCAACGCGATGAATGCGACGTTGAGCTACCTGCCGTTCATTCTTACCGGTGCCATCTCGACCCTCACTGCGCTGGATTTTCTGGGCTTCGGCATGCCTGCCGGCAGCGCGTCGCTGGGTGAACTGATCGCCCAGGGCAAGCAGAACCTGCAAGCGCCCTGGCTGGGGCTGACAGCGTTCTTCTCCCTCGCGTTGATCCTGACGCTGCTGGTATTCATAGGCGAGGCGCTGCGTGATGCCTTCGACCCGAGGTCCTGACATGTCGGAAAACCTGATCGAAATCCGCGACCTGAGCGTCGCCTTCAACGGGCAGAAAGTGGTCAGTAACCTGAGCCTGGATGTGCGCCGCGGCGAGTGTCTGGCACTGGTGGGAGAGTCCGGCTCCGGCAAGTCCGTCACCGCTCACTCGATCCTGCAATTACTGCCCCGCAGCGGCACCCTGACCACGGGCAGCATCACCTACCGAGGTCAACAGCTGGTGGGTGCCGACGACCGCACTCTGCGCGAGCTGCGCGGCAACCGGATTGCGATGATTTTCCAGGAACCGATGACCTCGCTGAATCCGCTGCACAGCGTGGCCCGACAGATCGGCGAAACGTTACTGCTGCATCGCGGCATCAGCGGTCGTGAAGCGCAGAAACGCATTGTCGAGCTGCTGGAGCTGGTAGGCATTCAACAGCCGGAAAAACGCCTGAAAGCCTACCCGCACGAACTCTCCGGAGGCCAGCGCCAGCGGGTGATGATAGCCATGGCGCTGGCCTGCGAGCCGGAGTTGCTGATTGCCGACGAACCGACCACTGCGCTGGACGTCACGGTGCAACGCAAGATCCTCGTGCTGCTCAAGGAGCTGCAACAGCGCCTGAACATGTCGCTGTTGTTGATCAGCCATGACTTGAATCTGGTGCACAGCGTCGCGCAACGCGTCTGCGTGATGCGCGCCGGTGAAATCGTCGAGCAGTCCGATTGCAAGTCGCTGTTCAAATCACCTCAGCACCCTTACAGCCGCCTGCTGCTGGACGCCGAACCTGCCGGCGAGCCGCTGCGACGCGACACCCGGGAAACGGTGCTGCAAGTCGACAACCTGAAGGGCTGGTTTTCCCTGACCGGCGGCATCCTGCGGCGGCACAAGGAATACCTCAAGGCGGTGGATGACATCAGCCTGAGTATTGAGCGCGGCAAAACCCTCGGTATCGTTGGTGAGTCAGGCTCTGGCAAGTCGACTCTTGGTCAGGCGATCCTGCGTCTGCTGGAGTCACGCGGCAGTATCCGCTTTCGCGGGCAGGCGCTGGACGGCCTGAGTCAGAAACAGATGCGACCGTGGCGTAAAGAGATGCAAGTGGTCTTTCAGGACCCTTACGGCAGCCTAAGCCCACGCATGTCAGTGGCGCAGATCATCAGTGAAGGACTGGAGGTACACAGCCAGTACGACCCGGCGAAATGCGATGCAGAGGTCATTCGAGCACTGGAAGAAGTCGGCATCGACCCGCAGAGCCGGCATCGCTACCCCCATGAGTTTTCCGGTGGCCAGCGTCAGCGTATCGCCATTGCCCGGGCGCTGGTGCTGAAACCCGCATTGATTCTGCTCGATGAGCCGACCTCGGCGCTGGACCGGACCGTGCAGAAACAGGTCGTTGCGCTGTTGCGCGAACTTCAGGAAAAGCACGGCCTGACGTACCTGTTCATCAGCCATGACCTGGCGGTAGTCAAAGCCCTTGCCCACGACGTGATCGTGGTCAAGGATGGCAAAGTCGTCGAGCGCGGTGCCAGCCATGACGTTTTCGATGCGCCGCAGCACCCATACACACAGGAATTGCTGGCGGCCGCGCATCCTGAATGATCTGACCCACAACGAAGCTTCTGCCCGGAAGGTTTAGGAGCGTCTCCGATTTACGCTTGCGGACCCGGCTCGTCATCATCGACCAACCCCCACTCGGCGGTGCTTGCCGTGCTGCTGCCGGTCGGAGCCGGCGGCGGTGTGGTCAGTGTTCCGACGCCGCCTTCACTGTGCAGCTTGAGGCGCAGGCGCACGTTGTTTTGTGAGTCGGCGTTCTTGAGGGCCTCTTCTTCACTGATCGCACCTTCGACGGCCAGATTGAATAGCGCCGAGTCGAACGTCTGCATACCGAGGCTGCCGGACTTCTCCATGATGCCCTTGAGCTCGGTCAGTTCATTGCGCTGGATCAGGTCGCGAATGGTCGGCGTGCCCATCATCACTTCCACCGCCGCACGACGCTTGCCATCCGGGGTTCTGACCAGTCGCTGCGAGACGAACGCCTTGAGGTTGTTGCCCAGGTCATGCAGCAACTGCGCGCGACGCTCTTCCGGGAAGAAATTGATGATCCGGTCCAGCGCCTGATTGGCGTTGTTGGCGTGCAGTGTCGAGATCGCCAGGTGGCCGGTGTCGGCAAACGCCAGCGCGTGCTCCATGGTCTCGCGATCGCGAATCTCGCCGATCAGAATCACATCCGGCGCCTGGCGCAGGGTGTTCTTCAGTGCCGCATGGAAGCTGCGGGTATCGACCCCGACTTCGCGCTGGTTGACGATCGACTTCTTGTGGCGATGGATAAACTCGACCGGGTCTTCGATGGTGATGATATGGCCGCTGGCGTTACGGTTGCGGTAGTCGATCAGCGCCGCCAACGAGGTCGACTTGCCCGAACCGGTGGCCCCGACAAACAGCACCAGACCGCGCTTTTCCATGATCACGTCAAGCAGTACGGGCGGCAGGAACAGGTCTTCGAAACGCGGGATGTCCAGCTTGATATTCCGCGCGACGATGGACACCTCGTTACGCTGCATGAAGATATTGATCCGGAACCGGCCGATGCCGGCCATCGAAACGGCGAGGTTCATCTCCAGTTCGCGCTGAAACTCGAGCTTCTGTTCCTCGTCCATCAGCCCCTGGGCAATCACCGCCACCTCGCCCGGCTTGAAGGTTTCGCTGCCCAGTGGCTTGAGCACACCGTTGAACTTGGCGCACGGTGGCGCTCCGGTGGAAAGGTAAAGGTCCGATCCGTCCTGACTGGCCAGAATCTTCAACAGCGCCGGGAAATCCATAATCAATACCGTACAAAATGAAGTAAAAAGACCACGGCCGTCAGGACGGCACGCGTGACGCGCGGGCGTCGCTCAGCAAGAGCAGGCATAATGGCAGCCTTTTGCAGCAGGTGATATTGCGACATGAAAGCCCAAGCCCGCCATATTCTGGTGAAGACCGCCGAAGAGGCCGAACAGCTCAAGCTGCGCATTGCCAAGGGTGAGGCGTTTGACGTGCTGGCTAAAAAGCATTCTAGCTGCCCGTCCGGCAAACGTGGCGGCGATCTGGGTGAAGTCAGGCCTGGGCAAATGGTCGGTGCGATCGATCAGGTGATCTTCAAAAAGCCGCTACGCGTCGTGCATGGGCCGATCAAGAGCAAATTCGGCTATCACCTGGTGCAGGTGTTCTATCGCGACTGAAGCACACGCCAAAAGCTGAAAAACCCCGAACCGAGTGAGGTTCGAGGTTTTTCAGGCATTGACCAGTGTGGCAATCAGTTCGGCGAAATGGCGCCATCTACCAGCACTTGAGCTTCTGCCACCAGACGCTTGAGGTGATCTTCGCTGACAAAACTCTCGGCATAGATCTTGTAGATGTCCTCAGTCCCTGAAGGGCGCGCGGCAAACCAGCCATTTTCGGTCATGACCTTCACACCACCGAACGCCTGATCGTTGCCCGGCGCGTTGCTGAGCACCTGCTGAATAGGCTCGCCCGCCAGTTCAGTGGAAGTCACTTGCTCCGGCGACAGTTTGCTCAGCAGTGCCTTCTGTTGCGGGTTGGCCTTGGCATCGACGCGGGTCGAAAACGGCTCGCCCAGCTCTTCGGTCATGGTCTTGTAGATCTGGCTTGGATCGCGACCAGTACGCGCGGTCATTTCCGCAGCCAGCAAGGCCGGAATCAGACCGTCCTTGTCGGTGGTCCAGACCGTACCGTCGCGGCGCAGGAACGAGGCACCAGCGCTTTCTTCGCCGCCAAAGCCTAACGAGCCTTCAAACAGGCCTTGTGCGAAATACTTGAAGCCGACCGGCACTTCATACAGGCGACGGCCCAGGCGTTTGGCCACACGATCGATCATGCCGCTGCTGACCACGGTCTTGCCGACCGCTGCATCGGCACGCCACTCAGGACGGTTCTGAAACAGGTAGTCGATGGACACGGCGAGGTAACTGTTGGGCGTCATCAGTCCGCCAGACGGGGTCACGATGCCATGACGGTCGTGATCCGGATCGCAGGCAAATGCAACCTGATAGCGGTCCTTGAGACCGATCAGGCTTTGCATGGCGTGGCTGGAGGACGGGTCCATGCGAATCTGGCCATCCCAGTCGACGGTCATGAAGCGGAACGTAGGGTCGACAAATTTATTGACCACATCCAGATTCAGGCCGTAATGCTCGCCAATCGCCGACCAGTAGCTCACCCCGGCCCCGCCCAGCGGGTCGACACCAAGACGCAGACCCGAATTGCGGATGGCGTCCATATCGATCACGTTCTTAAGGTCGGCCACGTAGGTGTTGACGTAATCATGGCGGTGCGTGGTATCGGCACGCAGCGCTTTTTCATGGCTGATGCGTGAAACGCCAGTGACTTTCTCGGCCAGCAGTTCGTTGGCCTTGTTCTCGATCCACTTGGTGACATCACTGTCGGCCGGGCCGCCATTGGGCGGGTTGTACTTGAAGCCACCGCTTTGCGGCGGGTTGTGCGAAGGCGTAATGACAATGCCGTCCGCCAGCCCTGAAGTACGGCCGCGGTTGTAGCAGATGATCGCGTGGGACACCGCAGGCGTCGGGGTGTATTCGTCACCTTGCGAAATCATCACCTGCACGCCATTGGCGGCCAGCACTTCAAGCGCGGTGGCCGCGGCCGGGGTCGACAGCGCGTGGGTATCGGCACCTAGAAACAACGGGCCGTCGATGCCGTTGGCCTTGCGGTACAGACAGATCGCCTGACTGATAGCCAGCACGTGCCATTCGTTGAAACCCAGGTCAAACGATGTGCCACGGTGCCCGGAAGTGCCGAACGCAACACGTTGAGTGGGCACCGATGCATCGGGCTGGCCGGTGTAGTAAGCCGTGACCAGTCTCGGAATATCGACCAGTAACTGCGCAGGTGCCAGCTTGTCGGCGAAAGGACTGAGACTCATACAACCTCCACGAAGAAATGAAATACGGAGAAAAAATAAAGACTTGCTGCGGCTGCCAAGGTGATCAATGCCGCAGTTTACTGGCAGTTCGACAGCGCTGCTTGAGTATCGATCCCCGGTATCTGCTTCTGTTTCAGCTCAATCGCCAAAACGGCAACCGACCTCAGGCCATTGACGTTTCGGGCCGCCACCACGCTGGAAACAACTGCTTCACCTTGTGCTCGGCAAAACGGTCATCGATGAGCATGACCACACCGCTGTCACTCTGGCTGCGGATAACTCGCCCCGCAGCCTGCACCACCTTCTGCACGCCGGGATAAAGGTAGGTGTAGTCATAACCGGCGCCGAACAGCGCCGCCATGCGCTGCTTGAACTGTTCGTTGACCGGATTGAGCTGAGGCAGGCCCAGGGTGGCGATGAACGCGCCGATCAGGCGTGCGCCCGGCAAGTCGATGCCTTCACCGAACGCGCCGCCCAGCACGGCAAAACCGATGCCCTGACTGCTCAGGGTGAACCGGTCGAGAAATGCGTGGCGCTCACTCTCGCCCATCCCCCGTGCCTGCTGCCAAAGGCTGATGTGCGGGTGAGTGCGCGCCATCAGCTCGGCGACCTGTTGCAGATAATCGAAACTGCTGAAGAACGCCAGGTAATTGCCCGGCCGCGCATCGAACTGCTCGGCCATCAGTTCGACAATCGGCGCCAGCGAAGCCTGACGATGGGTGAAACGGGTGGAAATGCGACTGACGATGCGCACGTCGAGCTGATCGTGATGAAACGGCGACTCCACGTCGATCCATGCCGTGTTGCCCGGTAAACCCAGCAGATCCGCGTAATAGTGGCGCGGGTTGAGCGTTGCGGAAAACAGTACGGTGCTGCGCGCAGCGGTCAGGCGCGGGCGGATGAAACGCGCGGGGACGACGTTGCGCAGGCTGAGGCGCGACAGAATGCGCTTGCCGCCCGCCTCGCGCCGGGTGATGTCGAAAATGAAATGCTCATCGAACAGCTCGGCGATGCGCGCAAAGCCGATGGCTTCCAGGTAGAACCCCTGCAACGTGCCATCCACTGCCTGCGGGTGCTCGTTGAAATGATCACCGATGGTCGAGATGCACTGGTTCAGGCTGCCGATGAATTTTTCCGGTGCTGCCGAATAAGCCTGATAGGCGCCGGGCTGTGCCTTGTGCAGCGCATTCCATTGTCGATCCAGACGCTGCAAGGCTTTTTTCACCGGTTCCGGCGCTGTCTGAATCAAGGCTTTCAGCTGGCTCTGGTCAAGACTGGCGCTGTACATCTGGCGTGCCCGTTCGACCATGTTGTGGGCCTCATCGACCAGCACCGCAACGCGCCACTGATTGAGCTGACCGAGGCCGAACAGCAGTGCGCTCAGGTCAAAGTAATAGTTGTAGTCTGCGATGACCACGTCAGCCCAACGCGCCAGTTCCTGGCTCAGATAATACGGGCAGACCTGATGCTGCAAGGCGACATCGCGTACGCCCGCCTGATTCAACCACGGCGAGGTCAGCGCCGCCGAGCGAGCGGCTGGCAGACGATCATAAAAGCCGCTGGCCAGCGGACAGGAATCACCGTTGCAGGCTTTGTCCGGATGCTCACAGGCCTTGTCGCGCGCCACCAGCTCAAGGACCCGCAGCTTCAGCTCCGGCGCGCTGTGATTAATGACTTCCAGCGCATCCAGCGCCAGTCGACGCCCTGGCGTCTTGGCGGTGAGAAAGAAAATCTTGTCGAGCTTCTGGCCGGGCACGGCCTTAAGCAACGGGAACAGCGTGCCCACCGTCTTGCCAATACCGGTCGGCGCCTGAGCCATCAGGCAACAGCCAGTACTGACGGCCTTGTACACCGACTCGGCCAGCACCCGCTGCCCGGTGCGGAAAGACGCGTGGGGGAATTTCAGGCTGCCCAGTGTCGTGTGCAGCGCCTGCGTATGCGCCAGCTCCTGCTGCGCCCAGCCGAGGAAAATCGAGCACTGTCGTTCGAAAAACACTTGCAGCGTAGCCGCGCTGAACGGCTCGCGAATCAGGGTTTCCTGCTCGCTGACAATGTTGAAATACACCAGGGCCAGCGTCACGTTTTCAAGCTGCAGGCGCTGGCAAAGCAGCCAGCCGTAGACCTTCACCTGCGCCCAGTGCAACTGACGGTGGTTGGCCGGCATCGCGTCGAGTTCACCGCGATAGGTCTTCACTTCTTCCAGCTGATTGCGACTGGCGTCATAGCCGTCCGCCCTGCCCCTTACCGTCAGCTCGCGATAATCGCCACTCAACGACAACTCGGCCTGGTAATCGGCGCCGCGCCGCGTGGCGACCGTGCGATGCCCGGCAATGCCTTCCTGCGCCGTGGGTGACGGCGTGAAGCGCAGGTCGAGGTCGCCCACCTTGGCGGTGAACTCACACAACGCGCGCACGGCCACGACATAACGCGCAGGCAGCTCGCTGGCGAGAACAGGCTCGGGATCAGGGTTTACGGGGGCGTTCGGGGTCACTGCGCTGGGGAGCCGTTGGTTGTGAATACTGGACAGGCGTCCAGTTAACAACCTTGAACCACGTCTGGCAAACACAAATGGATCGACGGCCTGCCATGTCGAGGTCTATGGCAGACGAGCGTGAGTCAATGCCTCTGCCAATGCGCCCAGCAGCTTGGCAGGTTCACGAGTCCAGTCAGTGGCATAACTGATCCACAGATGTTGCGAGTAGCGGTTCTGCAAAGTGAACAGTTCACCGGGGCTGACGACAATCGACCGGGCCAGCAGCGCAACGAAGACCTGGCGCAGGTCCACGGGGTATGCACTCTCGGCCCATATGCCGCAGCCGCCCTCGGGCAACTGATAACGCAGCATCCCGCCAGTCCGTTCATCCAGTTGCTGGGTCATCGATTGCATGCGTCCGGCCAGCGTCTCGCGCAACGCCATCAGTTGCCTGTCCAGACGTCCCCTGCTGCATAACCTGGCGATGGCCCTTTGCCGAAGCGGCGGCAGCTCGAATGCTCGCAGGCAGAAATACTGCTGCCAGCGCGCATCCAGGCTCTTGCACAGCAAGTAAGCATAGGGCGCCTCAGGCCCGAGACTCTTCTCGAATCCGCCCATGACCACCAACCGCTGAGGGTCGATCCAGTGCCGCAGCGGAGACTGCCCGGCGGCAAATTGCAACCCGGCGTGACTGTCGTTTTCCAGCACCCAGACTTGATGACGGTTGAGCACTTCGGCGACAGTCTGGCTGTTGTTCTGCGCACGCATGCTGCCTCGCACCGGGTTCAGCAACGAGGGCAACACGGCAAGCCCGATGTCATGGCCGCGCAACAGGCCGTCGAGCCGGGCAGCATCAAGGCAGCCGGTCTCGTCCAGCGGTAGTTCGATTACCCGGATGTCGAAGGATTGCAGCAAGCGCAACAACGCCCAGGCACAGGGCGATTCCACCAGTACCGTGCCGCCGCACAGGCCCAGCGTGCCGAGCACCGCCTTGAATGCGCCATGAAAGTCAGCAGCGATATAGACATTCTCAGCGTGCCAGCAATGCACTGCATCGTAGGTATAACGGGCGGCAATTGCCGTGCGAAGTTCTGGCTCACCGAATGGCTGAAAAACCGGGTCCCGCTGACGCGGGTAATGCCTGCCCAGCTCGCGCTCCATTGCCGGCAGCGGATTGTCCTGAGCGTGCAAAAGCGCTGGTTCATCGCAGCCCAGCAACGCCATGCCGGGGCGACGGGCGTTATCGTACAGGGCCTGCAAAAGATCGCCGTTTGCGTCCGGTATCACCAGGCCCTGCGCACTCAAGCTGCGCGGTACCGAGTAATAGCCTGATTTTGGCAGCGAATAAACGCGCCCTTCCTTTTCCAGCAGCGAGTAGGCGCTTTGCACCGTCGATATTGATACGTTCAGTCGCTGGGCCAGCTGTCGCAATGACGGCATTTTCAGTGCCAGCTCGCCCTGCTGCTGGTCAACCAGACGCACCAGGTAGCGGTAGACCGCCTGATAGGCGAAATCCGTGTTGTTTTTCATGCAGGTATCCACCGTTCAACCAGAACAGGCTTCAGAACATTGCTATGTGACCGCCGCCGTTTGCCGGTAGCAGCCATGCCTGGCAACCGGATCAGCGTCCCGAGAGCATCTCGGCCACTGCCTGCCCCGTCGCCGGGTCGACGGTCATGATCCGGCGCTTGTCAGGATCGGCTGCACGGATTCTGGCGATGATTGACTGCGGGTCGTCGAAGTTCACCCGCTGCTTGCCGTAAAGGTTGTGCAATGACTTGAGGCTCAAACCGCTGATATCCACCAGCCACTGCATGACCTGATCCGGCGCCGTCGAACCCGACAGCGCCTTGTGCAGATCCGGCAGCGCTACCAGCATCCCTGGGTGGCAACTGCGCAGAAAGGACTCCAGGCCATGGCCATGATCGACGAACGGCGAAAACAGCATGCACACCAGTTGAGTCTCGTTCAGGCCGAAGCCCTCCTGAGCGAAGCCCGATGCCAGCTCACGGCGCGCCTCGATGCGCGCCCGACCGGCATAAGCGCTGAGCGTCTGGTCGATCAATCGTGGCGGCATCTGCTTTCTGCGCATCAGTGACGTCGCCAGTTCAAGGTATTCGGCGATCCCGTCGGCATAAGTACGCGCTTGCAGGTATTGCGCGGTCAGGCCACGCATGTGGGCCATCAACAAGGGGTTGGCGCAATCGGACTCACTGAAGCTGAACGACAGATCATCGAAGCGGAAATCGAGAAACTCGGTCAGCAGGTTCCAGTGTTCGTCCGCCTTGCAACTGACCAGATCGGCAATGGTAATGAACGCCGGCGAGCTGCTTTTTTCAGGCAGCGTCATGGCTCGACTTGCCGGCGGGCTGTCATCGCCCTCCCCGTACAGCTCGTGATAGTAAGCCTCGCCAATCGTATCGATGACCTTGAGCACGCTGGCCAGCGTCTGCTTGCCCCAACTGCCCGAATACTGCCCGGTACGCTGGGCCAGTCGCATGATCCAGGTCGCATACTGACGCTGCTCTCTGCGCGAGTCGCCGCTGACGACCGCATCGACGCCATTGCCCCAGCTCAGGGCGCGTCCTAGAAACTCCGCAAGCCCAAGGTAACAGGTATTGCAAAACGTGGTGCGGGCGTCGCCAGCGGACAGGTGCCCACCCAGCAGCATGTCCAGACGATTCTGCTCACGCCCCGCGCTGGAAAAAGGCAGATTCGGCTCGAAGGCCTGTGTGTACTGACTGTCGATCATCAGCATCTCGACACGCGGGTCGTCGTACAGAAACAACGCTGAATAGGTGCGGTTGATGTTATCCATCACCGCAGGGGTCATGCCCGCGTGACGCCGATTGGCAACCCGCAGGTTGAATGTGCCGGGCGAACGGCAGGCAATACTCAACTGCGCAGCGCGCAGAAAGGCCAGCGTGTAGGCACTGTCCTTGCCACCACCGAAAGCCACCAGCACCTTGAAGCCGGCAATCTGCTCGATGCCGCCAGCCGCAACAATCAGGCGCTGGATCAACAGCTGCAGCGCGGTGCGCTCTGCGCGCGAGAAGTACCCCAACAAGCGTTGCAGCACTTGCTGGTAGACATAATTCATTGCCTGTTCGTGAATAGAACTCATCGTGCGCCACCTGTCTGTCGCTCAAGGCATGACACGGTGCAGACAGAACATTGAACATCAAGCTGACAACTCAATTTATAGTCGAGCATGACTCATTCCCTGAGTGGTAATTACCAACGCATTATCAGTATCTTTAAAACAATTACAATAGACAGTTTGCTTTAAAAAACAGTGCAGTCAGCAGAGCACCCTCAACAACTTAAACAAATCGTTTAATTGTGCTATCGAACTCATGAGACACGCGAAACGCTTGAAAGCCATAGCCTGCAAGCCCTTCAGGCAGGCTATTCAGGCTTTACCGATGCCCTTGGGGCATCGATCCAGTTACTGTTTCATTCTAGCCCGTGGGAAAGGACATTTATAAGTCGCCGTGACTGTCAGCGCCAACACACTTAAATAAACAGTCGAAACGGCCCTGCCGCTGCGATGCTCTTTTTAATATTCATTCACGGCTACCCCACTTCCAGAAAAACTGACAGGGGCATTATTCAGAAGTGTTTAATTCGTGGTGTTCTTCTTCAATGTGGAATGCAAAAAGCCTTCCGTTCGGAAGGCTTTTCAATAACGAGCGCTGACAGAAGGTGATGAATCAGACCGCCTCGACTTCAAGCACCGCACGCCCGCCAATCGGGCAGACATCCATGTAACGGTGCGCCTGCACTACCTGCTCGAACGGAAAGCTGCGCGTCTGCAACGGCGCCAATACCTTGTCGGCGGTCATCTGATTGATCTGCTGCAAGGCGCGTTGCAGTGCTGCCTCATCCTGGGTAATGCCCAGCTCGGGCTTGCCGGTGAAATTGCCCAGGCAATGCACGTAGAACTGGATGTTCTTCTGGAAAGCGGCACAGGCCGGAAACGGCGTCTGATTACCGCCTTGCAGGCCATACAGCACCAGACTGCCACGCGGCGCAAGCACATCGCCCATGATCGACATCTGCGGACCGCCAAGGCCATCGAAGACGGCATCGACACCACGGTTGTCGGTGTACTTGTTGATCGCCATCAACAAGTCCTGTTCTTCGGTGACCACCACTTTTTCAGCGCCCAGTGACAGCAGGTACTCACGAGCATCCTCGGTCTTGGTCGCGGCGATAACCCGAGCCCCCAGTGCCTTGCCCAACTGCACGAATGCAGGGCCGGAGCAGTGGCTGGCGTCGGTGACCAGTACGGTTTGACCGGACTTGATACGCGCCAGATCAACGTATGCAAAGTACGCCACCAGATACGGCGTGTAATGCACGCTGGCCTGGACCGGCGTCAACGCATCCGGGTAGCGGGTCAATGCACGGCGCGGCATGACGATGGATTCGCCGTAGACCGGGTGCTGGTTGGCATCGGCCGCAGGAAAACTGGCGACCTTGTCGCCTACTTGCAGATCATCCACACCGTCGCCCAGCGCGGTAACCACGCCAGCCATCTCATAACCCAGACCGGCAGGCAGCCGGGCATGGGTAGACGCGAGATTTTGCCGCCAAAGAACGTCGTACCAGCTGACACCGATGGCCTGAACACGCACCTGTACCTCGCCGGTGACAGGCGACGCGACAGGATGCTCTTCGACTTTGAGCACCTCGGCCGGGCCAAACTGGTGAAAACGGATCGTGCGGGACATTTAGAACCTCGCCTGGTGAACCTTGATGCCACAAACTTTATCCGGGCATTGCCGGCAACACCATCGGTGGCTATTAATAGTCGACATGCCTGTCATCGATTGTGTCCTGTGCGCTGCACGGCGCAGCCAGACAGCGTCTGGGCGTCGATGCGCGTAATGGCCGCCATTGTTCGCATGTCGACGAAACATTGCAAGCCGTGTGGACATTCAGTAACCCTCACAGTAATTTTCGCTGCGCCCGACCCGCATTTGCTCGTACTATCGCACCCTGCTCACGTCCTCAACCGACAAATGGCCCGAGATATTCCGCATGAATCGCAACGACCTGCGTCGCGTCGACCTCAACTTGCTCATCGTTTTCGAGACCCTGATGCATGAGCGCAGCGTCACGCGTGCGGCGGAAAAGCTGTTTCTCGGCCAGCCGGCAATCAGCGCTGCGCTGTCGCGGCTACGCGGCCTGTTCGATGATCCACTGTTCGTGCGCACCGGGCGCAGCATGGAGCCCACCGCCCGAGCGACGGAAATCTTCGCCCTGCTCTCCCCGGCACTCGACTCCATCTCGACAGCGGTCAGCCGTGCCTCAGAGTTCGACCCGGCGACCAGCACCTCGGTGTTCCGCATCGGCCTGTCCGATGACGTCGAGTTCGCACTGTTGCCCACCCTACTCAAGCGCTTGCGCTCCGAAGCGCCGGGCATTGTGCTGGTGGTCAGACGAGTCAATTACATCCTCATGCCGCCCCTGCTCGCCTCCGGGGAGATTTCCGTCGGCGTCAGCTACACCCAGGACCTGCCCGCCAACGCCAAGCGCAAGGTCTTGCGCAGGAGCAAGCCGCAACTGCTGCGCGCCGACTCGATACCCGGCCCGTTGAGCCTCGACGACTTCTGCGCCCGCCCCCACGCACTGGTCTCCTTCGCCGGCGACCTGAGCGGCTTCATCGACGAACACCTGGAAAAACTCGACCGCAAACGCCACGTCGTCCTCGCCGTGCCCCAGTTCAACGGCCTGGCGACACTGCTGACCGGCACCGACATCATCGCCACCGTGCCCGACTATGCGGCGCAAGTGCTGACCGCCGCAGGAGGCGTGCGCTCTGAAGACCTGCCGATTGAAACCCGAACGTTCGAACTGCACATGGCCTGGCGCGGCGCGCAGGATAATGATCCGGGGGAGCGTTGGTTGAGGTCGCGGATTCAGATGTTTTTTGGGGACCCCGATAGCCTGTAATGGAATTCCACTAGATTCCATAAAACCGTTTTATAACAACAAGTTATTGGTCGTTTAAGTCCATAGCCGTCTGTCTAAATCCAATGGATTCCACGACTCGCGGGGGCATAATTGGGGGCAAATTTCGGTTCCTTGAAGAGGATGCTCCCACCGATGCCCCCAGATAATGCGGTTGTTTTCAGACGAAAACTCAGCGATGCCTTCATCCGCTCGCTGACCGAACCCGGCAAACACGCTGACGGCGAAGTTCCTGGTCTCTACTTGGAGGTGAGGGCGTCTAGCAAGGTCGGCAAATCCCCTTCCAAGTTCTGGCGCTTGAAGTATCGGCTGCATGGCAAGGAAAACCGCTTCTCCATCGGCGCTTACCCTGACATTGGTCTCAAGGAGGCACGCGACATTGCCCGCAGCGCACGCCGCGACGTGGCAAACCACACCGCGCCGCTCAAGGCCAAGACCGCCAAGATCGAGGCGCAGCTCCTCAACGAGGAGCGCACATTTGAGTACGTAGCCAAACAATGGTTGGCCTTCAAGTCAGCCGAACTGGTGACCAAATCCATCTCGGGGTTTAGCGGAGCGCTGAACAACCACATCTTTCCCGCGATTGGTAAAAAACCGGTCAGCGAGATCAAGCTGGAGCACATCACCACGATTATTACGGCGTTGCGCCGTCAGCGCACCATGGCCATGGCCCGGCGCGTGCGTACTATCATCCGTGCCGTCCTGGGCTTTGCCGAGGGGCGCGGATGGGTGGAACGTAATGTGGCGCTTAGCAACATTGAGGAGTTGAAGATCCGCCATGTCGTGACCAGCAACCCGGCAATCGAAAGGCCAGCCGACCTGGGCAGGTTTCTTCTGCGCTTGGATGACTGCAACGACGGCAGCGTTGCCACTGCAATGCGTCTGCTGGTCATGTTGCCAGTCCGCCCTGGCGAACTCGTGCAGATGCGCTGGGAAGACGTCGACTTGGTCGACGCCGATTGGCGTTACGTAGTGAGCAAGACCAAGCATCTGGACAAGAGCAAGCACATCGTACCGTTGCCCGAGCAAGCCTTGGTCTTGTTACGCGCGCTAAGTAAAACCCGTGTTGTGGATGAAGAAGGCAAAGGATGGGTGTTCGTCTCGCCGGTCTATCCAGGCCGCCCCATTAATCCGACCTCCATGCTCAAGTCCTTTCAGCGTATCTGGCCGGAGTACGACATCACTGCCCACGGCTTTCGCGCCACCTACCGCACCATTGCCCATGAGCACTTAGGTATCGATCCAATCGTGCTAGAACTGTCGTTATCTCACCGAATGCCAGGTGCATTGGGGGCTGTGTATGCGCGTGCACAACTGCTAACACAACGCCGAGAGGCGGCTCAACAATGGGCAAACTACCTAGACCATTTGCGGCAAAACGCGGCTCGATTGACGACAGATTGACGATGCAACGAAATTCCAGAATATTGTCACAGTGGAACCTCAAAACGAAAAAGCCCACTCAATAAGTAGGCTCTTTATGATGACTTGGCTTTCAGCATCCAGGTTACTGAATATGGCGCGGCGGACGGGATCATGACTCATCCTCTAACGGTTTGAAAAGTTGGCAGTTTAAAAAATTAATCTACCGCAGATGGACTGAATTGTGTACTCATCACTCTGTGCTGTGAATGACGTCGTCTGAACACATTTCGAACATCTCCTTCTAGCCGGCTTTGATGCATGTGAAGGAGCACAGATCTCAAGGGAGCAAGAACCGGAATGCCATGAACAGCCCCGCGGCACTGGGAGAGCCTTGAACCGTTCTCCCTGCGCCGTCCGGATTGGTTTATTCAATAAATCGGTTACGGCCGGCCAATACCGCAAAGACAATCTGCAGGCACGCCGCAGATAACAGCAACCACAGTGATACCTGCCAGGTGCCGAAAACACCATGTAGCCAACCGGCCAGGAACGGCCCCACCGATCCTAAGCCATAGCCTACACATTGGGCCATGGCCGACAACGAGCTCGCCTGGTGGTGATCACGAACCCGCAGACCGAATAATGTCAGGCACGTGACCATCGACATCCCTGCCCCGACCCCGGCGAACAATAACCAGATCAAAGACAAGGCAGGTGCCCAGACCAGACCCGCCATGCCAACGGTGATCGCCAGCGAGCATACGAACCCCAGCAGACGCTGATCTTTCAGGCGCTTGATGGCAATGGAAGTAGACAGGTTGGCGACGACAGCAATGGCTTGATAGGCAAAGAGATGAGCACCCGATTCCGAGGCACCAATCCCGACCGAACTCGCCATGGCGGGATACCAGTCAATCAAGGTGTAGAACGTAACCGTCTGCAGTGCCATGAACATCGACACCTGCCAGGCGATGGCGCTTCCCCACACTGATTTACTTGCAGCAGGTGGTGCAGCAGGAGCCCGGCCACAAGCGCTCTTCAAGTGTGGCAACCAACATGCGATGGCTACAAGGGCAAGGACAAACCAAACCCCAAGGGAAGTCTTCCATGTATAGCCGGTAAGCACCGACAACGGAGCTGAAAGGCCGCTGGCCAGTGCAGCCATCAGGGCCATGGTTGCGGCATATAACCCAACGCACAGAGCTGCGTGACTTGGGAAGTCTCTCTTGACCAATGGAACAACCAACACATTTGCGGTGGCAATGCCTCCACCAATGAGCAACGTTCCTAACCATAGGCCAGTGTAAGTACCACTGGAACGGATGATGCAGCCGATTGCGATAAGGCACAGCGCACCAAATAACGCCTGCTCCAATCCAAAACGTCGCGTCAGCCAAGGAGCCAGCGGCGAGGCAGAAGCGAACATCAGCAAAGGCAAAGCGTTCAGAAGACCGGCAGCAGCGCCACTCAAGGAAAAATACTGCTGCACTTGGTCAAGAACTGGCCCCAGCGAGGTAATCGGTGCCCGCAAATTCGCGGCGATTAGCAAAATGCCAATTAGAAGGGATGAGGCGAATAGAGAGTTTCCGGCACGAACGGCCGAAGATGAACTTGTCATGAGTACCACGCACAACTGGGGACGAGTTAATCCCGTGTGTGCGTTGGTTGACGTTAACGCTTACGCAGAGCGCCAAAGCGCAATGTCTGCTGGTAGGGTAACAAACCGTGAGCAACATTTCAACCTATGGCTTCCCATGCATCTGAATCGCCCCGGGTTTCGTAGACACCTCCATGCCTTAAACTGAGGCCAATCAGGAGGTGCCATGAGCGACCCACGTTATCCCGAAGAATTCAAAATCCAAGCGGTCAATCAAGTGATCGAAAAGAAGCTGCCTGTCGCGGATGTGGCGGCGCGTCTGGGCGTGTCGAGGCATAGCCTCTATGCCTGGATAAAGCGCTACAGCAAACCTCAGGCAGAACGGCAGCAAGACGATGATCAGCACGCTGAACTGCGTCGTCTGCGAGCGGAACTCAAGCGGGTCACTGAAGAGCGAGACATCTTAAAAAAGGCCGCCGCGTACTTTGCCAAGGAGTGCGGCTGAAGTACGCCTTTATCAAGCAGCGCGCGGGCGACTATTCCATTCGACGGCTTTGCCTGGCGCTGAAAGTCCATCCCAGTGGTTATTACGCTTGGTTGTCTGATCCGCAATCTGCACGCGCTAAAGACGACCAGCGATTGCTGGGTTTGATCAAGCACTCGTGGCTGGAGAGCGGCGGAGTTTAGGGCTATCGCAAAATCCATGACGACCTGCGCGAGGTCGGGGAAGATTGTGGTCGGCATCGTGTGGCGAGGTTGATGCGTCTTGAAGGTCTGCGCTCTCAGACTGGGTATCGACGTCGCCGTGGAAAGTACGGCGGTAAGCCAGCGGTCGCCTCACCCAATTTGCTGAAGCGCCAGTTCGATGTCGTGGAACCCAACAAGGTTTGGGTCACCGACATCACCTACATTCGTACGTATGAAGGCTGGCTGTATTTGGCGGTGGTGCTGGATCTGTTTTCTCGTCAGGTCGTTGGCTGGTCAATGAAGTCGCAGATGACCAGTGATTTGGCCATTGATGCGTTATTGATGGCGGTTTGGAGGCGAAAGCGAAACAAGAGGTGATGGTTCACTCCGACCAGGGCAGCCAGTACAGCAGCTCTGATTGGCGCAGTTTTTTGAAGGCAAACAATTTGGTTGCCAGCATGAGCCGCCGAGGCAATTGTCATGACAACGCCGTGGCCGAGAGCTTTTTCCAGCTTCTGAAACGGGAACGGATCAAGCGGAAAATCTACACCTCGCGACAAGATGCTCGCAGTGATGTGTTTGATTACATCGAAATGTTCTACAACGCAAAACGCCGCCATGGTTTCAACAATCAGCTGTCACCGGTAGAGTTTGAAAAACGTTACGCAATGAGCTTGCAAGGTGTCTAGGGATGCTCCGATCAACTTGCCGCGCAGCGATGGCAGGTCATAATTCACCATGCACGCAGCGCTATTCCCTAAAAACGGTCTAACGCAGTGTGCGGCAGAGCGTTTTCCGCTCGGTTTTCCGTGTTAAGCGCGCAACTCACCCAAACCCATCAGTCGTTTTCGAGCCATCCACAGGTTCGACAGGGCGAACAGCGTGGTCAGTTGGGCCGTGTTTTTCATCAGCCCACGAAAGCGTACTTTCACGTAACCAAACTGGCGCTTGATGACCCGAAACGGATGCTCGACCTTGGCGCGTGTCTGCGCTTTGCAGTACTCGATCTTGCGCTTGGCTTTGTACAACAGGCTGCGTTTGTTCAGCTTGGAATACGTGCTGCGCCGAGCCACAATTTGCCACATCACGTCACGATTTTCGTGCTCTTCACGCTTCTCGACACCGGTGTAACCTGCGTCCGCATAGACCGCGTTTTCGTCCCCGTGGAGCAGTTCAGCGACTTGGGTGACATCGGCCACATTGGCAGCGGTGCCATGGACGTGATGAACCAGTCCAGACTCAACGTCAGCGCCGATGTGGGCCTTCATACCGAAGAAATACTGGTTACCCTTCTTGGTCTGATGCATCTCCGGATCACGCTCGCCGTCTTTGTTCTTGGTCGAGCTTGGGGCATGAATAATGGTCGCGTCGACGATGGTGCCCTGGCGCAGTGACAGGCCTTTTTCCTGCAAATAACCGTTGATGACCGCGAGGATGGCAGGCGCCAATTGATGCTTCTCCAGCAAGTGCCGGAAGTTCATGATCGTGGTGTCTTCAGGGATCGGCGCGCTCAGTGTCAGATGCGCGAACTGACGCATGGGCGTGATTTCGAAGAGCGCTTCTTCCATGGCCGGATCGCTGAGGGAGAACCAGTTCTGCAGCAGGTGAATGCGCAGCATGGTTTCCAGGGGGTAAGGTTTTCGACCGCCACCGGCCTTGGGGTAGAACGGCTCGATCAGGCCGAGCAGACCTGTCCAGGGCACAACCTGATCCATCTCGGCAAGGAAGCGTTCGCGGCGGGTTTGCTTGGGCTTGCCGGCGTACTCGAAGTCGGAAAAGCTCATCTGGCTCATGGGAGGCTCGGATTAGGTGGTCAGGCGATTTTCGCATACCTGGGACTTGTTCGGAGATTCCTTAGCTGATGGACTTCCAGCAAGCGGCGAAAACGCAGCAAGGTGGTGGCATCCGGTGCAGACTCGCGACCCAGGTCGATACCCATAAAATCGCGGATGGCCTGGCTGTCGTAGACGGCATCTTCGCAACCTTCATCGGAGAAACCGTAACACTGCTGCACGACGTACATGCGCAACATGCGCGACACCCCTATCGCAGGGCGTCCGCGCTTGCCTGCGGTGTTGCTATAAAACGGCGCCACTTGCGCCTCCAGTTGGGCCTAGGGCACCAACTGTTCAAGGTCAGCCAGGAAGCGATCTCGGCGAGTCTGCTTTTTCTTGCCGGTATATTCGAGTTCGGAGAAAGTCTTCTGCACGCGCGTAACGCTCACGGAGAGGGAGGCTGGTTGAAGGAACTTAGTGTGCCAAAGGTGGGAACAGTTGGCTATTTTTGCAGCGCCTCCTTAAGTCTCTTTAGGTATTAACTCATGATAACCATCAAGCAAATCGAGGCTCTTTATTGGGTTGCTCGGCTCGGAAGCTTCGACGAAGCTGCCGACCATATCAGCACAACCCAGTCGGCTATATCCAAGCGCATCCAAGAGCCTGAGCAGCGTCACGGGCCGCCAACCGAGAGAACAACGTACGAGCCGGCTTCTGCCGATTGGTTACTCATTCGCCTTGACGGCGCTTCTCTCTTCCTTGGCATCGGTACCTTGTTCGTAGCTCAGCTTTACGGCATCGACTTGAGTTTGTCGGCACAAGCATTACTCGTGGTGACCATGGTACTCACCTCAAAAGGCGCGGCTGGTGTCCCGGAGTTCATGTTTGTGATCCTATCCGCGACCCTGGCGAGTGCCGGCTTGCCACTGGAAGGGATAGCCTTTATTGCGGGCGTTTACCGCTTGATGGATATGCCAACCACAGCGTTGAATGTCTTGGGCAATGTATTAGCGCCATTGGTTATTGCAAAGTGGGAAGCGCGGCGCAGTGAACCTAAGCCGAACCCTGGCCTTCCCGCAAAGCGTTCAGCTGGACATCGAAAGGCTGCTGCGCACCCACCCCGACCTGATCATTGCCCGCCTGAGCGCTCGAAGCGCTGCGGGCAGCAGGAGCTTCATGCTGATGATGAAAGAGGACGGGATGCAGATCGGGCGATTCAAGGTACGCAAGTCGATGCGCCAGTTGAGCCACTACAATTTTGACGCCCGGTGACCCAGGCCAGCGCTAAGATAGAAGCGGCACGTAGTACCATTCAAAAGCGCCGCTGCATCTCGTCCTGGCGATAGAAATTGACGATTTGCGGATGAGTATCCGGGCGCACGCACATGATGACGTGATGCAGGACTTCACCGCTTGCAGAGTAAGAGCTGCGATTGAGCAACAGGGCAGGTTGACCAGGCAGCAACTCAAGCTTGGCTGCCGCATCGAAATCGCAGAAGTGACCTGTCTGGCCCGCACAGCACGCGCACCTGCGAACTCTTCGGCCGATCCGCGAGCAAGGTTACTAAGGTGAATATTCGATCCTCACCGGCTTCCAGCTGACGTTGAAAACCTGGGAAGGTGGTATCGGGCTTGCTTGGGCCTTCATGAATGCTTCAGATTGTAAGAAGGTAAGAGGTTCGAATGACGACGCTATTGAAAACTAATGGGCGACTCTATTGAAAACTAATGGGCGACTCTGGATTTTCAAGATGCAAAATGTTATTAATCTCGCAAAGCACCTCAACCGGCTTTGGAAGTAATCGTATGCGCTAAGGGGCATGAGATTATCTCTCAGGACAAATAGGCGAGAGCAGCTTGGAGCCCTTACTTATGAAAGCCGAACGGCTGTTGCGTGGACAGGACGTCTGACAATCAACTCCAAATAAGGACTCCAAGCTAATCTCGAAGGCGACATGCCATCGGTCAACGAGAATTTTTTTGCAAATAGCGACGTCGCACTTGACCAAACTCTGCGATTCCGTCAGGAGACTTGGATACAGGTATCCGGTTTTTTAGAGTAGGTACGACCACGGGCATCACGTCGAACTGACGGTCAATCGGCCGATCGAAAAAGCGGAAATTCAATTCGAAATATGCGTGAGAGGCGTCATGATTTTGCCATTACAAATTGGTATGCAGGAAGGCGGAAAAGCCTGAACGATTTCGATTTTGTTGTCGCTTGCCCAACGTAAAAGACTTGGTAGAAAGTCCATAGGTTGGGGACCTTCATGACCACTGGGACGATCATGGAGGACCATAAGTGTCCAGTCATTTTCGAGTATATCGTTCTTTGCCTGACTCAACCACGCATCAGCGGTATCTACATCTACCTTTCTATCCAGCGGGACACTTGTCCAAAGAACCACAGTAGCGCAAGAGTCGACAATGTAGTCGATTGCCTCTTTATTTAATAGATGAGTTCCTAGCTTCCCACGGCCATTCGGCCTGAAAAACCGCTTTTCATGCAAAAGGCCATCCAGCAGATCATCCATATCCTCTATTTCTTTCCTCGCACGCCCCTGCTCAGTCTGAAGACCAAGTGGGGTACCGTGGGATAAAGTATGGTTCCCAATCCAATGCCCTTCCGCTTTGGCCCTCGAAGCTAGCTCTAGGCCGCCGGGAGACAGCAGGCTCTTGCCAACCAGGAAAAAAGTTGCCTTGACCTGGAATTCATGCAATACGTCAAGAACATGCTGAGTGATCCCCGGCGTCGGCCCATTATCAAACGTAAGAGTTAACCTCGGCATGGCATGCCTCCGCTCATTTATAGTTGACCACTTTTCACTCGCTCCGAGAAAAAGTGGTCGCGATTCTGTCATTTAAATCAACGCTGGATAAGAGCCACCGTCAAGATGTATATTCTGCCCAGAGACATATCCTGCCAAGTTACTGCACAGGAAGGCACACATCGCACCAAACTCCCTTGGCTCGCCTAGCCGGCGGGCGGATATACTTTCAACCTGACGACGTCGCGCCTCGTCATAATCAATATTATCGCGAGACATTGCGACACGGGCCATCTGCTCTTGTCTAGCGGTATCGAACCGCTCGGGAAGCATATTATTGATCGTGACATTGTAGCGCGCCAGTTCAATTGACAAGCCTTTCATGGCGGCAGTGAGGCCTGCACGAGCGCCAGCAGACAACGTCATATGCGGCCTGGGGGTGGTAACCATCGCCGACGTGATGTTTATGATCCTGCCAAACTTACGTTGCTGCATCGAGGGAATAACAGCCCTGGAGAGTTGTAGCGGCGCAACCATATTGGCCTCTAATACCGCCATCCAACGCTCTTCATCGAAGTCAAGAAATGCTCCAGGAGCCGGACCCGCGTTATTATTGACTAGGATATCCGGATGCGGGCAACTATCTAGGAGAACGCGCCTGCCCTCCGTTGTTGTCACGTCGGCAGCAATACCGCTAACCTTTCCACCTGTGCTGGCGCGCAGTCTTTCTACCGCCGCCTGCAGCCTTTGCAGATCACGCCCATTAATGAAAACCTCGACGCCCTCTAGAGACAACGCCTCAGCACAAGCATACCCCAGCCCTTGTGTCGATGCACAAACCAATGCCACTTTATTACGAATTCCGAGCTCCATGGCAAACACCTTGTTTTTAATGCATTAATCAGAAAATCAGACTGAGCGGATTTGATCTTTAGTCACCAAGGCTCCGTCAATGACTTCATCAACGGACTCACGCAAAACAGTGTTGGACAACAGCCCAACACCCTTGATGTCAACGACAATGTCGTCACCTGCTTTCATCCACAACTGGGGCTGCCGAGCCATTCCCACGCCGCCGGGAGTACCCGTTACAATAACATCGCCTGCACGCAACTCCGTAAATGTGGAGCAATAAGCAACCAACTGCGGCAATGTGTAGATTAGGTTTCCCAACGTACCGGACTGCACAAGCTGTCCGTTCAGTCGTGTTTCAATAGTCAACTGCTCAACATCCGGAATTTCATCTTTAGTAACAAGCCACGGCCCGAAGGCGCCAGTAGACGGAAAGTTTTTACCGGGATGAAACTGCGAAGTGTGCTTCTGAAAATCGCGGATACTAGCATCATTATAACATGCGTAGCCGGCAATGACTGAAAATGCATCTTCCTCCGGAACTCGCCTGCATGTTTTTCCAATTACAATGGCGAGCTCACCTTCATAGTCCAACATCGTAGATTCGGGCGGAAGCAAAATAGGCGCTCCATGACCTACTTGACTAGCTGCATAGCGTGCAAACACAGTTGGATAACCTTGTTTTTCCCGACGCGTCTCCAGTCGATGTTCTTCATAGTTCAAACCGATGCAAAGAATTTGTCGAGCATTCGGAATGACTGGATCGAATGCAACATCAGAGATCGAGTAGTGAGGCGCAGGGTCACCCTCGATTAGCTTATTGATCGCTTCAAACGCCTGCCATTCGATGGCGTCTCGCAGCGTATCATACTCGGGCATGTGCGACTTCAGATCATAAATGCCGCCCGATACTAGAGCGCCCCAACTGGATTCCCCAGCCACACTATAACTAGCCAATCGCATTACGACCTCCTTTTAATATTTTTATTCGCGGTGCCTAAGGGTATTGTTTGGGGTTACGTCACCAGCTATCCATCTATCCAAGTCTGAACTCGCATGGGCTCGCTGAAACCCCAGGATCTGGTCGAGATCTTCTGGATCGACAGCAAACTCCAATTCCAGCCCATCCGCTGTATTTATGTAGAGAGATCTACAGTAGCCGTGATCAATTTCGCGAAATGGGATGCTCGCTGCTGTAAGATTTTGCTTTATTACATCTTGTTTGGCAGTGCTGACCTTTAGCGCCAGGTGCTCA
This sequence comes from Plantibacter cousiniae (nom. nud.), assembly GCF_977070315.1. Classification (NCBI taxonomy): domain Bacteria; kingdom Bacillati; phylum Actinomycetota; class Actinomycetes; order Micrococcales; family Microbacteriaceae; genus Plantibacter; species Plantibacter cousiniae (nom. nud.). The sequence goes on along the minus strand of NZ_CDRVEU010000013.1, from coordinate 152,262 downwards.
AACCTGCTCACGATTGGCGGAATTGGCGCCTGGCATTTCTCAAACATGGTTGGATCAGCAAACTGAAAAAATGCAAGTGCGCTGCCGTCGCCTAGCGCGTAGAAGGTGTGGCAAAATACGTGCTCTTCATCCAACTCTCTTAAGCGTGATTTCTCAATCCACGTCGCGACAAGTGGAAAACCTAGAACCTCCTCCATTAAATAACGTGTTTTCGCCTGGTCGCGTACGACGCAGCCAAAGTGATGCAACCTCGTCAAATTCTCGTCCTTATGCGTCAGATTGGTCATAACCACCTCGCAATTCTCGTGTTGTTTTACGGACTTTTCGCAAAGCTCTGCGCGACATACCCACTGTACTGACCCGCCAACGACGTGGTGTCACAGCGGCACCGGTTTTACGCCCACGAGAATTATTATGCACAAAAATTTTTTTTATGCAATCATCATCCTCGCCCTGGGCTTTCACCCAACGGCAGCCTCTCTACAGCGCGAGCAGACGCTCTGCAGCCCACGAGTGCGGCGACCCTTACAAAAATAAAAACCAACGGGAAAGACATTGATGCAAAAAAAAATCACCAAGGCACGCACGTGCCTCCTCCTCGTGGCGATGATCTGCTCGGCAGAGGGAAAGGGCTCAGAAAGCGGACAGGTACACTACCCGGTGGGTGTTGGCACCATTATGAATGGCGCCATGCCCCCTCCTGGGGAGACCAGCCACTATCACTATGTACAATACTATGAGAGTAATCGTTTCAATGATGGGAAGGGGCGGTCGGCCATTCCAGATTTCAAGGCCGAGGTCTATGCATGGGCCCCGCGCATCGTGCACACATGGAGTGAGGGAATAGGCCCCTTTCATGTATCCTCAGGCATCATAGCCCCTATAACCAAGGTCAGTCTTCGAGCGTTTGGACGACAGGAAACGAGTACCGGATTTGGTGATCCGGTGATTGCTCCCGCTCATCTATATTACGTCAGTCCCACTGGAGATTTTTTTGCATTTGGAGGGGTAGATATCTACGTTCCAATAGGAAAATATAACAAAAAGGACTTGGCAAACAACGGCTTAAATTATTGGACGTTTGCGCCAAGCTTTAACTTTACCTGGCTTCCTACACCGCGCTCAGAGCTTTCCATGACATTCTTCACCGAGTTCAATACGGAAAATCGCGCTACACACTACAAGTCAGGAAACAATGCGACAATAGATGCTGCAATCGCGTATAAACCGTTTGAAAAACATCCAAAAGTCAAAGTTGCACTCCAAGGCTTTGCAACAAGGCAATTTACGGACGATACCGCAAGGGACACACTGATAGTAGATGGAAACCGCGGACAGGCATTCGGGATTGGTCCGCAGATATCCTATGATCTTGCGGGCGGCTATGGCGGCGTGCTTGTTAAATATCAAAAGGAATTTGGCGTAGAGAACCGGTCTCAGGGGAACCGTTTCTGGTTTGAATTTACCCTACCCTTCTAGGTCATCTTCCTCGGCAACCGAGATAAAGCTGGCCATTGCGAGTAGGCAATGCCAGCTTGGCGGTGGTGGCTATAGGGCCTAGATGGTGTACTCACACGCGCCATTTGCGCATTTTCACAAGGCCGGCCGTGCACGTAGTCGACCGCCTCGGGTTCTCGCAGCATTAATTTCTGCATAGATCACGCTGTTGCCTTATCCGCGCTGCTGTTGAAGCAGCCGCGGATAGTTGGCTTGATCCAGTTTCTATCGTTACTCGTGAGTCGTGTAGACATCGGTATTGGCCAAGCGGTGTATAAGCGGCTTTCCGAAGCTGGCGCCGGATGTCGCGAGCTGCTCCCGCACCTGATTGACAATATATGCACCTATCGGGATAGCCGAGGTAGCTGCTGGCGAGGGCGCATTACAGACGTTGAAGCTGCGGGTAGTTTTAACGAACAAGAAATCGTCGATCAGCCTCCCATCCGGTGATACCGCCTGTGCGCGAACGCCGGCCGGGTAGGCTGTCAGGTCGTCCTTGACGATACTAGGACAATACTTTTGGACCTGCTGAAGGTAGCCACCCTTGAACAACGAGTTTTTCAGCTCTATAAGGCCGGGCCGCATATTGCTTTTTAACACCTTGAGGATGCCTGGGCTGGCCAGCATGTCAAACATGTCGGTCAGCGAAAAATCTATCTTGCGATAGCCTTCGCGCTTCATCGCCAGGACCGCGTTGGGGCCGACGGTGACCGTACCATCAATCATTCGGGTCAAGTGCACGCCGAGGAACGGCATCGCCGGGTCCGGGATCGGGTAGATCAGGTGATTAACAATCTGGTTGTGCTGCTTTGGTAGCAGATAATACTCGCCACGGAATGGGCATATGTCAAATTTAGGCTTGATCCCAAGCATGCGCACCACGCGGTCGGCCATTAGGCCCGAGCAGGTGATGAGGAAGCGGGCATGAAGTTCTTGATCCCCGGCACGTAGCACCACTTCATCTGAATGCTCATCGATCGCGAGCACTTCGCTCTTGTAGCGGATCTCACCACCGGCGGTTTCGAATTCCCGACCCATGGCCGCGGTCACCAGCGCATAATCCACGATGCCGCTGGAAGGCACGAAGATACCGCCTAGGCCGACGATGTTCCGCTCGCGCTCGCGCAGTTCCGTGCCCGTCAGCCACTCGCGCTTGATGCCGTTTGCGGCGGTGCGCTCCCATAACGCGCGCATGCGCTCCATTTCAAGTGCATTAGTGGCCACCAACAATTTGCCGCATTCGTCATAAGGGATGCCGTGCTTGTCGCAGAAAGCCTTGGTGGCTTTATTGCCTTCAAGGCAGAAACGCGCCTTCAGGCTGCCCGGTGTGTAGTAGACGCCGGCGTGGATAACGCCGCTGTTATGGCCGGTCTGGTGCATGGCCAGGCCGGCCTCTTTCTCCAGAAGGAGAATTTTTGCATCCGGGTAATCTTGAATTAGTTGCATGGCGGTGGACATGCCCACAATGCCGCCACCGATGATGATGAAGTCGTACACAGCCATTAGATTGCACCTACCTGGATCAGGTTTTGTGTAAAAACGAGCAGGACCATGGGTAGTGGCCTTGCTCTCTTCAGCGCTATGCAAGTCTTACTGACCACCCTGGTACAGGTTTTTTTGATAGCTGAGGTAGCCGCGCTGACGCATCAGCTCGCGGCGCAAGCCTTTATGAGCGGTGAAGCGATCACGGCCATGCAGCCAGAACATGTTGTTGATCAACAGGAAGCTGCCGATCGGCACTGGTACCGATAACTTCTGAGGGCTGTTTTCCAGGGACTCGCTCAGGGCGTTGAGCCAGATACCCTCCTCAAAATCCTTGGGCTGCACGAATTGGTCGATGTAGCGCATGGTTGGACGGCCTTCGGCGTCACTGTCAAACACCGCATGGAAAACGTCTTCACGCACGTTCTTGCTCGGCGGTGCGGTGAAGCGCATTTCACGGCGGGCCAATGGATGGCCGTAGAAATGCTGCAGATCTTCCCAGTCGTCCAGGTGCAGCAACAGAGAGTTACCACCGTCCATATTCTGCTCGTCGATCTTCATCATCATCACGTAATCGGTACGCTCGCGCATGAAGGTGCCGTCATTGTGCAGCTCCATCACCCGATGTGGCTGGCGGAGGTAGCTGTCAGAGTTGTCCGTGTTGACTACTACGAAGCGCGCATAGAACTGGCCGCTCATAGCATCGAAGTTGGAGCGGCCGACTAGGTGCGCGACGGCAGAGGAAAACTTGACCATGTCATCGGCCTGCGTCACGTCGCTCAACCCTACAGGGGTTATTAGCATCCCGCCCGTGGTGCGATCAAGGATGGTGCCAATGAGAAACGGGCGCAATGTACCTCCGCATAGCTCGTCGAGCAGCTGACCAACTCGAAAGCGCAGAAACGATTTGTACTCAAGAGCCTGTACTGGCCATTGCGCCACCGCCTCCAAGAACGCATCGACGGTTTCCTGGGTAAATTTTATCTCTAATAGGCGCTGCGACTGGCAGGAGGAGGAAACGGTGAATCCCTTGGTTTCTGACGGTGGTGACATCACAGGGTCATGGCATTGGGTAAAGGTGTTCATGGCGACTCCTGGGCAGAAAGATAGTGAACTGGAACGCGCCTGAAGGTATCGTCAATACACAGGAATGTCTACATTTTACGTAACTGTAGACATGTTTTTTCCGGCGCAGGTTTTTACCTCAATGGAGGATTCGGTATGATGGGGTTTTAGCGAGTTCAGGAGCGGCATTTTGGAAAGCCCAATCCCCAGGCTTGACTCTGCATTCAGCGGGTATGAGCGGCTGAAGCTGGATATCATTCGCGGGGTGTTCAAGCCAGGCGAAAAACTGCTCATGGGTGGGCTCAAGGAACGCTATCAGCTGGGGGTCGGCCCGCTCCGCGAAGCACTTTCGCAATTGGTTGCCGAACACCTCGTTGTGGTCATTAGCCAGAAGGGTTATCGAGTCGCGTCCATCTCGCTGCAGGAAATGCAGGACATCTATGATGCCCGTGCCAACCTCGAAGCGATGATTGTTGGCCTGGCCATCGAAAGGGGAGATGACACCTGGGAAGCCCAGGTGTTGGCCCATTCCCATACCTTGTCAAAAGTCGGGGACGTCACAAGTCGGGATAAAGCACTCGAGATTTGGGATGAGCGGCATAAAGCGTTCCACAGTGCCATTGCAGCGGGCTGCGGTTCCAGGCACCTACTACAGGCGCGCAAGTACCTATTCGATCAAGCGGAGCGATATCGGCACCTGTGGCTGACGCAAACGATGTTCTCTGCGGAAGCCCTGGAGCTTAAGCGCAAGGAGCATGCCGCGCTGGTTGAGGGCATCCTGGCGCGCGACTCCGTTCGGGTGGCAGCTTTGATGCGCGATCACTTAATGTCGCCCGTGCCAATCATCATAGAGATTATGCACCGCGGTGCGAATGAAACGTCACGGAAGACAGCTTAGCTGGCTTCATGCCCAACTGAGTGTAACGTGGGAGCAAGCAACGCTGCGGGAAAGGAGGCCCTGCTAAATGGAAATCTGCCCCGAGAGGATGCAACGAACGTGGCATACCGAAGGGTTACGGATTAAGCATGCCCTCACAACAAAATCTTTCAGTACTACGGATATGAGAAGTCAGGAGCTGAGCGGCTTCATTAAAGTCTCGACTCAATACGGCTTTATATAAATTCTCATGCTCGGAATTTTTTGCGCGGTTAGTCTTGCGATTCCTTGCGGAGAAAATTCGAAAGCGCTCAGCCTGATCGAAAAGGTCTTCAACCATTTCCAATAGTAGCGGAGAGGTGCATGCAGAGTAAGTGCACAGGTGAAACCCACGATGCCTGCTGACCCAGGCGTTATCAACCAGACCAGGCTCTGGTCCCATCCGCTGCTCAACTATTGACAAACTATGAAACGCGGCAACTAGATTGGACTCCCAATCATCACCGCCGTAAGCGATCGAGTCACGCAATGCCTCCATTTCAATTAAGAGCCTGACCCTCGTCAAATCTCTGACTGCTTCAACGGTGATTGGCGCGACGCGAAACCCTCTATTTTCGACCATCGTAATCAATCCCCCCCGCACGAGTCGATTCATCGCCTCTCGTAGGGGGCTACTACTGAAGCCAAATCTACGCTGCAGCACTTCAACCCGGAGGCGATCGCCGGGTTCGAATTCACAGTTGATAAGCGCACTGCGTAGTGCATTACACGCTTGATCGACCAGAGGGAGTGCTTGCGCTGAGTCAACGGATGATTTTGTGTTCATTTTTTACTGACAACGAAAGTTTGTCGGTAGGATAGCACTTATTATGCACAAAGAAAAATATTTGCACATTAGCCTTAATCGCTTCCGAACATCATGCTGCAACCCCGCAAAGTCAGATGTCCGCCGCCATTGAGCTTCAGTGCCGCAGTCGCCTTGTCGTTCGTTCGCCACAGACGAAAAGCGTTTCAGGAATCCAGCGTAAGCCGCCTGTGATGTGGCTGGTGCGGTAGCAAGCATGACTATCCTCGCGGCCTTGCAGTACATCGGATCGCGGCTGACTGACCCGTTTCGTGACCTTTGCTGGAGCGCCCAGGAATGCGCGCCACTTCTCGCCCGATCGGCACACATCTTCTAGAGGCAACCCGATCAGCGATAAGCGCCACTTGGGAATTACGATGGACTATGACCTATAGCTTGCGTAAAGTTTAGTTTTGTGCATAACTATCCAGGCAAAGCGTATCCCCAACCGCGGAACGTCGATCCTCATCAAAAAGACGATGCCCGCGTGATAAAAAACAAAAAAGATAGAGGGCTGCTATGGCTCAAGCATGTTTCGTCCTGGTACATGGTGCGTTTCACGGAGGCTGGTGCTGGCGTGGGGTGGCAGATGGTCTTCGTCGTCTGGGTCATGAGGTCTATACTCCAACGCAAACCGGGTTGGGCGACCGCAGTCATCTGATGAGCGCCGATATCACCATGGCCACGTTTGTCCGTGACATTCAATCGACCATTGAAATGGAAGAATTGAATGAGGTCATTTTGGTGGGCCATAGCTTTGGCGCGCGGTCTATATGCGGCGTATCGGATATCATCCCTGAGCGAATAAAACATCTGGTGTTTATCGATGGAGGCCTACCCTTTGATGGTCGGAGCCGACTCGAAGGGATGACAGCTGAGGACCGAGAAAGACGTTTAGCCAGAGCTGAAGCCAATGGTGGAACCAGTGTCCCCCCCCCTGACCCATCTGCATTTGGGGTGAGCGACCCAGTTATAGCCCGATGGCTACGCAAACATCTGACACCACAGCCATTAGGCGTCGACACGTCCGCATTGAAGTTAAAAAACCCTCTCGCTAATGGTATCCCGGCGACCTACCTTAGATGCACGTTGCCCGCATTCCCTGGTGTGGAGGAAAGTGCTGCTTTTGCTCGCAGCCAACCGGGATGGCACTACATCGAAATCGACGCTCCCCACAACGTCATTGTTACGCACCCCGAGCTGACAATCGAGTTTTTGGACACTATTGCTAAGCCTGCCAATATAAAAAGTATGCTGTGAGAAATCAAACACAACAATATTTGTAACCACACGATAATAAGAAGGGAGAAGTATATGCGCGCCGCTCGATTACATAAAGTAGCTACCCCGTTTCAAGTTGACGAAATTGACATTCCTGAGCCCACAGGATCTGATGTCCTAGTTCGGGTACGAGCATGCGGCGTGGTTCCAAACCTCCGCAATGTTGTTTATCATTACCCTGAATGGTTTCCTGACCTGCCGCTCCCCGCTTTACCCGCTATCTATGGCTTGGACCCTGTGGGTGAGGTCGCAGCTGTCGGGCCCAACGCAAGCGGTTTGCAAACTGGACAGCGTGTGTATGTAAACCCTCTACGGTACTGCGGAACCTGTGACCATTGCCTCAGTGGCACAGGACTGCTCTGCGCCAATCAAACGATGGCCGGCTACTTCGGGATGGGCCCAAAATCTCATGACATTTATGCGCGCTATCCTTGGGGTGGATTTGCGGAATACATGATCGCACCTGCGGATTCCATGGTCGTACTTTCAGACAAGGTTTCCTTCGAAGCCGGAGCGCGTTTCGGTTACTTAGGGACGTCATACTCAGCGCTGTGCAATGCAAAAGCCGGTGTACGCACGACCGTTCTCGTGAATGGGGGAACGGGAACGCTAGGGGTCGGGACGGTCATGTTGGCGCTGGCTATGGGCGTTCCGAAGATCATCGCGGTGGCACGCAACAGTGAGCTCCTCGAGCGAGTTAGGGCCCTCGCCCCTGGCCGTATAGAGATTATGAACGCGAGAGAAGGGAATCTTCCTGAGCGAGTGCGTGCTGCTACTGATGGTCAAGGCGTAGACATTGTCGTCGATTGCCTATCCGCTCATTCGGGCTCTGATCCAACCATGGATGGATTGATGTCGTTGCGCCGTGGTGGTCGACTGGTTTTCATCGGAGGTATGGACCACGTTTTGCCAATGACTCCAATCTATTTGATGGTACAGCAGATCTCATTTATTGGATCCTGCTGGTTTACTACCTCACAGGCGCAGGATATGGCTAGCATGGTGGATTCCGGAGTACTTGATTTGTCAGCACTCGAGCATAAGATTTACGAGTTAGAGCAACTCAATGAGGCGCTGGTTGCAGCCGAGAACCGGACGCATGGCGGGTTCGAGAATATTGTAGTCAGGCCTTAGATTAGCGTCGGATGCCGAGCCGCCGAAATACCGACTGATGAAGTTGGCTAGTATCGAAAGCTCGCAATTGACACGCGCCTGTCTAGTATCAAATGCCCGATGAAACATTAGTTTTTCATAGCAAATGATCTGCAGGCGCGCGGTAATTTTTTAGCTAACAAGTCAGCTTACCTAGCCCGAGTTTTATGAGCGTATTGGAGGTCAAATGAAAGTTCGCCGTATCATTGTAGGAACCGGTAAGAACGGTAACGGGGAGATTGTTTCCGACATTGCTTCGGTTCAAGGCACTACGCTCGACGCGCTACCGGGCTTCGAATCTGCCCTGTTCTGGTCAACGAGCGCACAGGCCATCGTCGCCACCGGGGAACCACAAAGGAGCGAGATGACCGTCGGAAGTATTCCATCGGTTGGAGAAACCCGTTTAAATATTGTGTCGATCCCCCCTGAGTCCACGATGGCGAACGCTGCATTTGACGGTGCTGCCTTTGGGGAAGAACTATTGAAAAAAATGCCTGAGTTTGCATCCACTTTTGAAGTGAATGAGCCCGGCATGCACAGAACCGAGAGCATCGACTATGCTATTATTCTGGAAGGTGAATTGGTTCTTGAACTTGGAAACGGCCAAAAGATCCAACTTCATGAACATGATGTGGTTGTACAACATGGAAATAAGCATGCTTGGCGCAACATGAGTAATAATACAGCGCAGATTTTATTTGTATTGATCGGTGCTCGTCGATGCTAACAGCATAATCGCTTATGACTAACAGCTTCCCGCATCACAATCGACCCCTGTACCTATAAGCGTCGCAATAGCTAATAAACAGGTTCATCCTACACGACGCCGTGGGCTGCACGTGCCGCGCGCCCAGAGGGTTCGGGTAGCCGTAAGCCCAGCCTCATCAGCAGCGGATTTGCGCAGGTATTTGCGACATTTGGTTGGGTTTTCCGGCCCCCGTGGCGCGCACGCTAAAATCACCGAAACCAGTACGGGTCAATAGTGCGGCTTTAGATAACGCTAACAACTGGTCGCTCGAGCAGCCCATGGGCAAGCCAACCTACCCCGGACTGGAGAGCGCATTGCTCTGATTTATTCCTAGTTGGTGCCCGCTCACCCTCCTGCGCGAGTAGTTGGACTAGGCAGCCGCCAGAAAAAAAATTCCAACCAGCGAAGGCAAATCGAACGAATTTTTCTCAGAGCGAACCTTTCCGATCACCATAGTGAAATTCTTTCCCCGGGCCGATCGATAAAATTTGCAGCCTATCTTGCTCTTAGGTATGACTGCGATGTACGACGCCGCTACCCGATTCATCCACGCCGGTAGAACCCCCGATGCGTTCGGTGGGTTGGTCAATACCCCAGTATTCAGGGGTTCGACCATACTTGCGAAAAGCTTTGATAGCTGGGAAGCGAGCAAGGTCAATGGCAACCCTTATTCCAACTACGGCCGGTTTGGTACCCCTACCACCCGCTCGTTCGAGGATGCTATTGCCGAACTCGAAGGCGGCCACGGCTCCTGCGTGTTCCCTTCGGGCCTATCTGCCTGCGTGCATTCCCTGCTCGCATTCGTCAGCACCGGTGACCACGTATTGATGACGGACAACATTTATGGCCCTACCCGATCCTTCACTACCAATGTGCTGAGCCGTATGGGCGTAGAGGTGGAGTTCTTCGAACCGGCAATCGGCGGTAAAATTGCAGGACTGCTGCGACCAAACACTCGGGTGGTGTTCACCGAGTCACCCGGCTCGCTGACTTTTGAGGTAGCAGACCTGCCAGCCATCTGCGATGCCGCTCATGAAGTGGGTGCGTTCGTCCTGCTGGATAACACCTGGGCGTCGCCTCTGTACTTCAAGCCTTTCGAACACGGCGTCGACGTCTCGATCCAGGCAGCGACCAAATACATCGTCGGACACTCGGATGCCCTGCTTGGTACCGCTACAGCAAACAAGCGCGCCTGGGCCCAGCTAAAGGCCGGCGCTCATGACTTCGGTCAGATCGCCAGCCCCGACGACCTGTTTTTGGCCTTACGCGGCCTGCGGACCATGCCTGTTCGGCTGCAACAGCACTGGAGCAATGGTATCGCCCTGGCGAACAGTCTTGCCCAGCATTGCGCGGTGGCCGATGTGATGCACCCCTGCCTTGCCCAACACGCCGGGGCATGACCTGTGGAAGCGCGACTTCCTCGGCGCGAGCGGTTTGTTTGGTATCCGTTTGAAAAGTTGTGATACCGACGTGCTACGACGCCTGTTCGATCACCTCAAGCTGTTTGGCATTGGTTTATCCTGGGGCGGATTCGAAAGCCTGGTCGTCCCGGTAGGCACCCCGCTTCGTTCGTGCGAGCAAAGCGCAGGCCAGGGCTATGTGGTTCGTGTGCATGCACGCCTGGAGCATGTCGACGACCTCATCGAGGACTTCACGCGCGCACTTGATATCGCGACTCGCTCTCCACGGGTTGCAGTCGCCTGAACGCGGGCCTCCCGGTCCGCGCTATCCATTGAATACTTTCGCTTAAGAGAACCTATGAAAACGTCGTTGCTTGGCACTATTACCGAAGAGTATCTGCGCACCACTGCATTCGATTGCATCGTGGTAGGCGTACATGCGGCTGCCCTCAAGGGCGCTGCACACTGGATCAACAGTCTGTGTTCGGGGTTGATCGAGGACGCCCTGGAAAGCAAGGACCTGGGCGAGAATCCCGGCGATACCCTGCTGCTGCGTACCGGCAGAGCCCTGGCCAGCCGGCAAGTCCTGCTGGTGCAGTTGGGCGGTTCCGTCGAGATGGACGCAGCCCGTCAACGCAAGGTGATCGCCGGCGCAGCGAAAGCGCTGACGACCACGCGCAGTGCCCGCCTGCTGTGGTGTCTGACACAGTCGTTCGAGCAGGAAACCGCCGTAGGCCAGTCCATCCAGGCCTTGGCAGAAGCGGCTTACCGCTTCGACGCCTTCAAGAGCGAGCCGGATCCTAGGGCAATCGCCCTGGAAGAAGTGGTGCTGGTCGTGGCTGATGTACAGGTCGCCTCGGAGGATCAAATCCTGCGCCGCGCCGATGGGATTAGCCAAGGCGTCAGCCTGTGCCGCGACTTGGGCAACCTGCCACCTAATCAGTGCACACCCACCCATCTGGCCAAGGTGGCGGAAGGTTTGGCACAACCGCAAAGTGCCAGAACCACGGTTCAGGTATTGGAACGCGAAGACATCCAGGCGCTGGGCATGAATAGCTTTCTGTCCGTCGCCCGGGGTTCAGTGCAACCGCCCAAGCTGATCGTGATGGAACGCAAGGCCGGACCAGAGGGACAGGCGCCGCTGGTGTTGGTCGGTAAGGGCATCACCTTCGACTCCGGCGGCATTTCAATCAAGCCTGGGCAGGCAATGGATGAAATGAAGTACGACATGTGCGGTGCGGCGGCCGTCTTGGGTACCTTCAAGGCGATCATCGAGATGGATCTGCCGCTCAATGTCGTCGGTATCATTCCAACCTGTGAAAACATGCCATCAGGCGAAGCGTTAAAGCCGGGCGACATCATTACCAGCATGGCGGGCAAGTCGATCGAGGTGCTGAACACCGACGCCGAAGGGCGCTTGATTCTGTGCGACGCACTGACCTATGCCGAGCGCTTCGAACCTGCGGCGGTGATTGATATAGCCACCTTGACCGGTGCCTGCGTAGTGGCGCTGGGTAACGTACACAGTGGTCTGTTTGCCCGTGAAGATGCACTGGCTGAAGAGCTGATCGCCGCTTCCCAAGCCTCCGGCGACACCGTATGGCGGATGCCGCTGGACGGCGCTTACAACGATTCGCTGAAATCCAACTTTGCAGACCTGGCGAATATCGGCGGCCGTGAGGGCGGCGCGATCACAGCCGCGTGCTTCCTGGAAAACTTCACTCGCAAGTATTCTTGGGCACATTTGGACATCGCCGGGACGGCATGGAAAAGCGGCGCGCAGAAAGGAGCTACAGGCCGCCCCGTCAAATTGCTGACCGAATATTTGGTTGCTCGGGCTACTGCGGCGTCATGACGGACCAAGCCCTCCCCCGTCAGCGCCACAGTTTGCTTGAAGATATACAGTCCATCTTAGTAGGAACGCTGCTGATTGCCTTCGGCATGAGCCTGTATGCCGACGCACATTTGGTAACCGGTGGGGGTGCTGGCCTCGGCTTGCTGGGGCACTACCTCACGGGCTGGTCGGTCGGCACATGCTTCTTCCTGGTCAACCTGCCGTTTTATTACTTGGGCTACAAGCGTCTGGGCGTGGCCTTTATTCTGCGCACCTGCGCGGCAGTGTGTTCGTTGGCGGCACTGAGCATCGCTCTGCCCGGGATGATCAGCTACGACGCCCTCAATCCGCTGTTCGCTGCGTTGGTCGGGGGTGCCTTGATCGGGGTCGGGCTTGTCTTGATCTGTCGCCACGGGGCAAGCTTGGGCGGGGTGATCATTGTGTCGCTGTATTTGCAGGAGAAGTACGAGATCAGTGCCGGAAAAGTGCAGCTGGTCATCGATTGCCTGATTCTCTTAGCCGCCCTGGTGACGGTTTCATGGGGAGACTTGTTGCGCTCGATTGCGGGCGCTGCCGTGATCAACCTGATCATGATCTTCAACTTCAAGAAATACCGTTACAACGGATTCAGTTGATCCTTTAAATCGTGGTCAATGCACGCGGAAGTGTGCATTGACCCGTTGACTGTTTCGAAATGTATCGCTTGCAACGACAGTATTCTCCATGGCCCCCGCGAAACCAGTAGCGGCGTCCATTCATGAATCTCGCTCATGTGGCTATACGCCCATTCGGCATAGTCGCCAGTCAGCCACGGCGTTAGGGTCTTCAATTACCCGCACCTATGAACGCCCGCTTCGACATAAGCGAGAGTCGTTCAAGAGCGCTTCGGACGGTGCACAGATCGCACAGCCTTCCCGAGGAAATGTAACCGTGGATACGAACGACATGACGCCGTTAACCAGGCGCAACTTTCTTATCATTGGGGTGGTGTCATCTGCGGCAATCGCCCTACCTCCTTTCCTCAGCGCCAAAGCCAGCGCTGCCAACGCGGCACGGCCAAATGCTGCGAAAGTAGCCCTGACCATCAACCAAACGTCACACACCCTGGAACTGGACACCCGCACTACCTTGCTGGACGCCTTGCGCGACCATCTGCACCTCACCGGTACGAAAAAGGGCTGCGACCATGGTCAATGCGGCGCATGTACGGTCATTGCCAACGGTTCGAGGATCAACGCCTGTCTGACCCTCGCCGTCATGCATCAAGGTTCGAACATCACCACTATCGAAGGCTTAGGCAGCGCGCAAAACCTGCATCCCATGCAGGCCGCGTTCATCAAGCATGACGGTTATCAATGCGGCTACTGCACACCCGGACAGATTTGCTCGGCAGTGGCCGTGCTTGATGAAATCCGCGCAGGCGTTCCCAGCCACGTCAGTGACAACCTCACGCAGGCTCCGCGACTGGAGGCGCGGGAAATCCAGGAGCGCATGAGCGGCAATATCTGCCGTTGTGGTGCGTATTCCAACATTATCGAGGCGATCAGCGAAGTCGCGCAGGAGACCGTATGAGACCGTTCAATTACCTGCGCGCCACTTCCCCCGCAGACGCCGCGGCACAGGCCGCACAACTGGAAGGCGCTCGATTCATTGCCGGCGGCACCAATCTGCTTGATCTCATGAAGCTGCAGATCGAGACGCCGGTACATCTGATCGATGTCAACGGGCTGGGCCTGGACACCATTGCACCCACGTCCGAAGGTGGTCTGAGGATCGGCGCACTGGTGCGCAACACCGACCTGGCCGCCGACCCGCGGGTCCGCACAGACTATGCTGTGCTGGCCAGGGCTTTGCTGGCAGGCGCGTCGGGGCAACTGCGCAACGTGGCAACGACTGCCGGCAACCTGCTGCAGCGCACCCGTTGCCCGTACTTCTACGACACCAACATGGCCTGCAATAAACGGAGCCCGGGTGCCGGCTGTGCGGCCATTGGCGGTTTCAGTAGGCAACTGGCGATCATCGGCACCAGCGAGAGTTGCATCGCGACTCACCCCAGCGACATGGCGGTGGCGATGAGGCTGTTGGATGCTACCGTCGAGACGGTGCGGGCCAACGGGCACGTGCGCTCCATTCCCATCGCCGATTTCCATCGGCTGCCGGCCAATACGCCCAACATCGAGACGGCTCTCTATTCCGATGAGCTGGTGACCGCCGTGACACTGCCCAGGCCGCTCGGAGGCGTGCATCAGTATCATAAGGTGCGAGACCGGGCCTCCTATGCCTTCGCCCTGATCTCGGTGGCGACAATCCTGCAACCCGACGGAACGGGGCGCGTTGCGCTTGGCGGCGTCGCCCACAAGCCATGGCGCGTCGATGCTGCCGATGCCTTGATGCCCGAGGGCGCCAAGGCGGTGACTGGCAGCCTTTTGCGTGGCGCAACCCCGTCACATGACAACGCCTTCAAGCTCACTCTGGTGGAGCGAACAGTGGCATCGGCAATGTTGCAAGCGAGGGCGCAGTCATGAAATTCGACCTGCCCACGGGCGACAATCCGATAGACCAGTTGAAAGTCGTCGGTCAACCTCTGAATCGTATTGAGGGGCCGCTGAAGGTGACCGGGGCCGCCCACTATGCCTACGAGAACCACGAACAGGTTCCAGACGCGGTGTACGGTTACATTTTGGGTGCCGCTATCGGCAAAGGTCGCATCGCGCAGATGCGCACAGATGCCGCACAGGACGCCCCCGGCGTGTTAACCGTGATCACCGCAGCCAATGCAGGCACGCTGGGCAAAAGCGAGTTCAATGCCGCCCGCGCACTGGGCGGGCCCGACATTGATCACTACCACCAGGCCATCGCGATCGTCGTCGCCGAGACCTTCGAACAGGCGCGTGCTGCGGCTCAGCTCATCGAAGTCGACTATGTGAAAGGTCAGGGCCGTTTCGACCTGGCGGCCGAACGCCCGAATGCGCAGATCCCCAAGACTGGGCCCGATACCGACGTCGGCCAGTTCGACGACGCTTTTAATCAGGCTGCCGTTCAGATTGATGTGACCTACGCCACGCCCGACCAGGCCCACGCGATGATGGAGCCGCATGCCTCAACAGCGCGGTGGCAAGGCGACCAACTGACGCTGTGGTGTTCGATCCAGTTGTTGTCGTGGAGCAAGCGCGACTTGTCGATTATCCTGGGTGTGCCGCCCGAGAAGATTCGCCTGACATCACCGTACATCGGCGGAGGCTTCGGCGGCAAAGCGTCGGTACTCGCCGACGCGGTCCTGGCGTCGGTTGCCGCGCGCCAACTGGGCAGACCGGTGAAGGTAGCGCTCAGCCGGCCGCTGATGTTCAACAACACTACCCATCGGCCTGCCACGATTCAGCGCGTGCGGCTGGGCGCCGATCGCTCGGGCCGGATCCTCGCCATCGGCCATGAAACCCTGTCCGGCAACCTGCCAGGCGGGCCGTTCGAAAAAGCTGTGACCCAGACTCAGGTCCTGTACGCAGGGGCCAACCGCATGAGCCGTGCTCGCCTCGCCGTACTCGATCTGCCGGAAGGTAACGCAATGCGTGCGCCGGGCGAAGCCTCCGGGATGATGGCCTTGGAAGGCGCCATGGACGAGTTGGCCGTAGCCCTGAACATGTGCCCCGTGAAGCTGCGCATCGCCAACGACACCCAGGTGGTGCCCGGCGAACCATCTAGGCAATTCACCACACGTGCGCTGATCGAATGCCTGGAGACCGGATCGAAGCACTTCGGTTGGGATCAGCGCCCTGCCGTTCCAGCCAGCCGCCGCGAAGGTCGGTGGTTGATCGGGATGGGCATGGCGTCGGCCATTCGCGGCAATCCGATCCGCGACTCCGCTGCGCGGGTGCACCTGGACTCTAATGGGATCATCACCGTCGAAACCGACATGACCGATATCGGCACCGGCAGCTACACCATCCTCGGCCAGACCGCGGCCGAAACCCTGGGCGTAAGCCTGGACAAGGTGGTGGTTCGCCTGGGCGACTCTACCTTCCCTACCTCGGCAGGTTCAGCTGGCCAGCGCGGTGCCAACTCATCCACCTCCGGTGTGTATGCCGCGAGCATGAAGCTGCGGACACTCATCGCCGAAAAAATGGGTCTCGACCCCGCGACGGCCCAGTTCACCGATGGCCAGGTACGCGGCAGCGGCAAAACCATGTCCCTGGCGCAAGTCGCGCAAAACGGTACGTTAACGGGCGAAGACATTCTGGAATTCGGCAAGGCACGTGAGGAACGAGAACACCAGACTTTCGGTGCGCACTTCGTGCAGGTCCGAGTCGATGCCGCCACCGGCGAGGTGCGCATCGACCGCATGCTTGCCGTTTGCGCCGCCGGCCGCATCATCAACCCCAAGACGGCCCGCAGCCAGGTTATCGGAGCAATGACCATGGGCGTGGGCGGCGCGTTGATGGAAGAACTGGTGGTCGACAAACGCCATGGTTTTTTCGTCAATCACGACCTTGCAGGGTACGAAGTGCCGGTGCATGCCGACATCCCGCATCAAGAAGTGATTTTCATCGATGAAGTCGATGCCTACTCATCGCCAATGAAGGCCAAGGGCGTTGGCGAGCTGGGCATTTCGGGGGTCGCCGCCGCCATCGCCAACGCCGTCTACAACGCCACCGGGGTGCGCGTACGCGAGTACCCGATCACCCTCGACAAATTTCTGGATCACTTGCCAGCGATAGCCACTAGCTGAGACTTGCCATGAGACTTTTTGCACCCACGTTCGCCACGCTGTGCTTCGCCGCCATGACCGAAGCCGGCGCCACAACTGCCAAACCCGATCCCAGACCTGCGCCCCACGTTCAGGAAGTCACGCCCCAGCTTTACGACTACACCACCCAACTGCTATTCGGCGAAGTCTGGAAGCGCCCGCAACTGAAGCGCCGTGACCGGAGCCTGATCACCCTGTCCGCACTCATCGCCAATGGCCAGAGCGCCCAGCTGACCGGGCACCTGAATCTAGCACTGGATAATGGGCTCAAGCCCAGTGAGATCAGCGCGCTGATTACCCATCTGGCTTTCTACGCTGGCTGGCCGAACGCAATGTCGGCAACCGGCGTGGCGCACAAGGTGTTCACCGATCGCAAGATCGCTCAAGACGCCATTGTGCTACCAGCCGCTGAGCCACTGGAATTCGATGCCGCCAGCGAAACCAAGCGACGCGCCGCGGTGCAGTCGGCTACCGAAGCCGTAGCGCCGAAGCTGGGTGATTACACCAATGACGTGCTGTTCGCCGACCTTTGGCGCGATCCTGGCCTCACGGCTCGGGACCGCAGCCTGGTCACCGTCGCCTCGCTTATCGCGCAGGGTCAGGCGCCACAGTTGCCGTTCCATCTCAATCGCGCGATGGACAACGGCCTGACCCGAACTGAAGCCTCGGAGGTGGTCACCCACCTCGCGTTCTATGTTGGTTGGCCGAAGGCGATGTCTGCAGTTGGAGTTTTCAAAGAGGTCTTCGATTCTCGACCCAAAGACTGATCGGCTGAACGCGGGTTACCCCTGACGCTGCGCAAGGGCAGCGTTTTGCGGGGCGCCTCGTACGATCAGAGCAAGCACGACCACCAGCGCTAACGCCAGCATGACCGCGCTCCAGATGAATGCCATGGAAATACCCGCCGAGACTGCCTGGACCGACTCCGAAGAACCGGCGCCATAGCTGTACGCGACGGTCAGCACGCTAAGGCCCAAGGTCCCCCCGAGCTGGTGGCTGACATTCACCAGCCCAGACGCCGCGCCGGCATCTGCAGGCTGCACGTCAGTCATCGCCGCGGCGGTCAGCGGGCTGAGACAGGCGCCCTGGCTCAAGCCGATCAACAGCAGCGGCAGGATCACGGCCTGATATCCAGTGTCCGGGCCAAGGCCCGATAGCCAAATCATACCTATACACCCTACAGCCACCGCAGCGGCCAGCAGCGCTCCGTTGCCAAACAACCGGGTAAGCCGGGGGATGGCCATTGCGGCAGCGAAGTTCGCCAGGGTGGTCGGCAAAAACGCCAATCCCGCCTCACTCGCGCTGAACCCAAGCACTTCCTGTAGGTACTGAGTAGTAAAGAAATAGAAGCTCATCATCGCACCCAGAAAAAGCAGCCGAGCGCCGTACGCGCCCGCCCTTACCTGGTGCTGGACCAAGCGAAGCGGCAGGATCGGGTCCGAAGTCCGCGCCTCGTGAAAAGCAAACATCGTAAGTAGAAGCGCCCCTGCGACGAGCCCGCAAATCGTGCTTGTATCGCCCCATCCGGTATTGGCTGCGCTGACGATGCCGTAAACCAGACAGGTCATCCCGACTGTTGATAGCAGCGCTCCAGCCAGGTCGAATGTGCTTGGCCTTACGGGGGTTTCGCGCACCACGCGCAACGTGGTGATAATCAGAGCCAAGCCAATCGGCAGGTTGATCAGGAAGCCCACGCGCCAGGATGCCCATTGAGTGAGTACGCCCCCGATCAGCAGGCCAAGACTGGAGCCCACACCGGCGGTGGCGCCATACCAGGCGATAGCGCGCGTACGCTGCTGCCCTTCAAAATTGACCAGCAGCAACGCCAGGGACGAAGGCGCAAGGATCGCTGCACCCACACCCTGCAGGCCGCGGGCGGCGATGAGCACTCCAGTGCTCTGCGCCACCGCAACCAGCAACGAGGCGAACATGAATACACCCAAGCCGATCACGAACATGCGTCGGCGCCCCAGAATGTCGCCGCCACGCGCACCCAGCAGCAACAGCCCGCCGAAAGCCAGGGTATAGGCGTTTTGCACCCAGGAAAGCCCGGTAGTGGTCATGGCGAACGTCTGGCGGATCTGGGGCAAGGCGGTGATGACCACCGAGGTATCCAGCACGATCATGAGATAACTGCATAAGATAACCAGCAGGACGCCCCACTGGTTGCGTGACAAAGGGTTCATCGTGCCTGGCCGTAGTCTTCGTCGCTCACCTGCTCCAGCCACTCGACAGTCTTGCCGTCCAGAGCCTCGGCGATCGCAATGTGGCTCATGCCAGTGTCCGCCGCAGCACCGTGCCAGTGCTTGACGTGGGGCGGGATCCAGACTGTGTCGCCAGGGCGAATCGCCTGCCGCGCCTGCCCTTCTTGTTGCACGTAACCGGACCCTGCGGTGACGATCAGTGTCTGGCCAAGTGGATGGGTATGCCAGGCTGTACGTGCCCCTGGCTCGAAAGTCACCGTCGCGCCGCCGATGCGGGCTCCGTCGGTGCCTTTAAACGGCGCATCGACACGTACTTTGCCGGTGAAATACTCGGCGGGGCCAACAGTCGATGGCTGGGAACCTACAGGGGTGACGACAACGCTCATGGGCTGTGCTCCTTCGGTTTCAGCGCTGAGCAAGGCCATTGAGAGAGCAACTGCTGTAAGTGACTTCATTCAGGAGTCTCCGGTGGCTTCAGTAAAGTTTTGTAATCTATCAGTTACATTTCAATCCGATTAGTCACTAGAATCCAAATAAATCAATGAGCAGGATTCATCAATGCTTCGGGAAAACGCCAACGACCTGATTGCCTTTCTGGCGGTTGCAAAGGAGCGCAGCTTCACTAAAGCGGCGGGCAAGCTAGGGGTCTCGCAATCGGCGCTCAGCCACACCGTGCGAGGCCTGGAGGCACGATTGGGTCTCAGGCTACTGACGCGTACTACCCGCAGCGTGTCTCCCACAGAAGCGGGCGAGCGACTGATCGGGACGGTCGGCCCGATGTTCGAGGAGATCGAGTTCGCCTTGGCGGATCTCAGCGATCTGCGCGACAGGCCCGCAGGCAACATCCGCATCAGTGCCATGGATCACGCGTTAGAATTGGTACTGCGCCCTGCCCTCAAGCAGTTCCTCCCTCAGTACCCCGACATCTCGGTGGAGGTGTGCTGCGACTATAGCTTCGTGGATATCGCAGCCCAGGGCTTCGATGCTGGAGTGAGGCTCGGCGAAGCCGTGGCCGATGGCATGATCGCAACCCGCATCGGCCCGGACATGCGCATGCTGGTGGTAGGCACGCCCGATTACTTCGCCCAACGCGACGTACCTGTCACCCCGCGCTGCCTGCCGAAGCACCTGTGCAACAACCTCCGTCTGCCGACCAATGGCGGCGTCTATGCGTGGGAATTTGCCAAGGACCACGAGACTCTCAACGTGCGCGTCGCGGGTCAGATCACCTACAACGGTGTTTACCAATTACTCGATGCCGCACTGGACGGCTTCGGGCTCAGTTACATTCCCGAAGACATCGCGGCCCCCTACATTGCCAGTGGGCAGTTGCAGGTCGTGCTCGAAGACTGGAGTCCGTGGTATTCGGGGTTTCACCTGTATTACCCCAGTCGCCGCCAGGCATCGCCGGCCTTCGCGCTGCTGGTCGAGGCGCTGCGCTACCGTCCTCAAGGTTGATTAATGATCGGGCCTCATGACTCTTAGTGCTGCCCATCGACTAATCAAACTACGCCCCTGACATTAATATGCCTTGGCGTCCTTTGTGTGGAGTCGATATGCAGCATGAGCCAACCCGCTTCAACTGCGTCGGATGCGGCGCCTGCTGCAAAGGACGCTTCATCCCGCTTACGCTGCTGGAGGCGCGGCAATGGCTGGAACGCGGCCATGACGTGGCGATCCTTTTGGAGGCGTTCAAACAGCTCCATTGGCCAGCGTCAGAGCAGGAGTATCAGCACAGCCTGTTGCGTTCGGCCCAAGTCTCATGCGGCAATACCCACGTACAGGTGACGGCTATTTTCGCCGCCAACGCGCTCGCCCAGTGCCCAAACCTGCAAGCCGATGACCTCTGCAGTATCTACGTCGAACGCCCGCTCGTGTGCCGTATCTATCCAATGGAAATCAATCCTTTCATCGAGCTGAAGCCGCAAGACAAGGACTGCCCACGCGAGGCGTGGGAACACGGTGAAATCATCGCCAGTGACACGGGATCCGACTCGTCACTGCATTCGCTTATCCAGGTCTCTCGCCTCGCCGACAGGGCCGATGCGCGAGCCAAGATCGCAATCTGCAACCGACTGGGCATCAACGTGGCGGCATGGAAAGCCGAAGCTTTGGTCATCCAATTCCCGGCACGGGAGCTACTCCTAGAGGCAATAAACGCCGAAGAGCCGATCCCTGAATCAGGCACCCAAGCGTTGGGCAGGTGGAAACTTCGGGTCGCGCAGTCGTCACTTGGTGAAGCATTGGCCCGTGGAGAGCTCGCCCTTGATGATGCCGAGAGCGTCGATTACGTCTTCCACGCCTTGAGATAAATCCAAACCGGAACACTGGAAAAGGTGACTGTAACGATGAGCAAACTTATACGACATACCGCCCTGGCCGCGCTGCTCGGTGCTTCAGGTGCAGAGCTGATGGCGGCTGACTACAAGAAGAACCCTTACACGCTGGCCTACGAAGGTGCCATTACCAAAAACGAGCCGGGAAAGGTCAACATTCACCCGGTCACCTATAAGCTCAACGGCTTGGATATTTCAGCGAACGTCTACACACCGGCCAATTTTGACCCCAAAGCCAAGCATCCTGCGGTTGTTGTGGCCCATCCCAATGGGGGCGTGAAAGAACAGGTCGCCGGCTTGTACGCGCAGCGTCTGGCCGAACTGGGTTACGTCACTATTACCGCCGATGCCGCCTATCAGGGTGCCAGTGGCGGGCAACCCCGCAGCGTAGATAAACCTGCCAACCGTATAGAAGACATTCACGGCATGGCGGACTTCATAAGCCAGTACAGCGGAGCCGACAGCACACGTCTGGGCCTGCTAGGCATCTGCGGCGGTGGCGGATACTCATTGGCTGCTGCCGAGACTGACAAGCGCTTCAAATCGGTAGCCACTGTGAGCATGTTCAACTCAGGCCGGGTACGCCGCAATTGTGACTGTTAGCCATTAATGCTAACCCTGAACGTCAAAAAAAATACTTGCTATTCAATCGCTAACCGGCAATTTATGAGTGTTCTCCAACACAGGCGCCCGTCAATTCCGCGAAACCTTATCAATACGTGGATAATCTCAGGGTATTCATAGATGCAAGGAGTAGAATGCCTAATGTCTGAAAGCGCCCTAATTTCAACACTTTAGAATGTTAGGTTCAATGTCATATAGGCTAATTCCGTCTGCAGCTAGTATCCATAAATGTTAGATCGAATGCGTCACCGGAGCTGGCATATCGGCCTTCATGAGCTATGGTCAGATATTTCATCCGAGAATCGTTATGACTGAACCTCGTCCCATGTTCTCTGATCAGGACGCCACAGCGCTTTTGTCGGACGTATATTTCACATTGCACCCTGAACTTGCCGATTACCTCGCGAGCTTCAGCGTTGAATTAGATCCCGTATTAATATTCGACTCGGCGAAAGATTTCCTCCAGGGCTATGTTAACTACGATCAAGCGGCAGACGTTAGTACCACTTTTTATTATTATCGGGGCGTTACTGAGCGATTATTGCTGTGGGCGTGGATCATCAATAAAACCCCCGTTTCTAAAGTTGGAATAGATGACTTTAAAAAATTCCTAAGATTCTGTGCTTCCCCACCAGAAAACTGGGTTGGTCGCAGCGCAATGCGCCGATTCAAAAGAAACAGTGAAGGCTACTACATCATCAATCGTAGGTGGCGCCCTTTTTCAAATGCTGTCGATAACCCAGTGGCAAAAGCCAAGGCGCTCAGGGGTATTCGATCAGTATGTACGCAATTTTTTCACTATTTGGAAAAGCGTCAACTCGCAATTATGAATCCTGCTAGGCATATCGAAGAATCTTTTATTGATAGTCTTACTGAACGAAGTGTTTCGCTTATTGGACGACTGGAGCGAATCCATTTGGATTGTTTATTAAAGGCGGCGGAGAAAATGTGTGAGCACGACGGCGCTCATGAACGGTCACTTTTTATTTTAGCTATGATTATATTCATGCTTGTTCCAGTGAGACTTATCTCAGGCAGCAAATCCTGGCGTCCAACATTAGGTGACTTTCAGGAGAACACCGTAGTAATCTACTCTGTCGTTGACGCAGGACGCGTTTTTCGTTTGCAAGCACCGGACGTTTTCTCACGCTATTTTGAGCGGTATTTAAGAACGAGAGCTATCGCGATTTCCGATCGAGCTTCACCAGACTTGGCTGTTTTCACTACTTTAGGAGGTCGCCCCGGCATAACGTCGAGACAGGTACGTAACGTGATTAAAGACATTAGTCAAGTAGCTGTAAGCATGATGACCCAGGATGGCTTTACGGAACAGGACATCGCGTTAGTCGCTGCTGCGAGGCTCGATACTATCCGCGCAGCAGCCATTATAGTTTCGCTTCAGGATTTTGGACTCGACAATACACGTAGTCGGCTTGGCTACGAGTCTTTAAATGCGCTCCAGAAGCGCTGCGCGTCGGCATCACAAAATCCGTTTAGGTAAATGAGCTAACAATTTTAGATTTATAGGCGTGCGGGCTAATTATGAAAGATCGAAATGCTGGATGTATAACATATGCTATGCCACGTTTGCTGAAGTGCACCCTCCTCCCTGATTGTCCTCGCTTGGCGTGATTTCTGCCTTTAAGGATTGGCGGAAATTCGAGAGCTTGCGCGCGCTCCCTTCGGCTGGAAGACTTGGGTCGCGAAGCGTCTTAGATATAGGTGATCTAAGCACCTTGAGCCCAAGTGCATCAGCACAGTCCGATCCTTGCATTCGAACTTTTTCACCGACGAAATCAGTATGTGCTGTGGCCTGGAACTCGCCACATAGGCGAGCTGCACAGCTTCTGACCCGCGATTTTGCAACCTGTCTTGCCGATGAAGACCGTTGAGGCGCGGGCTGTTGGAGCGAAACCACCACCGTGATTTTGCGAGCCATCAGGTTCACACTTCGCAGGGCGTCCAGCTCCTCACGTAGTTTTACAGGTACGAAGGGCTGATCGGGGAGCCGCCGGACGGGCAGCTTCGCACCGCGCACGCCGGCCAACCAAGTCTGATCGGGGTTGCCAGCACCATTGGCGACTATGAGCTCCGGCTCTCATGGATGAATAACCGTCCGGCAGCCGTGTACTCCATCAGAATGGGGCAATACGGGGCAGCCCTGATGACCTCCTGCTCACGCTCGTTGGCTAGCCACTTTGCCAACGTCCACTGAGTACCCTTGAAGTCTTTAAGATTGTCCGTGCTGGCGCTGATGCATGCGACTTCCAGCAGCTCGATGCCTTGGGCTGCTATGTGGCTCCAATCCTCTGCCTCCCCTCTGTCATGACCCCACCGTGCCGCAACTCACTTAGAAGCCTCACGCCTTCATTTCTTCCTGCACCTGTCGGATCAGGGAGGCTAGATCAACGGTTGGGTCGAGGATCAGGAAAGTCTCGATCATCAGAGTGAGAGGATGAACGCCAGTGCGCTCGGCCAATGCTGCTGCTTTGTCAATGGTGACGTTTTTCAGCCCGCGCTCTAGCGTGCTGATATAGGTCCTACTGCTGATGTCGTGGAAATCCTCCTGCGTTAAGCCCCGACGAACCCGGGCATTTCGGAGCGCAATCCCGAACGCCTGCTTCACTTCCATGACCGTTCCTCGCAAAAGGAACGATAAAGCCTTTTTGCTCACTATAGGGCTACAATCTATAGTGTTCATTTCGGTAGAATTGCGGTGAGTCGACGCCAACCTGCAAGGGACATTCCTTGAAGCTGCCGCGGGCTTTTTTTCTATCCATCGCTAGCAGTGCAATTTCCAAAACCGAAGCCTTCTACCAGTCAGGGTGCCCTAATTGATTTTTGTTTATGACCCCGCTCAGCGTGAGGTACGGAATTGGACTCACGGCGAAATGGAAGGACTCTGCTTTGTTGCCACTATCATCTCCCTGCACACGGGGCAAACCAATCGTGCAGCCATACTCAACTGTGCTTACGAATTACAGTACTACCTAAGGATGTCGTCAAGACGCTCAAACGCCTCCCCGGCTATGATACCTTACGCGTAGCCCTCTCCAAGAAGGTAGTGCTGGTTGAGGGGCCATCTGATGAACTGGTACTCAAACGTATATATAAAGACAAAAACCATGATCGGCTCCCTGAGCAGGATGGCATCGACATCATCGTAGTGCGCGGCGTGGGCTTCAAAACGTTCATCGAAATCGGAAAGGAAATTGGTACAAGGGTCAATGTTCTGCGTGACAACGATGGTGACTATGAGAAGAACGTCGTCACGGCGCGTAAGGACTATGAAAAATATCCTAACATCCAGCTGATCTCATCCAAAGTAGATGAGGAGTTCTCGTTGGAGCCTGCCATGATTTCGATCAATTCCACGTCAGAAAAGGAATTGCTGGCATTTGCAAAAATCGTACTTTCTCCCCAGACGTTTAACCTACTGAAAGCCGAGCCTACGTTTGCCGCCAAGTTGGAATTTATCATTAAGTGGTTCAAAAGCGCAGACGGCGATGGCAAGGGGAAAAAGAAGGTGGACTCCGCAATAAGACTGTTCGAAACAACAGAGGCGTTCAAATACCCCACCTTCCTGGATGAGGTGCTTCACTTTGTCTA
The DNA here is from genome assembly GCF_977070315.1 of Plantibacter cousiniae (nom. nud.). Lineage (NCBI taxonomy): Bacteria > Bacillati > Actinomycetota > Actinomycetes > Micrococcales > Microbacteriaceae > Plantibacter > Plantibacter cousiniae (nom. nud.). The sequence goes on along the minus strand of NZ_CDRVEU010000013.1, from coordinate 126,568 downwards.
ACATACTGTGCATGGCGGGTGCTGGGTCGGGTAAAACCCATAAAATCATCACCGAAGCAATCGCCGAGATCAGACGCGGTGGGAAGGTGCTAGTGGTGACCTACACGACCAGCAATCAGCAAGAGCTGCGGCGTCGGTTTCTGGCTGAATTTGGCCAACACAGCAGTGGATTCGTGGTGAAGGGACTGTTCACCTTCTACCTCGAAGACATGATAAGGCCCTATCAGCAGGCCTATTTTCAAAAACGGATCGAGGCATTCTTTTTCAATGCCAGCAATCCTCATCTAAAGCCGAAGACGAAGTTCACCTTGCCTGGCAGGAAAGAGCAGCTGGATGACAAGAGCTTCAATCCAAACCACTTCCTAACGCAGTGCCACACCAAGGCGCACACAGGGTTTCTCGCGAAATTATCCGCTAGGTTGATGAAAACTACTAAGCATGCTGCCGCAATTCGTCTCGGGGAAATCTACAGCCAGGTCTACTTCGACGAGGTTCAGGATTTGGTTGGATGGGATTACGACGTGTTGAAGGGCCTCGACAAGGCCATGAAGTCTCCAATCACCTGCGTCGGAGATTTTCGTCAGACAGTCTACGAGACCACGTTCGGTCACAAGGCACCTCAGACATCAGACGAAAAAATCGCTGCATTCAAAGCCATGGGCTTTACCGAGGAAGCCCTTGTCCTAAACTGGCGAAGCCTGCAATCCATCTGCGATATCGCTGATGAAGTGCACAAGGGAGCCTACAAGGCAACCAAGTCGGCTGTTGTTGATGTCCCGCCAGCGTTCATACACCACCTGGGAGCCTTCATCGTCAAGCAATCGGACGTCACCGATTACGTTACAAGGTACGACCCTATGGTGCTGAGATGGAGCGTGACGTCGGGAAGAAGCTTCATTCCTTCTTATGCCCGGTGCTATAACTTCGGCGCCAGCAAGGGCTTAGGTTTTGATCGTACACTGATCCTTCCCACGGAAAGTCAAATCGACTTCGTATTGAGCGGAGCGAAGCCCTTCCCCAAGAAGGCGGAGACGGCCCAGAATAAGCTTTACGTGGCCATCACGCGTGCAAGGTACAGCCTTGGCTTTATCGTGCCAGACAATCAAGCGGATGGGCTACGCTTTCCCCTCTGGACGGAGGCCATGGCTTGACTGGGGACATCTGTTCTTGACCGCTGACTTGGCAGATGGACGTTGACCCGAAGCAAAACGATAGGCTGGTATATGTCGTTGAGCTTCAGGTCAGCGCGCACCCTGCCGAACTCGTCATCTGACACTGTTGCTTCATAAGATCGCTATTTCTGGCGTCAGCCCGCCACAGATCCTGAAACCCCAAGTACCGCTGAGATCGGGTGCCCTGACAGTCAACAGCGGTTGGCATCGGCAATCAGCTTGGCGAACTGCAATAGATACGTAATCCGCCCGCCTCCCTTCCGATCAAGGTGACGCCCCATGATGCTCACTGCTCGTGGGCCAGCACGATCACATCGAATCGAGTCGCCGATCATATGCACTGACCCCTCCAATGGCTGCGCAGCCGGTGCCGGGCTTGCGTTTGTTGCACGCCATGTTGGTATCGTAGAAATAGGGGCAGCGTGTGCGTTGCAGTAAATTGCCTGCCGTCGTCGCGACGTTGCGAAGTTGTCCCGAGGCACCTGCTAGCAGGGCTCTAGAGAGCACCGCGTAATCTTTTCTTACGCGAGCGTCGGCAGCCAGATCGGTGTTGCGTACCAAGGCCCCAATACGCAGCCCGCCTTCGGACGTGGGCTCAATGGTGTCCATCCCCAGTCCGTTCACGTCGATCAAATATGTGGGGGCTTCGATCTCGAGCTTCATCAAATCCAGCAGATTGGTAACCGCATTGATAGCCATCATGCTTGATGAAAGCTGCCTGCATGGGGTGTAGTTTTTCGGTACTGCCCAAGCCCTCAATGGTGGTAATCCTGGAATTTTGATGCATAACAGCCAGCGTCAGGCATGAATTGATCCTGGTGCCGTTGGCAATGACGGTGCAAGCGCCGCATTGGCCGTGGTCGCATCCTTTTTTGGTACCGGTCAGGTGTAGATGATCACGCAATGCATCCAGCAACGTTGTCCGGGTATCCATTAAAACCGTCTGTGTGGTGCCATTAATATTGATATCGAACTGCGCTTTGTTCGTTGGCGCTGCATTGGCGGCACTGGCCTTCGATGTGATAAACGGAGGCAGAGCAATGGCTGCGGAGGTGACGACCCCTACGATAATGAATTCACGCCGGGGCAAAAGCATCATGTTGGTCGTATCCAAGATCGGTGTTCCTCAGGAAAGCTGAATGGCCTGTTCACGAACAGAGGAGCACGCGTAAAACCGCTCGCCATTGCATCGGTTTCATAGGTGCATGTATCTACCGATACTTAGCGTCTTGTGTAGCTAGCGACTATGCCGTAACCACGTATAGCCCCATGAGAACAATTCATGAGTGGGTAAAGACGCAGATTAGGCACAAGGTGATGGGGCAAAGTGTCGGGTGCGGTGGAGTGATGCAGCAGAACTTAATTCTTGTTCACTATTGACTTGATCAGTTACAGCAGTTGCAAATTTTACCACCTTGCTTAGTTTGCCATGCACGTCAAAAACGGGATTGTAGGTCGCTTCAAGCCATACTTCGTGACCTCGAGAATCGATTCTCTTGAAGCGGTCGGCAATGAATCAACCTGCTTCCAGTGTATTCCAGAACTCTTTATACGCAGGAGAAGCCACATAGCCTGGATCGCAAAACATACTATGATGCTTGCCAACTACCTGCTGGAGCGAGTAATCAACTGCATCTAAAAAATGTTGATTCGCAGTTATGCTCTTACCGTCCAGATCAAATTCAATAACTGCCGTTGATCGGAATAACGCCTGCACCAGCGCAGAATTTTTCTCGGCGTAGTTTGTAACTTCGGTCGCTTCTAAACCACAACAAGTCATATGTGTGACCAGAGCGCTATGGTCTTTAACTGGTATCCAAGTCCCCCTTAACCAGACGAGGGCTTGATCAGTCCGGAGCAACCTATAATCGTCATTAACACTAGAGCCATTCTACATCGCGATCATGAATCTCTTGTAACAGGGCAGCTCGCTAACATATTCAGGCGTGAAATCCCCTAGCGGACGCCCGGTGACATTGCCCTCCTTTACATTTAGAAACTTCAGGAAGTTGGCGTTGCTATGGGTAACGCATAATTTTCGATCTAGTGTGACTGAAATCATCGCATCGTTGATTTCAGCTTTGAAGCTCCGTAACGCGTCTAACTCTGTCTGCTGCTCCAAAATTTTTTTCTTTAGCCGACTATAGAACATAGGAATACCTTGAGGCGTGAGATTTATAGATGCTTATCGACTGTTTTAGGAAAAAATTTAGGCCATGGAAATCTTTGCAGCGGGGGAATGGGCTCAGACATGGGCACTGCGGTGTCGTCAGTAAAACCATTGCTCTTGCTCAAGCTCCGCATTTTTCGGAGGTGTTCACTTTTGTGGGCTATCTTTGCCGCTTGTCGGAATTCCGCCAAAATCAAGCTTAGCTAAAAGCATATGACTTGAATTTTATCCCTTCCTGATGGCGGTCGGAACTCCTAATCAACCTGTAACAGGCATTGAGACCGAATCTTTACAGTATGTCGGATTGATGATGATAGCGTCTGACAAGATGTTAAAATGCCATCATCCTTTTCCGGAAGATTTCCTAATGGCTGTCAGCGAACGATATTTCTTCCCCCGTACAACCTTCATTGCTTGGTTCGTCCGCGGAAATGACCAATTGGATGCTGCTACGCGTTTGAAATTGCTGGCCGGGCCCTTTTCATCCGGCATGACATTGATCGCAGCCGGTTTCAGCACATTACTAATCTGCAGTGTAGCGCTCTACCGTCATCCAATTAAGATTTTTATGATATGGCTGTGTGTCGATACCATTATATGGAATGTACGCTTGTTGCTCTTTCGTCGCTGCAATGCTCCAACCAAGCCTCCGCTTAAATACGCCACAGATCTATCGCTACTGCTTGGCCTGGTCTGGGCCGCTGAGATAGGTGCGGGCACGGCTGCGTGCATCATCAGCGGCGACCCTGTACTGCAGGTGTTATCGAGCACCTTGGCCGTTAGCCTGAATGGTGCGATTGCTATGAGAAATCAGGGCATACCTCATTATGCGTTCGCCCAGATCCTCTTGACCGATATTCCTTTGAAGTTTTCGACCTTGTTCCAATCAGAACCTATGCTGATGATTTTAATACTTCAAGCTCCGATGTACTTAGGAGGACTGTGGATATTACTCAAGCACCTCAACAGTAATCTTGCCAAAGCCTATCATGCTGAAGCGCACAGCTCATATCTAGCCAATCATGATTCTCTCACCGGCCTTCTCAATCGCGCCGGAATTTTTTCGATGCTCAGAGGCCTGTTGAAACCCTCTTCCCAAAATCCTGAGCATCTCGCCCTCCTATATTTTGACTTGGATGGATTCAAAAGCATTAACGACAGCTATGGTCACGCTGCAGGTGACAAAGCATTAACCATGTTTTCAACCTTGTTAAACAGCAATATAAGAACAAACGATTTCGCTGCTCGCTTAGGCGGCGATGAATTCATTGTAGTGCTACGAACAGACTTAGAAGAGCATGCTACATTGATCACTGAACGCATCATTAAATCCATTGGGGAGTATCGCCGAACCTACGACGCATTTCATGGGCTGGGTGTCAGCGTAGGCATATCTCTGAGTGATTCAGCCGGCACGGACACACCTGAGACTTTACTTCATCGCGCCGACATTGCCTTGTACCAGGCGAAATTGGCGGGTAAGGGATGTTATCGGTATGCGTAGTGATGACTATTTAACCTTGTTGCCATCATGCAGCGCCTGATACATAGATTACCCCTTTTGATGCGCATCACCTATCACTGCACGGGTAATATGATGAGCTGATACAGCCAGTCCCTACGTTGTCTTGATAACAGCATGCAGTGTTTCATGGGGCTGGTTCAATCACGGTCAGCAAAACAAAACGTTTCTTTGAGCTAGGTTTTGTAAGATAAATCAGTGCCGCTAAAATTGCTGCCATGATTAGCTGAAAGCCAGCATGGCAGAGTGTTACGAACTCTCCGACGCATCGCTTTAATTTATCAGGGCTCTGGTTTCCCAGAACAGAAAATGGGTCGCCTTACGCAATCATGATCGTCTGGTGTTCCAAGGAATCTTCTGGATCCTGTGCTCGGGCGCAGCCTGGAGTGGCCGGAAGGCTTAGCGCCCTGGTCAACCGTGTGTCAGCGTTTTCCGCTGTCCGTAGAGCTAGTGGAGGACGGATTGGCCTGTCGCGCTGGGAGGCAGCAGCCAGCAAGCCCTCAGGCGCGATAGCCGCTTTTCCTGCTCGATCAGGGTACGATCACGGTATTCCTCTACGGCCACAGCCCCAACTCGTGACGAGAATTGGGCGTTGCTCAATTTTTCTTACCTACACAGCTGCATCGCAATGGCATCGAACTCACGGTCAAAGCTAGCTTTCTCTGCCGCGCTCAAGAAACCCTGCTGCTCGACGAACCGATTAGTTTCATTCCGGACGTTCTCTACACGTTTCACCATGCGCTGTGCTTCAACCTCGGTAATACGACGGCCTTTTCTTGAGGTACTGATATCGGCATTTAGAACATTCGCTCTTACTGAGATATGTGCTTGTCCTGGATCGCTGATCTGCCCGCCGGTCTCGCCGGCTATTTCTTGTTGGTTTTGGATGTCGCAGCTTGGAAGATTGAGGCTTTGCTGTGCAGCTGTAGCGGTCAGGCTAAAAGCAAACAACGAAGTGAAGAAAATATGTTTCATGACTCAGTCCCTTTGATCGGATGTCAATCCCGCGTACATGGCATACCACGGCCTAGACGGTGCTGCCCGGCAATTGATTAAGGCGAATCTGCTGCATGGGCTCGGCGAGGATATTTTCCAGAACCGGCATAGCGTTTGTCAGGGTCGGGGCCTTCATGTGCGCTTGCAGTGCCGCTTCATCGTCCCAGCTTTCGTAGGAAACAAAGCGGGTGGGGTCTTCGAGATCCGTCAACAGCGCATAGGCCTGGCACCCAGGCTCGTGCTGGAATTGCGGCAGGGAGGATTGCAGCAGGTTTTTCAATTGCGCTTCCTTGCCTGGCTTGGCTTTCATGATCGCGACGACGTTAAGAGGTGAAGTCATGTGGGGAGTCCTGGCAATGCCGGCGCCGGAATGGAGCCGTCAGCGCATGAGACATGCCACGTAAGCTATTCATTCAGACAAAACAGGGAGGCTACAGTTACTGCACCGCAACCCTTTTTCTCAGCATTCCTGCATTATCAGAAATCACACTGTAATGCCCTAATGGGATATCCATCGTGAGCGACCCGCCACACTGTGGGCATACTGGATTCGCCAGGATTGTCACGTCTGGTGGGACGTCATCCGACCACCAGACCTTTCGACAACTCCCTTAGCATGCGTGGCTAGCCGTTCCCCGGTTACCGCTGTAGATTAGGTGCCCTTTGGTTTTCACGATCTGCATTCGATACTCCCTGTCCCATCTTAGGAAGCGAAAGCTCCCTCTGCTACGGCCTCGGCCCAGCACATGGCTGGGCGTTGCCGTTTTCCCTTTACTGGCCGGGTCACTCATGTTGCACTCAGTGACGTGATAGATTTGTTCCCCGGTCGGCTGAGCCTGGTCATCGAGGACTTCCGCAATCCGCCATTCACGGCAGTCAGGATCACCGCATTCGTACATGCAGTCGTCCGGTTCCGCGCCGTCCTCTGCTGGGATCAGCTTCACCAAATACGGGGTTTCCCCGTCATCGTCCTGCACCTGGACAAAAGCACTAAACGCTCTGCGTTTGCTCATGCTCGATTCCGCTGCGCAAGATGCATCGCAAGCCTCGACCCGGCCTGCCTCGACTGTTTGACAGGCCTCAGTACAAAAAACGCAACGTTATTGAGCGGGTGTTCAGCTGGCTTAAGGAAAAACGTCGGATCTGTACGCGTTACGACAAACTGGCCAGCAGCTTTAAAGCCATGGTCACACTGGCCTGCATCGAAAGATGCTTGCGGGCTGACTTTTCGGACAAACCCTAGAGCGCTCAGGGCATCACCGTGAAGAATCCAAGATGCCGCTGTTCGCGCCGCTTCGGGGTCGGACTACGCTCACAAGCGCATTTATACCGGCGTAGCGGCCTATGCTAAGCAGGCAGGCAGGCACCGAGGTCGCTGGATTGGGGGGCGCATGGGCTTTGGTGCAGCTATATGTGGCACGACATGACTCAGCAGGAATTAAAACTCTGCTGAAACGGCCCTTTGATCTGCGCGAGTGGAAGACAGCGGATATTCACGGTAAAAATACACAGATAAAGCGCCAAACCAGAGTGCTAAGCGCCCAGACGGGCGCCTCGATCGTTGGTCTTGCCGACGGCAGTTATAGTTTGTGATCGGCCTGCGATGGTTGGCATCATAAGATGCCCACAACTAATTCAATAGCTCAGTCTCGCGCTAAGCTTTCGAGACCGCCCTTACGTTAAGTCATTGACGATGGCTGAAATTCGACTGGAAAGCTGGTCAAGGCCCAATTTCAAAGCTGGTACGGGTTCCCGAATAGGGCTCGTAATGCAGCCTCTCGCCTCTTACAATATGGAGATGGCAATTTGCCCCAAAAAAGCTTGCCATGTTGCTACAAGGCTGCCAAGCTGTTAGGTGAGAACGGGAATTAAAGTAAATTCTCAGGGCATCTAAATCCGAAATATGTTTCTTAGCTACCCTAAAAACGGAGAAGTCGACATGAACCAAGAGGTTTTGACTAATGATTTTGTAAGATGGAACTGGGAAAGCTCTAACTTTATAACCTCCCAGATTATTCCAGGGTTGAATGACTTCGACAAGTCGACTGGCAATTTCTTTCACCCGCTTATAGATAGCTTTTCCAGTCTGTTCTCTACTATAAACGTACAACAATCCAATTTGGTAGCATTTGCTTCAGATTCGGTCGACGTCATCAACCACACGAAATCCATCGTGGACGCGCTCAGCGATGGCGTCGTCGACACGGATGAAAATACGCTTATCATTCAGTCTCTGGACAGCCTAGGTAAGACATCTGATCACATGAACGGGCTGGTGGCCAGTAGTGCCATTGCTTCCGTAAACTACATTGATGGAACGCTAATTCCCGTACTAGACCATTTGGCAGTTGTGTCTGCGCTGATTGGGGACGAAGTGGGTCTGGGAATAAACGCGTTCATCAAATCATCCGCCACCTACGTATCAAGTGTGACGAAAAACGCTATAGAATCTACTCAAGACATTACGAATCTCAGCGCCGTAGTCAAAGAGCTTGGCTCCAGTTATGATGAGCAGACTGGAACCCTTGATATTCTTAGGCTAACCGAGAACATTACAAAGCTGAGCGATACCGTAAATACCTCTATCGATCATTTTGGTAAATTATTTACGGCTACCCATGCAGTGAGTGGCGATTATACAATAGACCAAGCTGCATCGGCACACGATTTAACCCCTATAGCTGTGGTAGGTATTTCGGATCACACTGACATGTTCTGACATGTTTCCTCACGCGCATGTTTCATAGCACATCTAGGGAAGGTCTGAAGTAGGCGTCTATTCCTGACGTCCTCTTGGCTTGAGGCTCAAAAAACGTTCGCGCAGTCAGAAAACCAGACCTTTTCCGCTGTTAACTCATCGCTTTATCTTCAATTGTGTCCTTCTCAAGGCGGTCTACCGCATTACAGGGGCACTTCTCCCATCGTCAGCAACCGCTTTCGAGCTATCCAGAGGTTCGACAGGGCAAAAAGTGTGTAAGCGCTCCATGAATCTCATATTCCAAGCGCTTATCCGCCCCTTTGTGATCGGGAGAAAGAACTGGATGTTTAGCGACACGCCCAAGGGCGCAACGGCCAGTGCTCAACTTTATAGCTTGGTCGAGACTGCCAAAGCCAACGGCCAAGAGCCCTATGCGTGGCTGCGCCACGCACTCGAACGCCTGCCAAAGGCGACTTCGGTTGAGGATTACGAAGCCTTGCTGCCGTGGAACTGCTCACCCGCAACGCCTAGCTGAGCGCTCTACCAATTTTGATTTCGGTGGGGTTTATGGAGCGCTTACGTACCTTTGGGCAGGTACTGGCGAATCAAACCGTTGACGTTCTCGTTACTGCCGCGCTGCCACGGGCTATGTGGATCGCAAAAATAAATCGCCACCCCCGTTTTCTGGGTCAGTTCAGCATGTTTGGCCATTTCACGGCCTTGGTCATAGGTCATAGGTCATGCTTTTACGGACTTCCAGCGGCATGCTGTTCAACGCCGCGCTGAACCCCTCCACCGCCGAGGTTGCGGTAGCATCGCGCGTTTTGACCAGGATCAAATAACCACTGGAGCGCTCAACAAGCGTGCCCACCGCCGAGGCATTGTCCTTGCCCTTGATCAGATCGCCCTCCCAGTGGCCGGGCATTTGCCGGTCTTCGATCTCGGGCGGACGCACGTGAATGCTCTCCATGTCCGGAATCTGGCCGCGCCGGTCAACGCCGCCACTGCGCGGTCTGCGGGTGCTTTTTCCTTGGCGCAGACACAGGATCAGCTCCTTGCGCAACTCGCCCATAGGCAGTGCGTAAATGGCATTGTAGATGGTTTCAGGGCAGACGTAAGCTTCTTCAAAATTGATTTTCATGCGACGCAGCTTGCCCGCGATTTGCTCGGGAGAAAAGCCTTCTCGAAGCAAGCAGACAATCAGCTCGAATCGCTCATTGCCGGGCACCAGCTGTCTGGCGGGACAGCAGACTTTTCGACGTTCACGAGTAAAAGCCTGGGCTTGGCAGGCCGCATAGCTCGCGTTGATAACCTTATTTCTTCTCATCTCGCGGCTGATGGTGGACGGACTGCGCCCCAACTGACGGGCGATTTCGCGCTGGCTGATGCTCCGATATTGCCCGATTTGAATGAATACGCGTTCCTCAATACTGAGTTCGGTATAAGACATCGCCGCACTTTACCTGAGGTCGAGGTGTTGCACTCAGTTTTTGCAGCCGTCGTTCTTCATGTTGGAAACTACCCATTCAAAATATTCACTGGGGCGGTACCACCTGTTCCCTGCGCCTCTTTAGTACGTTTCCCATTCGGGTTATTTTTCACACGAGGATTTCCATGTAAGAAGCGAGCGAGCAGCGGTGATGCTTTTTTAATAACGAGGAAATGGATTTTCTGGATCTTGGAAATTCTAGAAGCTCTTGATGGCACTCAATGAGCGAATAATTTTCCTGTCATGATGCATTGTAGGCAGTAGAGCCTCTGAATCCCCCCCGAGATGGGTATCGTTCGCGTCAAGGCAGGGCCAATTTCGGCTTTTCTCCACTTTCTGCTATCCATCGTGAGGGTGAAGGACCTACTTACATCTAACATGCGCCGTGCTTTTTATCGAACGTCTAGTGAGCCCGTCGACTCGACACCGACGATTTGGCTCAAGTCTATTCGAAACTTCTGGCGCTTTTCGCTGAAGTGGGCCTGTCGAGTATCCAAGGGAGATAATGCACTGGGAAAGCCGCTGCTTATTGTTTACAATGGCCGATTGATGCGCAGTGCTACTGAGCATCATGCCTTCGTTCTCAGCTCAAATCCCTGACCCTTCCATGAGCTGACTTCCTTTAGTGCTGCCGCACCCTTATTGCGCTCGATCTGGTGCACTTATTCCAGTGGCGCAAGGGTCTTGACAGAGGAGCATCTGTGTCTACTCCACCGCAATCCCTTTCCGGACAACAGCCCCAACCTCAGGGCAATCTTTCCCCCTCCAATTACATGATCCTCGTTGCCTTCGTGGCTGCCATCGCCGGCGGGCTCTACGGCTACGACACCGGCATTATTTCAGGGGCCCTGCTGCAGATCAGCCGTGACTTCGGCCTCGATCACCAGGCTCAGGAACTGGTTACCGCGTCCATCCTCGCCGGCGCCGTGCTGGGCGCCGTGGGCAGCACTCGCCTGTCTACGCGCCTAGGCAGACGCCGCACCATCATGCTGGTTGCGTTGCTATACATCGTCGGAGTGCTGGCCTGCGCCTTTGCGCCCACCGCTTTTTGGCTAGGGGCCTTTCGCTTCATGCTGGGGCTGGCGGTGGGCGCCTCGACGCAGATCGTGCCCATGTACATCGCCGAACTGGCACCGCCGGACAAGCGCGGACGGCTAGTGGCCTATTTCAACGTGTCTATCGGCATCGGCATCCTCCTGGCGGCCGTGGTCGGTTACGTGCTGCAGGAATCCTGGACCTGGCGCTGGATGATCGGTGCGGCCGCCGTGCCGGCGTTGATACTGCTCCTGGGCATGCTCTGGCTGCCTGACAGCCCGCGCTGGCTGGTGGAGACCGACCAAGTGGCCGAGGCGCGCGAAACCCTCGAACAGGTACGGGAGACATCCCGCGAGGTGCGCAGGGAGATCGCCGAGATCCGGGCGGTCCAAGAGCGACTCGAAGACGCCCCCACGGGTTGGGCGGCGCTGCGGCAGCCATGGTTGCGGCCCGCCCTGATCGCCGGACTCGGCGTCGCGGCGTTCACCCAGCTGTCGGGCATCGAGATGATGATCTACTACACGCCGACCTTCCTTGCCGAGGCTGGCTTTGGCCATTCCTCGGCGCTGTTGGCGGCATTGGGCGTGGCCATAACCTATCTAGTCATGACCTTTGTCGGTAAGCTTGTGGTGGACCATGTTGGTCGCCGGCGGTTGACGCTAGTGACTATGCCCCTGGCGGCCATCGTGCTGCTGACCCTGGCTGCCGTCTTCCGCTGGCAACTGGGTGGCGAACACCATGGCGGCTTGGTGGTGACATTGCTGCTGCTGTTCATGGTCTTCAACTCGGCGGGTATCCAGATCATCGGCTGGCTAGTGGGCTCGGAAATCTATCCGCTGTCGATCCGTGATCAGGCGACTGGCGCCCACGCCGCTATGCTCTGGGGCTCCAATCTGCTGCTAACCGGGACCGCGCTATCGTTGGTCAGTATTCTGGGGGTAGGAGGCGCCATGGCGTTCTATGGTCTGCTCAACGTCCTGGGCGTGCTCTTCATCTTCTTCTTCGTACCGGAAACCGCAGGCCGATCGTTGGAAGAAATCGAAACCTCGCTGCGCCAGGGCACCTTCCTCAAGCGCTCCGGGCGTTAAGGATGGTCTGAGCAACACTACCAAATGACGAGACATGTGACATCGGCACGCTGAGCTGCGCTCAGACGTTGGAATCTCCATCGTTTTTGGCGCTTTTTCGCGCAATTTCCCCGATCACAGGCACATCTCGGACACGACAAGCAGCAATTGCTTTCGCTTCATGCACAGGTTCGACAGCGCAAACAGCGTCAGTACCTGTGCCGTGTTCTTCGCCAGGCCGCGATAGCGTACATTGACGTAACCAAACTGGCGTTTGATCACCCGAAATGGATGCTCAACCTGGAGCGAACCTGAGCTTTGGCTCTCTCGATCTTGCGTATTGCTTTGTACAACACGCTGCGTTTTCCGTGCTTCTTGTAGGTGCTGCGCCGGGCTGCAACCTGCCATATGACTTGGCGTCCAGCATGCTCTTTGCGCTTCGCGACACCGGTATAGCCTGCATCGGTGCAGACCACGTTCTCAGCACCGTGTAGCAGTTTGTCGACTTGGTCACGTCCGCCACGTTGGCCGCAGTGACCACCACGCTGTGCACCAGCCTCGAGTCATCGTCGACACCAATGTGCGCTTTGGCACCGAAGTAATACTGGTTGCCCTTCTTCGTTTGGTGCATTTCCGGGTCGCGTTTACTGTCCTTATTCTTGGTCGAAGTGGCGCATGAATCAGCGTGGCATCGACGAGGTGCCTTGTTGCAGTGACAGGCCACGCTGGCCCAGTTAGTCATTGATCACGCCGAGAATGCCAGTGGCCAACTCGTGTTTTTCCCGCAGGCGACGGAAGTTGAGAATGGTGGTTTCGTCTGGGATTCGCTTCAGGCGAGGGTCGGTCATCAGCATGGGCATGCGAGTAGCAGAGACAGCAGCTGAAAAAGGATCTCCGCTTTGTACGGCAACTCCGGCTGGATGGGCATCGCGCCATGCTTTTAACTGAGCGTCGTGCTCTTTCCAATCGGCATCATCACCCCCGGCAGGAAGATCCGGCGGGCTGATGTGGTAATCCAGCAAATTGCCCTGCCATTCTTCCGCCTGGGCACGACTAGGGAACGCACGAAGTGGAACGGGCTCTGGCCATGTTTGATGCCGGTTGCCATGACCATAAAAAAAATGACTTGCGGAGTATCCATGGTCGCGTTTTCCTATTTGGATTTGCTTGGCAAGCGGGTATAGGCGGAAAGCGGTAAATCTGACCCTAATCAAGCATCCCAGCTGCGGCGTGGCAGCGCAGTTTCCGGTAGCCTTGACGAAGGCCAAGGCCTGACTCTTCCAAGATCGATTAGACTAGTAAATTGTTCAGCAACATCCTTAACCATGGGAAGCCCTGATGAAAGCACTGTTATTTATTCTCTCTTCAGCTTTGATCGCAGGCTGTGCGCAATCTAAGCCAGCTACTACAGTCCTTCATTCTTATGGCAATGACGGCTTACCGAGCGCCGAGGTCACCGCCTTTCAGGCGGCTGATGCGCGACTCAAGTATCAGAAAGCGCGCATTGAGTACGACCCCAAGGGCTGCGCCCGTTACCAAGGTGTTGCACCTGATGGACAACTCCGTAGCGAACCGCTGCTTGATGCCCGATCACAGCCAATCTGTGCGAAAAATCTTTGAGCTCAAAAATTCGAATGGCTCAGAACTCTGTCGTAGTCGAGGCTACCGACGACCATTGAGCTTAGCCCGCACTATGTGGGCTGCCGAGTCGAGCGAGGTTTTCCTTTGCACATGGCCTCGGTAAGGCGAGCTTGAAAAATACCATCACGCCGAACCCCAATAGACCAGGAAACTCGACCGCTCCAATGCTCTGTGGATTACTGGTGTATCCGCCTCCCCTCCGTACCATTCAAGATCGATGATCACGGGAACAATCCCAGCTATTGCGGCTTCTAGGTGACGCGACTCTCTGATCCAAGTTGCTAATGGAACAACATCACATCGCGCTCTGGCAAACGGTCAGTGACGGATGCAACGCGGATCAGGTGCTTGAATTGTCCAGATCGAAGCGAAGTAGCGCGGCGGGTGGTCATGCGGCCTCTCTGTCAGGATTGCACGGGAATCGTGCTGGATCTGGAGAGAGTCAGGCCAGGGCCTCCTAACAAGGGTATCAGCAGGCCCTACCTGGTGTTCACGGAAAATTGGGATTTCCCGTCCTTCTGCAGCCGCTTTCTCGTGAGTCAGTTGTGGCCTTCCACAGAAGGCCCCAGACTTCACGCAAAGTCCGGGGGACTATTTAACGGATATCCCGTTCTACGCAGCTCACAGGCAGCATAGATCATTGCCCCGACCAACTCCCTAGGGTCAGCCAGACAAGCGGTTACTATGCTGTAACAGCATTAGCTACAACCTAAATGCCTAACTCACGCACCTGACGAATATAATCGATCGTGATCGCCGCGTTGTGCTTTGCAAATGCAGCACTCAGGCGAGGCGGATCGATTCCACTAGACCACCCTACTTGCTCGGTGATGCGTTCGTGTGTCCTGGGCATGGAATGGACGCTTACTTCGATTCATACCTGGTCCACTTGCTGTGGCAGACGCTAGGCGTAGGGTACGGATGGCAATTCCCAGCCTCTTAATTCCGCGTCGGCCTCGGCCATCAGCACTTTCTGCTGTGCTGCGCTGATCCGGCCGCCGTCCAGCAGAGCCTGACTGTAGCCGCGAATGGCCGCATGCATTTTTTCGCAGCAATCGTAAGTCGGAGAGGTGTGTAACTCCGCGATGTCCTGGCGGGCGTGTTCCATTGCTTTTTTAGGCGTCATGCCAAACTCCTGTCTGGGCTATATCCAAAGCGGTTTTGCTCGATACGATATTAAGCCACAACGAAGAAGATGGCAGAGTGCCACTCGCCACCGATTGGTTCTGCTGGGTTGGCAACGCTGAGCCATGATTAGTTGGCCTGCGGGAATGACCGTAAATCAGGCGTGTATTTATGGTGATGCGGGCGAATAGACGCGGCACGTCAATCTGCAATTTATGATGGATGCGCAGCGTCGAAACAATGAGTAAGCACAGGTTTAGAGAGGATTAACTGATCGTTTGAATTGAACTTAGCATTACACCCTCGGTCGGATGGTGGCGCAAGGCCACCAAATACGAGCTACCATGCCCGCCGATCACCTGCAGACGATAAATTCATGACCTCAAAAACAGGATCTTTTGCCAAACGCTTGTACTTGCCGCGGGCGCTAGGTTCTGCTGTTGGGTTCTGGGCAGTTGCCGCAGTGCTGTACACCCTCCCTACCCCAGCCTGGATATGGGGCCTTCTGGCCTTCCAAGGCTTTGTCTGGCCTCATCTAGCGTTCTTGCTGGCTCGCAGGAGCGCGATACCCTATATCGTTGAACGCCGTAATTTGCTTGTCGAATCGGCCTTTGGCGGGTTGTGGGTGGCTGCTATGCACTTCAATCTGCTTCCCACAACCTTGCTAATTTCCATGCTGTGCATGAACAGTATTGCGGTAGGGGGGCCTCTATTACTTCGTTTATCGCTCGCGTCGCTGACGACTGCTGTGTTGGCCTTCACTGGCCTCTTAAACCCGGGATTTGCGCCGGAGACGACCCCTCTACAGGTTTACGCCTGTATACCAATGCTCGCCGTGTACCCACTGGCGGTCGGAGGCGCTGCCTACCACTTAAGCGCAAAACTAGCGGCGCATAAACGTGCATTTCGTGAGCACAGCCGAACGGATATGCAGACTGGCTTACTCAACCAGAGCGCTTGGCGCAGCATCCTTGACGAAGAATACGAATTAGCCAAGCGAGGCCTTGCCCGCTCTGCAGTGGCACTAATCGATCTGGATCATTTCAAAGCGATCAATGATGGGTATGGCCATCTGGCAGGTGACGCCGTCATCAAACTTTTCAGCGAGGTACTGGCCAAGGTAAAGGGTCCAACCGATACTGCCGGGCGGATTGGCGGAGACGAGTTTGGACTGATTATCCGCGGATCGAACATTCAACAGATTCGAGCCACTCTCGCGAGACTGCAGCAACATCTCCAGCAGACTTTTAGTGAGCGGCTCGACGTCCCAGCCGTGTCGCTCAGCATTGGGTTTGCCGAGTTCAGCGTCCATGATGATAGCGCTGAGAATTGGTTGAGGGCGGCGGATCTGGCGCTTTATGAGGCCAAGGGTCAGGGCAGAAATCAGATCGCCGCTGCATATGCCTGATTGGGCTTCATCAAATATTCGTCATGCTTCCTGCAGTTCAATCAGCTAAGCCACTGGTATCACTGAGACCAAGTCCACGTATCTGAATTTCTTTCGTGCGGCTTTTGTGGCGTCCATTTCTGCCTGCAGGGAACTGAGCGTGTCGGCCTCGTGGACAAACAACTGAGTCTCCCCTTCAAATTCGTTATCGTTAATTAGCTGAGAATTCTTGATGGGTACCACTGAACCGTTTCAAATGCGCGATGGTTGGATCCTCGAGGACACCATGGTGGACACCTACGCAGAAATTGCCGAGGAGGCGTTTGCTCAGTTCTTATCGGAAAAAGCCAGCCCTGTGATTCGCCCAGAGCTGGAACATGACGCTGCTGCTTACCATGAGCACGAAAAAAGAAAGAAAATGATGGGAATTAAAACCATCGTTTTCTCCGCCATGACCCTTGAAGCTGCGGCGTATGAATTTGCGACCCTCCAGCTAGGCGAGCACTTTGCAAAAAAGTACCTGGACAAGCTGGATGTAGTGGGCAAATGGCTAATCATTCCGCGATTGGTTTGTGGCCGATCCCTTCGAGAGGATGGCCCAGCCATCAATGGACTTAAAGCATTGATAAAGTCACGCAATGCGTTGGTCCATCACAAGTCCAAAGAATGGGACAGTAGGATCAAAGCCAGCGATACGCTGAATGCGATAAAAGAGCAGCGAGCGCAGTTTGAAAATGTCCAGGTTCCCATCGCGTTTAAAACGCTGATCCTGCTTTCGCTGGAATTGAATGCGGTGCTACAAGCCGACGGTCCTCTCCCATCCTTTGAGGATAGTTGGATACACGCTACCCCATGCGATCCGCTCGTAGCGCAAGTGATCCACCGCTGTCGCGAGGTTCATCGCGATAACTGGCGAGGGCTGTGACGTGACTGAAATTGTTACCCAGCAGGGACGCCGGCTAACCGCTGCGGAATTTCAGCACTTGGCCGCCGTGCCGGCCGCCGTCGAGTGGTTTGCCAATATCGACAACCCGCGCACGCGGCGTGCGTACCAGGGCGACCTGGAGGACTTCTGTCATTTCGTAGGCTTAGCGACTGCAGACGAATTCCGTTCGGTGACCCGAGCGCACGTGCTCGCCTGGCGCGCCGATCTGGAGCGCCGGGGCCTGGCCGGCGCAACCATTCGCCGCAAACTGGCGGCGCTGGCCAGCCTCTATGACCACCTGCTCAACAGCAATGCGGTCACCGGCGGCAATCCGGTGCATGGCGTCAAGCGACCCCGAATCGAAACCAATGAAGGTAAAACGCCGGCGCTCGGTGATCACCAGGCTAAAGCCCTGCTCGATGCGCCAGATCCGGACACGCTCAAAGGCAAGCGCGATCGGGCGCTTCTAGCGGTGCTGCTGTACCACGGGCTACGCCGCGAAGAGGCCGCGCAGCTGATGCTCGCCGACCTGCAGGAGCGTCGAGGCATCAAGCACCTGCGCATCCACGGCAAGGGCGGCAAGCTGCGCTTTCTGCCGTTGCATCCGGTGGCCGCTGAACGCATCTACATCTACCTAGAAGCATCCAGCCTTGATCAGCAGGACGGCAAGACTCCCCTCTTCCACCCGCTGCGCGGCCGCACCACGGGCGGAGGAATCAGCGCCGATGGCATCTACGCAGTGGTAGGGCATTACGCCAAAGCTGCGGGGATAGAGGTTGCGGGGCTGGGGGTGCACGGGTTGCGTGCTACAGCGGCAACGAATGCCCTGGAGCACGAGGCGGATATCGCCAAGGTGCAGGTCTGGCTGGGCCACGCCAATATCAGCACGACGCGGATCTACGATCGCCGGCAGAACCGGCCAGAGGACTCACCCACGTTCAGGGTGAAGTATTGAGGTGTGTGTGCAGCGCGGAAAAAGTGAAAGGTTTAGGTAACGTTACCATTAATAGGCAGGCAGCAAAGCCAAGCAGGCTGCGGGTGACGTCAACCCGGGGCTCTGCTCACGAAGGGAACCCACGTCATAGAGGTCATTGATGTCCGCTGATCATTACAATGCTGCGCCCGTCCCCCCAGAGCAAGGAGCGGCCAACGCCGAAGAGTTGGCTTACCGACTCCGTCAACAGCAGCTGACGGCAGATTTTGGACTGCTCGCCTTGAAAAACCACGATGCAGCGCTATTGCTTCAGGAGGCTACCCCCTCCAGTCGGCTAAAAGGGTCACTCTTGCGACATCCACCAGCGGTGTAATAGATGTATCCGTCAAGCTGTCACACATCACGCTCATGTCCAACGCAATGAATGCATCCCGGGCTTGGCGAAACGCATGGTGCTGGCAATTTTCGCCCGGCGAGTAGTTCCAGCTGAAAATTAATCTCGGCGTCAACCCAACTCGCTAACTCGGCCGCCGCGGAATGAAACGCGCGTCCAGCTCGTTCATATCCGGCGCGTCGTCTGATGCATGCAGCCAAGCCTTTCTGGCAATGCGGTAATCCTCCAAGACCGAAAGGATATCCTCACTAAGTCTGATAGCCGCCGGAAACGATAGGATATGAGGGGGGGTCTGCCTTTTTTCATGGTGGTTTTTCCTACATCTCGTTGCATATATTTATATTCCGGATCGCTGGTTTTGCCGGTACAAAGAGCACGTCGAACAGGAAAGAGAGAAGGTGCCGGCGACTGCCTTGCGAAAGCAGTTCGTCCTCGCCGGCGCCAAACGCGCCCGAGAGTTGCGGGCATGAATCTGGCCAGATGGTTATGTTGAACAGACAAAGCGCTGTAGCGGTTCAGGAACGTCTGGGTAAAACGCGTAAGACTCCCCTGCGTAGTTACGACATGGACGGCTACGATCCAACCTGAAGTGGCCAATCCCAGTGAGCCGAGATAGGTTCCACAAGCTGCCGAAAATGCCCCGAAATCGCCTCTATCAGAGTCGCATCAGTAAGCGGATCTAACCCAGGATAGGGCTTACCGTTGTAGTTCCCCGTATAAGTCAGTACGTTCTCAACACTGCCAGTGTCATCGTAAAGCTTCCTTATCTGAAAGCACTCCTGTTCTTTGCTGTCGGTCGAATGCAGTGCGTAATGGATGGCCAATGCAGCGCCGAACTCCAGAGCAGGGGTATCAATGCCGTGTTTTCTGGCGAGTTCGATGCTGCTCAGAATGCGCTCGTTGCGTTGTAACTTGCGCAAAGGGTCGCGCGCTACACGGGCGCAAGGGTCCTTGAAGGAGGTTTTGCAGCGCTCCAAGAAGGTTTGAGCAAAACCGGCGACGGCCTCGTTCATCTGTGCATTGTCTGCCAGCAAAGCAGGGGCCACCTCCTGACGGATCAAGCGCTCCGCCAAAGCGTCGACACGCGGGTCGCCCATGCCCTGGCCCACCCAGTCGTACCCCAGTAAGCTGGCATACCAGGCAATAATCGCGTGAGGGCCGTTCCATAGACGGTTCTTGATGACCTGGATTTGCGCGATATCGTCGACGGTCTTCACCTGGCGCAGCCTCTCCAGCAGACCGCTGCCGCGCTCCACGTACAGGGGCATGTCCGGCTCGCTGTTGAACAGAATCAAATGCATCTGGTTGAGTGCGCAACTGGACTGGGTGAACGGGCGAAATCGACCAATCAACCGTTCGTATTCAGGCAACGGAGAGGCAGGTTTGGGTGCCGCGATTTGCTCGTCGTCCATGCTGTTTTGAAACATTTGCGACTTTATCCGCAGTTGTCGCAGCAAGGCATCACTGCTGATCTTGTTGACGATGCGGCTGACCACGGTTTCGGCAAAGTGGGTCTTGTTCAAGATCTGCTGGCAGATATCTACCGAGCACAACAGCGCCAACTCCGCTTCGACGTGCCGGCGAACGAAGGCGGCGCCACCTACCTTGTTCAACACAATCAAGATCGTGAGTTCGCGGCCGCGGTGCTCAAAGCGTCGTAACAGCCCCTTGGCGATTACCCCTGCCTGTTTGCGGATGGCTTGCTCGGGCAAGCTAAGTCCAACGATCTCTGCGACGTCATACATATCTATCACCGCTTCGGCGTCATCCATGTCGATCATTCGCATGTTTTCGATGGTCTGATCGAAGGATGTCGCGCCGTAACGCACGCTGTACCGGCCAAACGCCGCGACAGTCTCACGCAGCATGCGCGACCGGGTAGCTGCGATAATTTCACTAGGCCGGGTGTAGCCGTCCCAGTGGGAGAAGACTTGCGTTAGGTATCCACCACCGATGGCCCCAAAGCCATGAATACCCACGCGGAATTGGTTCAGCGCCTGGGGAAAAGGCTCGCTCAATTCTGGTGTGCCCAAGTGGGGGATGCACTCGCTCAAGTCTGCGAGAAACTCGTGCATGCTGTGGTACGCCTTGAGCGCTCCGGCCTTGACCTCGGTGGCGGGCGGCTTGATGTCTTCAATCAGGATCGGCTGCCCTTCCGCACGGATTGCCGACAGCAAACCGTTTTCAGAGTCTTCGACCATGAAGCAACTGCCAGGCGCGCAATTGAGGGCGCCGGCCGCGCGCAAGAATATCTCGGGGTGAGGCTTGCCCTGGCTGACTTCGTCGCCACACACAGTAATGTCGAAGTACTTGAGCACGTTGGCATTGATCAGGTATTCCTCGGCAATGGCTCGGCGGCTTGAAGTAGCGACCGCCATGGTCAAGCCGCATTTGCGTAACCGCTCCAGCACCTCCAGCAAACCCGCCTTGATGGGTACGCCGTGATGACGCACGTACTCCAGTTCAAGTTCATCAGCCCGCTGGCGGATCTGCGCGTAGGGGAAATCTTCACCGTTGTGCGCCTTCGCGAGCGCTTCGGCCTTCTTCGCGCTCAAGCCCAGTGAGCCGATCAAGGTTTCCTCGCTGAGCGGCTTGCCGAAAAGCTCGTTGGAAGCCTGTTTGAGGGTTCTGAAGCGCAACCGCTCTGTATCAAACATGGTGCCATCCATATCGAAGATGGCGCTGAGTATTCTCTTCCCCTGGAAAAAAATCATTGGCTGATGCTCCTTGTAACGTGGGATCGCTCACCGCCAGTCAACCTCGTGCAAGAGGCACTGCGGCAGCACTCTGTCGTGACCCGAAGTTGATGCCGTTTGAGCCTGGATGCCGACCGGTCTGTATTTCACTCAGGTAGTGACGAATTCGGATAGAAAAAGCAGGCGAGCAGAACTCACCGCGACGAAGCGGAAAGTGACGGCGCAGGTTCAGTGACTAAACGATTAGAAAGCTAGGCGGAGGGACGTAAAGATGGCGCCGATAGGCGCAACTGCAAGAGAAACAAGTTGGCAAGCCGTGTGAAGCGGAGAGTGTGGAGCGGTGCGTAACGAACCCTGTGGCCACATTTATGTAGCGTTTAACGTGAGGCCCACAGTGCGCAAACAGGGATGCGTGCAATGGGCCAGAATGGCGATTGATGCGTGTGATTCCATGCATAGGGCTGGATAACTTCCTACGAAGTGGCTCGTCGTTTTTTAGCAATAGCATGTACGGATGCCCAAATCAAGGGTGACGGCTGCACAGTCCGGACTTCAATTGAACCCGAGCAGTGGACGGACATGGCCATCCTTTTTTTGACAAATCCGCAGTGTTAAAGCGCTCCGACGGGGTCGGCTCAAAGCGCTTTTGGTCGGTTCAAGTGAGGTTTTAATATTTTTTAACAATTAGTTTTTGTCTTTTTTTGAAATTGGTAAGCCCCGGAAGACATGGCCTAGAGCCATGACCACGGGACAGATTGTCGCACCCAACGAGAGGTCACGCGGTTGCGCTGAAACGTTTCAGGTGCGATAAAAAAAAGGGATGAGATACGAAAGCCAATAAAAATCCTAAATTTCCGACTGCGAGCCGACAACTTCGCCGAGCCCCTAGTCACAACTTTCAGTCCGCTACTCCTACTGGAACCCTGCCGTTCAACCTCATAGAGGCAATTTCATTCGGTATCGCCAACGCCGAGCTGTAACAAGGACCGGACCATTGAGAAATCAATCCACTCCGAACGGTGACATCGCCCGACTCGGCGAGAAAACCAGTATCCCCTACCCGGGATCTTTCGTCGGCCTGACTGAAGTGATCAGTGCCGTGCAAACCGCCCTGTCTGCTGTGAGAGCGCTGATGAAAATGTCTCTGCTCAATCCAGCGTCGGATGATAAGTCCCCCTCGAACAAAGCCAAGCGCAAGAACAGGCTATGCGCGCATCGGCCTGACCGCGGGGCAAGCGCCACGCGAGCAGAGTAAGGAGCGGGGGACCCATGTCTAAATTTACGTGCGCTCAGGTTTTACTCTCGGCAGCAACATTCACTGCTGCATTTTGCGTTCCGGCCGACACGGCCATCCACAGTCACGAACCGCTTAATTTGGCACCCAATACCTTCCCTCAGGACTATTGCACAGCCAAGCTCAGTCAATACGGCACCCATATACACACCAACAGCGTTCTACCGCTGCGGGCCGCTTTTCCGGTTCATGGCAATCCCGGCGCTCTCATCGCTAATAACTCTGGCATTGGCGAGCAGGGCTTTTCCGACATTTTCCCAATGCCAGGTGAATGGAAGCAGCTAGACATCGGTCCTCCAATCACTTCGTCCACTGCAGAACAGGGTGAAGAATTATCTGCTCCCAATTCCATCGACCAGATCTTCGCCGAGTCGGACCTCCAACAGGCGATCCAAAGCTACCTTTGGGCGCTGCCATTGGTGTTCTACACCCAGTTGCAGGAAGAAATCGGCAACAAACTGGATACACACAGCGGTGACCTGATGATGCTAAGCGGCGACGAAAATACGCTTGGCGCCCAATTCGAAAACCCTTCGCCGGCTTACATTCTAGCGTTCGTAGACCTCAATGAAACAGGTCCACTGGTGATCGAGCTCCCCCCCGATCCAACGGCTGTGGGTGGCGTCGGCGACTTCTGGCAGCGAGTTATCATCGACATGGGGCAAGTCAGTCGGGAGCAAGAGAAGGGTGGCAAATTTCTGGTAGTACCTTCAGGAGTAGAACCTCCCGCTGATGTCGGAAAGTTTGAATTGGCTAGATCGGAAACCACGAACGTGCTGTTGAGCCTTCGCGTACCCAACCCAATCAAGGGTAAAGCGCTGATCAAAAAAATGAAGATCTATCCCTATGCCGAACAAGACAAACCGGGCAAGAACAAACTGCTGTCCACCAGCAGCAGTATCTGGTCTGCCGCGCACCCTCGAGGTATGGCCTATTGGGAACATTTGCACCAGATTATCCAGACGAATCCAGTCAACGAATGTGATCGTTTCGATATGGCCATGCTTGCCGCCCTGGGCGTAGAAAAGGGTAAGCCCTTCAACCCAACCGACGAGCAGCGCAAGGCACTGGAGCAAGGCGCGCAAATTGGCGAAATGATCGCCACGCGCTCCCTATTGGTTGGATCTCCATCCAGATCTTCGAAATCGTCAACGCAGGTAATTCGACCATGAAGAGTCAATCGGACGCGACAATCGGAAGAGCCCCCATGCCACAAAATAAATCCGAGCACGAACTCTTCCTCCTCCTCACTGCCAAGCTAACTCTAAATGACAGTGGCTCTGTTTTTAGTTCGAATGAAGAGCAGATTGAACAGGAATTAGACGATGAGGCTGAGCGACGTGGAATTGCCCAATGGGAGTTGATATTGCAGCTAAGCACCACTTCTGAAGAACAACTACAGAGCCAACTGCATGCAGCCCATCAAGAAATAGCTGAAATGGTCGAGATGAGTTGGGAGGATTACTGTCGACTACACAACCTATCTGAGACGATAGAACAGCATCGTACAAGTGTGCAGGCATTCCCATCGTTCAAGAAATGAACAGATCACTGAGCATAAACTCCTCATTGAAGTGACATCTTTGAATTCATTTGAAAATCAGTTCGGCTACCGCCTTTTAGGCATAGAGAGGACCGCCAGATCCAATTCTTTCCGGAGCTCCTGCGTAAGCGGCTAGCCGACTGTAAGCGGATGGCGAACACACCTTCGGAACTCACACATTCATGAATGAAAATTGCGCCCACGTTTAAGCGGACACAATACAAACTTATATTGTGCTGACCTACAATCGGAATTGCCCTACCAATGTATTAAACGAAATTGCTAACTGCGATAGCTCGTGACTAGAAGCGCTGGTTTGGTTGGCACCCGCCGCCGTCTGCGTCGATAGATCCTGAATGTTAACCAGGTTGCGATCCACCTCTCGCGCTACTTGAGCCTGCTCCTCTGCTGCGCTTGCTATCACCAGGTTTTGCTCATTGATCTGGCTGACGCCTTTACTGATCCGCTCTAGTGCCAGGCCGGCTTCAGAGGCAAGTAATTGAGTGCTGCGCACGAGGTTTTGACTTTTCCCCATCGCCTGCACCGCATCGTCAGCACCGCCACGAACCCTGCTGATCATAGCCTCGATCTCGCCAGTGGATGTCTGGGTACGGTGTGCCAAAGCACGTACTTCGTCGGCCACTACAGCAAAACCACGACCTTGCTCACCAGCACGTGCGGCCTCAATCGCAGCATTAAGAGCGAGCAGGTTGGTCTGCTCAGCGATACCACGGATGACGTCCAATACCTTGGTAATGTCGTGGATCTGTCCGGCCAATGCCTCGACTCGCTGTGTGGAGTCAGTAATTTCCTCTGTCACAGTATTGATAGCCGTCACAGCCTGCTGTACCTGCTTCTGCCCTTTCAATGCGTCTTCAGCAGTCTGGCTGGAGATCTGAGATGTGCTGGCTGCGTTGCGCGCCACTTCTTCCACTGCAGCCGTCATCTCGTTGACCGCTGTAGCAGCTTGTAGGATTTCGTCGTTTTGTCGCACCAGTCCACGCGCGCTGTCCTCTGTAACCGCAGTCAATTCTTCAGCTGCGGAAGCCAGTTGGTTCGAGGCGTCGGCAATTTGCTGCACGGTGCCTTTGAGGTTGCTTTGCATAACGGACAGAGACTGCAACAACTGGCCAGTTTCATCGGTGCCCCGAACCTCGATGGCCTGGGTCAGATCGCCTTTAGCTACGCGCTCTGCACCTTCGACCGATAGGTAAATCGGACGGGTAATCATGCGAGTGACGATCATTCCAAGTACGCCGGCACACAGCATAGCGATCAGGCAGCCCACGATCAGCACCCAAGTCACTTGGTTGTTAGTGCTTTCGCCTGCTTTCGCGACATCGAGAGCCTGGCGACTGTTGGACTCGATTATGATCTTGATCTCAGCAATGAGTTTGAGGTAAGCCGGTGTAACGTTGTTTGTAGCGAGCCTTAGCCTGTTCAATATCGCCACTTTTTAGCGCAGCGAAACCCAAATCCACAGCAGCAATGTAGGCCGGCCAGTCACGTTCGAAATCGTCGCCCGCAGCCCGTTCGTCTGCCTCTAGCGGGGTGGCACGGTAAGTTTTGAATGCATCTTGAGCCTCGGACTGATTATCGCGGTACGACTGGATAACGGCGTTGATATCGTCATCGCTGGCGTTCGCAGCTGGCCCTGGCCAACGCCGCCTTGCTGCGCTCGAACTGGATTTCGGCGTCCACCGGATTGAGCCGGACCACCGGGTCTCCAGCGCGGACATAATCAGTGTTGTCCGCGCCGATCCCCGTGACGGTGCCGGTGATCTGCGAGGTCACTTGAACGGCGTTGCCGTCCACATAAGCGTCTTCGGTGCGTTCATTGCCAACTTGATACCCGTACCACAGGGCCAACAGCGCAATGAGGATCAGACCGGCGCCGATAAAGACAACGGGGCCGGAGTGGCGAGATGCGGCGACAGGGACGCCGGACGCGGGAGATTGAGTGCTCATCATTTACTCGAAAGATCAGGTGTCAGAGCTGCGTTCGACGCAATGGCATCGGGACTGAAGCCGCCCCCCAGCGCCCGGCTCAGGCTGGCCTGGAGTGAAAGGCCTCGGGCGCGCAAGTCAACGAGTTGGCGTTGCTCGGCCAATGCAGCGTTTTGCGTGATCAGTACCTGGATATAGGTGGCAAGCCCGGCACCGTAGCGGCGATTGATCAGGTCGTAGGCATCATTGGCGGTCTGAACGGCCTGTTGTTGCTGGTCCACGCGTTCTTTCAGCCAGCGCAGAGAGGTCAGTTGATCGGCTATATCGTGGAGCGCGTCGATCAACGTCTGGTTGTAGCCTTCGACCGCAACGTCGTAAGCCGCATCCTGGCTGGCCAGATTGGCCCGTAGACGACCTCCGTCGAAAATCGGCAGGCTGATCGCCGGCCCGATCCCGAGCATCCGGCTGCTGCTGTCCTTGAAGTCGCCAAAGCCAAAGCTCTGCAAGCCCAGGGAGGCCGCCAGGTTGACGTTGGGATAAAAACCGGCCTTTGCCACGTCAATTTCATGCCCGGCTGCTTCGACTCTCCAGCGCTGGGCAACCACGTCGGGGCGCCGGCCAAGAAGCTCTGCGGGAAGACGGCTGGGTATCGAAAAAGGCTCGACCTCGCCGATGGCGGGCCTCCGGATGGAACGACCACGGTCCGGGCCTTCACCCATCAACGCCGCCAGCCGGTTCTGGTCCAGCTCCACGGCCTCTCTGAGCGCGGAGAGGGTGGCTTTGCTGGCCGGAATACTCGCTTGAGCCTGTTTGATATCAACCTGGGAATCCAGCTCGGCGGCGAAGCGCCGGTGCGTGAGATCGAGGATCGACTGTTGCTGGGCGAGCACCTGCTCGGCCAGGACAATCTGATCGTAGTTTTTCTGCAATTCGATATACGCCTGCACCATCGCCGAGGAAATCATCAGCGTCGTCGCGTAGAGCTTATGAATCGCAATGAGCTGCGCAGGGCTGACATAAATCTGATGGTTGTGTTCGAAACCTTGATGCTGGAGCGCAATGTCACCCGGGCGGCAGAAAAACTGTTCCTCAGCCAGCCCACCATCAGCTCGGCGCTGAACCGGCTGCGCGGCCTCTTCAATGACCCGCTGTTCATCCGTGTGGGCAACCGGATGGAGCCTACGGCACGGGCCAGCGAGATCATTCATCATCTGTCTCCGGCGCTCGACGCGATGTCCGTCGCCTTGAGCCTGACCCGGGATTTCGATCCTGGCAGCAGCACCATGTCGTTTCGAATCGGCCTGTCCGATGACGTGGAATACAGCCTGATGCCCGCGTTGCTGCAAGCGCTGCACGAGGAAGCGCCGAACGTGGTGATTGTCATCAAGCAGGTCAACGCGTGGAATATTTCCGAGCTGCTAGCCTCGGGCGAGATCACCGTGGGGGTCTGCATTACTAAAGACCTGCCTGCCAACGCCAAGCGAAAGCTGCTGAGAAACGTCGTGCCCATGGTACTGCGCACCGATGTATCCGACACCCCGCTGACCCTGGATGAGTACTGCTCACGCCCCCATGTTGTCGTGTCCCATGTCGCGAACATTTCCAGCTTCGCCGATGAGTGGCTGGAGGCCGTCGGGCCCGCAAGGCTGTGCTTTCGATACCCCAGTACACAACCCTCCCCGCGCTCATGGCCGTCGGCAACATGCTGTGCAATATGCCTGACTACCTCGCGCTGGCGTTGAGTCAGACAGGTGCGTTGCACGCTGAACCCCTGCCCTTCGTCACGCCGACACTGGAATTGTCCATGTCCTGGTTAAGCGTTATGGACAGTGATCCGGCTGAGCGCTGGCTGCGCAGAAAAGTTGAGCACGTTATGGGGACCAGAAAAGGCTCACCTTAACGGTTGCGTTGATGTTAGGTCTGATAAAGCAGTGTTATCCGATGTCAGTTTTTAGGCTCGGAATCAAATACATTGCGCGTAATAAGGTTAGCGCTGACGTGCTGTCAAGCGACTACATAGCGCGCACTGTTCAGCATGGGGCGAAACTGGCCGGCTAGTGGGCACTCGGGCAGCGCACAACCCGCGTTCGACATTAGTGACGAAAGCCGGCCGTCAGGGCGTATTGCTAGACGAAGTCATGGCTGTGACCGAACACTGCAGCATCAAAACACTGTCATGGATTACTTTCAAGTGGGCGCCTTGCACAATTGCCGTGCGACTGACTATTGCTTGTTCCTGAGGCCCGAAATGCAGCGAATCTTAGGATGCTAAACAAAGTTAATTTAGCGAAAGCGTCGAAATTTCAGCCTGTGGATGATTATTTCCTAGGGACTGGCGGCAATTCACAATGTCGGAGTTACGGCACCTAACCCGTGAAAAAATTCAAATGAGATTCCGGGCCTGACCCTTTCAAACCTTACGAGGTAGGCCCGAACTGCCTGCTCGAGGTTGCCTGCCGGCAGTAATTCCAGACCTCCCAAAAGGGACCTAAGCGTGTAGCAGTCTTATACACTTGCACAACCAAACTGAATAGCCTGAAAAATATCAGGATTATAAGTACACCAATCTCTAAACCTAGCGCTTTTTGACATCATAAAATGGATATCCCGCTCATTAAGCACCTCTAATAGGTATCCCACGAGAACAAGACTACCAAATTTCGCCTTGATATTACTAAGCTCAGAACCGTACCTAACCCCCTCCACATAGTTGGGCAGAGTATGCCGAAGAGCGGGTCGATGGCCGCTAAATAGTTCATGTGCTTGACCATGGTTCCCATTGTAAACTGGTGCAAGCAGAAATATATCATATAAATGATCAAAAAGACTTTGCAGGCGTTCGCAGTTTGTTTTTTTCCAGGAGTGAATTCTGCGAATGAGGACAACTCGAAATCGCTGGAAGCTTTCATTCGACCAATCGGCGTCGTAATTGATTGGATGTGAACTTTGCACGAAAGCATCCCAAGAGCGAGTAAACTGTGGAGCAACAATAAGTCTTTGCAAGTCAACACAGTGAACCATGCATACTACCGAATCTTTATAACACCAACTTTTACGCCAGCCTGGCGCTTGTCCTGCGGAAATATCTGCCCTCATACACTGTACACAAAACCACCAGCGCCTACGCCACCCTACGACGCGGCCAGAACTCCTAAAAAAAATACAGCTTAGGTACTCGAATTTATAGGCAAACTCAGGGATGGTTTTGTGAAGCAAAACCACATTGGGATCAAAATCCCAGTCCTCACTTTCAATGAGAGCGCCTCCGCCAAATACAGTTGGTGCTAAAGGTATAAGCTTATCGTTGACCCATGGTCGAGACCGCGTTTTTAATGAAGATCTGAATATCCATGATGAAAGTGTTTCGTCATAAAAAATTTGGGTCATCCCACTTATAAACTTCATCAATACCCCCAAGGATTCGCTGACGCTGAGGATAAGTGAACAGCTTGAATTCGTTCCGACCCACTCTTGAGCGCATAGCAGCCAGCATGACGGATGAGCTCTATAACCTTATCCATTCGGCCTCCAGTTGAGGTAAGAATAGCGGAAACCATATCTCGATCATACAACCTCGAAGGCTCCTTTAATGGCATTAACTCCTCGACACCTAAAAGAAATGTCCGAAAGTGCTCATCCTCGCTCCAGTCTTTCAGTCTTACTTCCGTAAACCTGCGCTGAGTTTCGAGCGTCGCCGAAATAAAGCTACTAGACTTAAGCGTACCAAAGGCAAATAAACAAATTCCGTACCTTTCACCAAGAAACGTCTTCAACATTGAACTATTTATACGCTGCTCAACTTTTCCACACAATAATAGATCGTGTATTTCATCAATAACAATTCCCCAGACATTCCGTAGCTTTAGTATTTCCGACAATTCCCGAGGAATGAAACCGTTGGGACGGGTCCTATCTTGCGTCGGCGGGCAAGGTAATTCTAGTGACTTATAAATCTCCGATCTAAACTCTTTCTGCTTCAGTAGATCAGGATCTGCTGCCATATTTACAAATAGGAGGCCGTCGCTACGTTTGACGCGGAACTTGATCTGATTTACTATGGCAGTTTTACCAGATCCGCCGTTGCCTGTCACTAGCAGAGCGGGAGCCGTGATCCGCCTGGGCGCATCAGCGATATTATTCATAAGATGAAAAATGCTCTCGCTTGGCGAGTGATCTACCCACACGTCCTCTAGCATTAAGGAAATTCGCGTACTGATATCTAGATTTGCAGATCCTCTCCGATCTGACCTGATATGGTCGTACTCCATGCTCAATCTCCTCTCCGAAATGGTTTTGGCGAGGATGAATAGTCCGGAAGGTCTTTGGGGGCTTCGAGTGCAGTATCTGAGAATGGATACGCTTTTTCATATTCTAGGAGCGCAGCGGTTCTTTTTCTTGCTTTTTTAGTTAGCTTTATGCTGATCTCCTCAATATTTGCTGCTTCCCGATATGCCTGTGCCGCTTGCGGCTCCGCAAACGTTCCAGGCTGCAATCTTTCAGAAAAGAAAAGGGATGCCCTATGTTCTTCATAAGAAATATCAGGTAGCGTCATATCGGCGAAAGGGATTGCAACAAACTGCCCATTAAGTTGAACCCATAATTGTTTGAGCGAAAACGGGTCGTATTTCACAACAACTTTCTTTTCCCCCACATAAGAGTATAAGACCGGATCCCAATAGAATCTACCCTTGAATTCTATGCCGCGTGATCGTATGCACCTATATTCCTCAGGCATGAACCGAAGGCGGAATTGGTGCTCGTCAGAAATTTGCGGTGGGTATGGGGTTATACTATGGGGATTTTAATATTCATTCCAGGCTTGCAGTGGAGACTTCGCTATTTCGCTGTGTACAGTCGAATGATACTCTATCACCTGCAAAGCGAACCATTTGGAAAACTCTGTAAATGTTTGGGTGGGTTTTTTTGACTTTGCCAGTCGTTTGCGCGCAACAGTGTTAGACATTGCGCTCCCACTCAATAAATGAACCTTGTTCATCATTGTTCCAATCAGCCGTTCGACATGGCCTCCATAATGCTTCTTTCCTAGCGGACGATGACCGTAGGTAATGTGTGAACGCTCCAGTGCCCTGAGGTATTTTGGGCTGCAATACTCCTTTGCATTATCCATGTACACCATTTCGGGCGGTCCGAATATCGGGTAGCTGTACTCTGACAAACCTAACCTACGAAAAAAATCTTCTTTTCGCATCACTGAATGTGTCAAGGCACATGCAACCGATAAAGAGCTGGGCGCATGAAGGCTGAGGTAGTAGCCAAGTATCACACGACTATATACATCGATAAATAATGTTAACCAAGGACGTCCAATCACCTCTTTACGATCGTCTGAAAGTACTTCCACATCTACTAATGTATGATCCGACTGCACCAACTCTAAGGGCCTTTTGGCATTGTACTTGCCAGGGCGACCATCATGCGTTTGGGATGCGATATCTCGCCCCGATTTCATACGAGTAATTTGTTTCGTTGAAAGAGAAGCCTCTATTCGAGCCTGGACCGTTTTGCGCGCCGGGCATTTCAGCCTGAGTAGATCGCAATTTGATTGCACTTCACGCCAGACTTGCGCAAACGAGACTCCTTCCTTGCGCTTAAATTTTGTTATAGCCTCGCTTATTGCTACTTCGATGTTGTCAACTAAATGTCTTGAACCTTTTTTATTACCACGGCGCTGCACAATCAAGGAACAATAGCCCAAACCCTCATCATATTTGCTCCTTAGCTTATAGATATGCGCAGGTGCAACACTGAGTTCCCCTGCCGCCTGCTCGACAGTAATTTTGCCTTGGACCAGTTTTGTTATCACAGCGAAGCGCTTAACTGCCTGATTTCGCTCCTGTTCAGTAGCTTGCGCATCGAGCGTTATCATGAGAAGAATATCTGGAGCTGCATCATTCTTTTCACTTTTCGCGATGAATTCTACTTCATCCAAACCAACGATCAGCTTTTCTCTTGTTGAAATTACAATTACTTCCACGGACGTTTCGTCCACAGCTCTTAATATTAATGAGAGTTTTCCCCGTGCAACAACCTGCAAACCTCTCTCGAGCTGAACATGCATAATCGACCTCCTCAACCGATAAAGTCCTGTATAGCCAAAAAATACGAGGCCCGACGCATTATTTTGATCAGCGTGCATCAGATCACTGAGAAAAACTGCACAACTCATTGAATTTCAAATAATTTTTATGATTTTATTAATTCGAAAATATTTTATACTTCGTGTATCCGTTACACGCCACAGGTCGAACAATGGTTTTTCATAGTCTTTGCAACGTGCCCCTGCATCGTGCGGGCGGACTTAGAAAACTCCAAGTAGGTCCTCAGATATGCTGGAGTACCCGCTTATCGCCTGATCTGAGCTAGACATGATCCAAATGAGCTTCCTACTTCGAATATGCGGTCAAGCGTGAGCAGACCCACTGCGAACGATCCCTCTCTGTGCTGGGTCAGGTGATGCCGTGGAGTCGCTTGCCGCTGTTGATCCAGACGTTCTGCGCTAAGGCTGATGGCGGAAACTTACCTGCTGGAAACAAGGCTTAGCATTCATTTCGGGTGATCAAGATCTAAAGCACGGCTCCGCTGACTACGTTGTTCGCGCTGTCAAACATATTGATGGATCGAAACATCTGATGGGATGGGCTAATCCACGCTTAACACGAAGAAAAGGCGCAAAAGCTCACCAAAAAAGACGGCATGGCTTTCTTAAAAAATTTATGTCGCGCGCTGCGAATTTTTGACTCGTCACTCAAGGATTCGAGACGATAGGAATATCAATAACAGCGCTTTACAGATTTTTGCTATGCATAAATGATAAAATCGTCTCGACTTGAAAACTTTCTATCATTTATCGCTCACTCTGCCAGTAACCAGTTGAAAAATTTGCCGTTTTATTAACAGCATCTATGGGTAACGCGTACAGCAATGGCTATGTCGATTCCCAACTGGACTCCATTCAACAGCGCATGCAACAAGCGTCGGCTGCAAGAGCTCAGGAGGCTGCGGGCGGGGCAGTGATTTACTCGGGTGATGCCAATCTCAGCGATGAGCAAATCGCCAAGTTGCCCTTCGATCTGTATCGCCAAGGTTATGAGTACTACTGGAAAACCCATGCCCATCCCAACTCCACCTTCAAGTACACCACCAGCAGCCTGATCGACTTGATGCGTTTTGACGCAGCCAATCAGATCGATCTGATCCAGCAGCCGCTGCTCATGATCGCGGGGACCAAAGCTGACAGCCTCTACATGACTGAAGATGCGTTTGCCAAGGCAACGGGCGCGAAGGACAAGGAGCTATTCGAGCTAGAGGGTGCAACGCACATTGAAACCTATTGGGTTCCAAAGTACGTGGCAGCAGCGACCGCCAAACTGGATGCGTTTTTTGGCCGTACGCTGTAAAGCCTGGATCTGATGAGCCGTGCGTGCCAGGCAGATGCCTTCAAACCGCGCTCGGCCTGCAGTCAGATATAAGTGCCTAACCAAACGATATTGGTCACCAGCCGGACCACTTGATACCGTTCAGCCCACCCACTTACGGGCTGACCGGTGCAAGAGATAGACCAAAGCAATGGCTGCCTTCGTCTTCCCCTCGCCATGGATTGTGAGTTGCGCGCAGGAGCAATTAGATGACAGGGCAAAGCTTGGCATCGTCTGAATTACTGGCTGATGTCTTTCGCAACGACTATCAGTGGCTCACCCATAAGCTGCGCTCGCGCCTCGGCTGCGGTGAGAACGCTGAAGACTTGGCATGCGAAGCTTTCACCCAACTGGCGGCACTGCCTCGACTGGAGGAGGTGCGTGAATCTCGGGCGATGCTCATGAGGATCGCCAGCCGCGTCGTCTACGAAGTAAGGCGACGAAAACGGCTTGAGCGTTCCCATCTGGCGACTCTCACTCATCGCCCCAGCCACCACCATGTTTCTCCAGAGCGAAAACATCTTGTGCTCGCCGAGCTGGACGCAATCGACCAATCCCTGCAGGAACTGTCAGAGAAAGCCAGACAGGCTTTTTACTACAAACAATTGGAAGGGCTCACGTACGGCGAGATTGGTCAGCGGTTAGGAGTCTCCGCGAGTATGGTTCGCCAATACGTTGCCACGGCTCTGGCGAAGTGCAACTGCGCGAAGCTCACGAGCATTGGTTAAAACCCTTGTCATTTGGCCGGAGCCTCCACATCGGAAAATGCCAGCACGGCATCAGGCAAGCGTGCTCCCTTGATCTCGATCACCTGCACCGACCGATTCAGTTCGGCGACCTCCGCGGGGGTAAACCGGACTCCTGCCGCGCCGATATTTTCCAGCATATGGGCCATCTGAGTGGTTCCCGGAATCGGTACGATCCAGGGCTTTTGCGCCAGCAACCATGCCAGCGCAATCTGCGCCGGCGTCGCCTGCTTGTGTTGTGCCCAGGCATTCAGCAAATCTACCAAGGCCAGATTATGTGGCACGTTTTCGGGAAAGAAACGCCCCTCGACCTTGCGGATGTCGCCGTCGGCAAAGCGCGTCTTGCCATCAATCGCCCCTGTCAGAAACCCTACACCCAGCGGGCTCCACGGTACGAACCCAATGCCGAGCTCCTGACACGCCGACAGCACGCGTTGCTCAGATCCACGCCAGAGCATTGAGTACTCGCTCTGAACGGCAGTGACCGGCAGCTCTGCATGCGCTCGCCGTAGCGTATTGAGCCCCATCTCGCAAAGCCCCCAATGCAGCACCTTTCCTTGGGCAATCAGTTCCTTGATAGCGCCTGCGACATCTTCGATTGGAACCTGCGGATCGACTCGGTGCTGATAAAGCAGGTCAATCCGATCAGTACGCAGCCGTTTCAGCATCGCTTCAACGGCCGTTTTGATGTGCGCTGGCCGACTGTTCAACCCTGGCCGACGCTCTCCGGTGACTGGGTCGATGTTCCAACCGAACTTGGTAGCGATGACGCACTTGTTGCGAATCGGCGCCAGCCCTTCTCCCAGGATGCGCTCCACTTCAAGTGGCCCATAGGCTTCGGCAGCATCGAAGAACGTCACGTCGTGCTCATGTGCCGTACGAATGATATTGATCATCTCGGGGCGGCTGGGGATAGTGGTTTGGTAGGTGCGGCTCATGTTCTGCACGCCCAACCCGATGCTCGATACCTCGAGAGCGCCAAGCTTTCGTCTGCCGGTACTGGATGATGGCGCACGGTGCGCATCTATCGATGCGGCGCCAAGTGTCGTGCCGGCACTTGCCAACACAGGCGCCATTGCCGCACTTCCCATCGCGCCCAGCAATAGACGACGACTGATTTCCACGCTTGAAGCCATTTGTATTTTCCTTAGCTTTTGCCCGAGGGAGTGATGCAGGATTCACTACCGAGAAAATTTGCCTTTGAGTGCCTCGAGGTCGCGTTTGACCGAGTCAGGCACCTGCTCGGGCGCAAGGTTGTCACGGTCGCCGATGGCATCTGTACTGCCAGCAGGATCTGCCGGCAGCGCCGAGAACAATGGGTCCAGATCGGTCTGCGCCGGACCACGGTTGGCGACCAACTCGAACGTCTTGTCAGTTGCCGCCGGCGAGGTCAGCGAAGCGACCAGCACCTGCGCAATCTGTTGCCGGGAGATCACGCCGTCGGCGGGCGATCCCGCCCAATGGGTATCGCCTTGGCGCATCACCAACTGGTGCTGGTCGGCGGCGTTATAGTCGAACCAGCCTGGGCGCACGATGGTGTAAGGCAGACCGCTAGCGCGCACCAGGCGCTCGCCCCGGCGTTTCCAGTCATGTCCCACCGACAGCTTGGTGACGCCAACAGTGGTCATCAATGCAACCCGAGCGGGCGCTTTCAGTGCACTGAGCACGTTACGCACTGCACCGTAATTCACGGCTTCGGCGCCCTTCGCATTGTTGCCACTGATGCCATGGGTGAAGATAACCCCGGTCACTCCTGCGACTGCTTTGTCGAGGGTTTCGGCGCGAGTCAGATCACCCACCACAACTTCCACGCCCTGATCGAACAGCTTGGCCTGGGAGGGATCGCGAACCAGTGCACGGGTCTGATAGCCCCGGCGCAACGACTCGGCAACCGTAGGTTGACCGATGCTGCCGCTCGCCCCCACGACCAGCACGACGGGTTTATCGGTACTCATGGTTGTACCTCGTTCGGATCGGCGTGAAGGTTCCTGCGCCTCAGCCGCAGCATTGCCAATACCTGGCAGCATGGAGCCGGCGGTCATCAGCACGGTCATGAGAGCAACAGGTAATGAACGCACATTGGCAGACCTGGCGATCGATGTACTAGGCATCCAGCGTGTGCTCCATCCATAAGGCTAAGCACGATATGAAAACAGGGCGAAACAGTCGCCACGACGATCCGTTCAACGCCCCACCATTTTCATGGCCGCCTCGGGCAAGCGGTCGCCGAGAATCTGAATCTTCGACACAGCACCATCGATTGCCGCCAGTTCTTCTTCCGTCCACTGCACGTCCACCGCGCCCAGATTTTCTTCCAGGCGAGAGCGTTTGGTTGTGCCCGGAATAGGTACAATCCAGGGCTTCTTTGACAGAAGCCAGCCAAGCGCCACCTGGGCCGGCGTGGCGCCCTTGCGTTCGGCCAACTCACGAACGAGCTTGACCAGCGCCATATTGGCTTTACGCGCCTCGACGGAAAACCGCGGTACATGGCTGCGAAAATCCGTGGGCTCAAATACTGTGTGCTCGTCGATCTGGCCCGTCAGGAACCCCGCGCCCAATGGGCTAAACGGCACGAAACCAATCGCAAGCTCCTCAAGCAGTGGCAACAGTTCCAGCTCGGGTTCTCGCCAAAACAATGAATATTCGCTTTGCACGGCAGTGAGCGGCTGAACCGCGTGTGCACGGCGAATGGTCTCGACCCCCGCTTCCGAGAGCCCGAAGTGCATGACCTTGCCCTGACCAATAAGCTCTTTCACTGCACCCGCAACATCTTCGATAGGCACCTGTGGGTCGACTCGATGTTGGTACAGCAGATCGATGCGATCGGTGCCCAGACGTTTGAGGCAGGCTTCCACCGCAGCTTTGATGTGCTCCGGCCGACTATTTGTACCCGCACCGCGCGCACCGGTCTTCGGGTCGATATCGAAGCCGAACTTCGTCGCGATGACGACCTGGTCACGGATCGGCGCGAGCGCCTCCCCTACGAGTTGTTCGTTGGTAAGGGGGCCGTAGGCCTCTGCTGTGTCGAACAGCGTGACGCCTTGCTGGTGAGCGGTGCGGATCAACTCGATCATGTCTTTGCTATTGGCTGGCGGGCCGTAGACAGCCGTCATGCTCATACAGCCAAGGCCTATGGCGGAGACTTCCAGGCCATTGCCGAGCGTGCGGGTTTTCATGAGTGGCTCCTTGGGTCAAAGTATCTATGAAGTTTCGATCGGGGGTGCTGGAACTACGGCACTACACCCGTTTTCAACTGGATTGGTTCAGGCTGCTAAACCAGTCGTTGACCTGTTCCATCGTCTTGCGCTCTTGATCGGCCTGCATGTCAAAGCCTTGGCGTAGGACGGCCTTAGGAGCATGACGTGCGAGCACCTGATAGCTGCTGCCGGGCCCATAGCCGCCGTGTGTAATGAATGGCACGATCACCTTGCCTGCAAGATCATGGGTAGACAGAAAAGACCGAATGACAGGAGGCGCCGTTTCACCCCAGATTGGAAAACCCAGGAAGAGAACGTCGAAGTTCGACATATCAGATACATGGGCTGCCAGGGCAGGCTCGAAGCCGCTGTCACGCTCTTGACGGCCCTGCTCTAATGTCTGCAGGTAGTCTTCAGGATAAGCATTGGCAGGCCTTATTTCAAATAGGTCGCCCTGCTGAGCGCGCTGTAATAGCCCTGCGACGACCTTGGTATTGCCCGAGCGAGAGAAATAGGCGACGAGTACTTTTGAGCCGCCAAGGCTGACCTCCTCACTCTGGGCTGGTTGCGCCGACCCTATCAGTGGCAAGCTTGCCAAGGCCGCCACTACCTTGCGGCGCATGGGGTCATTGGGTGCGGTCATCTGTTCCTCGCTCCAGAACCTTCAACGTGGACAGGAGCAATTTAACGGCACCTACCCGTTGAAACTAGCCCTCCCACCACGCTAGGTTCTATGAGACCGATTCATGAATTGATAGCCATACCATACCGCAGGCTCGCCTTTGGACTATTTCGCAGCATTAAACGCGTTCGTTGAAGCCGCAAACGGGAATAATTTCTCACGCGCAGCCGAGCGTCTCGGTATCAAGGCGTCGACAGTCTCCAGGTATATTAAAGACCTTGAAAGCGAGCTAGGTATTGCACTGTTCAACCGATCAACTCGCATGCTGCACCTGACTGAAGGCGGGCGGATATTTCTCCTGCACGCACGTCGGGCGTTGGAAGAGCTTGCGCAAGCGAAAGCCGCCGCCGGCGCCTTGAATCAGCACCCTCGTGGCGTCCTGCGACTCAACCTGCCGCCGGCCTTCGCCCGGCACCACATCTTGCCGGCACTGGGAGCATTCCAGGAGCGCTTTAGCGATATCGAACTGGATTTGACGCTAGATGACTCCCAGGTCGATCTTATCCATTCGGGAACCGATCTCGCCATTCGAGTGGGTCATCTGGCGGACTCGACGCTCAAGGCTCGACGCATTGCGTTTGAAACTCATCTAGTGGTGGTCAGTGCTGGGTTCGCAGACACACATTCAAAGCCGGATGTACCGACCGAGCTCGAAACCTTGCCTGCCGTCGTAGGTGTCAGTGGCCTTGCCAGCGCTACATTTACTCTGGAGCAGCAAACGCATCCGGTGGTGCCCAGCAAAACCATCAAGATCAACGATCTGGAGGCTCAATTGCTAGCGGTCCATCATGGGCTGGGGTATGGAGTGCTGCCTGATTGGCTGGTGGCTGAAGGTCTGGCATGCGGGACATTGATTCAGTGGCTGGAGCCATGGCAGATACAGCTGCAGCCTAGCGCTCATGCGTCTTCGATCTCGTTCATCTATCCACCCAAGCGCATCGTGTCCACCAAGGTACGAAGTTTTATTGACTTCATGATCGAGCGTTTCGGTGTCAAGCCCTACTGGACTCAGTAAGCCATCCTTGCCGCTGCCGACGAGGGTGGCTTCTCAGCGATTAGCTGAACCGGATGTCAAGCGAGCGCAGATGTGTCTGCAGCCCAGCATCCTGGATAGGAATCAGGTAGGCCCCTTTGCCAGATTCATTGAAATGGGCGTGCCAGTAGCCCGGTGGAGTGACGAAAGCCAGGCCTGGCTCCCAGTCCACCCTTACCGGATTGCGGATCTTGCCGTCAGCATCCAGCTCCGTACCCACCAGCGAATAACAGCCCTGCGGACAATCGACGATGAAATCCAGCGCGATCGACTGATGACGATGAGGCTTTTGGACCGAACCGGCCGGCAAGATGCCGTACATAGCCCAGAGCACGTGGGTCACAGTCCGAGTCTGCGGGAAGTTGCGATTGCCGAGCAGGATGCTGATACGGCTGCGATCTTGTGCCCGAGGATCGTTCGCGGCTTCCTGCAGCTTGGCATTGGCCACGGAGCTAGGATACAACGTGGCAGCGAAGCGGTCGCTTGTGCACCCTACGCCGAGATAGCGCAGCATGGGTTCGTCGTGAACGTAGTACAAACGAGCGTCACTGGTCGCCGAAAACTGTGCTTCTGCCATACATGGCAATGCCATGAAATCGCCCTTCGACCATTCGATGGTCTGCCCACCTTGGGCAACGCTACCTTGGCCACCGATCACATAAAACACTTGGGACGTTGCGTTGGGTTGCAAGCTCAACGAATCGCCGGCATTCAGGCGGATGAAGTTGGCGCACAGACCCGGGCCAGTAGCGGGCCCGGCGCAGCCCATTGCTTCGCTGAGATCAAGAGGTAACACTCGGCTTGCGCCAGAGTCGTAAAGCGAGGCCGGAAAAGTCTGGTACGGGACCCGCGAAATCAGGTTCGCACTGATAGGGTTAGCGGCCTTGCTGTATTCGAAGTACTCGGCATCTCGCTGATGAAGCATCGCGGCATCGGCATCTTGGGGCTTGAATGTGCTGTTCATTATTATCACCTCAATCGTGGCTGAAGGCAGTGGCGAGGAGCCGCTGCGTGAAGTGATGCCACTATAAGCGTGGACCTGAACATGCATTAAGTACCCCGCCCGCACAGCAGTTATGCACAACGGGGAAGGCTTGCGCGCGCCGTGAAGTGAGTAACTGGATAAACTTGTCGGGAGTAGATGCAAGGCAATCAGCTCAGGACATTTATGGCCACAGAACAGCTCTCGACCTTCAACCCCGTCACACTACAACTACCGTGCGGCATGCTAAGGGGACAACGACTTGGGGACGTCCAGCGATTTCTCGGCGTTCCCTTCGCCGAGCCACC
Organism: Plantibacter cousiniae (nom. nud.); assembly: GCF_977070315.1. Classification (NCBI taxonomy): domain Bacteria; kingdom Bacillati; phylum Actinomycetota; class Actinomycetes; order Micrococcales; family Microbacteriaceae; genus Plantibacter; species Plantibacter cousiniae (nom. nud.). Next base: position 86,149 of record NZ_CDRVEU010000013.1, on the reverse strand, counting down.
CATAGGTGACTTTCGCTTCAAGGCGCCACAAGCATTAGCCGACTGGACAGGTATACGGGAAGCAAACAGCTTCGCGCGCGCAGCCATCCAGTCGCCTAGGCCTCCTACCCTTGTGCCCGATGATCCTGGTTACAGCGAGGACTGCCTCTACCTGAATGTCTGGGCGCCCATTGCGCCCGGGCCACATCCGGTTTACGTCTGGATACACGGTGGAGCCAATATGGCAGGCACCACTGCCCAGCCGGTTTTCGACGGCACATCATTCGCGCGGCGCGGCGTGGTTTTTGTTTCGATCGCCTACCGCCTTGGCATCCTGGGCTTCGTCGATGTTAGCGGGCTCTTGGGTGAAGAATATCGTGGCAGCGGCAACAATGGCTTACGCGATCAGATCGCTGCACTTGAATGGGTAAAGCACAATATTGCGGCCGTGGGCGGCGACCCGCACAGGGTTACCATCGGAGGCGAAAGCGCTGGTGGCAAAAACGTGATCAGCCTGCTTACTGCACCGGGGGCCCAAGGCCTTTTTCACCGAGCGATCTGTCAAAGCGGAGGGGGTCAGACCTATGCCGATCAGCTGATGGCGGAAGACCTGGCGCAGCGGGTCCGAATTCACCTAGGTGGGGAATCTGACAGTGCAGATGCGTTGTTGGAGGCTACCCCAGAACAGTTGCTGGCAGTTCAAGCGTCGTTAGTCGATAGCTATCCCGCAAAATCCCCCTTTCGTGCGGTCGTCGACGGCGTCGTTCTCGAACAGGCACCGCTTGCGTCCATTGCCAATGGAGCTGGCAGAGACATTCCGTTGCTGTTGGGATGGAACAAAGACGAGGCCGGCTTCTATGGCGCGTCCGCCAATGGTGACGGTGGAGTCATGCAACAGGAGCTTGCCAACATGTCTCTGTCTGAGTTCGACCAGATCTTGATCCGATACCCTGAAATGTTCCCCCACCTCAAGGCCGAAGCGTTAAGGTTCAAGGCTTTGACCGCAGAGTCCTATGGCGTCCCGACTTTGCGCATCGCCGAGGCGCGAGCCATGATAGGGCGACCGGCCTATGTGTACCGCTTCGACCTGCCCCCCGAGCACGGTGCTTTCCGGGGATTATGCGTACACACATCGGAGCTGCCATTGGTGTTCGGCAACGTACAGCTGCCGACCGCCGAAGCCATAGGCCCGATCGAACCAGCCGCACAGCGAATGAGTGGAATCATGCATTCACTGTGGATTGATTTTATCACTGCCCGATTCTGAGCGATGCCAAGACGATATGGCCCGTCTATGAACTCGGCGCCCGGCAAGTTGCGATACTCGACGAAGAGCTGCGAATAAAGTCCGATCCAGATGCAGGCGAACGCCTGGCTTGGACAACCTGGCAGCCGGTTGCAGCAGAATAACCGGTGATAAAAACAGCGAATGGGCGCAGAGGGCTTCCCGACCCAGGCCACCCTTACTGTAACCAGCCGCCGAAAAAATTTCCCGCACCACTGTCACTTTCGGATTTTCGTTGCACATAAACAAGTGAGAGACCCTGTGAGGTCGGCCACTGAACGAGAATCCAAGATGACGAGCCTGAAAGTCCGTTTAGGCAATCATTCACTTCGCTCCACCTGGACCGCTGAATCCACCTACGAGGCTCCGCCGCAAGGAAAGCGCTTCTCGTGGGTGCTGGCTGCAGGGGCGGTGCTTCTTCTCCACGCCTTGCTGGTAGGCGCGTTGCTGATGGCGCCACCCCCGAAGAAGATCAGCCTGATGAGTGCTCCAGCGGCTCCGGCCAGCGTGCGAGTGACCATGCTGCCTCCACCGACTCCCGAGCCGGAGCCGGTGGAAGTTCAGCCACCGCCACCGCCAGAACCTCCGGTCATGACCAGCGAGAATGCGGAGCGAACCATCGCCCCGCCCCCGCCGCCTGCGCCCAAACTTGCACCGGAGCCGCCCAAGCCTAAGCCCAAGCCAGTGGTACCCAAAGTGACCAAGCCTGTGCCCAAGCCGGTAAAGCCGCAGAAGCCGGCACCGCCCCACCCTCCGGCTGAAGTAGCGAAGGACGACCCTGTCGACGCTGCACCTCAAGCACCCAGTGCGCAGCCAGCGCCGTCGCCGTCGCCGGAAAAAAATCTGCAGCCTCCCGCTGCCGGCCCCAAAGACGTAGCAAGCGTGGGTTGCCGCGTTCCAGCTCCGGAATATCCGCGCAAAGCCAAGCGCTTGCGGATCGAGGGAGAAACGCTGATCAGCCTGGTCGTTAGCGCACAGGGGAAAATCGAGCAGGCCAATATCGCTCGCAGCTCCGGAAACGCCGATCTTGATGCTTCAGCGCGTCAAGCCGTGCTGGGCGCCTCGTGTACGCCATACATCGAGGCTGGTCGGCCAGTCGCGGTTCGCGCCGTACAACCCATCAGCTTCCGTCTTACTCGCTAGAACTCATTGACTTTAGAGGTACTCGAAAATGCAGGAATTTGGAATCAGTGGGGCATGGGCTCAGGCCGACGCCGTATCGCGGTCAATCGCAATCATCTTGATGATCATGTCGGTGATGTCATGGAGCGTGCTTGTGGTCAAGTCCCTTCAACTGCTGCGCGTGCGCGGCATGATGCACCGAGCCCGGACCCAGTTTTGGCATGCCAGTAATTTCCAGAAAGGTGTCGAGGCACTGGGCCCTGCGCACAACAACCCTTTCGTGGAGCTGTCGATTGCCGGTCACGCCGCCGATGCGCACCAATATGAACGCAGCTCCGAGCTACACACGCGCTTCGATTTGAGCGACTGGCTTACTCGCTGCCTCAAGGACGTCCTGGACGACCGGGTCGCCAAAATGCAGTCCGGCCTCGCGATTCTCGCCTCAATCGGCAGTACTTCGCCGTTCGTTGGTTTGTTCGGTACCGTCTGGGGTATCTACCACGCCCTGGCAGTGATCGGCGCGAGCGGGGATGCCTCGCTTGCACAAGTTGCCGGGCCGGTTGGCGAGTCGTTGATCATGACCGCGTTCGGACTGTTCGTGGCCATTCCGGCGGTGCTGGGTTACAACGCCCTGGCGCGTCGCAACAAGGCGGTCATCCACCAATTGAGCCGCTTCGCACACGACCTGCACGCCTTCTTCCTGACCGGCGCCCGCGTCAACTTGACCGCCGCCGCTCCTTTTAGCGGCAAGCCCGCTGATCTTTCGTTAGCACCAAATGCGATCCGGGGCGCCGTCAAATCATGAGCATGTCCGGATCCTCTTTCGAAGGTGACGATGATCTCGTCACCGATATAAACATGACGCCGCTGATCGATGTGATGCTGGTACTGCTGATCATCTTCATCATTACCCTGCCTGTCATCACTCACGCGGTGAAGGTCGATCTTCCCCGCGGCGATACCCAGAGCTCGGTGCAGCAGGACGTAGCAGTCGATATCTCGATTACTGCCGACGGAACCATTCTGTGGAACAAGGAGCCGCTGGACGATCAGCAACTTCAGCAGAAAGTTGCCGAGAGCGCCGTATTGGTCCCGGCCCCGACCCTGCGCGTGTATGCCGACAAGGAAGTACGCTACGACCGCGTTGCTCACCTGCTCGCAACCGCACAAGGCGGTGGGCTGTCCAAGATCGACTTCGTTACCCAGGCTACCTCGCCCTAGGCAGTCGTACCTCGCCAAGGGGAAATGACTTCCCTTTGGCTGGTGCGAGAACCAAGGCCTGCGCACTGCCCACCAAGAACAATATGGTAAGCTTCACCCCATAGCCCATCAACGCTGTTAGACGCAAAAGACGAAACGGTCAGCGCGAGACGGAGCCTACATGGCCGAAGCATCTTCCTGCACTAGCAATTCCTCTCTCCAATGGACAGCCTTCTACGGCGATCCGCAACTTGCGCAGTTCTATTTCAATCGTCTTCGCTGGCATGCTAAAGCCGGACAGCTTCTTGTATCCCGACAACCGACATGGAGCGGCGGCAAGGGCACGATTAGCTCGGCGATGGTTCACAGCACCGACCCGGAAATATTCGAGCGGATGACCGGCTTGCCTTATTCCCTGGCTATGTTGCTGGAGATGCTTCAGCTCACAAGTTCAAACGACATCGACTTCATTGCGGACGCACTGCCCGCAGGCACCGCCACCCATAACATAGCCGCGCAAGTCATGCGGGACTGGTTCGCAGATCCGGCTTGTCGGTGGTCTGAACTGATCAACGACAAGCAAGTGGACGACTTACGCCTGGAGTGGATAGCGGCTTGCGAGAAGTGGCTGACCGGTCAAAACAGTAACGACGCCACCGAACTCAATCAACGCATGCGCGCGCTGCTAAGACCCAAGGATGCGATGAGCACCGTGCAGAACACTGTTCTTGAAAGCCTGATCGCCCTATCCCCTCCCCCCCCTACTAACAGTGCGGGCCGGTGGCGCAGCATCACGCTAGGGCGCGGCGTGCATTCGAAATTTATGGTGGCCCAGTTCGCCCTCGGCTGGACCACTTCTGATTTCGCCAAGGAGACCGAACTGTTCCAATGGTTCACCGAGCGGCAGAAACAAGAACCCGGTGGTCAGTTTACCGAGGCGACACTCAAGGTCGCTCAAGAGGAGTGGAGCCTCCTGCCCAAGGATCATGACTATATCGCCAAAGAGGAGTATTTTTTCGAGCACATTAACAGTGCACTGGCGCCCATTAATGAGCGGTTGCGTAACATTGTCCGCCGGCATTTTAAGGCCGGTCTCTGCCCGCCCGAGGAAGGTCAGATATCCGCAAGCCCACGTACAACCTATTGAAATACAATTGAAATATAACGGCTGAACGTCCGATTTGACTAAGTCCTGATGCCCGCTTTTCTATTCGCGGCTCCCACTCACCCTTGGCCCGCTTATTGCTTATGAGATTGTAGACACATATATCTACGCGGGTATCAATAATCATGATTGAGCAGACACTTCGCTCAACGGAACTGTTGGACGATGTTTTCCGTAGTGATTACCAGTGGTTGACACACAAGCTGCGCTATCGGCTTGGGTGCGGTGAAAGCGCCGAGGACGTCGCCAGCGAAACCTTCACGCAGTTGGCTGCCATGCCACGACTCGAAGAAGTTCGCGAGCCGCGCTCGATGCTGATCACCATCGCCAGCCGCGTTGCCTATGAAGTACGCCGTCGGAAAAAATTGGAGCGTGCGCACCTGTATTATCTGTCGCAGCGCCCCGAAGACAGCCATGCCTCTCCTGAGCGCAAGCAAATGCTGCTGCAAGAATTAGGCAGCATAGAGCAGGCATTGGACGGTTTGTCACCGCGAGCGAGTCAGGCCTTTTATTTAAGCCAGCTGGAGGGCCTGACTTACGCTGAAATCGGCGAACGCCTGGGTGTATCGGCCAGCATGGTCCGCCAATATATGGCCAAGGCCTTGCAGGTGTGCCGGGATATCGCCAATCCAGAAGCGAATTAATTTCGCGCAGCGCTGTCACTTTCCCGATCTCATTGCACATATAAGGTAATTCCATTGAAACGGATTACCTTCAGTGAGCCGCACACCCTCCCCTGCTGCCGAACGCCCGAGCATTATCGGGCTGTTGCTTCCTTATTGGCGCAGCGCTGATCGCTGGAAGGCACTGACGCTCCTGGCCGTCATCCTGACCATCAGTTTTACCACGATATACGCGCACATTGCCTTGAACGACGTTCACGGCAAGACGACCGACGCATTGATCAAGCTAGACTGGTCGCACATCAAGCCATTGCTACTGCTGACGTTTGGCTATGGCTTGATCACCGTGCTGATGCCCATCACTTCCACCATTGTCCAAGATTATCTGCAACTGCGCTGGCGGACCTGGATGACCCGTGGACTGCTGGACCGCTGGACCAGTCGCCTGACCTACTACAAGATTGAGCGCGACGACCTTCTCAGCAACGCGGACCAACGCATCGCCGAAGACACCCGCGAGTTTGTTGACAGTTCACTGAACCTTTTCATCAAGCTCGTTACTGTGGTCGCCGGGGTCATATCCTACACCGTCGTGCTCTGGTCTCTCTCCGGGACCCTAGAGTTCACGGTGATGGGCGTCGACGTCGCCATTCCGGGATACATGGTCTTCGCGGCTTACCTGTACTCCATCGCCCATCTGGCGGTAACCCACTGGTTGGGCAAACAGCTCATCGGCCTGAACAACCATAAACAAACGGTCGAAGCCGACCTGCGCTTCACGGGCATGCAACTGCGTGAAAACGCGGAGCAGATCGCTTTTTACAAAGGCGGTGCGCGCGAGGGCGGTCGACTGCAGGCGCGCTTTACCCGGGTACGCGATAACACGCTGCAGGTCCTGATACGCACCTTCAAGGTGATGTTCGGCCAGAGCACCTTTTCTCATGTGTTCAGCCTGCTGCCTACGCTGCTTGCACTTCCGCTGCTGTTGCAGGGCAAGATTAGCTACGGCGATATGATCAAGCTGATTGGCGCCTACGCCATGGTCACCAGCAGCCTTTCGTTCTTTCAACAGGCCTATCAGCAGTACGCGCAGTGGATGGCGTGGACAAACCGTTTGAGGGATCTGCACTGGACCTTCAACAAAGCCGAGTCGCAAGCCACTGATATCTCAGTTACGCAGACACAATCATCCACCTTGCGCTGTCAGCAGCTCACGCTGCAATCGCCTACCCATCACTCACTGACCAAGCTGTCCGATTGGCAGGTCGCCCCTGGCGAGCGCTGGCTAGTGCGCGGCCCGTCCGGGTGCGGCAAGAGTACCTTGCTGCGCGCCTGCGCCGGCCTATGGCCCTACGGCAATGGCAGCATCGAAACGCCCGCAAATGCCCAATCGATGTTTTTGCCACAGAAGAGCTACATCCCTGCTGGCACCTTGAAAGCCGCACTGTGCTACCCGTCCGACCCCGATCAATTCAGTGACGCGCAGTGTCGCCAGGCATTGACCGACTGCGCACTGGAGAGCCGTGCGGACTCTTTGACGACCAATGATCGCTGGCAGCACGTGCTTTCCGGCGGCGAGCAACAGCGCTTGGCCATCGGGCGGGTATTACTGCACAAACCAGACTTCATTTTCCTAGACGAGGCTAGCAGCGCTCTGGACCCAGCGACCGAACAGCGCCTTTACCAAACCTTGATTACCCAGCTACCGGACAGCGCCATCATCAGCGTTGCCCATCGCAAGTCTCTTGAAGACTTCCATCCACACCACCTCGATCTCGCTCGCCGCGCCGACGCCTGATTTGCCTTGGAGATTTACATGCCCCACACCACTATTGCAGCTACCGACGTGTCGCTCAAAGAATATCTAGCCAAAGCAGACGCTCCGATCCTGCTCGACCTATGGGCACCTTGGTGCGCACCGTGCCGTGCCCTGGCACCCACCTTGGAAAAACTGGCGGAAGAAGCCGGCGATGAACTCATCGTGCTCAAGGTAGATGTCGACGAGTACCCTGCGGTACGTGAACGGTATGCCGTGCGCGGCATTCCGACCATGATCCTTCTCAAGGGCGAAACCGAGCTGGCACGCCTTTCCGGCACTCAACCCCTGAGTAAGCTCAAACAGTGGCTGAGTGAACACGGCGCGCCGATCGAGGCCAAGGCAGCCCGGCCTACCCAGACGGCCCAGCGCTGGGGCGCGTTTTACGGTGATGCCCAACTTCGCGATTTCCTTGTGACGCGCATGAAACAACACGCCGATCAAGGTGATGTGCGCACTTCCCGAGCACCAGTCTGGATGGCAGGCAAAGGCACATTTGCCGCGACATTGGTACACAGCGAGAGCCTCGACGTATTCGAACGCGTCTCAGGCCTGCCAGCAAGTCTCGCTCCGGCTTTGGACTTTGTCGGCGCCTGCAACGAACAGGAAGTCAGTGCCCTGCTCGATGACCTGCGTATTGACACGGACCTTAACCATGCGGCTTTGCAGCTCCTGCAAAACTGGATGAGCGACCCGGCGCATCGCTGGACCGATGTGCTCGGCGAGCCGCAACTCGACGAATTACGTGTGCAATGGCTTGCGCTGTGCCAACAAGCGATGACCCAGCAAGCTCCTGCGGCGCAACAATGGGAGCAACTGCGTGAAGCCGCCGCTGCACTGGAGAACCCCAAGCACGATCCTCATCGGCAACTACAGGGCATGTTGGCCAACCTACTGACGCGGGTGTCGCCGCTGCCTGCCAGCAGCGATGGCCTGGCATGGAGCGCGGTATTCCAGGCCGCTGGGTGGTGCAGTCTGCATCTGCTGATGGACTCGATGGGCTGGACCGCCGTAGAGCGCGCAACACCGGCACTGCGCAGCAACTGGTTCCAGACCCACGAGCGCGAACTGGGTAATTTCAGCAAGGAGCAGCTGCAAGCTCATCGCGAACAGTGGAACGCCGAGAACGCCGAGTTTCTGATCAAGGAACAAGCGTTTCACGCCCAGTACGGCGAGAACGCCAAAGCGCCGAATCTTAGACGCATCGCCGCCCTTGCCCAGGCACTGGCCAAAGCTCCCCTTTACCTCCCGGCGTGACACGCAGACAGGATACCCAGATGTCTTTTACATTCGAACAAGCGCGCCTGGCGGCCGTCGCCGAGCAGTTGCTCGCATTGGCCAAGACTGGTGGAGCCACGGACGCCAAGGTACATCTTTCGACCGGCCAAGGCCTGAGCGTCAACATGCGCCAAGGCCGATTGCGAGCTCGCCGTGAAGAGGCGCACAACAGCGTCACCCTCACGGTGTACAGGGGGCAGCGGCAAGGCAGCACACAATCCACGGATTTCAGCGACACAAGCTTGAGCGAGATGGCACAGGCTGCCTGCGCTATCGCCACGCACACGGCTGAAGATCCCTGTGCCGGGCTCGCCGAAGCCACGGCAATGTGCTCTAGCCCGCGGGACCTGCAAATTTACACACCTTGGGAGGTGACATCGGAACAAGCCCAGCATCTGGCCGCGCGCATCGAGGCTGGCATGAACGATGTTGGCCAAGGCGTGGAAAGTGATAGTGCCACGGTCAGCGCCTTCCAGATGCACACCTTTCTGGCCAACAGCTGCGGCTTCGCCGATGGCTACGCCCAGTCACGCCATAGCCTGGGTGGCGCAGCCTTAGCTGGGGAAGGGTCCAGCCGACACTTGGGTTACTGGTCGAGCCAGGCACGGGCAAGTGAACTGTTGAAATCCCCCGAAGAGGTTGGTGCCAAAGCGGCACGCAAAGCGCTGAGTTACTTGAATGATCGCCCAGTGCAAACTGGGCGCTACCAGGTGCTGTTCGACCCTCATATGGCGATTTCGCTGTTGGGGGACCTGATCAACGGTATCACGGGCCGCGCCCTGTTCACCCAAAGCAGCTATCTACGCGACCGCCTTGGCACCCAGGTAATGGCCGACCACCTTACGTTGACTGAAGATCCGTACATCCTGGGCGGCATGGCGAGTGCGCCATTCGATGACGATGGCGTATCGGGGCAAAGCCGAGCGCTGGTGGAGAATGGCATCTTGCAGGGTTACCTGCTCTCCACCTATGCAGGCCGCCGCCTGGGCCTAGCGTCCACGGGCAATGCCAGCGGGCCGTACAACGTCGCGCTAAGCAGCCATCACACGTGCCCTGAAGACGGCTTCAACGCGATGCTGGCTCGTCTGGACACAGGTTTGCTGGTCACTCAACTCAATGGCGAAGGCACCCAATTGCTCAACGGTAATTACTCGCGCACCGCCAAAGGCTTCTGGGTAGAAAACGGCGTGATCATGCATCCGGTCACCGGAATCACCATCGCTGGAAACCTTAATGAGATGTTGAGCCAAATCACCGCGGTGGGTAGCGACCTTCAGACCCAAGGCAACTTCACCAGCGGGTCGGTACTCGTCTCGCAAATGCAAATAGGCGGGCGTTAAGTGACCGTGGAAAACCTCATGAACGATACCAACACCCCCGATAATCTCGCATTGGCCAGCGACAAACTCTTGGTGCCCAATGGCCTGGAGCTGAGCGACCTGCGCAAGACGCTCGACCAGGTCATGACCCACCGGGTGGACTTCGCCGACCTGTACCTGCAATCCATTCGCCGTGAAAGCTGGTCGCTGGAGAATAGCCAGGTCAAAGCCGGCAGCTTCAATGTTGATCAGGGCTTCGGGCTGCGCGCCAGCGAACTGGACCAGACCGCCTTTGCCTATTCGCAACAGATCACCCACAAACGCCTGAGCAATGCTGCCGATTCGGTTCGCAGCATTGCCGGCAAAGGCAGCAGCGCGCGGATGCCGCTTGTGGAAACGCGAATGATCGATCGCCCAAGTTATGGCACCGACGACCCCCTGCTGGGCTCCTCGGCATCGGCCAACATCGCGCTTCTCGAACAGGTCGAGCAGTACGCTCGCAGCGCCGACCCTCGTGTCACTCACGTTTCGGCAACACTGGAACTTAGGCATGAAATGATGATGGTGATGCGTCACGATGGGCGCCTGGCTGCCGACGTGCGCCCGCTGGTGCTGCTGTTCATACGCATCACCGTACAACACAACGGCAAACGGGAAGCGGCTACCGGTGGCATGGGTGGGCGCAATGGCTTCCTGCATTTCGAAGCGTCCACATTGCAGATCGAGGTCAAGCGTATCGTCGATAGCGCCTTGATTAACCTCGACGCAATACAAGCTCCGTCGGGTCAACTGCCTGTGGTACTGGCTAGCGGTTGGCCTGGCATGCTGCTGCACGAGGCAATGGGCCACGGCTTCGAGGGCGATTTCAACCGTACTGGCAGCTCCATCTACTCCTCGAAAATGGGGCAAAGCGTGGCCGCTCCAGGCGTCACTATCTATGACGATGCCACGGTACCTGGCTCGCGCGGCTCGCTGAACATCGATGATGAAGGTGAACCGGGGCAGCGTACCGCACTCATTCAAAAAGGCGTGCTGCGCAGCTATATGCACGACGATCTGAATGCCCGCTTGATGAAGCAACGCCCGACTGGCAACGGTCGCCGCCAGTCCTATGCGCACTTGCCCATGCCACGCATGACCAATACGTTCATGGAGCCAGGCGAGTACGCGCCGCAGGAGATCATCGAGTCGGTGAAACGCGGGGTCTATCTGCAGGACCTGGGCAGCGGCGAAGTGGATATCGTCAGCGGGCAGTTCTGCTTCCAGAGTGCCCTGGCCTGGCTGATCGAAGACGGCAAGCTAACCGCCCCGATACGGGGAGCGACCCTGACCGGCAGCGGTCCAGAGACGCTGCGCCATATCAGCATGGTCGGTAACGACCTGGCACTGGACCGCGGCCTAGCCATGTGCGGCAAAGCCGGCCAGCGTGTTCCGGTCGGCGTAGGCCAACCGACGTTGAAGATCGATAACCTACTGGTGGGCGGCACCGCTCGATAAACCATTGTTAAAAAAATGGGATCGGCACTGTCACTTTAGGATCCTCATTGCACTTTAGTAATAACTGCACTGAATGGCAGGATAATTTCGTAGTTCATCCGGGGATGTGAAGAATGGGGAATGCAACAGGTTTCAAGCGTTTCAAACCTTTGCCGTTGGCATTGGGTATATCGTTGGGCTTGAGCAGCATCGGTTATACCGAAATGACATTGGGTGCACCGCCACCTGCCACTATTACCCAACAGAGCTACTACGACTTACCTGCCGCTTCATTGCAAGAAACTTTGTCGCGTATCAGCAGCCAAAGTGGACTGGACATTCAAGTCAGCGTGCCGAATATTGGCGACTATAATGCACCGGCGATTAAAGGTAATTTGAATGCTGGCCAGGCGGTGGCTGCGGCTATTGCAGGAACTTCACTGACTTCTAGCACCACGCCGGATGGCAACCTTCTGATTTCAGCCCCTGCCCCGGTCGCTGCGTCCTATGCCCCTAGCAATGGCGCCATGCTCCCGGCAATCTCGGTCGAAGGTGCTCCCATCACCGAGGAATACGCTGCTACTGCCTCCAGCAGTGCAACCCGCACCAACACTGCGCTGCAAGAAACGCCGCAATCGATCAAGACCGTAACGCGCCAAGTGATTGAAGATCGCCAGACCACCAGCGTTGAAGATGCTCTACGCAATGCCGCGGGCGTGGTCGCGCAGGAAGGCAACCTCGGTACTACCACCTATTACATTCGTGGCTACGAGGTAACTCAGACCGCAACCGACGGTGTCAGCGGCCCCGAAACCCGTGGCGGGGTCCTGCTACCCTCCGCGCCTATCGACGGTGTCGAAAGCGTTGAGGTTATCAAGGGCCCTGCAGCCGTCATGTCCGGTAGCTCTTCGCCTGGCGGCACTATCAACATCGTGCGCAAGGCACCGGTCACCACCCCACTGCACGTAATTCGCCAGGAAGTCACCGACCGGGGCGAATACAAGACCGCCATTGATCTGGGCGGAGCGCTGACTGACGACAAGGCGTGGAGCTACCGCTTGAACTATGCTCGCCTTCGTTCAAGCGAAACCTATCCTGACTACAATGGCTCACGTGGTGACTTTTTCGCCCCGGTCATAGCCTGGCAAGGGAATTCCACCCGCATCAAGGTAGGCGCGGAGTTCAATGATTCCCGCTCCGCCCAGAATCTGGCAGGTACGTTCTACAATACCCGTACCGGAAAAATTGCTGATCTCTCCACGCCGCGGCTTGGTGACCAGGACGACCACATTTCATCGATCACTAAAACTGGCTACTACGAGCTGAACCAAGACCTCGCTGACGGCTGGACTTTCAACAGCAAGGCAACCTATTCGGATTCACACCTCAATTTCCAGATCTACCAGCCTTACGCCATTGCAGCGAACGGCACAATGGTGGTCAACCCCTTCACCTCGGTCAACAACGTCCGCTACTGGAGCACCCAGAACGACTTCAGGGGCACCTTCGACACGGGTCCGTTGAAGCATGAAGTGCTGATCGGGTTCGACTACATGCACTCCAACAACACCCAGTATGACGGTATTACCGGTCGAGGTCCTTTCATCGGTGGCAACGCCTATGATCCTGATTCTCAATCCTACCAACCCATCAGCACCACCGACCGCAAGAGCTACGAAGGCCGCAGCATTCAGCGCGGCCTGCTGATCCAGGATCAGATAACGATCATGGACAAACTCCACTTGCTGTTCGCCGGCAAGGAAGCCCAATGGCAAAATGAAACCCAAGTGGTAGGAAGGGCGGGATCCTCATTCGATCAGAAGAAATGGGTACCTAACTATGGGATCGCCTACGACCTGACCGATGAAATCACGGTCTATGCCAATCTCCTGAACGGGTTCAGCGGCTCTTCCAACGTAGACGTCAGCGGTACTCAGTTGGCACCGAGCGAAAGCAAGGCCAAAGAGCTGGGCGTTAAGTTCAGCCTTCTTGACGACCGACTGACCATTACCTCGGCAGTGTTCGATATCGAGCAGACCAACGTACCGGTGGCCAACCAGCTCGGGCAGTATCTGGGTACCGAAGGACGCATGAGCAAAGGCTTCGACTTTGATCTGAACGGGCAGTTGCTGCCAGGGTGGGACCTGACGTTCAGTTATACCTACTCGAAGTTCGAGGACCCAGCCATGGTCAATGGCCGCGTTAACAGAATCACTGGCCAACCGAAACAATCGGCCAACCTGTGGACGTCCTACCAACTTCAAGAAGGTCTCCTTAAAGGGCTCGGTGCAGGCATCGGCGTCACAGCGCAAAGCTCTTCGTGGAACGGGTTTCGCAACAGCACCTATTTCAACAACCCGGGGCGGGCACAAACCGACCTGTCGGTTTTCTACCGACAGAAAGAATGGTCGCTCACCCTGGGCGTGAAGAACGTGTTCGACCGGGATATCTACGCTTACAGTACCTCACCACTCTGGATCAATCAGAAAGAAGGACGTACGACTCGGTTAACGGCTGAGTATCGTTTCTAAAAGATCGCCAAGTGCATAGCACCGCCCCCATCAGTCATTGTTGTCACTATCACTGAGCTGCGTTTGCAATAACGCGACTGCGCGCGCATGCGCCTCAATGCTTATAACTATGATTCTACGTATTGAGGCGCAGGCTCGCTGATGCTCGGATTCTAACGTATTGGTCAGGAGCGCCCTATATGGCCACTTCACCCCCTCTTCAGCTGGACAAATTTGACAAAGCAATTCTCGAAACACTTCAGCATGATTGTAGCATTGCAATTGGGACGATAGCCGAACGAATAGGCCTGGGTAATACTGCATGCTGGCGGCGTATTCAGAAGCTGGAAGAAGACGGAATTCTTGGAAAACGTGTTGCTCTTCTTGATCGTGAGAAACTGAATGTTGGCGTAACTGTATTCGTCTCTTTGAAAACCAGCCAGCATTCTGCGCAATGGCTCAAGTCTTTCAACATCGGCGTGGCGGAAATTGCCGAAATCACGGAGCTGTACCGTATGGCCGGCGATACCGATTACCTGCTTAAAATGGTAGTTCCTGATATCAAGGGCTACGACAAAGTGTACAAGCAACTGATTCAGATACCCGGGCTGCTCGACATCAGCTCAAGCTTCGCCATGGAGCAGATCAAATACACCACTTCGCTACCGCTACGCTACGCCGTATGACGCCGGACAAGGAAAAACCCGACTCACCTCGAATCATTCTAATGGCGGGCTTCGAGCCATTTGGTGGCGCGTCGGTCAACCCTGCATGGGAGGCGGTGAAGTCAATGAATGGCGTAGAACTGGCGGCCGGCTACCAGGTCGTTACGTTGATGCTGCCATGTGTATTTGATGAGGCACGCCGAGTTTTGATCGATGCTACTAGAGCCCTTCAACCCCACATCGTAATCGCCGTAGGCCAGGCCGGTGGAAGGACAGATATTTCGATAGAGCGCGTGGCCATAAACATCGACGATGCTCGTATCGAAGACAACTCTGGCCAACAGCCGGTTGACACGGCTATCGACCCTGACGGCCCTGCGGCTTACTTTTCTACTCTGCCGATAAAGGCCATGATGCTCGCGCTGCGTGATAAGGGGATACCGGCCAGTGTCTCTAATACGGCCGGCACTTTCGTTTGTAATCATGTGTTCTATAGCATGATGCATTCGCTACGTGACCGACCGGACGCCAGGGCGGGATTCATACACATTCCCTATCTGCCTCAGCAGGCAGCCCAGTACCCCGGCGCGCCCAGCATGTCGGCAGAGCAGGTGACAGACGCCTTGCGCCTTGCAGCGCAGACAGCGGCCACCACCGAAATCGATATGCCGATCCCCGCGGGAGCCTTGCACTGACCGCTGTGCCTCGGCCACTCATGCAGGCCACCGCCACAGCGGGCCATCGAGCAAGCCGCCCTTCTCCTTTATCTGCGTTCGACCGTCGGGCTTCTCCAGTTCGAAACTCACCAGCTCTAAGGCGACCCGGAGCCCGGCCGACTCAATGATGCTGACGCCAAACGCAAGTAAGCCATGAAACGCTCACCGCTATTCACTCTGCTTTCAGGTCTGGGGATTGCCGCGGTGATGGTCCTCACCGCCGCACTGGTCGCCTGGATCGGCCGTACTGCGCTGGGTAGTTTCGAGGCATGGCAACAGGCAATTGAATCCGTACGACCTTATCTGCGGTGGTGGCGTGCTCTGCTCTACGGCGCCCTCTTTGCGCTCTGGTGGGATCTGCTTCGGCGCTACCGACATCGACCACAGGATCGACTGCGCGTGTGGCGCATCGGGGCATTAGGGCTCGTGCTTTTTACCTGCGTCGAACTCACCCGACTGTGAGGCACCATCATGCTCTTGAGCACCAACAGCTACCTGGAGTTTTACCTCTCCCTGCTGGCCTGGATCATCAACAACGGCCTCTGGAGCGTCCTGTCCGACACCGGGCTGTTCGCCACGCCCTTCGGAGCAATCATCCTGCAAGAATGGCTGTCGGCCCGTCAGCAAGGCGCGGATGAAGGCAACAAGGGACTGCTTTCAGTGCCGCGGATCGAGAACCGGTTGTGGCTGGCCTACATCGTCGTATTGTTCGGCTGGCCGAACAGCTCACTACCCTTGTCGTTGCTGTTAGTCATAAACATACCCGTTTGCCTATCCCTTATCTTAAGGGGGGGACGGTGTCCTGTCTTTCATGGGGCTCGTTCACGCAGTTCGTACCCAATATTCTGCTTGACGCTTGAATTTCATACATTGCAAATGAAGACGCCATCAAGATGATATTACGCTAAGCTGGACGCAATGAGGCGGTACCAAAGGATAGGATATGGCATCGGCCAGGCAGGATTTTGAGCGTTTTGTGGGATGGCTTTATCAGCCTGAAAAAGACATCCATGCGGATGTCCGTCGTCTAGCTGCCTTGGTTTTGTCGAAATTCGATGAATTGGTTGGGACCTCGCGTCAACGAAGCCAGCGATCCATATACCTAGTTGAGCTGATTCGACGAGAACTCGTGGGTACCGCAGATATTGCTCCGGTCGTCGCAGTTGCTCAGGCTGATCTCGGGATATGGCCTTGGGCGAAACTTCGACATCTGACACTCGGTCCATTTCGAGGCTTTCGAGCAGCCGAGCCATTCGACCTCACCAAGCAAATCGTCCTTTTCTACGGCCCCAACGGTAGCGGCAAAACCAGTCTGTGCGAAGGACTGGAATACGCGCTCTTGGGAGATGTCGAAGAGGCGGGAAGCAAGCGCATTGCAGCCCGCACTTATCTCGCCAATGTCCATGATGGGCGATTCAACGCACCAATACTGAAAGCGACCGATCAGCAAGGGCGAGAAGTAAATGTCGTTGCCAACGCTGACACCTATCGTTTCTGCTTCGTAGAAAAGAACCGGATCGACGCGTTTTCCAGAATCGCCGCACGCCCCAATGCCCAACGAGCGGAACTCACTGCCACTCTCTTCGGCATGGATCAGTTCAATGAGTTCGTGGGCCATTTCAATGAGAGCATCGATGGGCAGCTTATCCTTCTCGGCGAACAACAGACCACATTGACTGCTCGCCGAAATGCGTTGGCAGCAGATAGAACGACCGTTGAAAATGAGGCAGCATCCCAGCAAGCACTGGCGGAAGAAGAGGCAGCCCTAGCGAAGGAGTACGACGCCGAGATCACATATGACGTGCTTAAAGAGCTTATCGGTACCGGCGAAACTCCGGGTCGCCTTCAGGAACTCGAAGCGATTTTGGAAGCGGTACCGCTTAATGTGCTCGGCGTAACGCGCCAGGACCTTCTAGATGCTTTTGAGAAAACACACAAATGTGATGAGGAGCTCAAAGACATCGTTGAAGCTCTTCGCGCCAGAAGCGACCAAGTGTCTTTTAAGGCGCTTTATGACTCGGTCCTGGCCCTACAAGAAGTCGTGGGAGACCGGTGCCCGGCCTGTGACACCCCACTGAAAGGTCAGACTCACGTAGCTGCGGATCCATATCTAAGGGCGGGTGAAGGCCTTAAACAGCTTGAAGAGCTTGGTGTTCTCCAGGAGCAGCAGCAGGTTACACAGACCACGTTTGGGCAAGCGTCACGTGAGTTGCGCCAGATGTTCAGTCCCGTCGCCGCTTTCATCGATGCCCAGCCCGGAGAAAATAAGGCCATTTCCCAGTGGATTGGTCAGCTTCCAGAAGAACCGGTTGAACGTTGGTGGTCAAGCATCTACCCCCAAACGGTAGTGATTCAAGACGCACTACCGTCCCTTGATGAAATACTGTCTGTGGTGGATCGCATGGCAGCACAGGACGTTGCGTCGTTGCAAGCTCAGCAGGATCGCCAGCCGCATATTACGGAGCGTCGACGGCTCAACGAATTCCAGCTCAAGGTTCAAGCCCAGAATCTCAAGAGACAGCAACTGCAAGAGAACGTTGAGGCTGCAAATAGCCGTATCAATGCATTCGACGAAACAAATGCTGAGCTAATCGCCCAAGCGAACCAAGAGATTCTCGACATAGAGCGGGATACCCCCTTCAAGGGGACCTATGACCGATTTCTTGTAGAACTAAGGTCCTATAGGGATCAACTCCCGGGGCAGTTGATAGCAGGACTCAACGACGCAGCCAAGGATCTTTACAACGCATTCAATCGCAACGATCGGGATGAGGACAAATTATTCGCACTACACCTTCCAATTGGAGGTGAAGGGAAGATTGAGATCTGCTTTCAAGGTAATCCGGGCGCTCGGGTCGATGCACTTCACATACTTAGCGAAGGCCATATTCGATGCCTCGGGTTGGCAATCCTCATGGCTAAGGCGAAAAGCATAGAATGCCCTGTCATCGTCTTCGACGACGCCACCTGTGGTTCGCCAAACAGATGATCAAGGAAGGTCTGCTCGACAACCCGCTGTTCCAGCTGTGCCTGGGTATTCCATGGGGCGCACCCGCCGACACCACCACCATGAAAGCCATGGTCGATAATCTGCCCGCCGATGCGGTGTGGGCGGGCTTTGGTATTGGCCGCATGCAGATGCCGATGGCCGCGCAAGCGGTGTTGCTGGGCGGCAACGTCCGGGTCGGTCTGGAGGACAACCTGTGGCTGGACAAGGGCGTGCTCGCCACCAACGGTCAATTGGTGGAACGCGCCAGTGAAATTCTCAGCCGCCTGGGCGCACGAGTCATGACCCCGGCAGAAGGCCGCATCAAGATGGGCCTTGCCAAGCGCGGCTAATGCCTTCAGGACATAAAACCCTGTGATTGAATCACCGCACTCTTCAGGATCGTCGCCATGAGCTTTATCACTGAAATCAAAACCTTCGCCGCTCTTGGCAGCGGCGTCATCGGCAGTGGCTGGGTATCCCGCGCCCTCGCCCATGGACTGGATGTGGTCGCCTGGGACCCCGCGCCCGGCGCCGAAGCAGCGTTGCGTAACCGTGTCGCCAATTGCTGGGGTGCGCTGGAACAACAGGGTCTGGTACCGGCCTGGCCGTTGCCCTGGTGGAAGACTCGGCCGAGCGCTCGTTCATCTCCTATGTGGGCGCTGAAGGTGGTTTGTCTGCCGATGACCTGAAAGGCGTGCAGGTCAGCGCCGAAGATTACGTAGTTGTCAGCGGCTACAGCCTGGCACACAAAAACAAGGTCACGGCCCTGCTCGCCTGGCTGGACGGATTGCCCGGCGGCACTACCGTGGTATTCGACCCAGGCCCATTGGTTGATGCGCTTCATGGCGTCGAGATGCGCGCCGTACTTCCTCTTATCAGCGTATGGTCCAGCAACTGCGAAGAAGCCCTGCGCTTCACGCAAACCCGGACGCCCGCCGACGCGCTCCACCACCTGGCGTCCATTCTGCGCGAAGATGCGCTCATAGTGATTCGTGACGGCCCCGCAGGTTGCTGGGTCCACCATGCCGGACAGACGCGACACATACCCGGCTTTGCCGTCACGGCAATCGACACCAATGGAGCCGGCGACGCCCACGCGGGTGTGCTGCTGGCCGAGTTGGCCAGAGGCAGCAGTGTCGACCGCGCGGCGCTGCGCGCCAATGCGGCAGCAGCGATTGCGGTCACACGCCGGGGGCCGGCGACGGCGCCTGGCCGTGAGGAGGTAGATGCGCTGGTGGGGGCCGATTTTTAGGCTGGCTTGAGCTCGCTGTGCTCAACCAGCCAGACCACACTCCCGGTCCAGCCGGCTGCCCCGTGCAAAACCATGAGCACCTGCGCGCAGTGCGATCACCAGACTTAGCAACAACAGCATCAGCAAGACCCAAGGAAAGGAACCTGCTCCCCATTGGCCAAGCAACACGCCACCCAGTAACCCTCCGCCTGCGATGGCGCTGTTCCAGACCACGACGTTCATCGAAAGCGCGACATCTGCGCCCTCACCTGCCGCATCGGCGAGCGCAGTTTGCAGCAACGTGGCGGCACCGCCGAAGGTCAGCCCCCAGATGAAAGCGCCGATGTAAATGGCCGTTGCAGAGCCAGAAAACACGCCGAAGAACACTGACACCGCTGCGAATGTTGCCAGGCTGGCAAGTACTGTCTTGCGCAAATGTCGATCAACCAGCCGTCCCGTGACCCAGATGCCGGCCAGTGCGGCGACCCCGAATGCCAGCAATACCAGGTCCACATCATTCGCCAGCCCCGCCGCGGAAACGAAGGGAGCGACGTAGGTATAAAGCAGGTTGTGAGCCAGCATCCAGGTGAACACAACGCCCAGCACCGAGCGTACGCCGGGCGTGAAAAAGACCTGACGTAACGCCATGCGCTGTGCGGAGGACTTGCCGGAATAGTCCGGCACTTTGACCAGCACCCAGATGATCAGCAGCACGGTCATCCCGGACATCAAGCCAAACGCCATGCGCCAGCCCATGAACCCGCCAAGCCAGGTTCCCAGAGGCACGCCCAGCGACAAGGCAACGGGCGTACCGACCATCGCCACGGCCAGTGCACGGCCTTGCAGTTGCGGGACCACCATGCGCCGTGCGTAACCGGCGATGAGGCTCCAGGCCAGGCCCGCCGAGACGCCGGAGAAAAACCTTGCGATCAGCGTCAGTCCGTAACTGGACGACAACGCAGTGACGCTATTGAAAACCAGAAAGCCGGCAATCGTCACCAGCAAGACCGTCCTGCGCCGCCAGCTTTGCGTCGCGATCGTCAGCGGAATGGCGGCCAGCAATGAGCCCAACGCATAAACAGTCACCATCTGCCCGGCAAACGATGCGGACACCTCCAACCCGTCGGCGATCTGCGGCAACAAACCTGCCGGCAAAGTCTCGGTGACAATGCAGATGAAACCCGTCATTGCCAGCGCCAGCAACGCCCCCAGCGGGAGTGTTTCGCCCTGCTTCTCATCTGTAATCATTGAAAAACCCTCACTAATATACTGATCGGTACAAATATAGGCAGATGGAGTCAGGTGGTCAATGACTTATGTATCGATTAGTATTTAAGTAATTCCGTAGGAGACTCGACATGGCACAGCTGGGGCGTCCGCGTACATTTGACCGTGACTTGGCGATCACCCAGGCGCTACACCTGTTTTGGGAGCACGGCTACGACGCAACTTCCCTAAGCCAGCTCAAGGCAAACATAGGTGGCGGCATCACGGCGCCGAGCTTTTACGCAGCGTTTGGCTCTAAAAACGCCCTGTTCAATGAAGTGATGGAGCGCTACCTCGACACCTACGGCCGAGTCACCGACAGCCTGTTCGATACGACCCTGCCGCCCAGAGACGCGATTGAAATCACCCTTCGTCGCTCAGCGAAAATGCAGTGTGAGCCTGGGCATCCTAAAGGGTGTCTGGTGGCGTTGGGGCTGATGAGCGCCTGCTCGGACGAGAGCAAGGCCATTTCCGAACCCCTTGCTCGGGCCAGGGATCTGAACCGCACAGGTATCGTGGCCTGCATCCAGCGCGCCGTTGCGGCAGGCGAGTTGCCCGCAACGGTAATACCGGAAACGCTCGCGGCCGTGTTTGACAGTTTTCTTCTGGGCTTGTCTACACTGGCGCGCGACGGTGTCCCACATGCCACACTGGACGCCGCAGTGACCCAGGTGATGAGACTGTGGGACAGCCTGGGCAGTGTTGCCGACAATCATTGACCCTGAAGCTCAATATGGAAGAGGTTCGGGAGGCGTCGAGGACGCCAGACTCTTTGCACTGATTTTTTTGGAGAACACCATGCTTCGCGCGTTTGAAAAATGGCTTGACCCCTTCCCGCCTGACGAAGTGCCGCCACCACCTGACGGCCTGGCACGGTTTCTCTGGGCCTGCACGCGAGGGGCACGCGGTTACATCCTTGCGTTTGCGCTGCTGTGTGCCGGTGTGTCGATTTACGAAGCCTGGCTGTTTTCCTTCCTCGGGCAGGTCGTGGATCTGTTGTCCACGTGGCAGGCTGGCGGCGATACGGCCGCGCAGGAAAGCAGCGTGCTGTGGGGTATTGGCCTGGTATTGCTGAGCAGCATCGTGCTGGTGGCATTGCGCACGATGGTGCAGCACCAGGTATTGGCGATCAACCTGCCCCTGCGGTTGCGTTGGGACTTCCACCGATTGATGTTGCGGCAAAGCCTGTCTTTCTTCTCCGATGAGTTCTCCGGCCGCGTCACCACCAAGGTGATGCAGACAGCGCTGTCGGTGCGCGAGGTGCTGTTCACCATCATCGAAATCGTCCCCGGTATCGGCGTCTATTTCATCGCGATCATTGCCCTGGCCGGCGCCTTCGATTTGAAGCTGATGCTGCCTTTCCTTGTCTGGCTGATGCTGTTCGGTCTGGCCATGCGCTACTTCGTACCACGCCTGGGCAAGGTCGGGCAGGAGCAGGCCAACGCGCGCTCATCGATGACCGGACGTGTCTCGGACGCCTACACCAACATCACCACAGTAAAGCTGTTCTCCCATTCCAAGCGTGAAGCGCATTTCGCGCGCGCGGCGATGGAGGACTTCAAGCTCACCGGCTTGCGCCAGATGCGTCTGGTCAGTCAATTCGAAATCGTCAATCAGGCCCTGGTGGTCGCACTGATCATGGGTGCTGGCGGTTACGCCCTGTGGCTGTGGCACCAGGGCCAGGTCGGCACCGGTGCGGTTGCGGCGATCACCGCCATGGCGTTGCGCATCAACGGCATGTCGCACTGGATCATGTGGCAGATGACCTCGTTATTCGAGAACATCGGCACCGTCCAGGACGGCATGCAAACCTTGACTCGCGGTCCCAAGGTTCAGGATGCGCCGGACGCGAAGGCTTTGGTCACCCGAGGCGGCGCGGTCACCTTCGATAACGTGAGCTTCAATTACAACGGCGAACGCCAGGTACTGGATGCCCTGAGCCTGAGCATTCGTCCAGGTGAAAAAATCGGCCTGGTGGGTCGCTCCGGCGCCGGGAAGTCCACGCTCATCAACCTCCTGCTGCGCTTTTATGACGTGGACAAGGGCTCGATCAGTATTGATGGGCAAGACATTGCGCACGTTACTCAGGACAGCTTGCGCAGCGCCATCGGCATGGTCACGCAGGACACCTCGCTGCTGCACCGCTCCATTCGCGACAATATCGCCTACGGACGTCCCGATGCGACCGATGAGCAAATCCGTAGCGCTGCGGCGAGTGCGCAAGCCGACGGGTTCATCAGCCAGCTGAGCGACAAGCAAGGCCACAGTGGCTACGACACGCTGGTGGGTGAGCGCGGTATCAAGCTGTCGGGCGGCCATCGCCAACGCGTCGCCATCGCCCGGGTGATGCTCAAGAACGCCCCGATCCTGCTGCTCGACGAAGCCACCAGTGCGCTGGACTCGGAAGTCGAAGTGGCAATCCAGGAAAGCCTCGATGAAATGATGCAGGGCAAGACGGTGATCGCCATCGCCCACCGTCTGTCCACGATTGCCGCCATGGACCGGCTGATTGTCATGGACGACGGCCGCATCATCGAACAAGGCACTCACGCCGAACTGCTGGGTAGAAACGGTACCTATGCGCGGCTGTGGCAGCACCAGAGCGGCGGGTTTCTCGGGGAGGATCAGGGTGTGGCCGATATCATCGATTAGGCAGACTGACCAATAGCCCGGCCAGATCGCTGGTGGCGTACGCAAGCACTCCAGCGGCGATAAGAGAAAGGGCATCCATGCCCTTTCTTGCCTTAAAGCGTTGCTTCGATCTTTTTGGCAGCAGCGTCACTGACCCAGGTGTGCCAGATTTCCGGGTGCTCCTTGAAGAATATCTTCGCCAGCTTGGGTGAATCGATACGCTCTTTGCTCATGCGGGCCAGGTTCTGGTTTAACAGGTCGATCGGCAGATTGACCTTTTCCAGAACGGCTACCAATTCCGGTGCCTGCTCGTGAAAGACATTGGAAAGCCCTACCTGAATGCTGATTTTCTTATCGACGCCCGGCTTTTCTTCCAGCTTCAACAGATCGACTTGTCCCATTAACGGCGTCGGCGACCAGTAGTAGAAAAGAATGGGCTCGCCCCGCTTGTAGCTCGACAAAACGGCAGCATCCAACGCCGGGCCTGTACCCGGGCGGAAGTTGGTATAACTGGCTTCCAGGCCATAGCTCTTAAGCATCTCGCTGTTTTCCAACTCGCAGGTCCAACCCGCTGGGCAATTGTAGAAACGGCCTTTGTCCGGTTCTTCCGGGTCCTTGAAGAGCGCCACGTACTGGGTCAGGTCGGCGATCTTCTTCAGATCGGGAGCCTTGGGCTTGAGGTTGCGTTTGGCATCGCCTTCGACCAGATAACGTGGCACATACCAACCTTCGGTGGCCCCGATAATCGGTGCCCCCACACCAACTACCTTCCCACTGGCGGCCGCCTTGTTCCAGACCTCGCTTCGCCCGATCCACTCCTCCGCCAGTACCTGAATGTCGTTATTGCTCAAGGCGCTTTCCATGGTGATGGAGTTGCCTGGCAATGTATCGATCGCACAGCCATAGCCGTCCTTGAGCAATATCTGCAGTATGTCGGTGAGCAACATGCCGCTTTCCCAATTGAGCCCGGCAAATTTGACCGGTTTACCCGACTCGCACCAACCGGCGGCCTGGCTTGCAGCACTGCCGGCAAACAGCCCGAGAGCAATCAGTGTGGCGGTAAGGTTTTTTCTGATCTTCACAATCGCACGCTCCAACACAGTGAACAGGGTTATGGCAGTGCAAATGCTCGTCACATCAGTGGCGAACCTGTTTCATCTACATGAAACTCAAGCTCCTTGATGTATCGTCGGGAACCAATCTTCGCGCAGTCTCTGACCGGTCTGCATCGCATGCCCTGGATACGGTGGAGAGGTCCGTCCTGGACGCTCGAAGTAACGTATATCGTCGCCAAGCCAGCGCAGCGACAAGACACGACGGCGCTGAGCCGACGCATTGCCTCTAGCACCATGCACGGTACGGAAATCGAACAGCACCGCGTCGCCCGGCTGCATCTCCCACTCCAGTACCTGCAGGCCTTGCTCGGTATCAGTATCTGGATCCGGCGCGTCGCGGTACCCGCCAGCATCTTTGTAGAAATCGCTTTGATCGGCCCAGTGCACCGGTTTTATGCCCTTCTCCCAACGGTGTGAGCCGGCAAGCAGCCGCAGCGTCGACTCGCGCACCGGGTCCACGGGGATCCAGAAGCTTACGTTCTGGCTACCTTCGACAAAATAGTAAGGGATGTCCTGGTGCCATGGCGTGGCCTTCTGCGCGCCGGGTTCCTTGACCAGAACATGGTCATGAAAAAACTGTGCCGATCTGGAGCGCATCACGGCAGCCGCGACAGACGCTGCCGGTGAATCCTCGACCATGGCGCGAAACTCTGGAATCCGCTGCCAGTTGCAATAGTCGTCGAAAAAGCCGCCCGGTTTGTCATCCTTCTCGACGTAACGGCTGGCGTAAGCACCCGGCTCGGCGAGGTTGCGCTCGATTCCGTCGGCAATGGTGCCGATCCAGTCGCGGAAAACGCCGCGCAGGCAAATTGCGCCATCGCGCTGAAAGGCCTCAATGTCTTCTGTCGTGAGGGCAAACGAATGTTGTGTCATGACCTGAAACTCCCTCGGAGAAGAATAAATGTGGGCAAGGGGCAAATATTTCATGACACTCAGCGAAGATAAAATAATATGTATTGATTTATCACCCAAGAAATTCTTATGAAGTTCAGTCTGCGACAACTCCGTTATGCGCTCGCTGCCGCCAAACACGGCAATCTCACGTTGGCGGCCGAAGAGCTGCATGTTTCCCAACCGTCAATTTCAACGGCGATTACCGACCTCGAGCAGCTTTTTGGTCAGCCGCTGTTTGTTCGTCAACGCGGACTGGGCGTATCGCTTACGCCTTTCGGGCGCACAGTGATGGCCCAGGCCAGGCGGGTTCTGGCCGAAGCCCGGACGTTTTCAGACATCGGCAGCGACAACAACGACTTTTCCGGAGAGCTGGTACTGGGTTGTTACGAGGACCTGGCACCCTATTGCCTGCCGCAGATCCTCAGGCGCCTGCAACAGGAACATCCGCGAGTGAGGGTCGACATGCGCGAAGGCGGCTTCGACTATCTGGGCAAGCGCCTCGCCGAAGGTACTCTGGAGCTGGCGCTGACCTACGACCTGGGGCTGCCGGCAAACATGGCGTGTATCGAGTTGCGTCAACTGACTGCCCATGCCCTGCTGGCGGCTGATCACCCATTGGCAAACGAGCCCGATGTCAGTCTGCACGCACTCAGTGAAGGCAATCTGGTAGTTACTGATCAGGTCCACAGCTGGCAGCACGTGCTGGACCTGTTCAACATGCATGGACTGTCGCCTCAAAGCCTCCAGCGCACCCACAGCTTCGAGTTTCAGCGCAGCCTCGTCGCCAACGGATTCGGTGTTTCCCTGACCTATACCAGGCCCTTCGGCGACCGCAGCTACGACGGTCAGCCCTTGGTGTGTCGCCCGATACGCGAAACGCTGCCCAACCAGCGCATCGTACTGGCCTACGATCAGCGCTACCCGTTAACGCCGCCCGCCGAAGCATTCAAAAACCAGGCCGTTGCCTGGTTCCAGGAAAGAGTACCTTTTGTCTGAGGCAGCGCCCGGGCGCCTATGACGCTGAAGCGGCGACAACCCGCCAATAACAAAATAAACAAATGCATTTTTAGCAAAAATACAATTATTCTTTGCCCATGATCAAAGAACTGAAAACGTTTATCGCCGTGGCAAGAGAAGGCACGTTCGCTGCGGCGGGCAGCAAGATCGGGCTCACCCAGGCCGCTGTCAGTGCGCAGATGCAGCGCCTTGAAGCTGAACTGGGCGTCGAGCTGTTCGACCGAAAAGGACGTTCAGCCCAGCTCAACCGCATGGGGCAGCAGGTGTTGTTACAAGGTCAGGATCTGGTGCGCCAGTTCAGCAGCCTCGGCACTACGACAGTAGGGCTACCCGCGAGCGTGCTGGTGACCATCGGCGCAATTGCCTCTGTACAACGCTCCTTTCTGCCGGAAGCGCTGGCTCGGTTTCATCAGCAATTCTCCGCGTGCAGGACGCGTGTCATTCCCGGCCTGTCCATGGACCTGGTCAATCAGGTGGACGCTGGCGAGATCGACATGGCAGCGATCATCCGCCCGCCCTTCTCACTGCAAAGCGACTTGCGCTGGACAACGCTGGTCCGTGAACCCTATCGCCTTATCGTGCCTGCTGACATGCAGGGGGATGACTGGGCCGAACTGATTTCGGCTCATCCATTCATTCGTTACGATCGATCGTCATTTGGTGGCCGACAGGTCGATAGGTTCCTGCGCCAGACCCATGTCTCGCTGCGCGAAGTCTGCGAGCTCGATGAACTGGATGCGATTATGAAACTGGTCGCCAACGGCGTCGGCGTCGCATTGGTTCCGGAAACGGCAACCCTGCAGAGATGGCACGCCGGTGTGCGCTCTATCGACTTGAAAGAGCATACGTTCCATCGCGATATTGGGCTGGTACATCGCGCTCGCCGCAGCCTGACCGAACCGGTAACCGCGCTGGTCCAACTGATCAACGAACAGGCTCTGACTCGTTAGCGCTGCGCCCGCTCTAGCAGGCCTGGCGCAACATAGTGTGCGCCAGGCTTTTTACTATTTTGCGAACAGCTGACTCATGTCCTTGAACGCCTTGAACTCAAGCGCATTACCGCAGGGATCGAACAGGAACATGGTGGCCTGCTCACCCACCTGCCCCTTGAATCGAATGTAGGGTTCGATGACGAACTCGGTGCCGAAGGATTTCAAGCGCTCGGCCAGAGCTTCCCACTGAGCCCATTCCAAAATGATGCCGAAGTGCGGAACCGGAACGTCGTGACCGTCTACCGGGTTGCTGTGCACGCTCTCTTGAGAGGCGGTTTTCGGGTGTTCATGAATCACCAACTGGTGCCCGTAGAAATCGAAGTCGACCCACTGATCGCTGGAGCGCCCTTCGGAAAGACCGAACACTTCACCGTAGAAGGCACGTGTCGCGGCCAGGTCATAAACCGGGATTGCAAGGTGGAAAGGAGAAAGACTCATCAGGACTCCGATTGCAGCTCTTGGTGGCGTGTGAGCCTGACAGCGTGCTCGCTGTCCGGCGACTTATTCAAGTTCCACTCATGCTAAGGCCGGGCGATACCAATAAAAATCAATATATATTTTAAAGATGCACAAATTATTTTTGTGATAGCGGCCACGCTCAAGCACCAGGCCAGCTCACGAATGCAGGCTGATCCAGCCGTTGATCCCTACATACATCCCGACACAGATAATCAGGACGCTGGACAGGTAAGGTGCGCGTCGAGCAGCTGCACTGAGCCAGGGGAAACGATTCGAGGCTCTTCGCGCACCGATGGCGGCGGCGGCACCAACGGTGACCAACGTAATGGCAAGCCCCAGGCTGAAACAGATCACCATCATCGCGCCCAAAGTGACCTGCTTGACCTGCAGGCACAGCAGCAGCACGGTAATCGCCGCCGGGCAAGGGATAAGACCCCCGGTCAATCCGAACATCAAGATTTGGCCGTTGCTGACCTCGCGATGGGTGAAGCGCTTGCGGATGTCATCGGCATGGGCCTTTTCATGGGCATCCTGATAGCCCTCGGCACTCAGGTTCAAGCCGTCCAGATCGCTGTGGTCATGGCTGTGACCGTGTTCGTGTTCGTGCTCATGCTCATGCTCTTTGAAGTTGACATCGTGGCCATGGCCTGCATGCCCGTGACTCTGCCGGGCACTTTCGAATTTATACAGCTGCTCGCCACGCCAGGTGCGCCACAGCATCCACAATGCAATGGCGATGATCACGGCAGACGACGCGAGCTGAAAGTAAGGCTCCGTGGTTTCAGCGTCCAGCCCCTGCCCCAGATACATGCCGCCGATGGCCACCAGCCAGACAACGGCGGTGTGCGAAACGGTGGCGGCGACACCGAGCATCACGGCCTGTTTAACAGAGCCACGAATGGCCACAATGAACGCCGCCATCATGGTTTTCGAATGCCCGGGCTCCAGCCCGTGCAACGCGCCCAGCAAAATGGCACTGGGGAAATACAGCCAGGCATGCGAACCACCTTGCTGCAACAGCTCGACAAAATTCGGCATGCGAGACCTAAAGGTATTTGGTGATTTGCTTGAAGGCTTCCAGCGGTGCCCGCTCGCCCCTGGCGAGTGAACCGAGCGTGTCTTCGAGGCAGTGATCGATATGATCCTGAATCAACGTGCGCTTGGCCTGGCACACCGCTTTCTCGACCGCGTGCAGTTGCTGGGCGATGTCCACGCACTCGCGCCCTTCTTCGATCATGGTGATGATGCTGCGCAAATGGCCGTCGGCCCGTTTCAGGCGCTTGATAACAGCTATGTGGGACTGGTGCGTATGGCCGTGGGGGTGGTCGTGTTCACTCATGGCTTGAGCTCTGGCCTGGACAATTCAGACCGGCACTCTATCCCCCCAGGGAGGATAGAGTCAAAGGTAATGCAGGATTGGAACCGGAAGCGAGCCCACCTATGAAAACCTGTTCAATTCATCCCGTTGAATGCCAGCTCGCTGTCCTTGATGTTGGCAATCGGCCCGAGAATGGCTGGATCGAAGTCGCGGAGTGGCGCGCCCTGACGCAACAACTCTGGCAGGTCCGGATTGGCCAGCGCCCCCTTGCCCACTGCGATGATGTCCGCACCTTGGCGAAGCACCTGGTCGGCTTTTTGCGGATCGTGCAGGCCGCCATTGGCGATCAGCGCAACGCCTGGCGCGTAGCGTCGGGCCAGTTCGACCAGGCTGGCTTTACCCTGGGCAAAGGCCGGCTGCCATGCTTCGTGTTCGGTTACATGGATGTAATCGACGCCGGCATCGGCCAGCGTAGCGAAAATGACTTCGGCATCGCGTTCGCCCCCCGCCCATTTGTGCTGAAAGTCGTTGACCTTGCCTTGTGAAAGACGCACGCCCACCGGTGCCTGCCCGGCGACCTTTTTCACTGCGGCGATGACCTCAAGCGTCAGCCGCAGACGCTGTACGACCTCACCGCCCCATTGATCGGTGCGTTGATTGCTGTAATCGGTCAGAAACTGATCGAGCAGGTAGCCGTTCGCCCCATGTATCTCGACACCGTCAAAGCCTGCAGTGCCAATCGCCAGTTGCGCCGCGTGGGCGAACCCGTCAATGGCCTCGGCAATGTCCTTGTCACTCATCGCTTGCGGGATCCGGTAGCTGCCCGCGCCGTAATAGAACGCCATCTGTTCGCCCTTGGGACGAGTGGCCGAAGGACCCGCCGACTCGCTGACGAAGCGATTGGCCTGGCTGAGCGCGCCGGCGTGCATGAGTTGCGCAATCATGACACTGCCATGCCGGTGCACAGCATCGGTCGTAGCACGCCAGGCCTGAGCCTGCTCGTCATCGGTGAGCCCGGGCTGGAAGCGGTAGCCTTGGGAAAAACGGCGATCGGTGTAGTTACCTTCGGTGACGATCAGGCCGAAACCACCCTTGGCGAATCGCTCGTAATAGCGCGTCATGGCTTGCGTTGCACTGCCCTGCTCGTCCGCGCTCACGCGTGTCATGGGCGCCACCGCAAACCTGTTCTTCAGTTTCAGATGACCGATATCGAACGGAGCTGTAACGTGTTTGTTTGTCTCGCTCATACTTCAAATCCTCACTGTGCAGACCGGCTACGAATTGCCCGCTGTCATTGACAGAACCTGCAGCAACGGTAAGGGGTGGCGCAGCCCATTGGAACCCGGCCGTGCAGATAAGGCGCTTTAACGAAAATGGATAGAATCCGTGCAAATATCTGACATAGAGGTGTTCGCCGCCATTGCTTCCAGCAGGAGCCTGTCGGAAGCGGCGCGTCGACTCGGGTTGTCGCCGATGGCAATCTCCAGGCGTCTGGCTGCGCTGGAAAACGACCTGGGCGTCAGGCTGGTTCACCGCACCACCCGCTCGGTATCCCTGACGCCGGAGGGCGAAGTGTTTCTGCCCCACGCCAAAACCATGCTGCACACCAGCGAAACCGCCCGCGCCACGCTGAAGGGCGATACCGGTAAGGCCAGTGGCGTGTTGCGGGTGACAGCACCCAGCGTGTTTGGTCAGACTGTCATCATGCCGCTGCTGCCGGTATTGATGCAGGAGAACCCGGCACTGAGTGTCGACCTGACACTGTCGGACAGCATCGTGGACATCGCCGGGTTAGGCATCGATGTCGCCATTCGGATCGCCACGATACGTGACTCCTCGCTGGTGGCCAGATCGCTGGCGCCCAACCCACGGGTCGTGTGTGCAAGCCCCGACTACCTGATGCGGCGCGGCCAGCCATCGGTACTCGACGAGCTCCGCCAACACCCATGCATAACCTTGCATGCGATGCCTTACTGGACGTTCATCAGAGAGGGCGAGCCGGTGGCCATTCGCGCTCAGGGTACGTTCTCGGCCAACAGCGTCGAAGCGGTGCGCACGGCGTGCAAACAGGGCCTGGGGCTGGCCATGCTGACCTATTGGGACGTTCAGCAGGAAATCCGTGCAGGCAGCCTTCTGCAGATACACTTCGAAGACGTCACCCCCGAGCAACTGTCGGTGACGGCCGTATTGCCGACCCGCCAGCGCGTACCTCACCGGGTACGCCTGTTCGTCGACCGCCTTGAAGCAGAGCTCAAGAAAAATACGGTTTGAAGCAAGGTGTCAGTGCCATGGTGCAACCTGTATCGGCTCAAACCGGCTGCAGTTTCGTCCTTCATGCTTGGCCCGGTACAAGGCCCGGTCGGCTTCCGCCAGCAATGCTGCTGCAATCGGGTCAGGCGCAGTACCGGCCGCCACGTCCGGGCGCGGGATGGGCAGCGCGCCAGCCTCCAGACTTGCCACCCCCACCGACACTGTCACCCGGCCCAGGTCGCTGGTTTCATGGGGCCTGGCAAGGCCATGAATGTGCTCCACGATTTCCTCCGCCAGCCGGCAGGCACCCTCTGCGCCGGTATCCGGCAATAGCACGGCGAACTCCTCGCCCCCATAACGGGCCACCAGATCGGTAGACCTGTGCACGCAATGTTTCACGGCATGGGCAATGGCAATCAGGCACTCATCGCCTTGCAAATGGCCATAGTGATCGTTGTAGCGCTTGAAGAAATCGATATCGAGCAACAGCAGCGAAAATGCCCCCTGATTGCGCCGCACGCGCAGCCATTCACGCTCGATGCTCTCGTCGAGAAAACGCCGGTTGGCCAGCCCCGTCAGCCCATCGGTCTGGGCCAGCAGGTTGAGCTGGTCCATCGCCATTTTCAGGCGCAGGTGGGTCTTTACGCGCGCCGTGACGATCAACGGCTGAATGGGTTTGCCGATGAAATCCACCGCACCCAGCGCCAGTCCGGCTTCCTCGATGCGGGTTTCGGTGTGGCTGGTGATGAAGATGACCGGGACGTCTTCCAGCAGTTGATCGGCCTTTAGCGTCTCGCAGACCTCAAACCCGCTCATTCCAGGCATCTCGGCGTCGAGAAGGATAAGGTCCGGACGCATGTCCCGGACCATCTTCAGGGCCTGGGCGCCCCCCGTGGCAAAACGAATCTGTCCCAGGCCATTGAGAACTTTGCTCAGCACACGAATGGCGGAAATATCATCATCGACAATCAGCAGGCTAGGTACAGGTTGCATGATGGATGAAGCTCCTTTTTATAAGTCGGCACGTTCGAGCAGGTGCAGTGCCTGTTCGAACTCGAGTCCTTCAATGGTTTGCCAGAGCTGTTCGACCAGTGCCTGTCCGGCCAGCTCCTGGAGCGCGGCAGCAGCCAGCGGAAACTGGTCCAGCGCGGCTATATCACGGTTTTCAAGCAATTCACGCAAGGTCGATAACGCCTGTCGGGAGGCATCGGGATCCGTATCGATACGTGGGGCCGGCGTCCTTTCCTCAAGTACCGGCGTGCGGTCTTGCAAAGCACGGAAAGCGGCGCTCACACCCCGCAGAGCCGGCTCAGGGTCCGTACCGTGGCGCAGCAGGGCTTCCGCCTGCCCGGCATGCAGCCCTACTTGCCTAGCGCCGAGCAGCAGCGCAGCACCGCGCAGCTTGTGCAGGTCAGCCATCGTTTGATCGGGGCTCTGTCGCGCCCGTGCCAGAAGGCTCTCGCTCTCGCCGAACGCGGCAAATTCATTGAAAAAGCGCCGCAGGGACGAGAGAAACAAGGGCACATCATTGCCTAGCCGAGCGGCGACCTCCTGGGTGTCGATACCTTCGATCACCGGCCATGCAGAGCCTGTCGGGGCTTCCTGCAGCAAGGTGCCGACCGCCAGCGGAGCGCCTCGAACACGCTCGACGGCACGACGTACCGCCCGGATCAGGGCGGCGGGGTCCAGAGGCTTGGTGAGGAAGTCATCCATACCCGCGAGCTCGGCCTGTCGCCGCTCCTCTGCCAGGGCGCCTGCGGTCAACGCCAGCACGGGCAAGCGTGTCAGGCCCAGTTCATTGCGCAAGCGCCGCGTGGCCTCATAACCATCCATTTCCGGCATCTGCACATCCATCAGCACGGCATCGAAGACATCTGGCGTCTGACGCAGTCGTTCAAGGGCCAGCAGACCATTGCTGCAGGTCTGAACCACAGCGCCCTGTTGCTGCAACAACAGGCTGGCGACCTCCAGATTGATCTCGCTGTCGTCCACCAGCAGCAGGTGCAATCCACTCAGCCAGAGCGTCATGGAGGTATCCATTCGCGTGGCCTGAATGACCCTTTCGGTGCTGCCCTGGTACTTGGCGATACAGGCATTGATCGCGTTGAACAAGGCCGAGCTGTCCAGCGGCTTGAGCAATACCTTGTCGACCAGAGGGAGCAGTTCTTCCCGGATCCCGGACGGGCTCACCAGAATGACCGGAAGCGGCGTCGTCTCGATCAGTTGTTGCACCTGCTCAACCTGCGGCTGCTGCCAGTCCACCAACAACACATCCGGCAATGGCGCGTTGACGTGATTACGCTCTTGCAAGGCCACGTGCAGCGCCTGTTCGTCGGTCAGGCTTGCCACTCGCCAGCCCAGGCCGCGACATAACCGTTGCAGCGCCGTGGACGACTGCACGTCGTCGCTGAGCAGCATGACCTCCAGACTGCTTCCCGGGCCGGACGGCTCCAGATCGCTCTGGCTGCTCTGAAACGGCAACTCCACCCAAAACTCGCTGCCGGTGCCGAGCTCGCTCTCCACCCCTATCCGGCCGCCCATCTGCTCGGCCAGCCCGCGCACCACCGACAAACCCAGTCCGGTGCCGCCAAAACGCCGCGTGGTAGACGCATCCGCCTGTGTGAACGGCGCAAACAGCTGGCCGAGTACATTGGCCGGTATGCCACAGCCCGTGTCCTGCACAGAGAAGCGCAACCAGCAGGTATCGGCGTGATCGTCTTCACGACTCACTGTCACATCGACTCCGCCGACTGTGGTGAACTTGAGCGCATTGCCGACCAGATTCATGAGGATCTGGTTGACCCGCAATGCGTCTCCTATCAACTGGCCAGGCAGCGATGCCACGACGCTGACAGAAAAACGCAGGCCTTTCTCCTGCGCCTGGGGCGTGAACAGCTCGCCCAGTTCGTCGAGCAGTTGTCGAGGGCTGAAGGGGTTATGTTCCAGCCGCATCTCTCCCGCCTCGATCTTGGCGATGTCGAGGATATCGTTGATGATCCCCAACAAGGTCCGGCCCGCAATCTGCAGCTTGGTCAGCAACTGGCGTTGCTGGTCGTTCAAGGCGGTGTTGTGCAGCAGGTGGGAGATGCCGATCACGGCGTTCATGGGCGTGCGAATTTCATGGCTCATGTTGGCCAGGAACAGACTTTTGGCCGCATTGGCAGCTTCGGCGCTGGACTTGGCCGCGTGCAATTCGGCGCTATGGTGCAGCCGTTCGGTGATGTCCTGAGCGATACCCAGATGACCGATGAGTTCTCCATCGGCGGTACGGATCGGGGTGATGATCATCAGCACAGGGACCGTCGTGCCATCCTTGCGTACGTAGGTCCATTGTCGGGTTTCCGAACCTTCGAGGGATGCCTTGTAGCAAAAGACGTCAATGCCTTCGATCGGGGTGCCGTATTCACGACTCAGCTCAGCGGAGCGTGCGGCCACTTCTTCAGGAAGATGAAACACGCCTGGACCGTTGCCGCTGACCATTTCCGCATTGCTGTAGCCCAGCAGCAATTCGGCGCCCCGATTGAACACAAAGATCTGCCCCTGCATATCGGTAGCGATGATCGAAACCTCCGAAGAGGCGTCCAGCACCCCCTGCAGCAAACCCGCCACTCTGGACAGCTCTGCAGTGCGCTCGCTGACCTGTTGCTCAAGCTGTGCGTTGAACTCCATGAGGTAGCGTTCGACGCGCTTGCGGTCGGTGATGTCGTGCATCATTTTCGCCGCGCCGAGTATGGTGCCGTCCGTCTCGCGGATGAAGCTGCAGGTAATGGTCACATCGATCAGTTGACCGTTCTTGTGCAGACGCCGGGTTTCCAGCGTCGGGCCTCGCTCACCGCGGGCCACCCTTTCCAACAACTGTTCGTCTTCATGAACCAGATCTGGCGGAACCAGCAGTGGCGCCAATGGACAGCCCAGCACTTCGTGCTCGTCATACCCGAACATCTGTTCGGCAGCCCGGTTCCAGGTGATGATCCGACCGTCCAGGGCTTCACCGATGATCGCGTCGCTGGAGTTTTCGACGATAGTGGCCAGCCTGGCCTGACCGGCAACCACCTGCTGTTTGCGCTGACGGGACAACAGTAGAGTGCCAACCAGCACCGTCAACATCAGGCTGACCAATGTGCCGATGATGAACACCCTGCCCGCCGGAACCGGATCGAGTGCCTCGGCAAATGCCGGGTGAGCGCCTACCTCCATGCGCCACACGCGGCCATAGATGTCTCGTTCGAAAGCATAGGTCTGCAAGACCTCCTGCTCATGACCGCTTTCCGGAGTCTGGTAGATCAGATGCTGGCCTTCATTGACGTCATAAAGCTTCAAGTGCACTCTGTGGTTGAGAGGGTCCAGATTGCTCATCACCTCACGCATGGCCAACGGCGCATAGGTCCAGCCGATCAGGGATGTTTCGCGCTGGGCGATATCGGTCGGGGTTTCAGGGGTGCTGTAAACCGGTAACAGGAACAGGAAAGCACGCAAGTGGTCATCATTGTCCTGCAGCAGGGTAATGGGCGCCGACAGGGTGGCAGCGCCACTGCGCATGGCCTGAAGGGCTGCATCGCGACGATGCTCCTCGGAGGCGATGTCCAGCCCCAGTGCCTGGACGTTGCGGGCCAGCGGGTCGATGAATTGAATGATGAAACGGTCTCCCTGCTGGGCACCCAGCCGACCAAGACTGAAGTCCGGCCTGCCATCTGCCCTGACACGCCTCACGAATTCGGCCTCATCGCTGGCCGCGACACGACGGATGAAGCCGAACCCGCGCGCGCCAGGGTATTCCTTCTCGATATCGCGCCCTTTGCTGTAGCGGCTCATCTGGCTGCTGTTGATATGCTCGAGGTCCAGCATATGAACGGCACCGCGCAGGCCTCGAAGACGGTACTCGTACACCCTGAGTCGTGCCTGCAAGTTATCGCCGATGCCCTCTCCGGCCTCCTTGAGCGCCTGTTCTATGCGCGTATCGATCGATCTGCGCTGTTCATGGCTGGCAATAAAGCTGACGCTGAGCCCGGCCAGCAGAACCACAGCCATCCAGCCAACGAGCCACGTGAGAGAGCTTTTCTTCATCAATCAGACACTCGTTTTCAATCCTGAATACTGTGAGGTGACCAGAGGACACCGTCCGCCTGCCCTGGCGTGTCTCTGCGACCTCAAGCGTAGATTGTCTTCGACCAAGCGCCAGTGACGTCGCCATCGCTGCATGGTTTATCGCGTGCAAGTGGTCGCAGGGCATTTGCCAGCAGCCACCTGCAACTTCGGGCGTCGGTCTGGCCGATGAAAGGGACGATTTTGATCGGACTCAGTGACGACGACCAAAAGTCTGGTTTTTGACAAAGCGCTGTTTGCCAAGAACATAAAGCCTTAAAAAATACTAAATAAGCATAATAAAAAATAAATTAATCACAAAAACCTATATTAGCTTAGAAGAAAAAAGACTTTTACAGTGCATGACCATAAGAATACGGTCTTAAGAAATCAGTGCTGAAGCACTGTGCTCGACTTGAAGAGGACCTTCCATGCGCCGTACACAGCCTTCGACTTTTTCGACTGGACTCGCCCCCCGGAGCGCAGTGCGATGACTGGGCGCATGTTCCTCCCGCGACTGCTGTTCGCCGCCTTCACAGCCATTACCCTGCTCGGCTGCTCACCCTCCGGCCCGGACGGCCAGGCAGCCAAAACCCTCAAAGTGGCGTTCTTCAGAGACAACACCACGCTGGTCAGCCTTGACCCCTTTCAGGTGTACTGGCTGGAGCATCGGGTGGTGCTGCGCAATATTGCCGAGTCCCTGACCGATCAGGACCCGCAGACCGGCAAGATCATTCCCTGGCTGGCAGAACGCTGGGAAGTCAGTGACAACGCGCTGGAATATACCTTTCACTTGCGCAAGGACGTGACCTTCAGCAACGGCACACGTTTCGACGCTCAAGCGGTGAAGACGGCCTACGACGCGGACAAGTCGTTCGCCGCACAACTGCCAGCCACCTTCGGCGCCACTTACCTCAAAGGCTACGACCACGCCGAGGTACTGGACGACTTCACCATCAAACTGGTGCTGGCCCAACCCAACGCGGGCTTCCTGCAAGCCACCTCTACCACCAATCTCGCCATTCTTGCTCCAGAGTCCTACGCACTCAGCGTCAAGGAGCGTTCGTTGGGCGCGATCATTGGCACCGGGCCATTCGTGCTGGAGCGCTACACGCCTGAAAGCGGTTTGCGCCTGATCAAACGCAAGGGCTATGCCTGGCCATCGGCCAATGCGCAGAACAAGGGCGAGGCGCATCTGGATGCGGTCGAGGTCAGCTACGTGCCGGAAGAAAGCGTCCGTAACGGCCAGTTCGTTCAGGGGCAGGTCGATATCCTCTGGCCGCGCAATCCGTTCTCCGAGGTGGACCTCAACCTGTTCAAGTCCAGGGGCGCGACCATTCAGAGCCGTTCGCTGCCAGGACCTGCGCTGAACCTGTACCCCAACACGCGTGGCAATCGCATTCTTGCCGACCGCAACGTGCGCCTGGCCCTGCAAAAGGCAATCGACCGCAAGACCTACGCAGCCACCGTTTACAACCCGCAATTCCCGGTGGTCTCCGGCATCTACGACGTCACCACGCCGTTTTATAAAAGCCAGGCCGACAAACTGACCTACGACCCTCAAGGTGCAGAGCGCCTGCTCGACGCTGCGGGCTGGCAGAAAAACGCCGACGGCTATCGTTATAAGGAAGGCAAGCGCCTGAAGCTGGCCTACAACCTGTCCCCCGCCGAAACCGCTGGTGATGTGCTGATTC
The DNA here is from genome assembly GCF_977070315.1 of Plantibacter cousiniae (nom. nud.). Taxonomy (NCBI): domain Bacteria; kingdom Bacillati; phylum Actinomycetota; class Actinomycetes; order Micrococcales; family Microbacteriaceae; genus Plantibacter; species Plantibacter cousiniae (nom. nud.). Next base: position 48,057 of record NZ_CDRVEU010000013.1, on the reverse strand, counting down.
AGGATCAACTGCGCAAGGTGGGTATCGAGCTCAAGCTTAACGTGGTGACCACCGCCGAGTGGGCTGCGGCCAATGCGGCAGGCAATTATGACCTGACGTCCACCTACATGACCCGCGCCGACCCGATCATTCTGCAGACCATCATCGACCCGCGCAGTGCCAACAGCTCGACGCTGGCGACCAACCTTTACGCGCCGGAAACGCTGCCCAAGGCCCTTGAGCTGTTCGACGCAGGACTGACCGCCACGCAAAGCGAACAGCGCGCCAAGGCTTATGGCGAGTTGCAGGACCTGCTGGTCGACGAGGGCTCGGCGATCCCGGTTTACGAGCGCGTCTGGCAAGCCGCCACGGCGAAAAACGTACGCAATTTCCACTGGACGGCGGAAGGCTTTGCGCTGTTCAACGACATCGAGTTGGCAACGCCATGAGTCGCTATATCCTCAGTCGGATCGCGCAAGCGCTACTGGTACTTTGGGGTGCCTACAGCGTCACCTATTTCATTCTTTACCTGCTTCCCGGCGACAGCCTGTCGATCATGCTCAGCGCCTCGGGTGTCGAAATCGACTCCCTGTCCGCGCAGGACCTCGCCAAGGCCAAGCTCTATTACGGACTGGACCGCGGCATCTTCGAGCAATACGTCGATTTGCTGTGGGGAGCGTTACATGGCGACTTCGGCAATTCGCTGACGCTCAACCGCCCGGTTTCGGAATTACTGATCGAGCGTCTGCCACAAACCCTGAGCCTTGCGGGGCTGGCCATTGTTCTGTCACTGATCGGCGGGACAGGTCTGGCGTATCTCACCGCCTACGTACGCTGGCAGCCCTTGAAAGTCGCCTTGTCACGCCTGCCGTCGCTGGGCTTCTCGGTGCCGGTCTTCTGGATGGGCCTGCTGTTCATTCAACTGTTCGCGTTCACTCTTGGCTGGTTCCCGGCGACCGGCAATCAGGGATTCTCCAGCCTTATATTGCCCGCCGTCACGCTGGCGATCCCCAGCGCCGCGGTGTACGCCCAGGTCCTGCAACGTGGCTTTCAGGGCGTCTGGAAAGAGCCCTACATCATCACCGCTTATGCCAAGGGCCTGACCCGCGCGCAGGTTCAGGCCCGCCATGCGTTCAAGAATGCTGCCCTGCCGCTGCTCACACTGATCGGCCTGCAGGTCGGCAACACAGTGTCCGGCGCAGTGCTGGTGGAAACCATTTTCGCCCGCTCCGGGGTCGGTCGACTTGCCCAGGAAGCCGTTTTGCGCCAGGACATCCCGGTGGTTCTGGCCATCGTTGCGGTCTCTGCAGCTGCGTTCGTCGTGGTCAATCTGATCGTTGACCTGCTGTACCCCGCGCTGGATCCGCGCATCGCCCACACGCCAAAGGTCTCCTGACGCCATGACTATCTTCGACAACCGCCTTGCGCGCCTGACCCGCCTTGTTGATCCCAGTCAAAACCTTCCCGGCAAAAACGCACCTGCCGCGCAGTGGCAGCGACGCAGCAGCCTGAGTCGCGCCGTGGAGGCCGCCAGGCCCCTGCTGCGCCGCCCGGGGTTTCTGCTCGCTGTGGCAATGGTCGCCTTTGCGTTGCTGGCGGCGCTGGCACCCAACCTGCTGAGCAGCTACGCACCTTACGCCACCTCGCCCAGCGACAAGCTCACCGCGCCAAACGCAGCGCACTGGTTCGGTACCGACGAACTGGGTCGTGATCTCTACACCCGCGTGGTACACGGGTCGAGCCTTTCGGTACAGGCCGCATTGCTGGCGGTGGGCATCGCCATGGCCGGTGGCCTGAGCCTGGGGGTGATTTCCGGTTTCGCAGGCGGGCGCATCGATGCAGTGATCATGCGTCTGATCGATGTATTGCTGGCCCTGCCCGGCTTGCTACTGGCGCTGGCGATTGTCACCGCCATCGGGTTCGGCACCCTTCCGGTGGCCATTGCGGTCGGTGTGGGGATCATCCCCGGATTCGCGCGCACCACCCGCGCCGAAGTATTGCGCGTCAAGACCCTGCCTTACGTCGAGGCCGCGCGGCTGGGCGGTGCAAGCTGGACGCGAACCCTGCTGCGCCACATCCTGCCGAACGCTTGGGGCCCGGTGGCGGTGCTGGCAACTTTGGACTTCGGCGCGGCGATTCTGGCGACTGCCGGGCTGAGTTTTCTGGGTTTCGGCGCCGAACCACCGGCCGCCGAGTGGGGCACGCTGATTGCCAACGGCCGCCATTTTCTGATGACTGCACCTTGGGTGTCGCTGTTGCCGGGCCTGTTCGTGGTCGGCGTGGTCTTCAGCTTCAACCACATTGCCCGCACTCTGGAAGAGACTCAACGATGACCGATACCGCTCAACTGATCGACATTCGTCATCTGAGTGTCGCCTACCGCTTCGACGGCCAGGTCAACCAGGCCGTGCGCAACGTATCCTTTCAGGTCGCCCGAGGTGAAACCGTAGCGATTGTCGGCGAATCCGGCTCCGGCAAGTCGACGATGGCCAACGCCATACTCGGCCTGTTGCCGGACAATGCCGCCATTACCGGCGGCGAGCTGCACGTCGATGGACACGATCTTGGCCATGCCGGCGAACGCGAGAAACGGCGAATTCGCGGCAGCACCATCGGCCTGGTGCCGCAGGACCCGATGGTCGGCCTCAACCCTACCCTGCGCATCGGCCGACAAATCGCCGAAGCACTGATTCAGGCCCACGGCCGGCGTTACCCGGCAGTGGATGCCGATGTGCTGGAGTTGCTGCAGCAGGTCGGTCTGGACAGGCCGGTATTGCGCGCCCGCCAGTATCCGCACGAACTGTCCGGTGGCATGCGTCAGCGCGTGCTGATCGCCATCGCGTTGGCAGGCAATCCTCGCCTGATCATCGCCGACGAGCCCACCAGCGCGCTGGACGTGACGGTACAACGCAAGATCCTTGATCATCTGCAACGTCTGGTGGCCGAGCGTGGTATTTCCCTGGTGATCATCACCCACGATCTGGGCGTGGCGGCCGACCGGGCCGATCGAGTGCTGGTGATGAACAAGGGCGAACTGGTCGAACAAGGTCCTCCGCAACAGATACTCATCGCGCCTCGCCATGCCTATACCCGCGCACTGATCGCCGCAGCACCGGCTTTCGGCCAGCGCAAGAGCCCGGCAACAGTGCGACCGGTCGCGAGCAGCGACACACCTCTGCTGACCCTGAGCAACATCGGCAAAACCTATCGCCTGCCCTACGTGAAAGGCGAAGACGCCGACTTTCAGGCGCTGCAAGACGTCAACTTCAAGGTGTATCCCGGCGAGACCCTGGCCATCGTCGGCGAGTCCGGCTCTGGTAAAAGTACTGTGTTGCGCATCGCACTGGGTCTGGAAAAACCCACCCACGGACGAGTGCAGCTGGACGGCCAGGATGTCACCGACCTGGGCTGGCGCGAATTCAGACCGCTGCGGCGGCGTATCCAGTTAGTGCAGCAAAACCCGTTCGCGGCCCTTGACCCACGCTTCACGTTATTCGAAAGCATCGTCGAACCCCTGGTCTCGTTCGGCCTGCTCAAAGGCCGCGAACTGGAGCAGGCCGCACGCCGGTTGATAGAGCGAGTGCAGTTGCCCGTGGCCTATCTGGACCGCCTGCCCCGCGAGCTTTCCGGTGGCCAGCGTCAGCGGATTGCCATTGCCAGAGCGCTGGCCCTGCAGCCCGATCTGCTGCTGCTCGATGAGCCGGTTTCGGCACTGGACGTGTCGGTGCAGGCGCAGATTCTCGACTTGCTGGTCGAGCTGCAAGCCGAATCGGGCATCGCCTACGTGCTGGTGTCCCACGACCTTGTAGTGGTCGCCAGCGTTGCCCATCAGGTACTGGTGCTCAAGCATGGCAAGACCGTCGAGCAGGGTCTGGCCGAGGATGTTTTTGCCAAGCCTGAAGCGGCTTACACCCAGGAGTTGATTGCCGCGATACCTGGCCGGCGTCTGGAGTTACAAACAGGGACGCACTGACAAATACCTGGGCTTGCATCAATGGGTCGCACGACGTTTGAAACCCATGGCCTCGGCGACTGCGTATATGCATATTCCTTATCGATATTTAAATTATCTTTTTAATAGCTATAGAGTTTCGCCTTATGCACCAAACGTTGCCGAAGCAGGATGCAGGCAAGACCAGGCTACCTTGCGCACCTGACTCGCATGTTCAGGCCGCATCAGCAACAAGCCTCCATCCCCCTACTTCGAGCACCCGCAATGAAAGGCATCAACCCCCTGTCGTTCCCAGCCCTGATGGGTTCAGCGCTGCTGCTGAATGCCGTCGTTTCATTCCCTGCCCTGGCCGGACTGCTGGAAAAAGGCCGCACTGACGGCCTGACCGCTGGCATCGCCAATGAACAGCCCTATGCCTACATCGGCACCGATGGCAAAGCCACCGGGGCCAACGTCGAGATACTGCGGGCGATTCTCGAACCGCTGGGCATCAAGCAGATCGAGACGCCTATCACTGACTTCGGTTCGCTGGTGCCGGGTCTGGCAGCAGGTCGTTTCGACTTGATCGGTGCAGGCCTGTTCATCAATCCGAATCGCTGCAAGGTCATCGCGTTCTCCAACCCGGTGACGCGATCCGGCGGTGCGTTCATTGTCAAAACCGGCAACCCGCTGAACCTGCACAGCCTCAAGGACGTCGCCAGCAACGCCAAGGTGCGCCTGGCCACTCAACCTGGCAGCAATCAGGTTCAGGAAGCCAAAGACAGCGGTATCGCCAACGGCAACGTGGTGTTGTTCGACAAGGACATCGAGGCATTGGCCGCCTTGCAGGCGGGTCGCGTGGACGTGGTGTATTTCCCGGACGCCGAAGTCATCAGTCTGATCAAGAAAGCCAACAGTCCGGACATCGAGCGCGCCTTGCCTTTCGAGCAGATTCCGGACGCCAGTGGCAAACCGGGCTGGAATTACCACGCCTACGGCCTGCCAAAAAACGATCCGGCCTTCGAACAGGCCTTCAACGAACAACTGGCCAAACTCCGGGCGTCGGGCGAGCTGCTGAAAATCCTGCAGAAGTACGGCTATACCGAAAACGAACTGGCTGACCCGGCCATCACCGCAGTCCAACGCTGCAACCCATGATCTGCCCCGCCCCGCAAGGGCGCGCAGTAAACGGCCCTGACCCACACGAGTACGGCCATGCCTGTTGATGCTGCAACACTGGAAACCGCAGGTTTCATTGCCAGACAACTGGCCCACGGCGCCTGGATCACCCTGCAGATCACCGTGCTTGCCGAACTGCTGGTACTGGTGCTCTCGCTTGTAATCGCCCTGATGCGCCTGTCGCCATTCCGGGCGTTACGCTGGTTCGCCACGGTGTATGTCGAGGTGCTGCGTGGCATCTCGGCATTGGTGCTGCTGTTTTACCTGTTCTTCATTCTGCCGCTGTTCGGCATCCGCCTGTCCCCCATGAACACCGGCGTGCTGGGGCTGGGCCTGACGTTTTCGGCGTATGGCGCGGAAATCATTCGTTCGGCACTGATCAACGTCAGCCAGGGTCAACGTGACGCTGTGCTTGCGCTGGACTTCGGGCCGATAAGCGCGTTTCGGCGAATCATTCTGCCGCAGGCCCTGCCGTTCATGATCCCGCCGATGGGTAATCAATTGGTCGAGCTGCTGAAAACCACGTCACTGGTCTCACTCATCACCCTCACCGACCTGACCTTTACCGGCAGTCAATTGATCACCACGCTGGGCCAGCAAACGCTGATCTGGAGCATCGTGCTGGTGTGCTATTTCGTGATGGCCTGGCCATTGAGCTGGCTGGTCAAGCGTTATGAGCAGCACGCCACCGCGTGGCGCACGGCCAGGGGATGAACGATGGAGTTTGATATCACATTCGCCTGGTCGATTCTGCCGGAGCTGTTTCAGGGCTTGCTGGTGACCGTGCAGGTCGTGGTGCTGGGGTTCCTGCTCGCGGTTTTGCTCGGTCTGATACTGGCCCTGACACTGCGCTCGCAGATAACCATCGTGCATCGCCTGAGCAAAGGCTACTTGAGCTTTTTCCGTAATACGCCGTTGATGGTCCAGTTGTATGTGCTGTTCTTCGCGCTGCCGCTGGCGGGCATCACCTTCCCGGCGATTACCACCGGTGTGATAGGTCTTGGCTGCTATTACGCGGCCTATATCGCCGAAGCGTATCGCGGTGCCATTGACGACATCCCGGCCGGACAGTGGGAAGCCGCACGCGCCCTTGACTTCAATCGTGGCGACACCTGGCGGCGCATCATCCTGCCGCAGGCGTTGAAACCCATGCTGCCGGTGCTCGGCAATTACCTGATCGGCATGTTCAAGGAAACACCGCTTCTGGCGGTGATCACCATCCCTGAACTGTTTCAGGCTGCCAAGCAGGTCGCCGGCATGACCTATCGTTACAACGAACCGTACACGGTGATGGCGCTGATGTTTCTGGCGATCAGTGTGCCGACCTCATTGCTGTTCAAATACCTGGAAAGGCGCAGCCATGTCTGATCTCGCACACACCGCAACCCCACCCGTCACCACTGCGCAGATACAGCTGAAACACGTGGTCAAGGACTTCGGCCGCAACCGGATCATCGACCATCTGGACCTGAGCATTCCTCAAGGTCAGAAAGTCGCCTTGATCGGCCCCAGTGGCTCGGGTAAATCAACGGTATTGCGCCTCATCAAGGGGCTGGAAAACTATCAGCAAGGCAGCATAGAAGTCGCAGGCGAAGCAGTGCCCGCGCGCACATCCGGATGGCACTGGCCTGGCGCACGCAAGGCTCCTGTGGAACATCGGGTAGGCATGGTGTTCCAGCAGTTCAATCTGTTCCCACACCTCACCGTGCAGGAAAATGTCACCGAAGCACCACTAAGGGTACTCAGACTGCCTCGCGAAGAGGCCCTTGAACGCGCGCATCAATACCTCGGGCTGGTCGGGCTTGCTCACAAGGCCGATGCCTATCCGAGCCAGCTTTCCGGTGGTCAGCAACAACGTGTAGCGATTGCCAGAGCACTGGCCATGCGCCCGCAGGTCATGTTGTTCGATGAAGTCACGTCAGCGCTCGACCCTGAGCTGGTCGGCGAGGTACTGGCGGTAATTCGCTCGATTGCCCACGAGTTTCAGATGACCATGTTACTGGTGACCCACGAGATGAAATTCGCTCAGGACATCGCTGACCGGGTGCTGTTCATGGAGGGCGGGCGCATCGTGGCGGACGGCACCCCGAGCGAAATTCTGCTGAATCCGCAAAACGAGCGGACTCGAAGGTTTCTGCAGAGGGTGGAGCAGCGCTGATTGCCAGCGCCGCTCTTTTTACAGGATGAGACTTTTGGGCCTCGCGACTTTTTGAAAGTGGCGACAATCAGATCCGGAAACGCGCAACCATGTCCTGCAGGTTGCTGCCCAGGCGCGCCAGCTCCACGGTAGACGCTGCGCTTTGTTCGGTGGCCGTAGCCGACTGGTCGGCGATGTCCCGTACGCTGATGACACTGCGATTGATTTCGTCGGTGACGGCGCTCTGCTCTTCAGCGGCAGCAGAAATCTGTTGGCTCATCTGTTCGATGGTCACAATCGAATGAGTGATTTCAAGCAACGATTCTTCGGCCTGCCGCGCCAGCGCCACGGTGCCTTCGGTACGTTGACGGCTGGCATTCATCAGATCCGATGCCGCGCCGGTGCCATCCTGCAAGGACTTTATCAGCGCCTCGATTTCAGTCGTGGATGACTGTGTACGCTGAGCCAGCGAGCGCACCTCATCGGCCACCACGGCAAAGCCGCGCCCCTGCTCACCCGCACGTGCGGCTTCGATCGCCGCGTTGAGGGCCAACAGGTTGGTTTGTTCCGCGACCGCCTTGATCACATCAATGACACCGCCGATCTTGTCACTGTCCTGAATCAGGCGCTGCATGGCCTCGCCCAGTTGCCCCACTTCACCGGCAAGCTGGCTGATTTCACGCGTGGCGTTTTGCACCACACTGCTGCCGTGGGTTGCGCGGTCACTGGCCTGTCTGGCGGCCTGCGATGCATCTTCAGTGTTCTGCGCCACTTCCTGAACGGTGGACGCCATTTGGTTCATGGCGGTCGCCACCTGGTCGACTTCCAGTTTCTGCTGAGTAACGCCCGCGCTGGTCTGTTCGCTGACGGCTGAAAGCTCCTCGGCCGCCGTGGCGATCTGTGTCACACCATTGCTGATACCGCCAATCAGGGTACGCAGCGATACGGTCATGTGTTGCATGGTGTTTTGCAGCAGGCCCAGCTCATCCTGGCGAGTGGTGCTAAGGTCATTGGTCAAATCGCCGTCGGCAATTCGACGCGCAGCGATCACCGTGGAATCGAGCGGACGGGTAATCTGACGGGTAATCAGAATCGCCGCGAAGATGCCCAGCAGCAATACGATCACCGCCACCGTGAGCAACTGGGTTACGGCGCTGTCTTTTTCTTTATTGGCACTGACTACCTGGCCCGCCATCAGCTTTTCGGTACTGGTGACGATGTCCATTGACTGCTGGCGAAGGCTGTCGCGAATCTGATCGTTCTGTTGCATCAGTTGCGAGATGGAGACCATCAACGACTTGTACTGTTGCAGCGCCGCGAGCGCCTCATCCACCGCCGGGCCGGCCTTGTTCGGCAATTGGTTGCGCGCACTGCTCACCTGAGCGATCAGTGAGTCGGCAGCATCGAAGGTGATCTGCCTGTTTTCAGCGGTCGGGATACTGATATAACGGCGGAACACCAGGCGAAAATTGGTCATGCCATTGCGCAGGTCGCCAGCAATCTTTACCTGGTCGATACCGCTTTGATCCAGCGAGCGGGAAACGTCGTCCAAGGTCTTTTGCAGGAGTGTCTCAAAGCTTCCGCTCACTTGTTCGGAAATGGTGATCAGCGGCTGCATGGCCTGATCAATTTGCCGATTGTTATCGACCAATTGACTGAACGTTTGCCTCAAGCCACCCGCCTGATCGCGAATACCTCTGAGGATATCGGCGTTGGCCGGAACGGTCAGAATCTTCAGGCCTTCCTCGATGGTCTTGCCCAGATTGTCCAGGGCGGCCGCGTAGCCCTGCGAATTACTCGCGTCAGGCTTGGCGGTATAGGCCTGCGCAGCGATCCTGAGGCTCAGCGCATCGGCCTTCACCTCAGAAACCCTGGCTGCCTTGCCCAGCCGCTCGATCAGCAGGTTGGTGCTGAGGTAACCGATCGCGGTGACCGTCAGCACACCCAGCAGTATCAGACCGAAGCCTACACTCAGCTTTTTGCTGACCTTCAAATTGTCCAGCCATGTCGACTTCATCAAACTTTTCCCCGGGATTTATCGTAATAACCAAGGATCGACTGTTCGCTGGACAACTTGATAGCCGCGGCGATTGCAAAGATTGATCGAAGAGATAGCAATATGCTATGAGCTTTTTTGGCTCGCCATAAGGGGAGCATTCTCAGCCCCGAATGCCTGGCCGCCATCCACCCTGCGGGTCACCCGGCTGCAGGTTTTCGAAGACCTATGGGTACTCATCATTGCCAGTGATAGTAACCTTCGGTTTATTCGATTCGTTAATAACACCCCGTGCGCAACAGAATCCGCCCCATTCTTCACTATTGGCGGAACTTCCCATGCACCAGACAATCAGCCATCTGCGCTACCCTCTCACCGCCCTCGCCTTGATCGTCATCAGTGCCTGCGGCCGTGCGCCGGAAGCCACCAGTGCGCCTGGCGCAGCCAAAGTCAGTGTGGCCAAGGTACTGGAACAGCCAGTCAACGAGTGGGATGAATTTACCGGTCGTCTCGAAGCACCTGAAACGGTCGAAGTGCGCCCAAGGGTCTCCGGTCAGATCGACCAGGTAGCCTTCACCGACGGCTCGCTGGTCAAGAAAGGCGACCTGCTGTTCCAGATCGACCCTCGCCCCTTCCAGTCGGAAGTCCGCCGCCTCGAAGCCCAGTTGCAACAGGCCCGCGCAGTCGCTTCGCGCAGTGACAGCGAAGCCCAGCGTGGCGAGCGTCTGCGCAGCAACAACGCGATTTCCGCCGAGCTGGCCGAATCGCGTACCACCTCGGCGCAGGAAGCCAAGGCCGGTGTCGCGGCCATTCAGGCGCAACTGGACCTGGCTAGACTGAACCTCAGTTTCACCCGCGTCACCGCACCGATTTCAGGCCGCGTAAGTCGTGCCGAAATCACTTCCGACAACATTGTCACCGCCGATGTCACCGCCCTGACCAGCGTGGTTTCCACCGACAAGGTCTACGCCTACTTCGACGCAGACGAGCGCGTGTTCCTCAAGTACACCGAACTGGCTCGCAAAGGCCAGCGCGGTCAGAGCACGCCGGTGTATCTGGGGCTGTCCAACGAACCCGGCAACCCGCATCTGGGCCAGATGAACTTTGTCGACAATCAGGTCAACCCGAGGACCGGCACCATTCGTGGCCGCGCCGTGTTCGATAACGCCGACGGTGCGTTCACTCCCGGCCTGTATGCGCGCCTGAAACTGGTGGGCAGCGGCACTTACTCGGCCGTGCTGATCAATGACGAAGCAGTGGGCACCGACCTGGGCAAGAAGTTTGTGCTGGTCATGGACAAGGACAACAAGCCTGCCTACCGGGCTGTCGAGCTGGGGCCGAAAATCGAAGGCCTGCGCATTGTGCGCAATGGCCTGGGCAAGGATGACACCATCGTCGTCAAAGGCTTGCAGCGCGTACGTCCCGGCCAGCCTGTAGACCCTGAAGTCACTCCGATGGCCAGCGCCGATACCCTCGCCGCACTGCTCAAACAACGCCAGGCCCTTGAAGCCAGCAACCTGCCACAAGTGGCGCCCAAAGCGGCCGTCAAAATCGCCAGCGCTGCCGCGCCGCGCGGCTAAGGGACTCGTCCGATGAACTTCTCCAAATTCTTTATTTCACGGCCGATCTTCGCCGCAGTGTTGTCGCTGCTGATCCTGATCGCCGGTGCCATCTCGCTGTTCCAGCTGCCGATCAGTGAATACCCGGAAGTCGTGCCGCCAACCGTGGTGGTACGCGCCAACTTCCCCGGCGCCAACCCCAAGGTGATCGGCGAAACCGTGGCCTCGCCACTGGAACAGGCAATTACCGGTGTCGAAGGCATGCTCTATATGTCTTCGCAGGCCACTGCCGATGGCAAGCTCACCCTCACCATCACCTTCGCACTGGGTACTGACCTGGACAATGCGCAGGTGCAGGTGCAGAACCGCGTGACCCGCAGCGAGCCGAAGCTGCCTGAAGAAGTGACACGCATCGGCATCACCGTGGACAAGGCCTCCCCCGACCTGACCATGGTTGTGCACCTGACCTCGCCGGACAAACGCTACGACATGCTGTACCTGTCCAACTACGCCGTGCTCAACATCAAGGATGAGCTGGCGCGACTGGGCGGCGTCGGTGATGTGCAGCTGTTCGGCATGGGCGATTATTCGCTGCGGGTCTGGCTCGACCCGAACAAGACCGCCTCACGCAACCTGACCGCCACTGATGTGGTCAATGCGATTCGCGAACAGAACCGTCAGGTAGCCGCTGGCCAGCTGGGCTCCCCGCCCTCACCGAATGCCACCAGCTTTCAGATGTCGATCAACACCCAGGGCCGCCTGGTCAGTGAGGAAGAGTTCGAAAACGTGGTCGTGCGCGCCGGTGCCGATGGCGAAATCACTCGCCTCAAGGACATCGCACGCATCGAACTGGGCTCCAGCCAGTATGCGCTGCGCTCGTTGCTCAATAATCAGCCTGCGGTAGCGATCCCGATCTTCCAGCGTCCCGGCTCCAACGCCATCGACATCTCCAACGATGTACGGGCACGAATGGCCGAGCTCAAGCAAAGCTTCCCGGAAGGCATGGACTACAGCATCGTCTATGACCCGACGATCTTCGTCCGTGGTTCCATCGAGGCGGTAATTCACACGCTGTTCGAAGCACTGATACTGGTCGTGCTGGTGGTGATCCTGTTCCTGCAGACCTGGCGCGCATCGATCATTCCGCTGGTGGCCGTACCGGTCTCGCTGATCGGCACCTTTGCGGTCATGCACATGTTCGGTTTCTCGCTGAACGCGCTGTCCTTGTTCGGTTTGGTACTGGCGATCGGTATCGTGGTCGACGATGCCATCGTGGTGGTGGAGAACGTCGAACGGAACATCGAGCTGGGCCTGGAACCGGTCGCTGCCACGCACAAGGCCATGGCTGAAGTAACAGGGCCGATCATCGCGACGGCGCTGGTGCTGTGCGCCGTGTTCGTGCCTGCGGCATTCATCTCCGGACTCAGCGGTCAGTTCTATAAGCAGTTCGCGCTGACCATCGCCATTTCGACGGTCATTTCCGCCTTCAACTCGCTGACTCTGTCGCCTGCACTGGCGGCGGTATTGCTCAAAGGTCATGACGCGCCCAGGGATCGCTTCTCGCGCTTCCTCGACAGAATGCTCGGCAGCTGGCTGTTCCGCCCGTTCAACCGCTTTTTCGAAAAAGCCAGCCACGGCTATGTCGGCACCGTTGCCAGGGTCATTCGCAGCAGCGGCATTGCCTTGCTGGTTTACGCGGGCCTGATGGTTTTGACCTGGATGGGCTTTGCCAGCACACCGACCGGTTTCGTCCCGAGCCAGGACAAGCAATACCTGGTCGCATTTGCCCAGTTGCCGGACGCCGCGAGCCTGGACCGCACCGAGGATGTCATCAAACGCATGTCGGAGCTGGCCCTCAAGCAGCCTGGCGTGCAGGACGCCATTGCCTTCCCGGGTCTGTCGATCAACGGCTTCACCAACAGCCCGAATAACGGCGTGGTGTTCGTGACCCTCAAGCCGTTCGACGAGCGCAAGGACCCGAGCCTCTCGGCCAACGCGATTGCCGGCGCGCTGAACGGTCAGTTCGCCTCGATTCAGGAAGCCTACATGGCGATCTTCCCGCCACCACCGGTACAAGGCCTGGGCACCATCGGCGGCTTCCGTCTGCAGATCGAGGACCGTGGCAACCTGGGCTATGACGAGCTGTACAAGGAAACCCAGAACATCATCGCCAAAAGCCGCAGCGTGCCGGAACTGGCCGGGCTGTTTACCAGCTACACGGTGAACGTACCGCAAGTCGATGCCGCGATTGACCGCGAGAAGGCCAAGACCCACGGCGTGGCAGTCAGCGATATTTTCGACACCCTGCAGGTGTATCTGGGGTCGCTGTATGCCAACGACTTCAACCGGTTCGGCCGCACCTATCAGGTCAATGTCCAGGCTGAGCAGCAGTTCCGCCAGGATGCCGACCAGATCGGTCAGCTCAAGGTGCGCAATAACCTGGGCGAGATGATCCCGCTGGCGACCTTCGTCAAGGTCAGCGACACCGCCGGCCCCGACCGCGTCATGCACTACAACGGCTTCATCACTGCTGAAATCAACGGTGCAGCAGCACCAGGCTACAGCTCTGGCCAGGCTCAGGCGGCGGTCGAAAAACTGCTTCGCGAGGAACTGCCCACCGGCATGATCTACGAATGGACCGACCTGACCTATCAGCAGATCCTTTCGGGCAATACCGCGCTGTTCGTGTTCCCGCTCTGTGTGTTGCTGGCGTTTCTGGTACTGGCGGCTCAATACGAAAGCTGGAGCCTGCCGCTGGCGGTGATCCTGATCGTACCGATGACCCTGCTCTCGGCGATTGCCGGGGTGATGATCGCCGGCAGCGACAACAATATCTTCACGCAGATCGGCCTGATCGTACTGGTAGGCCTGGCGTGCAAGAACGCGATTCTGATCGTCGAGTTCGCCAAGGACAAACAGGCCGAAGGGATGAGCCCGCTGGACGCGGTACTGGAAGCATGCCGCCTGCGTCTGCGTCCGATCCTGATGACCTCGTTCGCCTTCATTATGGGGGTCGTGCCTCTGGTGCTGTCCAGCGGCGCGGGTGCCGAGATGCGCCATGCCATGGGTGTCGCGGTGTTCTCCGGGATGCTGGGGGTCACTTTCTTCGGCCTGCTGCTGACGCCGGTGTTCTACGTGCTTATCCGTAATTACGTCGAACGCCAGGAGGCCCGCAAGGCCGCCAGAGCAAACAGCCAGCAAAACCTGCCTGCGGAGATGCATTGATGAGCGCCTACAAAGTCTTCATCCCGAGCCTGCTGGTCATGGCGCTGGCGGCCTGCGCCGTGGGCCCGGACTACCAGGCACCGGTCACGGCGCCAGCCAAACTGGCGTCCGCCGCCCAGGGCAACTATGACCGCAGCAAAGTGGACAGGGTGTGGTGGCAGCAGTTCGAGGATCCGACCCTCAATAAACTGGTGGCCAGGTCACTGGACGGCAACCGCGATCTGCGCGTCGCCTTCGCCCGCCTCAAGTCGGCGCGAGCCATACGCGATGACGTCGCCAACGATGTGATGCCCGTGGTGACCAGTCGCGCCAGCAGTGACATCGGCAAGGGTCAGCAACCCGGCATCACCGAGCGCCGGGTCAACAGCGAGCGCTACGACCTGGGCCTGGACATGGCGTGGGAAGTGGACCTGTTCGGGCGTATTCAGCGCCAACTGGAAGCCAGCGATGCCGATCAGGATGCTGCAGAGGCCAACCTCTATCAGCTTCAGGTCACGCTGATTGCCGAGGTGGTCGACGCCTACGGTCAACTGCGCGGCGCACAACTGCGTGAAGCCATTGCCCGCGACAACCTGAAAAACCAGCAGAGTTCTCAGGACGTGACTACGCAATTGCGTGATGCGGGCGTGGGCAACGAGCTGGATGTGGTACGTGCAGAGGCACGACTGGCTGCCGTCGAGGCAACCGTTCCACAGTTGCAGGCCGAGCAGGCTCGCCAACGCAATCGTATCGCCACGTTACTGGGCGAGCGCCCGGAAAACCTCAGCGTCGACTTGAGCCCGAGCAAGCTGCCTGCCATCGCCAAGGCCTTGCCGATCGGCGACCCGACGCAAGTGCTGCGCAATCGGCCGGACATCCGTGCAGCCGAGCGACAACTCGCTGCCTCGACCGCACGTATCGGCGTCGCGACTGCCGACCTGTTCCCGAGGGTCAGTCTGAGCGGTTTTCTGGGCTTTACCGCTGGGCGCGGCTCGCAGATCGGTTCGTCAGCGGCCAGAGCCTGGTCGCTGGGGCCGAGCATCACCTGGGCGGCCTTCGATCTGGGCAGTGTCCGGGCGCAGATTCGCAGTGCCGACGCCGACGCCGAGGGCGCACTGGCCAACTACGAGCAGCAGGTACTGCTTGCTCTGGAGGAGTCGGAGAACGCGTTCAGCGATTACGACAAACGCCAGCAGCGGCTGGTCTCGCTGATGCGCCAGAGCGATGCGAGTCGCTCGGCGGCCAGGCTGGCCTCGGTGCAATATCGAGAAGGCACGGCGGACTTCCTGGTCCTGCTGGATGCCGAGCGCGAACGTCTGGCAGCCGAGGATGCTCAGGCGCAGGCAGAAATCGAGCTGTACCGTGGCATCGTGGCCATTTACAAGGCACTGGGTGGCGGCTGGCACCCTCAGGCCTGAACCTGAAAAACCGGTAAAAAAGCCCCGCGCCCGATCAGGCCGCGGGGCTTTTTTTGCCTGAAATCCGGCTGCATCATGATTGCCGTTTGACAGCTGCCAGCCACTCCCCGAAGCTGCAACCCGTCAAGCATTGGAAATCGATATGCCCAGACTTTCTACCATGGGGTTATCGCCTCAACCCACTTCTCGACGTCGCTGGCTGATCGGCGCAGCGGCTGCAGCGCTGCTGATGCTTTCGCTGGTTTTCTGGTGGTGGCGCACGCCCGTCCAGACCGCGCCGGCCAGGCTGAGTCATACCTATGCCCAGGCGCTGGAACAGGCACACGACGGTAAACCGGGTGCCGCGCGCGTGCTGTATCAACAACTGGGACGGACTGACCTGTCTGACACGCAACGCATCAGCCTGCTCGCCGAACTGAGCGACTATCCCAGCCCCCAGGCCCTCAAGTTGCTTGATGCGGCCTTGAGTAACCCGTCCGCGCAAGTGCGCGAAGCGGCCATCGATGTCAGTGTCAGGCTGGTCTCCAACAGTCAGCGCAGTCTGTTGCTCGGCCCCCTGCTGGATGACGCCGAACAATCCGTCAGGTTTCGCGCCACCAGCGCCCTGCTTGGCCTCTCACCTGATGAGCTGGGCCTGTACTTTGCCGTTCTGCAGCAAAGTGCCGAGGCGTTTCAGGAGTCACTCAAGAGCCAGCCGCAAAGCGCACAAAACCAGCTGCAACTGGCCAGGCTGTATCTGCAGACCGGCGACCTGGAACCCGCGCTCGCGGCGCTACAGCGCGCCACCGCGCTGGACCCGGGCAATATCGAAGCAGCGCTGGCGCATATCGAATTACTGGACCGCAAGGGCCAGGCCGAGCAGGCGCGCATCCTTTTCGCGCAACTGCTTGAGCATAACCCTGGCTCGTCCCTGCTCCAGCATGCCCTCGGCATGTGGCTGCTGAACCACGGCCAGGCTGAATTCGCCGTGCTCAGCCTGGCCAAGGCCACGGAACTGGCGCCCGATAACAACGACTATCGCTATGACCTGGCGGTTGCCCTGCACTCGTTGAACGAGCTTGAAGCGGCACAGCGGCAGTTGACTCAGATCGTTCAAAACCAGCCCGCCAATCGCAAGGCCAGAGTGCTGCTGATCCAGTACTGGAAAGAGAACGGTCAGCTGCAGAACGTGCAGATTCTGCTGGCCGAGCTCGAACAGCAGAACCCGGATGACCCTGTGCTGCAACAGGGACTGTAGGGTCAGAAACGCAACGCCGAGACAGGCCAAAGGCTATCTTTGCATGGTCTACACGCCTTTCAGTCCGCGGCGTTCGCACTGCTCTGCCATTTCCTCATCCGATAGTCCTATTGCCTGTCGGATATTTCTCTTTTTAAGCTATCCACTCTCTCATGACACGTTTTCCATCCGTGGCTAATATCGGAAATAACTTACACTGCCCCTCCGCGTACAACACGGACATCATCCCCTATATCCAACATCGTCTCCCCGCTTCATTTAACGAATTTGAAAAAGGCTATTTTCTAACTGAAAAAAAAAGTGCATCATTTGCGGGCGACTGAGTTATAAATACCCTCTATCTGCGCAATGACAAGCCGCGAAGGCCAAGTTTCAGCATAGAAACCGCAGGTATCGGGCACCCTCGAGTGAGCGAATCGGTCATCAGTTTTGTCTCATCGCTTTATAGGGCTGACAACAGCCATTACATTGTTGGAGTATATTAATTGTCCAGACTTGCCGAGTTTCGAGCAGCAGAGAAAGCCCTTCAGGAACAGCTTGCACAGCTGGAATCGTTGAAGAATGACGCCGGATTGAAAAAGGAGATCGAATTCGAGCAAAAGCTCCAGGACCTGATGGGCACCTACGGCAAAAGCCTGCGTGACATCATTGCAATCCTTGACCCTGCAAGCGCTACCTCGCTGGTCGCACCCGCAGGTCCAAAGCGTCGCCGCGCACGTGTGGTCAAGGTTTACCAGAATCCGCACACGGGTGAGCTGATTGAAACCAAGGGCGGCAACCATCGCGGCCTCAAGGCGTGGAAAGAGCAATACGGTGTAGACACTGTTGATTCATGGCTTCGTGCCTGATTGCAAGTTGTCACTTGAAGCCCTGCACGTGCAGGGCTTTTTTGTCTGCGCCGCTGCATATGATCACCTGCGCACTGCAGCTTTTTGCCCGGACGCACACACAGTTCCTTTCGTTGGACACCGGGAATTCATATACATGATTGAGTGAACTGCCCGGTACATATACTTCAGGGCACCGGGAAAATACCGCGAGAATAATGACGCCAATAAATCTGGATTATGCGATTCAGCACACAGTTACAAACCTGAACAGTTCCTGAAGTGTGTAGAGTAATTATTCAGTTTGGCGGTGTAATGAGATACATCCTTATTTGTTTCTCAATGATTCGGCGCGTCGAAGAGCACCACATTCGCAGCACAGCGGAGCTTCACACTTTTTTCACATGCACTCTCGGATGATGAAGACCGCTAAAGGAATAGCGCCCCATGCCCGCCTCGGCGGGCTTCTGTTTGCCTGCGAAAAGGCAGAGTTCACTGCGTATCGTCCAGGCGCAGACTCTCGCGAATACGCAGTGCCTCATCCTTGTTGCTCGCATAGCCGTCTGCCGATCCCGCATAGGACAACGACCAGGCCAGCTCCTTGCTGGCGGCCGCGACCAGTGTCTGGGTCAGCACGTGCACACCATTCTGAGTAATGGTGCAGGTGGTTTCGAGTGCGGGCACGACGCTGAGTCGACTTTCACGGACATGCGTGCAAGCGCTCTGCAATCCGCTCCGGGCAAAATTGACCTGAATCGACTTGCGCATTTCCAGCAGAACGCCCTGGACATTGACTTCATGCCCTGGCGTCAGGCGCGTCTGGGTGAGTTCCATGACCATCAGCGGATTTCCACTTTGATCGTTTTTCACCGCGCGCTGTCTGACTTGCACGGAAGGTTGAACGGGCTCGCCCGACTCGGTCGGTATCGACTCGACCTCCCAGCCTGCGGGCCAGACGATCATTGCATCGGCGGCATGCACCTGTGCAGTGCCCAACAGCAGGAACAGGCACAGGCTTGGCACGGAGCGTCGGTAGTGCGAAAGGATCATGATCGGGTCGCCAGAACGGTTGACCGGAAATTCTGAGCCTGTTGTCGGCATCGAGCAAGGCCGACGCGACGTTATCCGAGCCGGGTTTGGCACTGCGCGCCCTGCCCCGTATCATTTGGCATTATTTGTACATTCTGTTGGAGACACATTGATGAGCTTGCACGAACTCAACACACTACCGGGCGTCACAGCCGATCCTGAAGCGGCCACCCGGCAGTTTGTGTTCAATCACACCATGCTGCGCGTCAAGGACATTACCAAATCGCTTGATTTCTACACCCGCGTACTGGGCTTCAGCCTGGTCGAGAAGCGTGATTTCCCGGAAGCCGAATTCAGCCTGTACTTCCTGGCGCTGGTCGACAAGGCACAGATCCCGGAAGACGACGCCGCCCGCAACGAATGGATGAAGTCGATCCCCGGCATTCTGGAGCTGACCCATAACCACGGTACCGAAAGCGATGCCACAGCGTCTTACCATAACGGCAACAGCGACCCGCGCGGCTTTGGCCATATCTGCGTGTCGGTGCCGGATGTGAAAGTCGCCTGCGAGCGTTTTGAAAGCCTGGGCGTCGACTTTCAGAAGCGCTTGTCCGATGGCCGCATGAACAGCCTGGCCTTTATCAAGGACCCGGACGGCTACTGGGTAGAAATCATCCAGCCAACGCCGCTCTGAGACTGCCAGCGATCGCTTCGGCAAGGGGCGATCCGCGTAGAAAGCAAAAAGCCCCGTGATCGCCCACGGGGCTTTTCGTTTACCGCTCTCCGATCAGGCCGGGGCGGAGGTACGGATCAGGTGGTCAAAGGCGCTCAGGGAGGCCTTGGCACCTTCGCCCAGGGCGATGATGATCTGCTTGTACGGTGCAACCGTCACGTCACCAGCAGCGAAGATGCCTGGCACCGAGGTTTCACCGCGAGGATCGACCACGATCTCACCGCGCGGCGACAACTCGATGGCACCTTTGAGCCACTCACTGTTGGGCAGCAGGCCGATCTGCACGAAGATACCTTCGAGCGGTACGTTGATCTCTTCGCCTGTGGTGCGGTTCTTGTAGCGCAGGCCGTTGACCTTCTGCTCATCACCTGTCACTTCAGTGGTTTGCGCACTGGTGATCACGGTCACGTTCGGCAGACTGTGCAATTTGCGCTGCAGCACCGCGTCGGCACGCAATTGCACGTCGAACTCCAGTAGAGTCACGTGAGACACGATACCTGCGAGGTCGATTGCAGCCTCGACACCCGAGTTACCGCCACCGATGACAGCGACGCGCTTGCCTTTGAACAAAGGACCGTCACAGTGCGGGCAATAAGCCACACCCTTGTTACGGTACTGCTGCTCACCCGGCACGTTCATCTCCCTCCAGCGTGCGCCAGTGGCAAGGATCAGCGTCTTGGCCTTGAGGCTGGCACCGCTGGCAAACTTCACTTCGTGCAACTCGCCGGCTGCGCCAGGAATCAGCTTGTCGGCACGCTGCAGGTTCATGATGTCGACTTCGTACTGCTTGACGTGCTCTTCAAGCGCCACGGCCAGCTTCGGCCCCTCGGTATGTTGTACCGAGATGAAGTTCTCGATGGCCATGGTGTCGAGCACCTGACCGCCGAAACGCTCGGCAGCAACACCGGTGCGGATGCCTTTACGCGCAGCATAGACTGCCGCGGCCGAGCCAGCCGGGCCACCGCCGACGACCAGCACATCGAAAGCCTGCTTGGCGTTGAGTTTTTCCGCCTGACGCGCACCGGCGCCGGTGTCGATCTTGGCCAGAATCTCTTCCAGGCCCATGCGGCCCTGCCCGAACAACTCACCGTTCAGATAGATGCTGGGCACCGACATGATCTTGCGATCGGTGACTTCTTCCTGGAACAGCGCACCGTCGATAGCGACGTGCTTGATACCAGGGTTCAGCACTGCCATCAGGTTCAGGGCCTGGACGACGTCCGGACAGTTCTGGCAGGACTGCGAGAAATAGGTTTCGAAATGGAATTCGCCCTGAAGTGCGCGAACCTGTTCGATGGTTTCCGCACTGACCTTGGGTGGATAGCCGCCGACTTGCAGCAGCGCCAGGACCAGCGAGGTGAATTCGTGACCCATGGGGATACCGGCAAAACGCAGGCTGATATCGTGGCCAGGGCTGTTCAGCGAGAACGACGGCGTACGTGCGTCGGTGCCGCTGTCATTCAGGGTGACGTCCTTGGAAACACTGATCACATCATTGAGCAGTGCAAGCATTTCCTGAGACTTCGCGCCGTCATCAAGGGACGCGACGATCTCGATGGGGCGAGTAACCCGCTCCAGATAGGATTTCAACTGGGCTTTAAGATTGGCGTCCAACATGTGGCGGCTTCCTGTTTACAAAGGGTAGAAATAACAACGCCCAGGCGATTACCGCCCGGGCGTTTTTTGGGGCGATGCGGTTTACTTGCTCAAGAGCTCAACGCCCCCAGCCGATTCATGCGCCTCAGATCTTGCCAACCAGGTCCAGGGACGGAGCCAGAGTAGCTTCGCCTTCTTTCCACTTGGCTGGGCAGACTTCGCCCGGGTGAGCGGCAACGTACTGAGCAGCCTTGATCTTGCGCAGCAGCTCGGAAGCGTCACGACCAACGCCACCGTCGTTCAGTTCGACGATTTTGATCTGACCTTCAGGGTTGATCACGAAAGTACCGCGATCCGCCAGACCGGCTTCTTCGATCAGCACATCAAAGTTGCGGGAGATGGTCAGGGTCGGGTCACCGATCATGGTGTACTGGATCTTGCCGATCGCTGGCGAAGTGTTGTGCCATGCAGCGTGGGCGAAGTGGGTGTCAGTCGAAACGCTGTAGATTTCAACGCCCAGCTTCTTGAACTCTTCGTAGTTGTCAGCCAGGTCTTCCAGCTCGGTCGGGCATACGAAGGTGAAGTCGGCCGGGTAGAAGAATACGACAGACCACTTGCCTTTGAAGTCAGCGTCCGAGACGTCAACGAAAGCGCCGTTCTTGAATGCGGTAGCCTTGAACGGTTTTACTTGGCTGTTGATGATAGGCATCGGTATATCTCCTGATGGGTTGGATGGGTTGTGAATTCGATGGAGTGAAGCTTACGCATGATCGATGACAATCGCTCATTGGCAAACCTGATGTCACTGATTGCTTTTCACTATGAAGGCAGCTTATCGATAGAAGAAACCTTCGGACCGCTCCCCGCCTCCGATGGGCTCAGGAACGGAGCGGCATCAATGTAGCGCATCGCCGACTTGATGTCCCTCCAGCCTACATAGGACATCAGTGACTTGAGGTCCCAGCCGTTGCTGTGCGCCCAGCTTGCAAAACCGCGACGCAATGAGTGGCTGGTGTAGCGCTCGGCGGCGATGCCTGCACGCTGGAGCGCCTGACGCAGCAACGGGATGATGCTGTTGGCGTGCAACTCCTCCTCTTTAAGGTTACCCCAGCGGTCCACTGCCCGAAAGACTGGACCGGGTACCAGCGCGGCACAGTTGATCCACTCTATATAGGCCTGAACCGGGCAAAGCCTCTGCAAGGCCGGGGTCTGATAGGTGCGGCCCAGATTTTCTCGATCGCCTTTGCTCCGCGGCAAATACAGGCTGATTCCCGAGTTGGCGATGGCCTTGACGTCCTGTACTTGCAGGCGGCATAGCTCGTCACTACGAAACCCGCGCCAGAACCCCAGCAGGATCAGCGCCGAATCGCGTCGGCCGCGCAACAGCCGTGGCTGATCGTGTTGTGCGCTTGCTTCGCGTATTTCGACCTCCAGCCAGGCGATGACTTTTTCCAGATCCTGCAACTGCAAGGGCTCGGCCTGCTTTTCCTGTGCGGGGTGCAGCGCACGAATGCCCTTGATGACCTTGCGCACCATCGGTGCCTTGGTCGGATCGACAAAACCCTGGCTGACGTGCCACTGGGCCAGCGCTGACAAACGCAGCTTCAAGGTGTTCACCGACAGCGTCCCGGCATGGCTGGCCAGGTAACGCGCCACGCTTTCGCTGGTCGCCGGCAGAAACCCGCCCCACGTCACCTCGAAATGCTCGATGGCAGCCCGATAGCTGCGGCGCGTGTTGTCGCGGGTCGCAGCCTCGATGTAGCGATCAACGTTATTCATGGCTCAAACCTGCTCGGGTGTACCGGTAAGGGCGCCGTAAAGGGAGCTGAAGACGCCTGACACGGGATAATACGCCAATATCCCGTGTTAATTAATTCAAAAAATGGCTAATTATTTCAAAACATATAGTATGTAATTACAGAGTACATACCACAGTATGAAATCGTAGGAGACAGCATGGCCCGTGGCGGTGTAAACAAGGCGTTAGTGCAGAAAGCGAGAGCATCCCTGCTGTCCCGAGGCGAAAACCCCAGCATCGACGCGGTACGTATCGAAATGGGCAATACCGGCTCGAAAACCACTATCCACCGCTATCTGAAGGAGCTTGAATCCACGCAAGCCCCAGCGCCGGATATCAATGAGGAATTGAGCGATCTGGTCGCGCATCTCGCCCAAAGGCTTCAGGAACAGGCGCAAGAGCGTATTGATCAGGCGCGCGATGAATATCAGGCCGAGCGCGACACCCTGCAGCGGCAACTTGCGGGCACTCAAGAGCAGATCAGCCAGCTGGAAAAACACGCACAGCAGCGTGAACAGGCGCTGGAACAGCAGGCCGCCGCCCTGCTCCACACGCAAGGCACACTGCAGGATGTGCAGACAGAACACGCCCGATTGCTTCAGGCCAATCAGGACATGGAGGCACGCCTGCGCGACAAGGACGGGCAGATCCATTCGCTTGAAGAAAAACACCAGCACGCCCGCGAGGCGCTGGAGCACTATCGCAACTCGATCAGGGAACAACGCGAGCAGGAGCAGCGACGCCACGAAACCCAGGTTCAGCAGCTGCAAATGGAACTGCGACAGGCACAGCAAGGCCTTGCCATGCACCAGGAAAACATCACACAGCTCAATCGAGATAACGAAAGGTTGCTGGCTGAAAATCGCAACACCCTGCGCGAACTGCACAGCCAGACCGACCAGCTGAAGCAGGCCAACACGCAGAATGCCGCCTTCGCCGAACAACAGCACCACACCCGCACCCAATGCGCGCTACTGGAAGAAAGATTACGCAGCGCGCAGGACGAAAACGCCGCACTTAAACAAGGCATGACCGATGCGCAGCAACAGAGCCGCATGCTGGAACTGCTGCTGACCAAGAAGGAAGCGGCACTGGAGAACCTGCAGACAAGGCTCGATCAGCCGGACAAACCCAAAGCCACCAGAAAGAAACCATCAGACAAAGCCTGATTAGCAAGCTTCAGGCCAGCGCTATCTCGCCGCATGGCAGATGCAAATCAACCCGGGTGCCCTGACCTTCGGCGCTTTCTATATGCACGTGTCCGCCGGCTTGCCGGGTAAAGCCGTAGACCATCGACAAACCCAGGCCGGTTCCCTGGCCTACCGGTTTGGTGGTGAAAAACGGATCGAACACCTGATCGATAACATCCCGAGCAATGCCACAGCCGTTATCTTCAACACTAAGCTGTACGTAGTCGCCAGGCAGCAGACCGTCTTTTTGCGTCTCCAGCGTTAACGCGCGGCTGCGCACGCACAGCCTCCCTCCGACAGGTACGGCATCGCGCGCGTTGATGACCAGATTCAACAAGGCATTTTCCAACTGATGCTCATCGGTGCGCACCGCGCTCAACCCCTCCTCCAGCTCGATCTCCAGGTGCGCATGAGCGCCGACCGTCCCCCGCAACAACTCTTCCATGGAGCGGACCATGCAATTGACATCCACCACGGTGACGTTAAGCGACTGCCGACGGGCAAATGTCAGCAGCCTGCGGGTCAGTGCAGCAGCACGGTTTGCAGAACTCGCTGCGGCATCCAGGTAGCGATCGACCTCACTGACACGCCCGGCAGCCACACGCAGCCTGATCATGTCCAGTGCGCCAATCACGCCGGAAAGTACATTGTTGAAGTCATGGGCGATACCACCAGTCAACTGACCGATAGCATCCATCTTCTGCGCATGGCGCAAGACCTCTTCAGCCATCGCCCGCTCGGCAATTTCAGCCTGCAACAGCTCATTTGCAGCTTCCAGCTCACGCGTGCGCTCGGCGACGCGCAACTCCAGACTTTCGTTGAGTTCGCGCAACGCCTCTTCTGCATTGACCTGAGCGGTGATGTCGGTGTGAGTACCCAGCCAGTGGGTAATGTGCCCCCTTGCGTCGCGCAACGGCAGCGCACGCGAAAGGAACCAGTTGAAAGCGCCGCCCTTGCCACATATCGGAAATATATCTTCCCAGATCGAGCCAGTGGAAAAGCAGTATTGCAGACGCGCCATCACGCGCTCGCGATGTTCGGGGTGCAGAACCGAGCGCCACCCCAGGGCAGTCATGGCCTCGAGCGAAGCACCGGTGTACGCATGCCAACGCTCGTTGTACCAATGGATTTGCCCGCGGGGGCTGGCAGTCCAGGCCAGTTGACTCATGTTGTCAGCCAATGCCCTGAACTGACGCTCGCTTTCACGCAAGGCATCAATGTGCTGCGCGACTTCGCGGTCCTGCTCGGCAGAATGCAATGGCATTCTGGCCGGTGGCTGCTCTCTATTCACGTCGGGATCCATCCTCTCAAAACCCTTACCCCGGAGTTCTTCCTGAACTCCGGGCGTTGCGTGACTTAACGTTTGACAGGCGTCCGCATGGTAACGAACTCTTCTGCCGCGGTCGGGTGTACCCCGATAGTATCGTCGAATACCTGCTTGGTCGCGCCAGCCTTGATGGCAATGGCCAGGCTCTGGACGATTTCGCCAGCATCCGGCCCGACCATATGGCAGCCCAGCACACGATCGGTTTTGGCATCGACGACCAGCTTCATCAATGTGCGCTCCTGATCATCGGTCAGGGTCAGCTTCATCGGCCTGAAACGACTCTCGAAAATCTGCACATCGTGACCGGCCTTGATTGCATCCTCTTCGGTCAGACCGACCGTACCGATGTTCGGCAGACTGAAAACCGCCGTCGGGATGTGATTGTAGTCTACCGGGCGATACTGCTCGGGCTTGAACAGTCGGCGCGCGACCGCCATGCCTTCAGCCAGAGCGACCGGTGTCAGTTGCACACCCCCGATGACATCGCCGATGGCCAGGATAGAAGGCTCGCTGCTCTGGTAATTGTCATCGACCTTGATATAGCCGTGCTCGTCCAGCTTGACGTCGACACTGTCCAGACCGAGGTTATCGAGCATTGGGCGGCGCCCTGTTGCGTAGAACACGCAATCGGTCTCGAGCGTGCCGCCACCCTTCATGGACAACAGCAGACTGCCGTCGGCCTGCTTGTCGATACGCTCGATATCGCTGTTGAAGCGAATCGTCATGTGGCGCTTGAGCAACTCTTCGTGAAGATGGGTGCGAACACCGCCATCAAAGCCACGCAAGAACAACTCGCGGCGATAGACCAGCGTGGTGTCGGCGCCGAGCCCGTTGAAAATCGAGGCGAACTCCACCGCGATGTAGCCGCCACCCACAACGACGACCCGCTTGGGTAGCGTTTTGAGATAGAACGCCTCGTTGGAGGTGATCGCGTGCTCGCGCCCTGGTACGTCAGGCACCTGGGGCCAGCCGCCGGTGGCAATCAGAATGCGCTCGGCACTGTAGGTCTGACCGTTGATTTCGACCTGCTGCGGGCCGGTCAATTTCGCATGCCCTTCAAGCAGCGTCACGCCGCTGTCGACCAGCAACTTGCGATAGATGCCATTAAGGCGGTTGATCTCACGATCCTTGTTGGCGATCAGCGTGGCCCAATCGAACTGGGCCTCACCCAGCGACCAGCCGAAGCCCTTGGCATGGTCGAAATCCTCGGAAAAATGCGCCCCGTACACCAATAGCTTTTTGGGTACGCATCCTACGTTGACACAGGTTCCGCCCAGATAGCGGCTCTCGGCCACAGCGACCTTTGCGCCGAACCCGGCAGCGAAACGCGCCGCCCTGACGCCGCCCGAGCCGGCGCCAATTACAAACAGATCAAAATCAAAGGCCATCGATATCTCCTTGGCAGAGGCACAGCATAGCCGCTTGGCGGCCAGTCAGAAATGACAAAGCCACCCGAAGGTGGCTTTGTCCCGGGCGTCATCAATCAGAAATCAATGCGCTTTGCCGGTTTTGTAGAAATGCTCGAAGCAGAAGTTGGTCGCCTGGATGTAGCCTTCCGCACCACCGCAGTCAAAACGCTCACCCTTGAACTTGTAAGCGAGTACGTTGCCTTCGGCAGCCTGCTTCATCAAGGCGTCGGTGATCTGAATCTCACCACCCTTGCCCGGCTCGGTCTGTTCGATTTTCTCGAAAATGTCCGGAGTCAGGATGTAGCGGCCGATGATCGCCAGGTTGGACGGCGCATCTTCAGGCTTAGGCTTTTCAACCATGTTGGTCACGCGGAACAGGCCCGGCTTGATCTCTTCACCCGCGATCACGCCGTACTTGTTGGTTTCCTGCGGATCGACTTCCTGAATGGCGATGATCGAGCAGCCATAATGCTTGTGCAGTTTGACCATCTGCGCCAGCACGCCGTCACCCTCAGGGTTGACGCACAGGTCGTCCGCGAGAACCACGGCGAAAGCTTCGTTGCCGATCAGTGGGCGACCGCTCAGGATGGCATGGCCCAAACCTTTCATTTCGGTCTGACGGGTGTACGAGAAGCTGCACTCGTCGATCAGCTTGCGAATACCAACGAGGTACTTTTCCTTGTCAGTGCCCTTGATCTGGTGCTCAAGCTCATAGCTGATGTCGAAGTGGTCTTCAAGAGCGCGCTTGCCACGACCGGTCACGATGGAAATTTCGGTCAGGCCTGCAGCGAGGGCTTCCTCAACACCGTATTGGATCAGTGGCTTGTTGACCACCGGCAGCATTTCCTTGGGCATGGCCTTGGTCGCTGGTAGGAAGCGAGTACCGTAACCGGCTGCTGGGAACAAGCATTTCTTGATCATAAAAGTCCTTGGTAAGGGCTGTTGGTGTTAACGGCGCAGTCTAATGATGAGGCAGGCACCTTACAATGCCCCGCCTTTGGCCGTCCGATGCCATGATAGAGGAATACTCGTACAGATAGTTCCGCACTTTCTGGATATTGCCTTTACATAAAAGCAGCTCAAGGCACCGTCAAACTGCCCTCAAGGCCTGCGCGGCCGGACCTCAACACCGTTTCTCGACGACTGCGGACTTTACGCCCGGCTTCGCCAACGGCAAGCGGCGACAAGTGGGAGGCAGGCAGTTTATGATGCAAAACATGGCGGAACGATGGCACCCGTTATCAGTCCAACGCTCGCATTTGTTAATTCCCTGGCCTTATCTCGAAGCGAAAAACATGATCAGAATTTTGTCCATTATTGCTGTGCTGGGCCTCACCGGCTGCGCAACCGCCTCCAATACCTACCTGAAAAACGGCAAACAGGGCTTGAGCATCGACTGCTCCGGCGAGGCGATGTCCTGGGCAAGCTGCTACGAAAAGGCGGATGCTTCCTGTGCAGGCACAGGTTATGAAATTGTCGGCACAGATGGCACCCCGCAACCTGCCGAAAGCGACAAGACGCTGGGCGTGGACGTTGGCAACTACAAAAGCCGCAGCGTGCTGGTGGTCTGCAAGTAATCAGGTCTGCCGCCCTGTCCACCGCGGACAGGGCCAGCTGACCCGGCCTGACTGATCAGCCTGAAATGCACGCTTCGGCAGCGTTCTGCACATCCCTGAAACGAATGGGCACGTTGGAAAGTCGTTCGTAGACCTTGATCGTACTACCGCCCGAGCGGCTTTCGATATCCACTACTGCCGCGGGTGACTTGCTGAGTTTCTGCGCGACGATGACCCGCAGGCCGTCATGCCGAGGCTCGATCAGAGGCGGCTTGCGACTGCTGCTGATCTTGCCAGCGAAGCAATCGGCGTATTCCTGAGGATTTTTGCCCGACATCACGTTCATGGTGGGGGGTGTATGCTCAATGTCGTTCACTGTGGCACAGCCAGTCATTGCCAGGGCCAGGACTACTACAGCAGCCAGTTTCATACAAAGCCTCCAAATAAAGGTCCTACGACAAGCCCCAGCGCAATTAAATCCCGGCTGAGGCATTTTTTCCCGGAAACACGGCAAATTAATGCTCACCGACGTCAAATTGCGGGCGTCGCATGCTATCGTTTTGATTTTTCAGAAAAACCCCCATTTCGGAGCCCGTCATGAAATTCGTACACCAGCGTGAGCATCTCAACGAGGACGACCTTGTCGTCATCGAGTGCTCTCAGACCTGCAATATTCGCCTGATGAACGATGCGAATTTTCGCAGCTTTAAAAATGGTGGTCGGCACACCTATCATGGCGGCGCGTTCGACAGATTTCCGGCCAAGATCGCCGCGCCAAGCACCGGTTTCTGGAACATCACCATCGATACTGCAGGCCGCAAGGCAGACACCAACGCCGGACGCAAACTGCCTTTCACTCACAAGATCAAGATCGTCCGGCGCTCGACCTCTCGCCTGGGATGATGCAAGGAGTCACTGTGAACAATCCAGCCCCGCGTACGACCAAATTCGCTGTCAGCTACAAGCTCAATGGCGAACGCCGCTTCGAATTCGCCCAATTGCAATCGGCGTCCACCGAGGAAGCCGAAGCCGCCTTGAAGAAAATGCACGGCGGGAGCGACGACCTTATTACCGACGTCAAGGTCAGCAAGGCTCTCTGATACTCACCGGAGCTCGATCCGATCATGCAACGCAAAGGTGACACTCCCGCCACGCTGGACCTGTTCGCAGACCAGACGGCCCAGCCTCGCAGCGATGAGCGGATCGGGCCTGGGTCGTGGCTGTTCAGAGGCTTTGCGCTGACCGGCATGCCGCAACTGTTGGCCGCCCTTGAGGAAACGCTGGGCCTTTCGCCGTTCCGGCACATGCAGACCCCCAGCGGTCTGAGCATGTCTGCAGCGCTGAGCAGTTGCGGAAAACTGGGCTGGATAACCGACCGTCATGGTTATCGATACACGGCAACCGACCCGCAAACAGGACAGGCCTGGCCGGCGATGCCGGACGCCTTCATGCACCTGGCGCAGGACGCCGCACTCGCAGCCGGCTATGCCGGGTTCGTGCCTGACGCCTGTCTGATCAACCGCTATATCCCGGGCGCCAGGATGTCCTTGCATCAGGACCGAAACGAACACGACCATCGCAGGCCAGTGGTGTCGGTATCACTGGGCATACCGGCCATCTTTCAGTTCGGCGGCCTGCTGCGCAGCGACAAGACTCAACGCATCTCCCTGTTTCATGGCGACGTGGTGGTCTGGGGCGGCGAGGACAGATTGCGCTTTCACGGCATTCTGCCCATCAAGCAGGCAGAACATCCTCAATTGGGTGAGCAACGGATCAACCTGACCTTTCGCAAGGCCGGCCGCGACAGCTGATCAGGCCTCTTCGAGCACGCCGGACGTCCGGGCCAGCGCCGGGCATACCGCCCGGTGCAGGTTAAGTGCTGTATTGATGATGCCGATGTGGCTGAACGCCTGCGGGAAATTGCCCAGCATGCGCCCGCCCTTCGGATCGTACTGTTCGGCCAGCAGACCAACGTCATTGCACAGACCCACCAACCGTTCGAACAGCCGCGCGGCATCATCAGCCCGGCCCAGCAAGACGTAGGCATCGGCCAGCCAGAACGAACAGACCAGAAACGTCCCTTCCCGACCGGCAACGCCATCGACACTGCGCTCGTTGTCATAGCGCAGCAGCAGACCATCCTGCATCAGCGTACGCTCGATCTGCGCGACAGTACCGATAACTCGCGGGTCTTCAGGCGCAAGAAAACCGGTCAGCACAATCTGCAGCAGACTGGCGTCCACTTCTGTCGAGCCATAGGTCTGTACGAAGCTGCCAAGCTCGGCATCGAAACCGTGGCGACAGACATCGGCATGGATTTCGTCCGCCACTTTCCGGTAGTGCACTGCCAGCGCACGATCCTCATCGCTTTCGGCAGCCTGGGCGATCTGCGTGGCGTTACGGTCAAAGGCCACCCAGGCCATGACTTTCGAGTGCGTGAAGTGCCGCGGCTCGGAACGTATCTCCCAGATGCCCGCATCCGGCAAGTGCCAGATCTTCTCCAGATACGGCATGACCACCTTGGAAATCGCCACGCTGCGCGGGTGCTGCGCCATACCGCCGCGCAGCGCCTGAATCATGGCGTCGGCCACTTCGCCGTAGACGTCCAACTGAACCTGCGTCGCCGCACCATTGCCGACGCGCACCGGCAGTGAGTTCTCATAGCCACCCAGCCAGGACAGCTCGTACTCCTGCAAACGCCGCTCGCCGCCTACGCCGTACATGATCTGGATCTGTTCCGGGTTACCGGCAACCGAGCGCAACAGCCAGTCCCGCCAGGCCTGAGCCTCCTCGAAATAACCCAGATTCATGAATGCCAGAAGGGTCATGGTGGCGTCGCGCAGCCAGCAATAGCGGTAATCCCAATTGCGCTCGCCACCCAACTGTTCGGGCAGTGAGGTGGTCACGGCGGCAACGATGCCGCCGGTGGGCGCGTAGGTCATGGCTTTCAGCGTAATCAGCGAGCGCTTTACCTGAGCCGTCCACGGCCCGACGTCAGGGCAGCGATCAGAAAACTCGCGCCAGTAGGCAGCGGTGCTTTCCAGAGCCCGGTCGGCATCGATCTGCTCGAGCAAGGGTGCAAAGGATGCCTGATAGGCCAGCGTGAAGACCTTGCGCTCGCCTTCATCGACGTGAAAACAGCTGGCGGTGTGATGATCCTGAGGATGCAGTGCCACAGGGCTGCGCAAAACCAGCATTTCCGGCCCGGCCACTGCCGTCAGCGTATGAGCATCCTTTCGCTCGACCCAGGGCACACTGCTACCGTAATCGAAACGGATGGCGAGGTCTACAGCGAACTCGACCCGACCGGACAGCCCGACCACCATGCGCACCACGTGGCCGGAGGTCTTCATGGGCATGAAATCGATCAGCATGGCGCGACCGTCACGGGTTTCGAAAACGGTTTCGAGAATCAGCGTGCCGTCTCGGTAACGGCGCTCGACGGCGATAACCTCGGCGGTCGGCGCGATCTTCCAGCGGCCATGCTCATCGCTCCCCAATAGAGCGGCGAAACAGGCCGTCGAGTCGAAGCGGGGGAAACACAACCAGTCCAGCGAACCATCACGGGCGACCAGCGCCGCCGTCTCGCAGTTGCCCAGCAATGCGTAGTCTTCGATCAGTGCAGCCATCCAGAAATGCCCGTCGTGATGATGATTCGTTAACGTGGGTAAACAGCTGATCAGGCGTTCAGGATGTAACGCTCGATGGCGTTGGCCACTCCGTCCTGCTCATTGCTATCAGTAACATGATCAGCCTGTCCCTTGACTGTCTGCTCGCCCTGCCCCATGGCAATCGACAAGCCTGCCTTGTGGAACATCGCCACGTCGTTACCGCCGTCGCCTATGGCCGCCGTACGCGACAGGTCGACGCCCAGATAGTCCGCCAGCGCGACCAGAGCAGAACCCTTGTTGGCCTCCAGCGCGGTGACATCCAGGTAGTATTTTTGCGAGCGAGCCGCCAGCGCGAGTCCTTCGATCTGCGGATTGAGCTGCGCCTCAAGGGTCTTGAGCAACTCGAAATCACCGCTGGCCGCGACGATCTTGTCGACGCGATCCAGATACGGCTCGAAACTCTCGACCTGAACATAGTCATAGCCCAGCGCATCGAGCTCATGATCGACGTAATCGGCGTCGGGATCGAGCAGCAGCCACTGATCATCGGCAAATACCCAGATGGCAACGTTCTGCCCGGCAAACAACTCCAGACAGATGCGAACGGCGCGCGGGTCAATGCGATGAGCCACCAACAGGCTGCCATCGGGATGAGTGATGGTGCCGCCATTGAATGCCACGGTGGGCAAATCCACACCCAGGGCATCGATCACCTGGCGCATGGCCCTGGGCGGGCGACTGCTGGCCAGCGTGAAGTGAACGCCGGCATCACGCAGGCGCTTGATGGCGTCGATATTGGCTTGGCTAAGGCTGTGATCACGGCGCAGTAACGTGCCGTCGATGTCGGACAACAGGAACTGTACGGGCAGTTCAGACATTCAATTCTCTCCATTCCCGACCATCACGACTCAGCAACTCTTCGCCCGCTTGCGGACCATCCTTGCCAGCTTCGTAAAGCTGCACTTGCGGCTGCGCGGCCCAGGCGTCGAGGAACGGCTGCACTGCACGCCAGCCGTTCTCGATGTTGTCGGCCCGCTGGAAGAGCGTCTGATCACCGGTCAGGCAGTCATAAATGAGGGTTTCGTACCCGGTGGAGGGCTGCATCTCGAAGAAATCCTTGTAGGCGAAGCCCAGCGCGATATCTTCCATTTTCAGTTCCGGGCCAGGACGCTTGGCAAACAGGTCGAACCACATGCCTTCGTTGGGCTGGATCTGGATCCGCAAGTAGTTGGGCTTGAGCCGGTCGACTTCGGTATCGCGGAACTGCGCGTACGGAGCAGGCTTGAAGCAGATGGCGATCTCAGTGCTGCGAGCGCTCATGCGCTTTCCGGTGCGCAGGTAGAAAGGCACGCCCACCCAGCGCCAGTTGTCGACCATGACCTTGAGCGCAACGTAGGTCTCGGTGTTGCTGTCCGGCTCCACGCGATCTTCCTGGCGATAACCGACGACCTGCTTGTCGCCCATCACGCCCTTCGCATACTGGCCACGCACCGAATTGGCCAGGGCTTCCTCCTGGCTCCAGGGCCGGATTGCACCGACCACCTTGGCCTTCTCGCCGCGAACGGCATCGGCACCGAAAGCGGCAGGCGGCTCCATCGCAACCATCGCCAGCAGCTGGAACAGGTGGTTGGGCACCATGTCGCGCAAGGCACCGGTGTGTTCGTAAAAGCTGCCGCGGGTTTCGACGCCTACGGTTTCCGCAGCCGTGATCTGGACATGGTCGATGTAGTGATTGTTCCAGAACGACTCGAACAGGCCATTGGAGAAACGGCTGACCAGAATGTTCTGCACCGTCTCCTTGCCCAGGTAATGGTCGATCCGGTAAATCTGCTTCTCGCTCATGACCTTGAGCAGGCAGCCATTGAGCTCGACCGCACTGGCCAGATCGGAGCCGAAGGGCTTTTCGATCACGACGCGACGAAACCCGTTTTCGGTTTCCTGCAGCAAACCTGACGAACCCAGCCGCTGGGCAACCTCACTGAAAAACCGCGGCGCAGTGGCCAGATAGAACACCGCATTCGCGGTGCCAGTGCTCTCGATCTTGCTGGCGATGTCCTGATAAGTGGAATCGTCGAGGAAGTCGCCCTGCACATAACTGATGCGCTCGGCCAGCTTGCTCCACAGCGCCGGGTCGAGGGGATCCTTGCCACCGCAAGCAACCTTGCCGGCGGCTTCATCCCGAATAAAGTTCTCGAGCTTTTTCGCAAAGTCGGCATCGCTGATCGCATTGTGATCGACGCCGACGATATGCAGCCCTTCATCCACCAGACCGTCGCGTGACAGGTTGTAAAGCGCCGGCATCAACAGGCGCTTGACCAGGTCTCCATGTGCACCGAACAGAAACAGGGTCGTGGGTGGGGCTACCTCGGTTTTTTGCTCGGCACTGCCACGCGACAGGCCCATTACTTGGGTTCCTTGTGGCCACCGAATCCAAAGCGCATGGCGGACAGCATCTTGTCCGCGTACGAACTTGTCTGGCGAGAACGGAAACGCGCAAACAGGGCGCTGGAAAGAACAGGAACCGGAACCGCCTGCTCGATGGCCGCCTCGATGGTCCAGCGACCTTCGCCGCTGTCGGCAACCGAACCGGAGAAAGCATCCAGGTGCGGGTCGGTAGCCAGGGCATCGGCAGTCAGGTCCAGCAGCCAGGACGACACCACACTGCCACGACGCCAGACTTCGGCAATGTCGGCCGTGTTGAGGTCGAAACGCTGTTCAGGCGGCAGGTGTTCGGAATTTTTCTGTTTGAGAAGATCGAAGCCTTCGGCGAAGGCCTGCATCATTCCGTACTCGATGCCGTTGTGGATCATCTTCACGAAATGCCCGGAACCCGCAGGGCCGGAGTGGATATAGCCACGTTCGGCACGGTCGTCGGTCGATTTGCGGTCACGAGTGCGCTCGATCGAGCCAAGGCCCGGAGCCAGTGTCGCGAACAGCGGATCGAGGCGCTCGACAACGGCGGCCTCGCCTCCGATCATCATGCAGTAGCCACGCTCAAGCCCCCAGACGCCACCTGACGTACCGACATCGACGTAATGCAGGCCCTTTTCAGTGAGCTCCTGAGCGCGCCGGATATCGTCCTTGTAGAAAGTATTACCGCCGTCGATGATCACGTCATCGGCGTCAAGCAACTCGCTGAGGGTCTGAATGGTGTCTTCGGTGGGCGCACCTGCCGGGAGCATTACCCAGACAGCACGGGGCTTGGCGAGCGTGCTGACCAGTTCCTTCAGATCTGCGACCGCAGTCGAACCGTCATTGGCCAGGGCGTTGCGCGATGCTTCATCACGGTCGTACACCACAGTCGTGTGACCATTCAGCATCAGACGGCGTGCAATGTTGCCGCCCATGCGGCCCAGTCCAATAATCCCAAGTTGCATGAAGGTGCTCCTTAAATCGTAAAAAGGTGCCTCGCTTGCCGTCCAGCGCATCGACAGGTTACGAGCATGCTGATTAGTCAAGCGAGGCGGAACGTCGGTTCCCTTGCGAGAAGATGAAGACGCGAGCGCCCTCCTGTGGTGCATTTTGTCGCGATTAAGAGACATTCGCGACAATTAAAAATAAAAAAGTTCCAAAATCATGCAAAAGAAATCAAAATCGGTGCCGATAGAGAGGGTAAGCAGCGGCGGTCAGGGATTGAAAGTCATTGCCACGGGCCTCTCTGAGGTTGAATCCGCCATTTGCGAGGTGAGCAATGGGCACTGTACTACCAGCACTTGCACCACAAACCCTGTATGTCACTATCCGTCGTGACGAACTGCGCACATTAAAAGAAGAGCGCGAGCAGTTGCAGAAAAAAGTGGCTCATTTGAGCTCGATGCTGCAGCAATCGCAGTTATCCGCCCCCGTCAAGATGCTTCAGGCCTGACCGTAACTGTATCATCCTTCAAAACGTCTCAGGGCAAGCCCGATAACTCGGCTTGCCCACCTGACCTGCCCTCCTGTCGATCCCCGCAACCAGCTCCACTCTCCGGGCAGCGCATGTCTACACCAGCGCCATCAGGAAAAGAACCCTGGCGAATCGGCTCTCTATAGGGTTTTTTGCCAGAACATCGCGCTCCCCATTTCAGGGCTCAACTGATAGTTGTCAAAACCAAGCTTTCTGTAAGCCCCCTGCGCAATCTCGTTGCCTTCCAGTACCTCTAGCGTCAGCTTGCAGCAGCCACGCTGGCGTGCAATCTCCTCGACCTTGAGCAGCATTTTCTGGCTGATACCGAGGCCTCGATATTGCGAGATCACTGCGACGTCATGAATATTGACCAACGGACGACAGGCAAAGGTTGAAAACCCCTCGAAGCAGTTGACCAGCCCCACCGGCTCTCCCGAGATAAACGCCAGCACACTGAACGCGTACGGACGCTTCGCGAGTTCGATTGCCAATTGCTGGCGGGTGTCGTTCGACAGAGGCCGCC
The DNA here is from genome assembly GCF_977070315.1 of Plantibacter cousiniae (nom. nud.). Taxonomy (NCBI): domain Bacteria; kingdom Bacillati; phylum Actinomycetota; class Actinomycetes; order Micrococcales; family Microbacteriaceae; genus Plantibacter; species Plantibacter cousiniae (nom. nud.). Next base: position 11,932 of record NZ_CDRVEU010000013.1, on the reverse strand, counting down.
CCGTCCCCAAGGCATCCATTGAATACTCATTCAAAACGAACCCGATTGCATCCGCGTGCACAGGATTGGTGTAACTCGCTTGCAGTACCAGTACCTCGGGGGCTTCCATTTCCATCCTCGTCAATTCAATCAGAGTGATTCAGTTAAATCAGTCATAGGGTAAATGCCTCAGGCCAACGTCAAGGTCGGGGCTTGTGGCCCGATTCTATCCTGCCCTGCTTCAAAATGTTCCGGCGCAGATGTAAGGATTTTCTCGTCGTGCCCGCAGATTGACCGCTACACGCACCCGGAAAAGGCGCTACGCACCGTTGCTGCTCATTACGACCTGACAGCATTGGGATTTAGTGATGAAAACCAAACGCCTGGACGGGATTGTCCAACGATCCGACGACCGGTAATGAGCCCTACGGACGCCGAAAACAGCGGTAAAAAAGCGCAGCGACCGCCCGGCTGCTACCTGCAGCGTGCCATCACGTGCGGCGTCGAAGCCTGTTCCAGACATTCGCAAATAAAAAAGTCGAAACTTCTCCAAAACGGCCGGGTCAGCTGATTAGAGCATCTATGCTATTGGCTGACATCCGGTAATGGCGACATCACACCGCTTTGTCACTATGCATGGTCCAAACGGGTATCGATCTTGCGTAGTGCACGTATGTGTACCCGGCCATAGGAAATGGCCAATAAAAATCAAGTGATGCACCAAGACTGTTTTAAGGGGAAAATTGATGATTAGCGCCGCTGTGAAAACCCAGAAGGGAGAGAGTTTTAACCAGCCTGTCGGCGAGCTGACTCATCTGCCGGTGTTCTCTACCAAGAGCGTTCCTGTGCTGCAACTGCCAACGTCGACTGTTCAGCCTCAGCCGACCATGTCTCAAGTCAACAGACGCAAAGTGTTGTTCGTGACCTCCGAGCTGGCCGATCTGGTGAAAACCGGTGGCCTGGGCGATGTGTCTGCCGCACTGCCGCGAGCCATGCGCCACCTGCACGACGTGCGAGTGCTGATTCCAGGTTATCCGCAGGTCATCAACAGCGGTAATCCGATCCATATCATCAGCCAGCTGGGCGGGCATGCAGCGCTGCCGCCTTGCAAGGTGGGTCGCATGGACATGAAAGATGGCCTGGTGATCTACGTGCTGATCTGCCCGGAGCTTTACGAGCGCGAAGGCACCCCTTATGCCGACAGCACCGGTCGTGACTGGTCCGATAACCATATTCGCTTCGCCCGTCTGGGCCTGGCAGCTGCCGAGTTCGCCGCTGGCGAAGTCAAGAGCCAGTGGTGCCCCGAGCTGGTTCATGCCCACGACTGGCCAGCCGGTCTGGCGCCTGCTTACATCCGCTGGCGCGGGCAGTCCACGCCAAGCATCTTCACTATTCACAACCTCGCCTATCAAGGGACCGTGAGTACGACGTCAAGCCGTGAGCTGGGCATTCCGGACTCCGCCATTACCCCTGAAGGCATGGAGTTTTACGGCCAGCTGTCTTTCATCAAGGCTGGAATGGCCTTTGCCAGCCACATCACGACCGTCAGCGCCACCTACGCTCGGGAAATCACTACTCCGGAGTTTGGTTGCGGCCTGGAAGGCTTCCTGCAAAGCAAGGCCAACAAGGGTCAGCTTAGCGGTATCCCCAACGGTATCGACGAAAGTTGGGATGCGGCCACCGACGAACACCTGATCTGCCACTTTGCGCCCAACGAATGGATGCGCAAGGAAATCAACGCTGACTACGTTCGTGAGCTGTTCGAACTGGACGCCTCGACCGGGCCGCTGTACGCAGTGGTGTCACGCCTTGTGTATCAGAAAGGTCTGGACCTGACGATCGGCGTCGCCGAACACATCGTCAACAATGGCGGGCAGATCGCAATCATCGGCCGCGGTGAACCCGAGGAAGAAGAGGCCATGCGTGAACTGGCGGCACGCTTCCCTGGGCGTATCGGCGTGCGCATAGGCTTCAACGAAACCGACGCGCGACGCATGTTCGCCGGCAGCGATTTCCTGCTGATGCCGTCCCGCTATGAGCCTTGCGGGCTGAGCCAGATGTACGCGCAACGCTTCGGCTCTCTGCCTGTCGCACGCAATACCGGTGGCCTGGCCGATACGATTGAAGATGGTGTCACTGGTTTCCTCTTCAACGAATCGACAGTCGAAAGCTACACCAAGGCCCTGGATCGTACTTTTCAGGTCTTTGCTCATCCCGAACTGCTTAACGCCATGCGCTGCCGTGCAATGGCGGCTCCCTTCAACTGGCATCAGGCGGTAGAGCCCTACGCAGATCTCTATCGCGATCTGTTGAAGAAAAACGTGAGTATTTCCAGCAACTACTAGGTTAAGGATTTAATGGATGCCCCTGCGTACAGACGATAACTGGCGCCACGGCGCCGTTTTGTTGGACCCTGAACACACCCGGTTTGCCCTCTGGGCACCGGATGCCTCCTTCGTAAATGTCGAACTGCAGGATGGCCAGTCATTGGCCATGCTGCCTCAGTCCGACGGCTGGTTCGTCCTTGAGGCCCGCTGCAAGGCGGGTACTCGCTACCGCTTCAGGATCGACCATGAACTGGACGTTCCTGACCCCGCCTCCCGCGCACAGCTCGATGACGTTCACTCTGAAAGCCTTGTAGTCGACCCTGACGCTTATTCATGGCAAAACACTGCATGGAACGGACGTCCGTGGCATGAAGCGGTGATCTATGAACTGCACGTGGGCGCCATGGGCGGCTACGCTGGCGTGGAAAAGCACCTGCCGCGACTCGCCAAACTGGGTGTTACTGCGATCGAACTGATGCCGCTTGCGCAGTTCCCCGGTGATCGCAACTGGGGCTACGATGGCGTTCTTCATTATGCTCCGCAATCCTCCTACGGCACGCCTGAACAGCTCAAGCAACTGATCGACACCGCTCACGGTCTTGGCCTGATGGTGATTCTGGACGTGGTGTACAACCACTTCGGCCCGGACGGCAACTACCTGGGCAGTTACGCCAAGGAGTTTTTCCGCAGCGACCTGCACACCCCATGGGGCGATGCGATCGACTTCAGGCGCCCGCAGGTGCGCGACTTTTTCGTCGATAACGCCCTGATGTGGCTGCTCGAGTATCGCTTCGACGGCCTGCGCATGGACGCCGTGCACGCCATTCGCGACAAGACCTTCCTGCCGGAGTTTGCGGAGCGGGTTCGCGGGCGCATTGAACCGGGCAGGCACGTGTGGCTGAACCTTGAGAACGAGTTCAACCAGGCCAGTCTTCTGGAAAAAGGCTTCGATGCACAATGGGACGACGACGGGCACAACACCCTCCACGTGCTGTTGACCGGTGAAACCGACGCCTACTATTCCGACTTTGCCAAAGAGCCGACGCAGAAGCTTGCGCGCCTGCTCAGCGAGGGGTTTGTCTACCAAGGCGAACCGACGCGTCATGGGCACACGCGAGGCGAGCCCAGCGCGCATCTGCCGCCGTCGGCCTTTGTGCTGTTTCTGCAGAACCACGATCAGATCGGCAACCGCGCACTCGGTGAACGCCTCCCGCAGCTCTGCGCGCCTGCTGCATTGAAGGCCGCCACCGCCCTGCTGCTGCTTTCACCGATGATCCCGTTGATGTTCATGGGCGATGAATGGGCGGCCAGCGAACCGTTTCTGTTCTTCACCAGCCACCACGGCGAACTGGCCGATGCGGTACGTGAAGGACGTCGCAAGGAGTTCGCTGATTTCGCCGCGTTTGCCGACCCGGAAAAGCGCGAGCACATCCCTGATCCCAATGACATCAAGACGTTCGAAGCGTCGCGCCCGGCGTTTTCCGCGGTCGATCTCGACACCGACATAGGCCTTGATCATCGCAGCTGGCTGGAGTTCTACACGCAGTTGCTGGCCTTGCGGCACAAGGAAATCATGCCGCGCCTGCAGGGTGCACGCTTCCTGAAGACCGATATTCTTGGTGACAAAGCGGTCAGTGCGCGCTGGACGCTGGGTGATGGCAGCGAACTGCGCATTGATCTCAATCTCAGCGAGCACGCGGTCGACGCACCGCCGCAAACGGGTGCCCGCGAGATATTCTCCAGTGCCGAAAAATCGTCCGAACTTTCCCCACGCGGCATCCTCAATGCTTACACGGCCATTGTCAGCCTGAAAGCAAGCGATGTTCTGGAGGAACAGGATGAACAATGAGCAATTGGAGAGGCTTGCAACCGAGGCAGGATTGTCGGTTCACTGGGTCGATGCCAACGCTCGACCGCAGACCGTCAGCCCTGATGTGCTGCGCAAGGTATTGGAGGCGCTGGGCTATCCGGCTGAAAACGGCGAGGCTATCGATGCCAGCCTGCTGCGCCTGCAAAAGGCCAGTCACGGCACCACTGCCCCGCCACTGCTGACGGTCGATGTGGAAAGCAACCTGGACCTGTCGCAATGGTTTGCTCCACAAACGCCGTTTACGCTTCACCTCGAAGACGGCTCTTCACTGGATGCCAGACTGACCTCCAGTGCAGAGCTTCCGGCACTTGCCCCGCCTGGCTACCAACAGCTGGAAATTGCCGGCCAGCACCTGACCATCGCGGTCGCACCGAAAACCTGCTTCAGCATGGCAATGGCGACCGACACCTCGAAGCCGCACGGCTGGGGACTGACCGCTCAGCTCTACAGCTTGCGCCGTGAAGGTGATGGCGGTTTTGGTGACACCGAGGCACTGGAGAAGGTCTTGCGCTCTGCCGGGGAACGAGGTGCCGACGCGTTGGGCATCAGCCCGATCCACGCCATGTTCGCCAACGACCCTCACCGTTACAGCCCTTATTCACCTTCCAGCAGGCTGTTTCTCAACAGCCTGTATGCGTCGCCGGGTGCGATTCTCGGCGAAAGTGCGTGGCGTCAGGCAATCGAAGACGCGCGTGTCGGCGACGAGATGAAGCGTCTTGAAACACAGACGCTGATCGACTGGCCAGCTGCGGCCAACGCCAAATGGAAAGCGCTTCACGCGCTTTATGAGGGCTTCAGTGCGGGTGATCACCCACTGCACGAAGACTTCAACAGCTTCCGCCACAGCGGTGGTGAAGCGCTGGAAAATCACTGCCGCTTCGAAGCGCTGTGTGCCGAGTCCGAAACACTGAACATCGGTAACAACTGGCATGAATGGCCGGAACAGTTCAAGGACCCTCGCGGTGAAGCCGTCGCAGAATTTGCCAAAAGCCATAGCGAGCAAATCAGCTTTCATGCGTTCGCCCAATGGCTCATAGCCCGTGGTCTGGAGCGCGCGCAGGTGGCAGCACGCAGCAGCGGCATGCGCGTCGGCCTGATTGCCGATCTGGCCGTGGGTGCCGATGGCGCCGGAAGCCAGGCCTGGAGCCGCCAGGACGAGCTGCTGTCAGCCCTGACCGTCGGCGCACCACCCGACATTCTCAACCGTGCTGGCCAAAGCTGGGGGATTTCCGCGTTTTCACCGGACGGCCTCAAGCGCAACGGTTTTCGTGCGTTCATCGAGATGCTGCGGGCCAACTTCGCCCATGCCGGCGGCTTGCGTATCGACCATGTCATGGGCTTGCAGCGCCTATGGGTCATCCCGCAGGGGGCGCCTCCGAGTGAAGGCGCGTACCTTAATTTCCCGCTGGACGACATGCTTCGCCTGCTGAGTCTGGAATCCTGGCGGCACAAGGCGATCGTGCTGGGTGAAGACCTCGGTACGGTACCTGAGGGCCTGAGCGAAAAACTCAGTGCCAGGGCGATTCTTGGCATGCGCGTACTGCTGTTCGAACAAAACAACGGTCAGTTCAAGCCGATTCTCGACTGGTCGGATCAAGCGCTGGCGACCACCAGTACCCACGACCTGCCTACCCTCGCAGGCTGGCTCAGCGAGCTGGATATCGAATGGAATGCCCGCCTCGGCCACATTGACGAGCAGCATGAATCGCAGTGGCGCGAAGAGCGCACACGGGAATATGAAAGCCTGCGGCGTGCCTTGAGCCAAAACATCGACAGTATGCCCTCCGGTACTGAAGACCCGGCCCAGATCATCGACGCGAGCATCAGCTACCTTGGCCATACACGTGCGCCATTGGTCTTGCTGCCGATAGAAGACGCCCTGGGTGTCGAAGAGCAGGCCAACCTGCCCGGCACCATTGACAGTCACCCCAACTGGCGCAGACGTCTTCCCGGCGATGCGGCCTCTCTGCTTGATAACCCGAATGCTGCTCGACGACTGGAATTGCTTTCCCGATCCCGGCTGCAGGCTACGGAGCGTGATCAATGACCCGTCCATTACAGCCTTTGCGCGCCACCCAGCGCCTGCAATTCCACAAGGATTTTACCCTCGACGACGCTGTGCCACTGGTGCCCTACTTCGCCAGCCTGGGTATCAGCCACGTCTACGCGTCACCGCTGCTCAAAGCCCGTGCCGGCTCGATGCACGGCTACGATGTCGTTGATCCCACGGTCATCAACCCGGAACTGGGCGGCGAGCCTGCCCTGCTGCGCCTGGTCGAGACCCTTCGCGAGCACGGCATGGGGCTGATTCTCGACATCGTGTCCAATCATATGGCGGTCGGCGGTGCCGACAACCCATGGTGGCTGGACCTGCTCGAATGGGGCCGTCGCAGCCCATATGCAGAGTTCTTCGACATCCAGTGGAATTCGCCGGACCCGCTGCTGGAAGGCCAGCTGTTGCTGCCATTCCTGAGCAGCGATTACGGCACGGTATTGCAGGCCGGTGAAATTCCGCTGCGCTTCGATGCCGAGCATGGCTCGTTTTACATCGAGCACTATCAGCATCACTTTCCGATCTGCCCACTGACTTACGACTCATTGTTGCAGGCCGTGGATCACCCGCAACTCAAGGAAATGGCCCAGCGTTTCACCGCTCTGGCGCAGTTCCCGCAAGCTTATGAGCGCGCGCGCCAGGCCAGGACCGAGTTGGCCGAACTGGCCAAGGACCCGCAGGTACTCAAGGGTATTGAGCAGATTCTCGCGCATTTCGATTCGAGCAAGCCGGAAGGCTTCCAGCGCCTGCACCGGTTGCTGGAGCGTCAGCACTACCGTCTGGCCAGCTGGCGCACCGCTGGCGATGACATCAACTGGCGGCGTTTCTTCGACATCAACGAGCTGGGCGGCCTGCGTGTCGAGCGGCCACAGGTGTTCGAGGCGACCCATGGCAAGATATTCCAGCTGATTGCCGACGGCCTGGTCGACGGGCTGCGTATCGACCACATCGATGGTCTGGCGGACCCGCGCGGCTACGGTCGCAAGCTGCACCGCCGGGTTAAGAGCTTGCTCAAGCTGCGTCCCGAGCATGCGCAGATCGATCATCTGCCGATCTTCGTCGAGAAAATTCTCGGCCCCGACGAGCCGCTGCGTGAAGACTGGAGCGTTGACGGCACGACGGGTTACGAGTTCATGAATCAGGTGTCATTGCTGCAACACGACCCCAAGGGCGAAGAGCCTCTGGGTGAGCTGTGGAGCCGCCTGACCGAGCGTACCGCCGACTTCGATCAGGAAGTGCTGGTGGCCCGGGATCTGGTCCTGCACGGCACACTGGCGGGCGATTTCGAGAACGTTGCCCAATCGTTGTTGCAGGTTGCTCGCAGCGACCTGATGAGTCGCGACCTGACCCTGGGTGCAATTCGCCGTGCCCTGCTCGCGCTGATCGTCAATTTCCCGATTTATCGTACCTACATCTCGGTATGCGGTCGTTCGGCGCAGGACGACAAGTATTTCCAGCAGGCAATGGAAGGCGCGCGTGCGACGCTGAACGAAGGCGACTGGCCAGTGCTGGATTACCTGGCACGCTGGCTCGGTGGCGAACCGTGGCGAAAACTGCCACGCGGCCCGCTGCGCAAGCTCTACAAGAATGCCTGCGTACGCTTCCAGCAACTGACCTCCCCGGTTGCCGCCAAGTCGGTCGAAGACACGTCGTTCTACCGCTCTGCCGTGCTGCTCTCGCGCAACGATGTGGGTTTTCATCCGCAGCACTTCAGTGCGCCGGTAGATGACTTCCATCAGGTCTGCCTGCAGCGTCTGGAGAAGTTTCCGGACAACCTGCTGACCACTGCAACACACGATCACAAGCGCGGTGAAGATACGCGTACACGTCTTGCCGTCCTGAGTGAGTGCGCCCCGTGGTACGCCGAACAGGTTGAGCGCTGGAGACAGCTGGCAATGCCGCTCAAGGGTGACGAGCCGACCATCAGTGCCGGCGACGAGCTGATGCTTTACCAAGCCTTGCTGGGCAGCTGGCCGCTGAGCCTGGAGGGTGAGGAAGCTCACCAGGAATACGCGAAACGCATGGTCCAGTGGCAAGAGAAAGCCCTGCGCGAAGCCAAGCTGCAAAGTAGCTGGAGTGCACCGAATCAGCCCTACGAAACCGCTTGCCGCGAATTTCTGGAGCGTTTGCTGCTGGCACCGGAAGCCTTGGCGTTGCGTCAATCCCTCAGTGCGACAGCCAACCGTATTGCCACCGCAGGCGCGCTCAACAGCCTGGCGCAAACCTTGCTACGCTTGAGCGTACCCGGTGTTCCCGATTTGTATCAGGGCACCGAGTTCTGGGATTTCAGCCTGGTGGACCCGGACAACCGTCGCCCGGTTGACTACGCTGCACGGAAACAGGCCCTGGCCGAAGACGCAAGCGTTGCCGAGCTGCTGACTGACTGGAAGGACGGACGCATCAAGCAGGCTCTGATCGCGAAGGTCTTGAACCTGCGCGCCGAACATCCGGTATTGTTCAGCGAGGGCAGTTATCAACCTCTGGAAATAAAGGGCAGTCACGCCGAGCAGGTGATGGCCTTTGCCCGGGAGACGCAAGGAGTGCGCGCTATCATCGTAGTACCACGCACATGCAGTGAACTATTGGGTACTGCGCAAACTCCATTGATTAATGCTGCCAATTGGGGCGACACGCGGATCATATTGCCGTTTGCCGACTCCGGTTCTGACTGGAAGGGACTCTTTTCTGACGTTGTCGTGACGAGTGATCGGGAAGTACCGCTCAGTGCAGCGCTTGAAAGATTTTCCGTCAATCTGCTTATTCAAACTATGTAATAGCTGGGAGTCTCAAGATGAGTGCCGACGAAAAAAGAATTCGCGACTTTGCTTACCAAATCTGGGAATCGGAGGGCAAACCCTCCGGTCACGACGAGCGCCACTGGGAAATGGCGCGCAAGCTGGCCGAAGCCGAAGCGCTGGCGCCGAACAAGTCCAGCGTACGCAAATCGACCAAGCCCAAGCTGCCTGAGGTAGACAGCGCCAAGGCGCCGGCTAAAGGCGCAGCCAAGCCCGCAGCGAAATCGGCGCCTGCGCCAAAGCCTGCCGGTGAAACCAAGCCCAAGCCTGCTCCCAAGGCGGCCGCCAAACCTGCACCCAAGGCCAAGCCCGCTGCAGCCGCTGCAACCGACGCCCCTGCCAAAGAGGCTCCTGCCAAGCCTGCTCCGAAGAAGCCGCGCAAGCCGTCGAATTCTTGAAACTCTTCTGGCCGCGCACCGGTCAGTTATTGCAGGTCTCGCTCTGACCAGAGATGAGGCCTGCTACACCCCCTTAGATTATCGTCAGTATCGGAGCCTGCGGCTTCGATAGCGGTCTTGGCCGCTCAGAAAATCATTCGACGTCAGGAAGTCATCATGAATATGAAGTCCACTACACCGGCAGAAGATAATTCGGCCCCGCTAGACAACCCTGGCAGTACCCCGTCTCGCATTCGTGAAGGACTTCCCTTTCCTCTCGGTGCAAGCTGGGATGGCCTGGGCGTCAACTTCGCCCTGTTCTCGGCCAACGCCACCAAGGTAGAACTGTGCCTGTTCGACTCCACCGGCGAAATCGAACTGGAACGCATCGAACTTCCGGAATACACCGACGAGATTTACCACGGCTATCTGCCGGACGCGCACCCGGGCCTGATCTACGGTTACCGCGTGTACGGTCCGTACGATCCGAAGAATGGTCATCGTTTCAACCATAACAAGCTGCTGATCGACCCGTACGCCAAGCAACTGGTTGGCGAACTGAAGTGGTCGGAAGCGCTGTTCGGTTACACCATCGGCCATCCTGACGGCGACCTGAGCTTCGACGAACGCGACAGCGCCCCTTTCGTACCGAAAAGCAAAGTGATCGACGAGGCCTACACCTGGGGCCGTGATCAGCGCGTTGGTACGCCTTGGGACAAAACGATTTTCTACGAAACCCACGTACGCGGCATCACCATGCGTCACCCTGAGGTGGCCGAAGAGCTGCGCGGCACGTTTGCCGGTCTGGGATCAGCACCGGTCGTCGAGCACATTCGCAAGCTGGGTGTGACCTCCGTCGAGCTGCTGCCGATCCATGCCTTCGTCAACGATCAGCATTTGCTGCAGAAAGGCATGACCAACTACTGGGGATACAACAGCATCGCGTTTTTCGCCCCGGACCCGCGTTATCTCGCGAGCGGCAAGATTGCCGAGTTCAAGGAGATGGTTGCGCACCTGCATCACGCGGGCCTCGAGGTCATCCTCGATGTGGTCTACAACCACACCGCCGAAGGCAACGAGATGGGTCCTACCCTGTCGATGCGCGGTATCGACAACGCCTCGTACTACCGGCTGATGCCTGACGACAAGCGCTATTACATCAACGACTCGGGCACCGGCAACACCCTCGACCTGAGCCACCCTTGCGTATTGCAAATGGTCACCGACTCCCTGCGTTACTGGGCTTCGGAAATGCACGTCGACGGTTTCCGCTTCGACCTGGCGACCATTCTGGGCCGCTACCACGACGGTTTCGACGAGCGCCACAGCTTCCTGGTCGCCTGCCGTCAGGACCCGGTGCTGCGTCAGGTCAAACTGGTCGCCGAGCCTTGGGATTGCGGTCCGGGCGGTTACCAGGTGGGCGGTTTCCCGCCAGGCTGGATGGAATGGAACGACAAGTTCCGCGACACCGTTCGTGCCTTCTGGAAAGGTGACGAAGGCCAACTGGCAGATTTCGCTGCGCGCATGACCGCCTCCGGCAACATGTTCAATCAGCGTGGCCGTCGTCCGCAGGCGTCCGTGAACTTCATCACCGCGCACGATGGTTTCACGCTGCATGACCTGGTGTCATATAACGACAAGCACAACGAAGCCAACGACGAAAACAACCAGGACGGCAGCAACAACAACCTGTCCTGGAACCATGGCGTCGAAGGTCCGACCGAAGATGCGGAAATCAACAGCCTGCGTCTGCGTCAGATGCGCAACTTCTTCGCCACCCTGCTGCTGGCACAAGGCACGCCGATGATCGTTGCGGGCGATGAATTCGCGCGTACCCAGCACGGCAACAACAATGCCTACTGCCAGGACAGCGAGATTGGCTGGATCAACTGGGATCTGGACGAAGATGGCGAAGCGCTGCTCAAGTTCGTCACCCGCGTGATCAAGCTGCGTCAGACCTACCCGATCCTGCGTCGCAGCCGCTTCCTGGTAGGCGACTACAACGAGGAAATCGGCGTCAAGGACGTGACCTGGCTCGCTCCGGATGGCAACGAGATGAGCGTCGAGCAGTGGCACGATGCCAATGGCCGGTGCCTGGGCATGCTGATGGATGGTCGTGCACAGGAAACCGGTATCCGTCGCGCGGGTGCCGACGCGACGCTGCTGCTGGTGGTCAACGCGCATCATGACGGTGTCAACTTCACCCTGCCGGAAGTGCCTGAAGGTACCCATTACGAGTGCCTGATCGACACCAATCAGGATGATGCCCGCAATAAGGAGCACTTTGCGTTCGGTTCGGAATACACCGTGACGCCGCGTTCGCTGTTGCTGTTCGAACTGAAGCGTGAAGACCAGCAATGATCGATGCCTTGAGTGAGTTTCTCGACTGGCGCAAGCACGGTTATGCCGATACGCGTGCGCTGGGCGAGTGCTTGCAGGCATTGGTCAACGAAGGTCTGGATCAGCTTCCCCTACCTGCCCGCGGTCAGACACTTGAGCGCTGGCGGGCGCGGGGGGGGGGGGGCGGGCCC
>NZ_CDRVEU010000012.1:0-247075 GCF_977070315.1 Plantibacter cousiniae (nom. nud.) | reverse complement strand
TCCCCATGTGAGAGTAGGTCATCGTCAAGATTGAATTCCAGAAACCCTCATCGCTTACGCGTTGAGGGTTTTTGTTTGTCTGGTGTTCCAGAAACCTCTGCATCCTCCTGAGCTCATAACTCTACCTCTCCGGCAGTCATCCAGACCCACGTGCTTATGGCAATCCGGCGCGCTTGCCCTTATGGTTCGGCATCAGGTTCCACGCACCCGTCAAGGAAGCAAGCATGTCCGTTACAACCTCTCTGAGTGCAGGCTTCATGGTGGTTCAAGGCAACCGCCCGGATGAACTGCGCAGTCTGGTTGTGTCCTGGATGCGGCGATATCCATTGGCGCCCCTGGAAAACGAGATTGCTCTGGTGCAGAGCAACGGCATTGCGCAATGGTTGAAGCTGGCCTTGGCCGAAGATGCCCAGGATGAAGACAACGGTGGCTGTGGTATCGCCGCCGCCATAGACGTCCAGTTGCCCGGCAGTTTCATGTGGACGCTGTATCGCATGGTGCTGGGTGCAGATGAGATCCCCCAGACTTCCTTGCTCGACAAGACCCCTTTGACCTGGCGCTTGATGCGCTTGCTGCCGTCGCTGATCCATCAGCCACACTTCGAGCCCCTGCAGCGCTTCCTGACCGACGACACGGATCTGCGCAAGCGTTATCAACTGTCCGAGCGCCTGTCCGATCTGTTCGACCAATACCAGGTTTACCGTGCGGACTGGCTGGAAGACTGGGCCGCTGGCCGTCATCAATTGCGCGACGTACGAGGTCAGTCCAGACCATTGTCAGCTGCCAATTGCTGGCAGGCCGAACTGTGGCGTGCGTTGCTGGACGACGTCGGGGCTGAAGGGATGTCGCAGAGCCGCGCGGGCGTGCATCAGCGTTTCATCGAGCGCATCGGCAACATGACCGAAGCGCCGCCGGGCTTGCCGGCACGGGTCATCGTTTTCGGCATTTCGTCACTGCCTGCACAAGCGCTCGAGGCGTTGGCAGGGCTGGCCAGATTCAGTCAGGTTCTGCTCTGTGTCCACAACCCGTGTCGCCACCACTGGACCGATATCGTCGCCGACAAGGACCTGCTGCGTCACCAGTACAAACGTCAGGCGCGCAAGAGCGGAATGCCGATGGTCCTCGACCCGCAGGCGCTGCATCAGCATGCTCACCCGTTGCTCGCGGCCTGGGGCAAGCAGGGACGTGATTACATCAACCTGCTGGACAGCCATGACGACCCACGCAGCTACCGCTCCTCGTTCAAGGACGAGCGTATTGATCTGTTCAGTGAAGCGGAGCCCACCACACTGCTGAACCAGTTGCAGGACGATATTCTCGAGCTGCGTCCGCTGGATGAAACCCGTGAGCTCTGGCCGGCAGTCGATCCTCTCGAGGACCGCTCGATCCGCTTCCATGTGGCTCACAGTGCGCAGCGCGAAGTGGAAGTGCTGCATGACCAGCTACTGGCGAGATTCAGCAAAGACCCTGGCCTGCGTCCGCGTGACGTGATTGTGATGGTCCCGGATATCGACAGCTATGCCCCACACATACGAGCGGTATTCGGACAGATCGAACGCGAAGACCGTCGCTTCATCCCCTTTACGCTGGCTGATCAGGGCCAGCGCGGCCGCGAGCCGTTGCTGATTGCCGTCGAGCACCTGCTCAAACTCCCGGACAGCCGTTTCACGGTCAGTGAGATTCTTGACCTGCTGGACGTTCCAGCCTTGCGAGCACGCTTCAGGATTCAAGAGCGCGACCTGCCAACACTGCATCGCTGGATAGAAGGCGCAGGCATTCGTTGGGGGCTTAATGCTCAGCAGCGGGCCGGCCTCGGGCTGCCGGATGCCCTTGAGCAGAACAGCTGGCATTTCGGCCTGCGTCGCATGTTGCTGGGTTACGCCGTGGGTGCCGGTGCGGCTTACGACGGCATCGAACCCTACGATGAGATCGGCGGGCTTGATGCGGCGTTGATCGGTCCGCTGGTCGCGTTGATTGATGCTCTTCAGGTCGCCCACACAGAGTTGACGACACCCACCACTCCGGAAGCGTGGGGTGCCCGTCTGCAATCGCTGCTGCAGTTGTTCTTCCTCGCCGACAGCGAGCATGACGACTACTTGCTTGCCCAACTGGAAACACTGCGCGAGAACTGGCTGGAAACCTGTGCAACGGTAAGGCTGACTGAAGAGCTGCCGCTGACCGTGGTGCGTGAGGCCTGGCTGGCCGGGCTCGATCAAGGGCGCCTTTCCCAGCGTTTTCTGGCGGGCTCGGTCAACTTCTGCACGCTGATGCCCATGCGCGCCATCCCGTTCAAGGTGGTCTGCCTGTTGGGCATGAACGACGGCGATTATCCGCGCGCGCAACCGCCGCTGGATTTCGATTTGATGGGCAGCGATTACCGCCCCGGCGACCGTTCCCGGCGTGAAGACGATCGTTACCTGTTGCTGGAAGCCTTGCTCTCGGCCAGGGATCAGTTGTATGTCAGTTGGGTTGGCCACCGCATTCGTGACAACAGTGAGCGTCCAGCTTCGGTGCTCATCGGTCAGCTTCGCGATCACCTCGCCAGCGGCTGGAAGCTGGCCGGCGAGACCGACCCGGACGTTAAACAGGATGATGAGCGCTTGCTGAAAGCCCTGACTGTGAATCACCCCTTGCAACCCTTCAGCGCCAATTACTTCCACGCCGGAACGGGGTACTTCAGCTTCGCCCGCGAGTGGCGTCTGCTGCATGAAACCGACCTTCAGGTGCCCGTGCCTCAAGCGCTGCCGCCTCACGAACAGGAAGAACCGCTGTCCATTGCGCAGCTACAGGATTTCCTGAGAAACCCGGTAAAACACTTTTTCAGCCAGCGCCTGAAGATCTATTTCGAAGTCGCTGAAGCGCCGCTCGCCGATGAAGAGCCGTTCGTGCTCGATGCCCTTGAGCGCTATGGCCTGAGTGAAAGCCTGCTTGGCGCAGGTATGTCCTCGCCCGACAATATGGATGCTGCTCTACAGACTCAGGCGCTGAAACTGCAAGCCAGTGGCCTGCTGCCGCTCGCAGGCTTCGGCACCTTGATGCAGAGCGAGCTGATCGAACCGCTGCCTGACGTACTCAGGCGTTACCACGATCTGTTGGCCCTCTGGCCCGAGACCCTGAGCAGCGCTTTACCGATCAGCTTCAGCCATGCGGGTGTCAGCATCGACGGCTGGCTAGGCGGGTTGCACCGTAACGCCCGTGGCGAGCTGTTTCTGGTTACCGCCATTCCCAACAGCATCGGCTCGAAAAAGACCCGCAAGTGGCACCGGTTGATTCGGCCGTGGGTCAACCATCTGGTGGCGTGCGCTTGCGACCTGCCGTTGAGCACGGCACTGGTCGCCAGTGATGAAACCCTGATGCTGGAGCCGCTGGACAAGGCGAGTGCCGTCACCACGCTCAACCACTTGCTGACGGCCTGGCTGCACGGCATGCAGGAACCTCTGCCTGTCGCGGTCAAAACCGCCTTCGCCTGGTTGGTCCAGCCTGCCGACAAAGCCGAAGCGGCTGCTCGCAAAGCCTACGAAGGTGACGGACAGACCACCGACGGCGAGCGCCGAGAAAGCACGGCATTGGCTCGGCAGTTTCCGGACTTTGACGCACTGATGGGCAGTGAAGAATTCGCAGGCTGGTGCGAGACGCTTTACAAACCGATTTACGATGCGCCGTGGCAGTCGTTGTCCGGCGGGGAGGGTGGCGCATGAGCGAACAATCCCTTCCTCTCGCGCTGCGCTTTCCACTGCGCGGCAGCCAGTTGATCGAGGCCAGCGCTGGCACCGGCAAGACCTTCACCATCTCCGCTCTGTACTTGCGTCTGGTGCTCGGCCACGGCACCGAGCAGTCCGGCTTTGGTCGCGAACTGCTGCCGCCGCAGATTCTTGTGGTGACCTTTACCGATGCCGCAACCAAAGAATTGCGTGACAGAATCCGTACCCGGCTGGCGGAGGCCGCTCGCTTCTTCCGTGACGAGATCGCCGCCCCCGATGGCCTGATTGCCGATCTGCGTGAACAGTTTGAAGCGTCGCTATGGCCAGCCTGCGCCAGCCGTCTGGACATTGCCGCACAATGGATGGACGAGGCCGCGGTCTCGACCATCCACAGTTGGTGCCAGCGCATGTTGCGCGAGCACGCATTCGACAGCGGCAGTCTGTTCACTCAGACGCTGGAAACCGACCACAGCGATTTGCTCGGCGAAGTCCTGCGCGATTACTGGCGCCGCTTCTATTACCCCATGAGCGGCGACGCATTGCTCTGGGTGCGGGAAAACCTCAGCGGTCCGGCGGCGTTGCTGCCGCGTGTGCGAGGTCTGTTCGGCCGTGATCGCAGTCCACTCACTCAGGAACCGGCCGAACTGATTGCGGCGTCATTGCAAGAGCGCCGGGCAGCGCTTGCCGCGCTGAAAGCGCCGTGGGCCGTTTGGTCCGACGAGTTGTATGCGCTGTGTCAGGACGCGGTCGCTCGCAAGGCAGTCGACGGCCGCAAGATGCAGGAACGCTACTTCAAACCCTGGTTTGAAAAACTTGCTGCCTGGGCCGCTGACGACACACAGGAAGCGCTGGATCTGGGCACCGGTTTCACTCGTCTGACCCCCGACGGCATTGCCGAAGCCTGGAAGAGCGAGCCACCTGTGCACCCGGCCTTCGAGGCCATGGCACAGTTGAAGGCGGCGCTCGACGGTTTGCCCAAACCCGATGCTGCTGTGTTGCAGCATGCGGCGCAGTGGGTCAGCGCGCGCTTTGAAGAAGAGAAGCGTCGCCGCGCCGAGATGGGCTTTGATGACATGCTGCTCAGGCTCGACGCGGCCCTGCATGGCGCGGGCGGCGAGCGTCTGGCCACCCTGATTCGCGAGCAGTTTCCGGTGGCGTTGATCGATGAATTCCAGGACACCGACCCTGTCCAGTACCGGATCTTCGACAGCATCTATCGTCTTGAGGCCAACGATGAGCAGACCGGGCTGTTCCTGATTGGCGACCCGAAACAGGCGATCTACGCGTTTCGCGGCGCCGATATCTACACCTACCTGCGTGCCCGCCAGGCGACCGATGGCCGTTGGCATACGCTGGACACCAACTACCGCTCCAGTCATGCGATGGTCGAGTCGGTCAACCATGTCTTCACGCGGGCAGAGCAACGAGAGCAAGGTCGCGGTGCGTTCCTGTTTCGTGATGAGCACGGCAATCAGGTGCCGTTCTCCGATGCGCTGGCCCAAGGCCGCAAAGAGACGCTGCATGTCGACGGCGCTCCCCTGACGGCGCTGACGGTCTGGCACTTGCCAAGCGACCAGCCGGTGTCCGGCGTGGTTTATCGTCAGCAGTTGGCGGCCAGTTGCGCGAGCGAGATCGTGCGTCTGCTCAACGCCGGTCAACAGGGCCGTGCCGGTTTCGTTACGCCCGACAACATTCTGCGCGGGCTGCGTCCGGCCGACATTGCGATTCTGGTCCGCGACGGCAAGGAAGCGCAGGCGGTGCGTCAGCAACTGACCGCACGTGGTGTGCGCAGCGTGTACCTGTCCGACAAGGATTCGGTGTTCGCCGCCCAGGAAGCCCACGACCTGCTGTCCTGGCTCAAGGCCTGCGCCGAGCCGGACTCCGAACGCACGCTGCGTGCCGCGCTGGCATGTATCACGCTGGATCTGCCGCTGGCCGAACTGGAGCGCCTGAATCAGGACGAGCTGGCGTGGGAGCGGCGCGTCATGCAGTTTCGTGGCTATCGCGCCATATGGCGCAGCCAGGGCGTGCTGCCGATGCTGCGCCGTCTGTTGCACGACTTTGCCCTGCCACAGACCTTGATGACCCGCAACGATGGCGAACGAGTACTCACCAACCTGCTGCACCTGTCTGAACTGCTGCAGCAGGCCGCCGCCGAACTGGATGGCGAGCAGGCGCTGATCCGTCATCTGGGCGACCATCTGGCACTCTCCGGCCAGGCCGGGGAAGAGCAGATCCTGCGTCTGGAAAGCGATGAGCAACTGGTCAAGGTGGTCACCATCCACAAGTCCAAGGGCTTGCAGTACCCGCTGGTGTTCCTGCCGTTCATTTGCTCCTCGAAACCGGTGGACGGCAGTCGCCTGCCGCTGCAGTTTCACGACGCCGACGGCAAGTCCCAGATCAGCCTGCAGCCTACCGAGGCGCTGATTCAACAAGCCGATGATGAACGTCTGGCCGAAGACCTGCGTCTGCTCTACGTCGCCCTCACGCGATCGGAACATGCCTGCTGGCTGGGCGTCGCCGACCTCAAGCGTGGTAATGCCAACACCTCCATGCTGCACCGTTCCGCACTGGGTTACCTCCTGGGCGGTGGCGCAGTGCTGGCCGAGTCGGCGGAGCTGAACGTCTGGCTGCGTGATCTGGCCCAGAGGTGTGACGCGATTGCCTTGCAACCTGTGCCGGAGCCCACCGACGAGCGCTTCAGTGCGCCGCGCAACGAAGCGGCGCTGGTCAAGCTGCTGGTGCCCAAACGCCGCGCTGCCGAGAACTGGTGGATCGCGTCCTACAGCGCCCTGCGTATCGGCGACACGGTAACGGCCGGTGCCGATGAGTCGCCTGACAGCCCGCAGGCACAGAAACTGTTCGACGACGAGCGTCTGGACCCTGAAGCCCCGCGCGACATCCTGACCAGCGGCGGCGATATCCATCGTTTTCCGCGTGGCCCCAATCCCGGCACCTTTCTGCACGGGCTGCTCGAGTGGGCTGGCAACGAAGGGTTTGCGATGACCGCGCACGCGCCGGAGAAACTGCAGGACGCCGTCGCCCGGCGCTGCAATCGACGCGGTTGGGCAGGCTGGATCAATACCCTGAGCGATTGGCTGCAACACATGCTGAACATGCCGCTGCGCCTGTCGCCGGACGCCGCACCGGTGGCCCTGGGCGAACTGGATCAGCCCAATCAGTACCGTGTGGAAATGGAATTCTGGTTCGCCAGCAATAACGTCAACGTCGCGCAGATGGACGCCCTCGTGCGCCGCTTCACCCACGACAACGCGCCGCGTGCTGGGACCGAGACGGTCTCGCTCAACGGCATGTTCAAGGGCTTTATCGACCTGACGTTCGAACACGAAGGCCGGTATTACGTGGCCGACTACAAGTCCAACTGGTTGGGCAGTGACGACAGTGCGTACACCCAGCTGGCGATGGAAACCGCCATTCTCGACAACCGCTATGACCTGCAATACGTCCTCTACCTGCTGGCCCTTCACCGTCAGCTCAAGGCGCGGATGGCCGACTACGATTACGACCAGCACATGGGCGGCGCGCTTTACCTGTTTCTGCGCGGCAGTCGCTCGGCCTCTCAGGGAGCGTATTTCACCCGTCCGCCACGTGAGCTGATCGAGAGTCTGGACCTGCTGTTTCAGGGCAAACCGATAGCGCATGACCTGCCGGGAGCATTGGCATGAGCCGCTCGTTCGATGATCTGTTGCCTACCGCGCTGGACGACATCAGCCTCGCTGAGTTGAGCCCGCTGACGCGTGTCAGCGATCTGCTGATCCTGCTCGAACGTTGGGTCGAGCGCGGCTGGTTGCGTGCTCTGGACAAGGCGTTCGTCGCGTTCCTGAGTGATCTCGATCCGCACGCCGATCCGTTGGTGCTGGTGGCTGCGGCGCTTACCAGCCATCAGCTCGGCCACGGTCACGTTTGCCTTGACCTGTACGAGACCCTCAAAGAACCGGACTTCGCCCTGTCACTGCCACCCGAAGGCGATCAGCAGAGCGCGCCGATGCTGCTGCCCTCACAACTGCTGGCAGCACTGGATGGCGCCGCCTGGTGCCAGGCGCTGGCCGGCAGCATGCTGGTTGCCGAGGTGGGCGATTCAAGTGCCGAAGCGCGACAAAAACCGCTGGTGCTGGCCGAGCGGCGTCTGTACCTGCGCCGCTACTGGACTTACGAACGGCGTATCGCAGCAGCCTTGCGTCAGCGCTTGGCACAGCGTGAAACGCCGCCGGAGGATCTGCCGCAGCAACTCGACGCATTGTTCGGCCCGGCCAATTCTTCGCCACAAGCTGTCATCGACTGGCAGAAGCTTGCCTGCGCACTGGCGACCCGCAAGGGTTTCAGCATCATCACCGGCGGCCCCGGCACCGGCAAAACCACCACGGTGGTGCGTCTGCTGGCCTTGTTGCAGGCCCCGGCGGTACAGAATGGCCAACCGCTGCGTATCCGTCTTGCGGCACCTACCGGCAAGGCGGCGGCACGTCTGACCGAGTCCATCAGTCAACAGGTGCAGAGCCTGGATGTCAGTGACGACGTACGACAGAAAATCCCCAGCGAGGTGACCACCGTCCACCGCTTGCTGGGCAGTCGCCCCGGTACCCGGCACTTCCGCCACCATGCGGGCAATTTACTGCCGCTGGATGTGCTGGTGGTTGATGAAGCCTCCATGATCGACCTGGAAATGATGGCCAATCTGCTCGACGCACTGCCGCCGCATGCACGCATGGTTCTGCTGGGTGACAAGGACCAGCTGGCGTCCGTTGAGGCGGGGGCGGTACTCGGGGATTTGTGCCGCGACGCCGAAGAAGGTTTCTACAGCCCCGACACCCAGGCCTGGCTGGAAGCCGTCAGCGGCGAAGACCTCGGCAAGGGCGGTTTGCGGCAGGGCGATGCACAGCAGCATCCGTTGGCCCAGCAAGTGGTGATGCTGCGCCACTCGCGTCGCTTCGGCCAAGGCAGCGGCATCGGCCAGCTGGCCCGGCTGGTCAACCAGCAACAGGACCAACAAGCCCGCGCGCTGCTCTCGGCGGGCAGTCACGACGACCTGTTCGCCCTGGCACTCAAGGGCGAGCAGGACCTCAAGTTCGAACGCCTGGTGCTCGACGGTCTTGGCAGGGGCGAGCAAGGCCCGCAGGGTTACCGGCATTACCTGAACGTACTCGCCGCCGAACGTCCCGCCGACGATTCGGCACTGGACGACGCGTGCTGGACCCGTTGGGCGCGCTCGGTACTCAGCGCCTTCGACGCCTTTCAACTGCTGTGTGCCGTACGCAAAGGCCCGTGGGGCGTGGAGGGTTTGAACCAGCGCATCACTCACGCATTGTTCAGCGCGAAGCTGATCGAAAGCGAACAGCAATGGTACGAAGGTCGCCCGGTGCTGATGACCCACAACGACTATGGCCTTGGCCTGATGAACGGCGACATCGGCATCACCTTGCGCCTGCCCGAGCGCGACGGCGAGGGCAAACAGGTGTTGCGCGTCGCCTTCCCCCGCAACGACGGCAGCGAAGGCGTACGCTTCGTCCTGCCCAGCCGCCTCAACGAGGTCGAAACCGTGTACGCCATGACCGTACACAAATCCCAAGGCTCGGAATTCGCCCACACCGCCCTGATCCTGCCCGAAGCGCTCAACCCGGTACTGACCAAGGAGCTCATCTACACCGGCATCACCCGCGCCAAGCACTGGTTCAGCCTGATCGAACCGCGCCAGGGCATCTTCGAAGAAGCCCTGCGCCGCAAGGTCAAACGTCTGAGTGGGCTGATGTTGGGGCTTTGATCATGTCCGTGCTGTCTGGCGATTTGCAGGTACGAAGTCGAGCTTCATAATCCCTATGCTCTTCAACCGGGTTCAAGGGGCAATTGAAAAGGCCAAGGTGTAACCGCATGACGGCGGATAAAGCGTGTGCTGTGGTTCTGCGAGACCGGGGAGTGCTGGAGATTCTGGCATTTGAGCATCCGTTGGCGGGCCTGCAGTTGGTGAAGGGCAGTGTGGAACCAGGCGAGTCAACTTGCGCGGCTGCTGTGCGGGAGTTAATGGAGGAGGCCGGGATTCAAGCGACAGCAAAGCGAAACCTGGGTGAGTGGCACTCCACCATAACGGGACATATCTGGGCATTTCATGAATGTGAGGTGGCTCAAGACCTTCCCGATAGCTGGGTGCATTTTGCAGAGGATGATGGAGGACACGATTTCAGATTCTTCTGGCATCCGCTGATGAGTGAGCCGTCTGACAGATGGCACTATATTTTCAAGGATGCCTTGAGCTTTCTCAGGGAGACCGTTACTTGAATCTGGGTATGGGTCAGCTCTTCTTTAGGTGTCGGGAGTGTCTTCTGTGTTTACTCATTGGCTGTGCCGAGTTTGACGTGGCGCTGGTAGCACGCCTCAGGGCCGGAAGGGGTCAGACTCACCCGCGTATTGCTTCAACCGGGCAATAACTTTAGGAGATGTTCTGTCGATATCGACTCTACCAGCCCTATCAAGGTAGATGTCTATCGTTGCCCAAGGCTTAGGTGAGATGTCGATGCACTTTCGTAAACCTCTGTCGGTCCACCAAAAGAACAGCATGAAGAAGTTCTCATCAGGGAATGCGTGACCAAACTCCGATGTGGCTTCTCCCGGTAGCATTCGCTGCCTTGTAATCTGGTCGTGCGTGTTCCAAATTAAATGCAGTTCGTCCGTGGCATCTTTAGGGTAGTGGACAATTACGCCAGGAGCAGCAAAGTACCAAGCCACCAGGGGAGCTATCAATAGGAAAAGGAACAAGTAACGGACCTTAATTTTCTTTGCATTTGTGCTCAATGACACCTACTCCCCATTCCTGTGGCGTAACTGCAAGAACCTCATCCATAACCATTTTCGCTGTTATCCTACCCATGGGGTGTTGGTTAAAGAGTTTAATTCCAATACTAATAGATATCTGATCTGGGGCGTCGTCCCAGGCACGGAGGCCGTCAACGTCTTCAGCACGGTGAGGTCCCCTGTGTTTGCGTCTTTCTAACGGTTTCGTTATATCGCTGACCTTTCCCCAAGAATCCGAAACTATTTGCTCGGCCCCTGCCCCGTCTGCAAGTACACTCTCGGAAAAACCCGCAACGCGGCCCACATAGCCATAGTGGATGTTCGACCAAATATCATAAAAATAGTCGTACTTTCCTTGTGTATGCCAAATGCCGCCAAATGCTGCACGGATTTTCTGCTTGTGGTCCCACGGGCGATTCTGACCAACACGTTCTGCCCAGATAGCAAAAGCCTTTGCTTGCATACCGGCCGCCATGCTGTAGAAATCCGGGCCGGGACCAAGGCGCAGGTAAAATGGAAGCGCCTCATACTCCTTCATCTTTGCCGCCGCATCGAAGCTATTGAGGTCTCTCATCTGACGAACTTCTGGACTATTGATGTTGGCGTTCATCTCTCCAGCAATATAAGTCGCCAGCTCTTCCATCCTGTCAGGGTGTTTGCTAACAACAGGTTCCGCTTTTGGCTAAGGCTTCGCCTCTGACTCCCTAGCGGCAGCCTTAGGTTCTAAGGGCACCTTAGTGCCGGAAAGGATCAGGTTCGCCCTCACATTTTTTCAAGCGTTCAATAATGGCGGGAGATGTTTTGTTAATGTCGACTCTACCCGACTCCGTTAGGTATATATCTAACGTAGCCCAGCGCTTGGGCGTTATGTCGATACATCTCATATGGCCCTTGATGGGGCCCCAAAAGAAAACCATAAAAAAATCTTCATCGGGGAATAGATGACCAACATCAGATGACGCTTCTCCCGGAAGCATCCTCTCTCTATGAATTTGGTGTTGCGTATCCCATACTAAACGAAGTTCATCCGTAGCTTCTTTGGAGTAATGAATAACTACGCTGGGGGTAGCAGCATACCAAGCCGTTAGCAGAGCTATAAGCGCGAACAAAACTGCATGACGCAACTTAAGTTTTCTCACATTGATGATCAATGACACCTGCTCCCCATGCTTGTGGTGCAACCGAAAGAACCTCTTTCATTATCATTTTCGCTGTTATGCCACCATGAGGGTGCAGGTTAAAGAGTTTAATCCCGATCCCGACAGATATTCGGTCGGGATCGTCGTCCCAAGCGCGGAGTCCCTCTACGTTCTCGGCACGTTGAGGCCCCCGGTGTTTTCTGCTTACCTGTGGTTTTGTTATGTCACTGACCGCCCCGACAGAGTCTGAGACTATCTGCTCTAACCCCGCACCGTCGGCAAGCACGCTTTCTGAAAGACCGCCTGCGCGGCCAACATAACCGTAGTGGATGTTAGACCAAATATCATAAAAATACTCGTACTCTCCTTGCTTGTGGTAATACCCACCGAACTTCTTATGGATTTTCGGCTTGTGGTCCCAATCCCTATACTGCCCTACACGCTCAGTCCAAATCACCAACGCAGCAGCGCCATTTGCTGCGCCAATAGTTTGGGGGCTCGTCGCGCCAACTTGAGCATACCAAGGCAGGTCCATTTGCTTGCGCGTCTCTTCGGCAACGTCATAACTGAGCAGTTTTTTCATTTTCAAAACAGAAGGGTGATGAATATTGCGATTCATCTCGTCCGCAATGTATGTCGCCAGCTCTTCCATCCTGTCAGGGTGTTTGCAAACAACAGATTCCGCCCTTGGCTCAGGCTCCGCATCTGACTTCTCACCGACTGCCTCAGGGCCTACCGAAGCGTTCGCCGCCAAGGCTTTCTCCGTGAGCTTCGGGTCAGCCAGCAAGGTCGCCATCTTCTCGTCGTCCACGGAACCGTCTGGCCGGAAGGCCCCCAACGCCATGAAATTGATAATGGTCGCGCCACCAGCGTCGCCCATGACGAAGCCGCCACCCACATTGCCTGAGCCCGTGATGATTGTCCCGCCGTGACTGGTGGGGCTTCCTAGGTGGGCCATAGGACGGCCATTCACCAGAATGGAAGGAAAGCCTGTAGTGATGACCGCGCCACACCCGCAGGTATCCCCCACACGTGCCGCGCCCATGCCGTTGATGTTGACGTCATCGGATGCAGAAGCGATAGGCGTTGTACCGTGCCCCGGTAATGGGCAGGCGTGCTTGTCGCCCAATCGGGCTGAAGAAATCATTGCATCCCGTCCCTGCGTTTTGATACGTAGACAACCAGCGTTTAGTTGACGCGTGGGAGGCTACCGGAAGCGCAAAAGGCGGTATGTAGGGGAAATCTTAGTTTTGCGAAGGACCTTGAGAATCTGATCGAAGAGTCGGGGTGACCTCAATGGTTGCGAACCAGCATCCGTGTCACAAACCGTCGGCCAACTCCGGTCTGCCCCGCTACTATAAGGCCACCTGATCCCTCGAAAATCTGTCATTGAAGGAAGCGAATAGCGCGGTTTTCCCCCAACAGAAACCCCTTATTCAACTCCGTCACCTCCCGAATGTAATCCCACAGCAACGTGATCCGCTTCAACTTGCGCAGGTCCTCCCGGCAGTACATCCAGAATTGACGAGTAATGTTCACTTCCTCCCTCAGCACCGGCAGCAGCAGTGGGTCTTGGGCGGCGAGGAAGCATGGCAGGATGGCCAATGCGCGGCCCTGCAGGGCCGCGGTGTATTGGGCGATGACGCTGGTGCTGCGCAGTTGTGCCTGGGCGTTGGGCAGCAGGTTGCTCATGTACAGCAGCTCGGAGCTGAACGCCAGGTCGTCGACGTAGCTGATGAAGACGTGCTCGCTCAGGTCCGCTTTGTGTTCGATGGGCGAGTGGTTGTCGAGGTAGGCCTGGGTGGCGTACAGACCCAGGCTGTAATCGCAGAGTTTGCAACACACGTAAGGACCGTGTTCGGGGCGCTCCAGGGCGATGACGATATCCGCCTCGCGCTTAGACAGGCTGATGAAGTGCGGCAGCGGCAGGATGTCCAGCGAAATGCTCGGGTAGCTGTCGAGAAAGTGGCTCAGTTGCGGGGTGATGAAGAAGCTGCCGAAGCCTTCGGTGCAGCCCATGCGCACATGCCCTGATAGCGCGACGCTGGACCCGGAAACCTGTTCGCAAGCCATGTGCAGTGTGCTTTCGATGGACTCGGCATAACCCAGCAGGCGCTGACCTTCTGCGGTCATGATGAAGCCGTTGTTGCGCGATTTCTCGAAGAGCAGTGTGCCCAGTGAGGTTTCCAGCGAGTTGATGCGCCGCGACACGGTGGTGTAGTCAACGCCCAGACGCCGGGCCGCGCTGCTGACTTTTCGGGTGCGTGCCACCTCAAGGAAAAACTTCAGGTCATCCCAGTTCAACAGCCCCAGGGAGGTGATGTTTTTTTGCATGTTGACCCTGCTTTTATCTACGTTCTTGTTAGAAGTTTGCACATCTATACTCCAAAGCACGCCCCCTGACCAATTCAAAAACGAGACTGCCGGGAGGCCACGCCCATCCTTCTGCACAAGCTGTGGATGCGTGGTTTGCTGAAGGGAGAATCGCTGAAATGAATGCCTCACTGAACCACACGACGACCTCGATTGCTCGCGTGAAACTGCTGATCAACGGCGAATGGACCGACTCGCAAAGCAGCGAATGGCAAGACATCGTCAATCCCGCCACTCAGGAAATCCTCGCCCAGGTGCCATTCGCCACGGCCAGTGAAGTGGACGCCGCTGTCGCAGCTGCTCACGCGGCCTATCGAACCTGGCGTGAGACACCCATTGGTGTGCGTATGCGCATCATGCTCAAGTTGCAGGCGCTGATCCGCGAGCACTCCAGGCGCATCGCGGCGGTACTCAGTGCCGAGCAGGGCAAGACGCTGGCCGATGCCGAGGGCGATATTTTTCGGGGCTTGGAAGTGGTCGAGCACGCCTGTTCGATCGGCACGCTGCAAATGGGCGAGTTTGCCGAGAACGTCGCCAGTGGCGTTGACACCTATACCCTGCGCCAGCCGATCGGTGTGTGCGCCGGGATCACGCCGTTCAACTTCCCGGCGATGATTCCGCTGTGGATGTTTCCGATGGCGATCGCCTGCGGCAATACATTCGTGCTCAAGCCTTCCGAGCAGGATCCGCTGTCGACCCTGTTGCTGGTCGAGTTGGCGATCGAGGCGGGAGTGCCGCCCGGTGTGCTCAACGTGGTGCATGGTGGCAAGGAGGTGGTGGACGCGATCTGCACGCACAAGGACATCAAGGCTGTTTCCTTCGTCGGTTCAACGACGGTCGGCACGCATGTCTACGATCTGGCCGGTCGGCATGGCAAGCGGGTGCAGGCAATGATGGGGGCGAAGAATCATGCCGTGGTGCTACCCGATGCCAACCGTGAGCAAACCCTGAACGCGCTGGTGGGCGCAGGTTTCGGTGCGGCGGGTCAGCGGTGCATGGCGACTTCTGTGGTGGTGCTGGTCGGCGCGTCTAGACAGTGGCTGCCCGACCTCAAGGCACGGGCGCAGACTCTCAAGGTCAATGCCGGCCAGGAACCAGGCACCGACATCGGGCCGGTGATTTCACGACGGGCCAAACAACGCATTCTGGATCTGATCGAGAGCGGCGTGCGTGAAGGCGCGACGCTGGAACTGGATGGTCGGGAGGTTTCGGTTCCGGGTTACGAGAGCGGCAACTTCGTGGGGCCGACCTTGTTCTCGGGCGTCACCACCGACATGCAGATCTACACCCAGGAAATTTTCGGGCCGGTGCTGGTGGTGCTGGAGGTCGATACCCTCGATGAGGCTATCGCGCTGGTCAACGCCAACCCGTTCGGCAACGGCACCGGGCTGTTCACCCAGAGCGGTGCGGCGGCACGCAAGTTTCAAAGCGAGATTGATGTCGGGCAGGTCGGGATCAATATTCCGATTCCCGTGCCGGTGCCGTTTTTCAGTTTTACCGGCTCGCGAGGTTCCAAACTGGGCGATCTGGGCCCGTACGGCAAACAGGTGGTGCAGTTCTACACGCAGACCAAGACCGTCACCAGTCGCTGGTTCGATGACGATAGCGTCAACGATGGCGTGAACACCACGATCAATCTGCGCTGAGCGCTGGCGGTCAATTCGCTCGGGAGAACAATAATGAACATCGCATTTATCGGTCTGGGCAATATGGGCGCGCCCATGGCCCGCAACCTGATCAGAGCCGGTCACGCCTTGCAGGTGTTCGACCTCAACAAGAGCGTACTGGCTGAGTTCGCCGAGCTGGGCGCACAGGTCAGTGACTCACCCGCACAGGCGGCTCAGGGCAGTGAGCTGGTCATCACCATGCTGCCCGCAGCGGCACATGTGCGCAGCGTGTACCTGAACGACGACGGCGTGCTGAAAGGCATCGCACGAGGCGTCCCGGCGGTTGATTGCAGCACCATCGACCCGCAGACCATCCGCGACATCGCCGCTGTCGCTGCGCAGCAAGGCGTGGTGTTGGGCGATGCGCCGGTGTCGGGCGGCACCGGTGGGGCGCAGGCCGGGACCCTGACCTTCATGGTCGGCGGTTCTGCCGAGCACTTTGCCGTGCTCAAACCGGTGCTGGAACAGATGGGCCGCAACATCGTGCATTGTGGTGACGTGGGCACCGGCCAGATTGCCAAGATCTGCAACAACATGCTGCTGGCGATTTCCATGATCGGCGTGGCCGAGTCCATGGCGCTGGGCAATGCACTGGGTATCGACACCGAAGTGCTGGCCGGCATCATCAATACCTCGACCGGTCGTTGCTGGAGTTCCGAGGCCTACAACCCGTGGCCCGGCATCGTCGAAACCGCTCCCGCGTCGCGCGGTTACAGCGGTGGCTTTGGTGCCGAGTTGATGCTCAAGGACCTGGGCCTTGCAACCGAGGCCGCGCGCGCTGCGCATCAACCGGTCATCCTCGGCGCAGTGGCGCAACAGCTGTACCAGGCCATGAGCCTGCGCGGTGATGGCGGCAAGGACTTCTCGGCGATCATTGAGGGGTATCGCCCGAAAGCCTAGGCGTCACCCGTGTCGGGAATCAGTGGGGCGTTGCTGTGTATCCGGTTTTTACATTAGGAAAACGTGGCAGAACCGGCTACTTTGGACCTCGTCAGATCAGCGCAGGGATGCTCAGTACGCTTCGACGAGAAGCGCCGCATCCTCGCCCGGAGGCTGGCGCTTCACTCATCAAACGTCCCTGACCCAGAAAAAGAAGAGATCGACCATGAAGTTCGAACCCCTCGCCAGATCGTTGATCGCGACGGCACTGATTGTCGCGTATTCCCCCACATTCGCCGCGTCACAAGCCCCGGTCGCTGCCGAAAACGGCATGGTCGTGACGGCTCAGCACCTGGCTACCCACGTGGGTGTCGATGTACTCAAGGCTGGCGGCAATGCGGTCGATGCGGCCGTAGCGGTCGGCTACGCGCTGGCGGTGGTCTATCCCGCTGCCGGCAACCTCGGCGGTGGTGGTTTCATGACCATTCAGCTGGCCGACGGGCGCAAGACCTTCCTCGACTTCCGTGAAAAGGCACCGCTGGCCGCGACTGCCAACATGTACCTGGACAAGGACGGCAAGGTCATCCCTGATCTGAGTGCCAAGGGCCATCTGGCCGTCGGCGTGCCTGGCACCGTCTCCGGTATGGAAATGGCCCTGAGCAAGTACGGTACCCGCAAGCGTGAGGAAGTCATCGCGCCGGCGATCAAGCTCGCTGAGGAGGGTTTTGTGCTGGGGCAGGGCGATGTCGACATGCTGTCGAGCGCCACGGATGTATTCAAGGCGGACATGGCCGATTCCGGTTCGATCTTCCTCGACAAGGGCGAACCGATGCAGGTCGGTCAGAAACTGGTGCAGAAAGACCTGGCCAAGACCCTCAAGGAAGTCTCCGAGAAGGGCAGCGACGGTTTCTACAAGGGCTGGGTTGCCAAGGCGCTGGTCGATTCCAGCCAGGCCGGCAAGGGCATCATCACCCAGGCGGACCTCGACCATTACAAGACCCGCGAGCTGGCACCGGTCGAATGTGATTACCGTGGCTACCATGTGGTCTCGGCACCGCCTCCGAGCTCCGGCGGTGTGGTCATCTGCCAGATTCTGAACATCCTCGAAGGCTACCCGATGAAAGAGCTGGGCTTCCGCTCGGCGCAGGGCATGCATTATCAGATCGAGGCCATGCGTCACGCCTACGCAGACCGCAACAGCTACCTGGGCGACCCGGACTTCGTCAAGAATCCGGTCGAGCACCTGCTGGACGTCAAGTATGCCGCCAAGCTGCGCGCAGCCATCGATCCGCAAAAGGCCGGTGACTCGAGCAAGATCAAACCCGGCGTCGCGCCCCATGAAGGCAGCAACACCACCCACTATTCGATTGTCGATAAATGGGGCAATGCGGTTTCGGTGACCTACACCCTGAACAACTGGTTCGGCGCGGGCGTCATGGCCAGCAAGACCGGCGTGATCCTCAACGATGAAATGGATGACTTCACCGTCAAGGTCGGCGTACCCAACATGTACGGACTGGTGCAGGGCGAAGCCAACGCCATCGCGCCGGGCAAGACGCCGCTGTCGTCGATGAGCCCGACCATTGTCACCAAGGACGGCAAGGCTGTGATGGTCGTCGGCACGCCGGGCGGCAGCCGCATCATTACCGCCACGCTGCTGACCATGCTCAACGTCATCGACTACGGCATGAACATTCAGGAAGCGGTGGATGCGCCGCGCTTCCACCAGCAATGGCAGCCTGAGGAAACCAACATCGATACCTTCGCGGTCAGCCCTGACACGCTGAAGATACTTCAGAGCTGGGGTCAAAAGTTCGCAGGTCCGCAGCCGCTCAATCATGTGGCGGCGATTCTGGTGGGCGCGCCTTCGCTGGGTGGCAAACCGGTCGGTAACAACCGCTTCTACGGTGCCAACGACCCGCGTCGCAACACCGGGTTGTCGCTCGGCTACTGAGTCACGCTGCTAATCGCGCCACGGCCCTGAGCTTCAGGGTCGTGGCGTTTTGCGTTCTAAGGTCTGCTCAGTTACGCACCCAACGCTGCCTGCTCCAACCGCTCAAAGCGTCGACGGCCAACACCAGTATCAGCATCGCCAGAATCACGGTACTGGCCTGCGCTTCCTGAAACAGGCTGAGGCTGACATACAGCATTTGCCCCAGACCGCCCGCGCCGACAAAGCCCAGCACGCTGGCCATGCGAATGTTGTTCTCCCAGCGATACAGTGTATACGCCAGCAGCTGTGGCCAGAGGTTGGGCAGGGTGCCGTAGCTGAACGCCTGCCAGGCGCTGCCGCCCTGCAGACGAATCGCTGCAGCGGGTTGCGGCGCGGTATTTTCCAGCGCCTCGGCAAACAGACGGCCCAGAACGCCCGTGGTGTGCAGTGCCAGCGCCAGCGTGCCGGCATTGGGGCCGAGCCCGGCAGCCAGCACCATCAACACGGCCCACACCAGTTCCGGAATGGCGCGCAGCGCATTGAGCAGCAGGCGGCTCAGGCTGCGCAGGAACCAGCCGAAGCGTCCGGCAGCGGGCAGTGCCAGGAGCAAACCTGCAATGGCGGCCAGCAATGTGCCGAGTGCAGACATGGCGAGGGTTTCCAGGGTGCCCTGGCCGATTGCCTGCAGATGAGGGGCGCTCAGGTCCGGGCTCATGAAGCGCAGCGCGTAACGGCCCATCTGCGTCAGGTTGTCGTGGCTGCCCAAGGTGAACAGGTCGAGGCCGAGGTACACAAACGATGCGATCACTGCCGCAATCATCGTCAGCACCAGCAGCAGATTGCCTGCGCGCTTCATGTGAACTGCCTGCGCAGCAAGCGGCTGAGCTGGTCGGCGAGCAGCACCAGCAGCAGGAAGGTCAGCAGCATGCTCGCCACTTCGTCACCGGCGAACATGCGCATCGACAGGTCGATCTGCTGACCCAGTCCGCCTGCGCCGACGAAACCCATGACCACCGAAGCGCGCACGGCGCACTCCCAGCGGTACACAGTGTAGGACGTCAATTCGGCTGCCGCGTTGGGCAGGATGCCGTAAGCCAGCGCTGCCAGGCGACCGCTGCCTGCCTGGAGCAGCGCGTGAGCCGGGCGTTGGTCCACCGATTCGAAAATCTCCGCGTACACCTTGCCGAGCATGCCCGCATAGGTGATGGCGATGGCCAGCACGCCGGCCGTCGGGCCCAGGCCGACCGCGCGCACGAACAGCAGCGCCCAGACGATTTCCGGCACGCTGCGCAGGAAGATCAATACTCCGCGTGTCGGCCAGCGCAGGCATTGGCCGAGCCAGCCGGGGCGGCCTCCGTGTGAGGCGGCCGACAACGACAGCGCTTTGCTGGCGAGCAGGCTTGCCGGAACGGCCAGCAGCAAGGCAAGGGCAATGCCGGCCGTCGCGATCGCCAGGGTTTGCAGCGTCGCATCCAGCAGCAGCCCGAGGAATTCCGCAGAGTGCGCCACCGGCCAGAACCCGGAGAGAAAGCTGCCCATCGTCCGCGCATTATCGGCTTGCAGCAGTACCAGCGGATTCAGTTCGGCCAGACGAATGCCCGGCCAGAGCAGGGCGACCGCCAGCAACGTCAGCAACAGGCGTGGCGTTGCCGCCGGGTCGCGCTGATCCCGACTCAGCATCGTGGCGCCCAGCGTATTTCAGCCGCATCCGAAACCGCCTGAGGGCTGAGTTGTTCGTTGGCATACAGCGTGTCGAGATGCTCCCGGCCGACCTCGCTGGCGGCAAGGTCGAAGTGAATTCGCCCGTCGCGCACCCCGATGACCCGCGGAAAATGTGCCAGCGCCAGTTCCACCGCATGCAGGCTGGCGACCAGCGTCACGTTGTGCTCGATGGCGTGCTGACACAGCAGCGCCAGGGTGTGATCGGCGAGGCGCGGGTCCATCGCCGAAACCGGCTCGTCGGCCAGCAGCAGTTCGGGTTGTTGATACAGGGCGCGGGCAATGCCGACACGTTGCAGCTGTCCGCCGGACAACTGCTGGCAACGCTCGAACAATTTGTCTGCCAGGTCCAGACGTGCCAATACCTCGCGGGTGCCGCTGATGTCGAGGGGATGCAGCAGGTTCAGCAGGCTTTTGCCCAGCCCCCACTGACCAAGCCTGCCCGCCGACACCGCAGTGACCACCCGTTGGCGCGCTGGCAACGGCGGTGCCTGATGAATCAGCGCAATGCGGCTGCGCAGGCGCTGGTGTCGTGTGCTGGAGAGCTGCCAGGGATCAGTCCCCAGCACCTGCAGTTGCCCGGCACTGGGCGACAGAGCGCTGGCCAGCAGGTTGAGCAGCGTGGTCTTGCCCGCACCTGATGGCCCGATGATCGCCACCCGCTCGCCGCGATCAATGCTCAGGTCCAGGCCGCGCAACGCCAGTGTGCCGTCGCTGTGGCGCAGCTCGATGCCGGACAGACGCAAGGTCATTTCAGCAGGTCGGCAGCGCGTGCGGCTTCTTCGATGCCTTTGTAGTTCTCGGGCTTGGTCTCGATGAAGCGGCTGGCGGCCTGAAGGTCGAGGATCGCCTTCTGCTCCGGGTTGGTCGGGTCGAGATCAAGGAAGGCCTGTTTGATTTTCGCTGCGAGTGCCGGGTCGAGGCTGCCGCGCACGGTCCAGTTGTAGTCGAAATAAGCCGGTGTGGTCTGGAAGACATGAACCTTGTTGGTGTCGACCTTGCCGCTGGCGACCAGTTTGTCCCAGACGCTGGCATTGAGCACGCCTGCATCGACCTTGCCCGCCTGAACCCACGCTGCGGTTGCGTCATGCGCACCGGAATAGGCGACGCGGCTGAAAAACGTTTCCGGTTTGATGTTTTCCTTGAGCATGAAATAACGCGGCATCAGGCTTCCGGATGTCGAGGACACCGAGCCGAAAGCAAACGTCTTGCCCTTGAGGTCCGCCAGGGTTTTCACGTCCGGATCGGAGGTGATGAATTTGCTGGTGAATTTGGCGTCCTGCTCACGCTGTACCAGTGGCACCGCATTACCGGTCTTGAGGTTGACCTGAACGAAGGTGAAGCCGCCCAGCCAGGCCATGTCGAGCCGGTCAGTGGCCAGCGCTTCGACCACTGCCGGGTAATCCGCGACTGGAACGAACTCGACTTTCATGCCCAGCCGTTGCTCCAGATAAGCACCCAGCGGCTTGAACTTGCGCAGCAGTTCGGTGGGCGCTTCGTCGGGAATGGCCGAGACGCGCAGGGTGTCGGCAGCCTGGCTGGTCAGGGCGGAGAAGGACAGGGCAAGGCCGGCGGCGAGCGCCAGGGTACGCTTGAGCATGGAGGTTCTCCGGTTCAATAGCGGAAAAAGGATAACGTGACGCCCGCCAGCACGAGCAGGCGGCGCTTCACAGGATTCGGTGGTGATGCGCGGGGATTATAAGAGGCATGGCGAGAAAGGCCAGTTCGGCAGATTCATCGCCCGAATGCACGATCGGCGCACGACGCGGTTTGCGCTGATAAGGGAACAGCCCCTAGACTCCACAGCCTGTTTCCCGGTAACCGAGAGTGTCGCAATGAATGAGCCAATCCGCCTGACCCAGTACAGTCATGGAGCAGGGTGTGGCTGCAAGATTTCCCCCAAGGTGCTGGACGTGATCCTCGCTGGCAGCGGCGCTCAGAACCTCGACCCCAGACTCTGGGTTGGCAATGCCTCGCGTGATGACGCAGCGGTCTATGCGCTGGATGACGAGCGCGGCGTGGTCTCGACCACGGACTTCTTTATGCCCATCGTCGATGACCCGTTCGACTTCGGCCGTATCGCCGCGACCAATGCCATTAGTGATATCTATGCGATGGGCGGCGATCCGCTGATGGCCATCGCCATCCTCGGCTGGCCGGTCAATATCCTCCCGCCAGAAGTGGCGCGTGAAGTCATTCGCGGTGGTCGTGCCGTCTGCGACGCTGCCGGTATTCCGCTGGCGGGCGGGCACTCCATCGACGCGCCGGAGCCGATCTTCGGTCTGGCGGTGACCGGCGTGGTGCAGAAAAAGCACATGAAACGCAACGACACTGCCCTGGCGGGGAGCACCTTGTACCTGACCAAGCCCCTGGGCATCGGCATCCTCACTACCGCCGAGAAGAAATCCAGGTTGCGCGATGAAGACATCGGTCTGGCGCGTGACTGGATGTGTACTCTGAACAAGCCGGGCAGCCGTTTCGGCAAACTCGAAGGGGTGCAGGCCATGACCGATGTCACCGGCTTCGGCCTGCTCGGGCATCTGGTTGAAATGGCGGACGGCGCAGGTCTGACCGCGCGTCTGGACTACGCTGCTGTACCGCGTCTGCCCGGCGTCGAGCATTACATTGCCGAGGGCTGTGTGCCGGGCGGCACATTGCGCAATTTTGAAAGTTACGGCGACAGGGTCGGCACACTGACCGACGCCCAGCGTGACCTGTTGTGTGACCCGCAGACCAGCGGCGGTCTGCTGGTCGCGGTCAGCCCTGAAGGTGAAGCCGAGTTTCTGATCGTGGCCGCCGAACTGGGTCTGCTGCTCAACCCTATCGGCACCCTGCACGAGCGACAGACCCACGCCGTCGAGGTGTTCTGATGGCCGACAACAGCAGCGACTACCGCGCGTTGTTTCTCAACGACGTGCCGATGATGGACGCTCGTGCTCCGGTGGAGTTTTCCAAGGGGGCTTTTCCTGGTGTGATCAACCTGCCGCTGATGAATGACATCGAGCGGCAGAAGGTCGGCACCTGCTACAAGCAACACGGCCAGGACGCCGCTATCCAGCTTGGGCATCAATTGGTCTGTGGTCAGGTCAAGGATGAACGCGTCAATGCGTGGGTCGAGTTCGCCAAGGCCAACCCGGATGGCTACCTGTATTGCTTTCGCGGCGGGCTGCGCTCGCAGACGGTACAGCGCTGGCTGAAGGATGCCGGGGTCGACTACCCACGGGTTCTTGGCGGCTACAAGGCGATGCGCACGTTCCTGCTGGATACCCTGCACGAGGCGGTGAGCGAATGCGAGATCGTCGTGCTCGGCGGAATGACCGGCACGGGCAAGACCGAAGTGTTGACGCAACTGCGCAACAGCCTGGACCTGGAAGGCATCGCCAACCACCGCGGCTCCAGCTTCGGCAAGCGTGCCACCGGGCAACCGGCGCAGATCGACTTCGAGAACCGGCTGGCCATCGACCTGCTCAAGAAGCGCGCAGCCGGTATCGAACAATTCGTTGTGGAAGATGAAAGCCGTCTGGTCGGTAGTTGCAACGTGCCGCTGGAGCTGCACCAGGCGATGCAGGGCTGCGCGATGGTCTGGCTGGAAGACAGCTTCGAGAATCGCGTCGAGCGGATTCTCGATGATTACGTGATCAACCTCTGCGCAGAGTTCATCACCGTCAAGGGCGAAGAGCAAGGCTTTGGCCTGTTCGCCGAGCGTCTGTTGCAAAGCCTGAACAACATTCACAAACGCCTCGGCGGCGAGCGTCACCAGCGACTGTCGGGCCTTATGCAGGCGGCGCTGGAAGAACAGCAGCGCAGCGGGGCGGTTGATCTGCACCGTGGCTGGATCGAAGGGCTGCTCGGCGAGTACTACGACCCGATGTACGCTTACCAGCGCGAACACAAGGCGGCGCGTATC
Organism: Plantibacter cousiniae (nom. nud.); assembly: GCF_977070315.1. NCBI lineage: Bacteria > Bacillati > Actinomycetota > Actinomycetes > Micrococcales > Microbacteriaceae > Plantibacter > Plantibacter cousiniae (nom. nud.). Next base: position 222,956 of record NZ_CDRVEU010000012.1, on the reverse strand, counting down.
GAGTTCGCAGGTGATCAAGCGCAAGTGCTGGCCTACCTGCGCGAGCGCTCAGTAAAAGGTTAAGCCTCGACCTCTATCCATCTGGCAAGGGACGCCATGCACTCGATTCTCGATTTCTATCAAACGCTGGGCTGGGGCCTTTCGGCTCTGGTGATCGGCACCTTTCTGCTGGCCGGAACGGTCAAGGGTGTCATCGGCCTGGGCTTGCCCACGGTGGCAATGGGGTTGCTGGGACTGGCCATGCTGCCGGCGCAGGCTGCGGCGTTACTGATCATCCCGTCGACGTTCACCAATGTCTGGCAACTGGCGACGGGTGGCAATCTGCGGCCTTTGCTGAAGCGGCTATGGCCGATGCTGAGCATGATTTTCATCGGCACCCTGGCCGGGGCGTTCTGGCTGGGCATGAGTGGCGGTCATTCAATGACCCGCGCGTTGGGTGGCGCGTTGTTTCTCTACGCACTGAGCGGGCTGTTTTTGCCGACCTTCAGGGTTGCTGCCGCTGCCGAGCGCTGGCTGGGCCCGCTGTGCGGTTTGATCACCGGGGTTATCGCTTCGGCCACCGGGGTATTCGTGATTCCCGTGGTGCCTTATCTGCAGGCGCTGGGGCTTGAGCGCGACCAGTTGGTCCAGGCGCTGGGGTTGTCCTTCACCGTCTCGACGCTGGCGCTGGCGGCGGGTCTGTCGTGGAACGGCACGCTGGGCGGCGCGGAACTGGGCGCATCCACGCTGGCGCTGATTCCGGCCCTGTTGGGCATGCTGCTGGGGCAGTGGCTGCGTCAGCGAATCAGCGCGGTACTGTTCAAGCGTGTGTTCTTCATCGGTATGGGGCTGTTGGGGCTGCATCTGCTGATAAAGGGTTGAGCCTGATGGGGTAAACCCTTTAGCTGTTCACGCATTTCGGTCAATAGTCTTCCTGTCATTCGTGACTGTGAAGCAAGAGTATTTTGCCCTTTGCTGTCTTACTCATGGACGCACATCTCTTTACTCTCGGCTCATCCATTAATCACCTCCACCTCAGCCTCAAGACGGGCGGGGTCGGGTTGCGAGAGATCAGCCATGAAAAAAGTATTGTTCCTCAACGGCGGTAAACAGTTTGCGCACTCGGAAGGCCGCTATAACGCGACCCTGCACGAGGCGGGCGTAGCGTTCATGGACCGTGCCGGTTTCGATGTGAAGCAAACCTTCATTGACGGCGGCTACGACGTGGCCGAGGAAGTGCAGAAGTTTCTCTGGGCCGATGTCATCGTCTGGCAGATGCCTGGCTGGTGGATGGGGGCGCCCTGGACCGTCAAGAAATACATCGATGAAGTGTTCACCGAGGGCCACGGCAGCCTGTATGCCAATGACGGCCGTACGCGTTCGGATGCATCGCAGACATACGGCAGCGGCGGCTTGCTGCATGGCAAACAGTACATGATTTCGGCAACCTGGAATGCGCCACAGAAAGCCTTCGACGACCCGTCCGACTTCTTCGAAGCCAAAGGTGTCGATGCGGTCTACTTCCCGTTTCACAAGGCCAACGAGTTTTTGGGCATGACCGGCCTGCCGACGTTTCTGGCAGTGGACGTAATGAAAATGCCCAATGTCGAAGCAGACGTGCAGCGTTACCAGGCTCATCTGGCCAAGGTGTTTGCTGCGCAGTGAGCGCAACCTTTGCACTGAACAGCGTTAATATCCCCTGAGTGTTGAGCAGGGGACAACAATGAAAGCCCGATCCGATGAGTTACAGGTGTTTGTCTCGGTTATCGAAAGCGGGTCGATCTCCGCCGCAGCCGAGAAAATGGGCCAGACGCCCTCAGGCGTCAGCCGCACCCTGTCGCGTCTGGAAGCCAAGCTGGAAACCACGCTGATCAACCGCACTACGCGGCGCATGGACCTGACCGAGGAGGGCAAGTTCTTTCTGGAGCGTGCGCGTCACATCCTTGAGCAGATGGAAAGCCTCGAAGAACGGCTCTCCTCCTCCAGGCAGACGCCCGCCGGGCGCTTGCGTATCAACGCCGCGTCACCGTTCATGCTGCATTCCATCGTGCCGCACGTGGCAGAGTTTCGTCAGCGTTATCCGCATATCGAGCTGGAGCTCAACAGCGATGACTGGTTCATCGACCTGCTTGAGCAAAGCACGGATATCGCCATCCGCATCGGTGCGCTGTCCGACTCGACCCTGCATGCCCGCTCACTGGGCAGTTGCCCGCTGAATATCGTGGCCAGCCCGGCTTACCTGCAGCGCCACGGCAGTCCCAAAACTGCAGAAGAGCTGGCGCAGCACGTGCTGTTGGGGTTCACCCATGTAGAGGTCCTCAATCAGTGGCCGTTGCGCCATGCCGGGGGCGATCGCCTGCCGATCAAGCCCTCCATCTCGGCATCCAGCGGTGACACCTTGCGACATTTGGTGCTGGAGGGCGTGGGCATCGCCTGTCTTTCCGACTTTATGACCCGTGATGATTTGCGCGAGGGGCGGATGGTCTGTCTGTTGAAGGAGGCCAACAGCGGCTATCGTCAGCCGATCCATGCGGTGTATTACCGCAACTCTCGACTGGCACTGAGGATTCAGTGCTTTCTGGATTTCATGCAGGAGAAGCTTGAGGACTACGCGCGCTGAGGTCTTGAGTGCGTGTCCGGCGATTAATTGGCTTTCACCCGGGCAACAAAAAGCCCGTCACGCTGGACGGGCTTTTTACCGGGCGACTGTCAGTGCGTGCGGGCGACTGCAAACTCGCTCAGTTCGACCAGTGCGTCGCGGTACTCGCTGGGCGGCAGTGCGTCCAGGCAGGCAATGGCACGGGCCGCGTAGTCTCGGGCGAGCTGTGCGGTGTAATCGAGGGCGCCGGCGCTTTCCACTGCGTTGCGGATGCTTTCCAGATCTTCCAGACCACCTTTCTGGATCGCCTGACGAACCAGTGCGGCCTGTTCCGGGCTGCCTTCACGCATGGTGTAGATCAGCGGCAGGGTCGGCTTGCCTTCGGCGAGGTCGTCACCGACGTTCTTGCCCAGTGTCTCGGCATCGCCACGGTAGTCCAGCAGGTCATCCACCAACTGGAAGGCCACACCCAGATGATCGCCGAACGTGCGCAGTGCTTCGCTCTGTTCCTGGGGGGCGTTGCACAGGGCCGCGGCGCTGTGGGTCGAGGCTTCGAACAGCATGGCCGTCTTGCCGCGAATCACTTCCATGTAGGTTTCTTCGGTGGTGCTGGCGTCACGAATCTTCGAGAGCTGCAACACTTCGCCTTCGGCGATGATGCGGGTTGCCTTGGACAGAATCTTCATGACCTCCATCGAGCCCAGTTCGACCATCATTTCGAACGAGCGCGAATAAAGGAAGTCGCCCACCAATACGCTGGGCGCATTGCCCCAGAGCGCGTTGGCGGTGGAACGACCGCGACGCATGCCGGACATGTCGACAACGTCGTCATGCAGCAGGGTAGCGGTGTGCAGGAATTCGATGGTGGCGGCGAGCAGGCGAACGTCATCGCCTTCGCGACCCAGTGCCTTGCCACACAGCAGCACCAGCAACGGGCGCAGGCGCTTGCCACCTGCCGACGTGATGTAATCACCGATTTTCGAGACCAGCGGTACGCGCGACGTCAGTTGCTTTTTGATGATAAGGTCAACGGCACTAAAGTCGTCCGCCACCGCGCGGTAGAAGGCTTGGGGTTGCATCAGCGACACGTGCTCCGGATAGGTTGCGCCGCATGCTAGGTCGCGGGGTAGAGCGTGTCAAGGTATGACGAGGCGCCTCTTGCAACACGCGAATGCCTTGCGTACAATCGCGCACCCTAACTTTCCTGGGCAGCACCTGCCTTACGCAATGCAAACGGGCCGTTCCAGCCCCATGCAGCCATGCCAGCCGATACTCTTCTTATAAAGAGCTGGGTGAGCAGGATTTTCGGAGAAATACCATGTACGCAGTAATTGTTACCGGTGGCAAGCAGTACAAAGTCGCCCCAGGTGAATACCTGAAAATTGAAAAACTGGAAATCGCTACTGGCGAATCCGTCACGTTTGACCGCGTTCTGCTGGTTGGCAATGGCGACGACGTCAATATCGGTGCTCCAGTTGTTGCTGGCGCTACCGTTGTGGCTGAAGTGGTTTCGCAAGGTCGTCACGATAAGGTTCGTATCATCAAGTTCCGTCGTCGTAAGCACCACATGAAGCGTATGGGCCACCGCCAGTGGTACACCGAGATCAAAATTACAGGTATTCAGGCTTAATTCAGCCTAATCCTCAACTGGAGAATTGACTCATGGCTCACAAAAAAGCTGGTGGTAGTACCCGTAACGGGCGCGACTCAGAAGCCAAACGCCTTGGCGTGAAGAAGTATGGCGGCCAGGCTATCATCCCTGGCAACATCATCGTGCGTCAGCGCGGCACCCAATTCCACGCTGGCTACGGCGTTGGCATGGGTAAAGATCACACCCTGTTCGCGAAAGTGGAAGGCGTGATCAAGTTTCAAGTCAAGGGCGCCTTCGGTCGCCGCTACGTGAGCATCGTTCCGAAGACTGAAGTCTCCGCAGCGTAATCACGCAGTAGCTTAAGAGCCCTGTCTTGCGACGGGGCTTTTTTGTTTGTAGAGGTAGAGAGGCAGGTGAGTCTCTTGCAAAACTGTTTGTGCGGGCTGTTGTGATGTTGACCCGTGGGGTCGCTGGTTTCTGATCGGTATCGCAACGCTCATTTTTGCAAGAGTCTTATGTAATTTATGTGGTTCTGCTCGTCCCTGTGGCGGGAGGCGTGCGTTATGAAATTTGTAGATGAAGTTTCCATTCGAGTAAAAGCCGGTGACGGCGGCAACGGTTGCATGAGCTTCCGTCGCGAAAAATTCATTGAGAACGGTGGTCCCAACGGTGGTGATGGTGGTGATGGCGGCTCGATCTTCATGGTCGCCGACGTCAACCTGAACACGCTGGTCGACTACCGTTACACCCGTCACTTCGACGCCGAGCGCGGCTCCAACGGTGGCAGCGCCGACTGCACCGGTCGCAAGGGTGAAGAGCTGGTGCTGCGTGTGCCGGTCGGGACCACCATCATCGACGCTACTACTCAGGAAATCATCGGTGACCTGACCAAGGATGGTCAGCGCCTGATGGTTGCCCAGGGCGGCTGGCACGGTCTGGGTAATACCCGATTCAAGTCCAGTACCAACCGCGCTCCGCGCCAGACCACACCGGGCAAGCCGGGTGATCAGCGTGATCTCAAGCTCGAGCTGAAAGTGCTGGCCGACGTCGGTCTGCTGGGCCTGCCCAATGCGGGCAAGAGCACCTTCATCCGTTCGGTGTCTGCGGCCAAGCCAAAGGTTGCCGACTATCCGTTCACCACGCTGGTGCCGAACCTCGGCGTGGTCAGTGTCGATCGCTGGAAAAGCTTTGTGGTTGCTGACATTCCAGGTCTGATCGAGGGTGCATCCGACGGCGCAGGCCTTGGGATTCGCTTCCTCAAGCACCTGGCGCGTACTCGTCTGTTGCTGCACCTCGTCGATATGGCGCCGCTGGATGAAAGCAGTGCTCCGGATGCTGCAGAAGTGATCGTCAACGAACTGGAGAAATTCAGCCCGTCGCTGGCCGAGCGTGATCGCTGGCTGGTGCTGAACAAGTGCGATCAGATTCTTGAAGAAGAGCAGGAGGCGCGCAAGCAGGAAATCGTCGATCGTCTGGAGTGGACCGGCCCTGTTTACGTGATCTCGGCAATTGCCAAAGAAGGCACCGAGCAGCTGACTCGCGACATCATGCGTTACCTCGAAGAGCGCAGCCAGCGTATCGCCGAAGAGCCTGGTTACGCTGAAGAGCTGGCCGAGCTCGATCAGCGCATCGAAGATGAAGCCCGTGCCCAGTTGCAGGCACTGGACGATCAGCGTGCCCTGCGTCGCAGTGGCGTGAAGAGCGTTCATGACATCGGTGACGATGACTGGGATGAGGAAGACGTGGACGATGAAGACGGTCCGGAAATCATTTACGTCCGTGACTGATCGCTTGAAGTAAACTTGAACGCCGCTACGATTGTTAGCGGCGTTTTTGTATCCCGAATTTGAAAATCTCTGGCTAGGGTTGGAAGAAGATGCGCAGCAAAGTGACGGGCGCCCAGCGCTGGGTTGTGAAGATTGGCAGTGCCTTGCTGACGGCTGATGGCAAGGGCCTGGATCGCAACGCCATGGGTGTTTGGGTGGAGCAGATGGTGGCGCTGCACGAGGCGGGTGTCGAGCTGGTACTGGTGTCTTCCGGGGCGGTGGCTGCCGGCATGAGCCGTCTTGGCTGGACGGCCCGACCCAGTGCCATGCATGAGCTTCAGGCTGCTGCGGCCATCGGTCAGATGGGCTTGGTGCAGGCGTGGGAATCGAGCTTTGCCGAGCATGGCCGGCATACCGCGCAGATCCTTCTGACTCACGATGACCTGTCGGATCGCAAGCGCTACCTGAATGCCCGCAGCACCCTGCGCACGCTGGTCGAGCTTGGGGTTGTGCCGGTCATCAACGAAAACGACACGGTGGTTACCGACGAAATCCGTTTTGGCGATAACGACACGCTGGCTGCGCTGGTTGCCAATCTGGTCGAGGCTGATCTGTTGGTCATCCTGACCGACCGTGATGGCATGTTCGACGCCGATCCGCGCAACAACCCGGAGGCGCAGCTGATCTACGAAGCGCGTGCCGATGATCCGGCGCTGGATGCAGTGGCGGGTGGTACGGGCGGTGCGCTAGGTCGCGGCGGCATGCAGACCAAGCTGCGTGCAGCGCGTCTGGCGGCGCGTTCCGGTGCGCATACTGTCATCGTCGGTGGGCGCATCGAGCGTGTTCTGGCGCGACTCAAGGGTGGCGAGCGGTTGGGTACGCTGCTGTCCCCTGAGCGTGGCATGCTCGCAGCGCGCAAGCAGTGGCTGGCAGGGCATCTGCAGACCCGCGGTACGCTGGTGCTGGATGATGGCGCGGTTGCGGCGCTGGCCAAGGATCAGAAAAGCCTGCTGCCGGTGGGCGTCAAACTGGTCCAGGGCAGCTTCCGGCGTGGCGAGATGGTGGTATGCGTTGCCCCGGACGGTCGCGAGATCGCTCGCGGCCTGAGTAATTACAGTGCCATCGAAGCCCAGAAAATCATTGGTCACTCTTCCGAATCCATCGTGCGCGAGCTGGGCTATATGGCCGAGCCCGAGCTGATTCATCGGGATAACCTGATCCTCGTCTGACTCAAGGCTGCAAAAAGGACTATTTGATGCGTTTCATTAAAGGTTTATTAGCGGCCGCGTTGCTGATGCCGGTGCTGGTTTCGGCCGAAGAGATCGGTCAGGTGTCGACCGTGTTCAAGATGGTCGGGCCCAACGATCGAATTGTGGTCGAGGCGTTTGATGATCCCAAGGTGGACGGGGTGACGTGCTACCTGTCACGCGCCAAGACGGGTGGCGTGAGGGGCGGTCTGGGGTTGGCCGAGGACCGTGCCGAGGCGTCTATCGCCTGTCGTCAGGTCGGGCCGATCCGTTTCAAGGAAACCCTCAAGGACGGCGACGAGGTGTTCAAGGAGCGTACCTCGCTGGTCTTCAAGACCATGCAGGTGGTGCGTTTCTTCGACAAGAAGCGCAATGCGCTGGTGTACCTGGTCTATAGCGACCGTGTCATCGAAGGCAGCCCGCAGAATGCCGTGACCGCCATTCCTATCCTGCCATGGACAACCGCGCCCGCGCCTTGATGTGGCTCAGGGGTGGGCGCAGAGCGTCCAGAACGGCATGCCGATGCGGAGCGTCGCACGATAGTTGAATTATCGTTCCTCACGCTCCAGTGTGGGAATGCCTGTCGTGACGCTCTGCATCACAAGTTTCCGTTGCACCGGCTACTTTCCAGCAGGCAATAAAAAACCGACCCTGAGGTCGGTTTTTTAACAAGCGGGTCGCTTAGGCTGCAGCAGCAAGGCTCAGAGCCTTGATGTGACCGTTCAGACGACCTTTATGGCGAGCAGCCTTGTTCTTGTGGATGATGCCTTTATCGGCCATACGGTCGATAACAGGAACAGCCAGAACATAAGCGGCTTGCGCTTTTTCTGCGTCTTTTGCGTCGATGGCTTTAACTACATTCTTGATGTAGGTACGAACCATGGAACGCAGGCTGGCGTTGTGGCTGCGACGCTTCTCAGCCTGTTTTGCACGTTTTTTGGCGGAAGGTGTGTTGGCCACCGTCGAGCTCCTCGAAAGACTTTGTGAAATAGCAAACAAAATAGGCCGCGAATCATGCCGATGAGTTGAAGTCTTGTCAAGGGCAGTTAAGGTGTTCCGCTGAGTGGTTGCTACATTTGACTGGAGGATTTATTTCCGGCCTGTGACCTGTAAACTCGCGGCCTTTGCTTCGGGCATTTTTGCGGCGCGAAGTATTGCATAAATGGCTGGCTTTATCGCCCATCCTTTGCCGAGGCGCACAACTCTTTCAATGAATCTACTCAAGTCACTCGCCGCCGTCAGCTCTATCACCATGGTTTCCAGGGTTCTGGGCTTTGTTCGCGACACCATTATCGCGCGCACTTTCGGGGCCGGAATGGCCACGGATGCGTTCTTCATCGCCTTCAAACTGCCCAATCTGCTGCGCCGTATTTTCGCCGAGGGTGCCTTTTCCCAGGCATTCGTGCCGATCCTGGCCGAATACAAGAGCCAGCAGGGGGAGGAGGCGACGCGTACCTTCATTTCTTATGTCACCGGACTGCTGACCCTGGCGCTGGCCCTGGTGACGCTGCTCGGGGTGATCTTTGCACCCTGGGTGATCTGGGCCACCGCGCCCGGCTTTGTCGACACCCCGGAGAAATTCGCGCTCACCTCGGACCTGCTGCGCGTGACCTTTCCTTATATATTGCTGATCTCCCTGTCCTCGATGGCCGGCGCGATCCTCAATACCTGGAACCGCTTCTCGGTGCCGGCGTTCGTGCCTACGCTGCTCAACGTCAGCATGATTTTCTTCGCGCTGTTCCTGACGCCGTATTTCGATCCGCCGGTCATGGCGCTGGGCTGGGCGGTTCTGGTCGGTGGCCTGCTGCAACTGCTTTACCAACTGCCGCACCTGAAAAAGATCGGCATGCTGGTGCTGCCGCGTCTGAATCTGCGCGACACCGGAGTATGGCGGGTAATGAAACAGATGCTGCCTGCCATCCTTGGCGTTTCTGTCAGTCAGATTTCTCTGATCATCAACACGATCTTTGCCTCGTTCCTCGTCGCCGGCTCGGTGTCATGGATGTACTACGCCGACCGCCTGATGGAGCTGCCTTCCGGCGTGCTGGGTGTGGCGCTGGGGACGATTTTGCTGCCGATACTGTCCAAAACCTACGCGCAGCGGGATCGCCAGGAATACTCGCGGATTCTCGACTGGGGCCTGCGACTGTGTTTCGTGCTGGTTCTGCCTTGCACGCTGGCGCTGGGGCTGCTTGCCGAACCGTTGACCGTTTCGCTGTTTCAGTATGGTAAATTCGACTCGCTCGACGCGGCCATGACTCAGCGTGCGCTGGTCGCCTACTCGGTCGGGTTGCTGGGGATCATCCTGATCAAGGTGCTGGCCCCCGGTTTTTATGCTCAACAAAATATCCGCACCCCGGTGAAAATCGCGATCTTCACCCTCATAGTGACTCAATTGCTCAACCTGGCCTTCATCGTGCCCTTGCAGCATGCCGGTCTGGCGCTGGCGATCAGTGTGGGGGCGTGCATCAATGCCGGGTTGCTGTTCTGGCAGTTGCGCAAGCAGGATCTGTTTCAGCCGCAGCCTGGCTGGACGAAGTTCCTGTTCAAGCTGGTAATTGCCGTCGCGATGATGTCGGCGGTGCTGTTGGGGCTCATGCATGTCATGCCTGCATGGGACGAAGGTCATATGCTGGAGCGTTTTCTGCGTCTGGGTGCGCTGGTTGCAGCCGGCGTCGTGACCTATTTCGCCATGCTTCTTTTATTAGGCTTCCGCCTCAGGGATTTCGCCCGCAAAGCCATTATGTAGGGCGCGTCGCAGCGGTTGACCTTCGGTTTTTGTCGCCACACGCCGAGAACCTTCATCCGGTCTTGGTGTGTTGCCTGTCGTCCACGGCCGTGTGTGGTTATAATCGGCCACTTTATGAGCAAGAAGTGCGTTATGCAGCTGGTTAGAGGCCTTCACAACCTGCGCCCCGAACATCGGGGCTGCGTCGCCACGATTGGCAATTTCGACGGCGTTCATCGCGGCCACCAGGCTATCCTGGCGCGTCTGCGCGAGCGTGCAGTCGAACTGGGTGTGCCCAGTTGTGTAGTGATCTTCGAGCCGCAGCCGCGTGAGTTCTTTGCGCCCGAAACGGCGCCGGCCCGTCTGGCCCGTCTGCGTGACAAGCTCGAGCTGCTCAGTGCCGAAGGCGTTGACCGGGTACTTTGCCTGTCCTTCAATCAGCGTCTGTGCAAGCTCAGCGCGGCCAGTTTCGTCGAAACCGTACTGATCGACGGTCTGGGTGTTCAACACCTTGAAGTGGGCGACGATTTTCGTTTTGGCTTCGACCGGGTCGGTGACTTCGACTTCCTGCAACAGGCCGGCACGACGTATGGTTTTACCGTAGAAGCGGCGCAGACCGTTGAAATAGATGGCATCCGTGTCAGCAGTACCAAGGTGCGCAAGGCTTTGGCTGCGTCGGACTTTGCCCTGGCCGAGCGCATGCTCGGTCGTCCGTTCCAGATAGCCGGGCGGGTATTGCACGGCCAGAAGCTGGCACGTCAGCTGGGTACGCCCACCGCCAACGTGCAACTCAAGCGTCGTCGTGTACCGCTGAGCGGAGTCTATCTGGTCAGCACCGAGATCGATGGCAAAGCCTGGCCGGGGGTCGCCAACATCGGCGTACGCCCGACGGTAACGGGTGATGGCAGTGCCCACCTTGAAGTGCATCTTCTGGATTTTGCCGGCGATCTTTATGACCGGCGTTTGACGGTGGCTTTCCACCACAAGCTGCGTGATGAGCAGCGTTTCGCCTCACTGGAGGCGCTCAAGACGGCGATCAATGCGGACGTCGCCGCCGCCCGTGCCCATTGGCATGGCTAACCGCTAAACAAGAGCCTGAAATGACTGACTATAAAGCCACGCTAAACCTTCCGGACACCGCCTTCCCTATGAAGGCCGGCCTGCCCCAGCGCGAGCCGCAAACTCTGCAGCGCTGGGACAGCATTGGCCTGTACCAGAAGCTGCGCGAGATTGGCAAGGATCGTCCCAAGTTCGTTCTGCACGACGGTCCTCCGTACGCCAACGGCAATATTCACATCGGTCATGCGGTCAACAAGATTCTCAAGGACATGATCCTGCGTTCCAAGACCCTGGCGGGCTTCGATGCCCCGTATGTGCCGGGCTGGGACTGCCATGGTCTGCCGATCGAGCACAAGGTCGAAGTGACCCACGGCAAAAACCTCTCCGCCGACCGTACGCGTGAGCTGTGCCGTGCCTATGCGTCCGAGCAGATCGAAGGCCAGAAGTCCGAATTCATCCGTCTGGGCGTGCTGGGCGACTGGAGCAATCCGTACCTGACCATGAACTTCGCCAACGAAGCCGGAGAAATCCGTGCGCTGGCCGAGATGGTCAAGGGCGGTTTCGTCTTCAAGGGCCTCAAGCCGGTCAACTGGTGTTTCGATTGCGGCTCGGCACTGGCTGAAGCCGAAGTCGAGTATCAGGACAAGAAGTCCTCGACCATCGACGTGGCGTTCCCGATCGCCGACGAAGCAAAACTGGCAGCTGCATTCGGCGTGCCGTCGCTGGGCAAGCCTGCGTCCATCGTGATCTGGACCACCACACCGTGGACGATCCCGGCCAACCAGGCGCTGAACGTCCACCCTGAATTCGAATACGCGCTGGTCGATGTCGGCGACAAACTGCTGGTACTGGCCGCCGAACTGGTCGAGAGCTGTCTGGCCCGTTACAAGCTGGAAGGCACGGTCATTGCGACCACCACCGGTCAGGCGCTGGAACTGATCAATTTCCGCCATCCGTTCTACGACCGCCTGTCGCCAGTCTATCTGGCTGACTACGTCGAACTGGGTGCGGGCACGGGGATCGTTCACTGCTCGCCTGCCTATGGCGTAGACGACTTCACTATCTGCAAACAATATGGCCTGAGCAACGACGACATCATCAGCCCGGTGCAGAGCAACGGTGTGTATGTCGAGTCGCTGGAGTTCTTCGGTGGCCAATTCATCTTCAAGGCCAACCAGAACATCATCGACAAGCTGGTCGAAGTCGGCAGCCTGATGGACACCGAAACCATCAGCCACAGCTACATGCACTGCTGGCGCCACAAGTCGCCCTTGATCTATCGCGCCACTGCGCAGTGGTTCGTGGGCATGGACAAGCAGCCTGAAAGCGGCGAGACCCTGCGCAAGCGTGCGGTCAAGGCCATCGAAGACACCGAGTTCGTTCCGGCGTGGGGGCAGGCGCGCCTGCACTCGATGATTGCCAACCGTCCTGACTGGTGCATCTCGCGTCAGCGCAACTGGGGCGTGCCGATTCCGTTCTTCCTGCACAAGGAAAGCGGCGACCTGCACCCACGTACCGTCGAACTGATGGAAGAAGTGGCGCAGCGTGTCGAGAAAGAAGGCATCGAGGCCTGGTTCAAGCTCGACGCCAGCGAGTTGCTCGGTGACGAAGCCGGCAAGTACGACAAGATCTCCGACACCCTGGACGTCTGGTTCGACTCGGGCACCACGCACTGGCATGTGCTGCGCGGCTCGCACCCGATGGGCCATGAAAGCGGTCCGCGTGCCGACCTGTACCTGGAAGGCTCGGACCAGCATCGCGGCTGGTTCCACTCCTCACTGCTGACCGGCTGCATGCTGGACGATCACGCACCGTATCGCGAGCTGCTAACCCACGGGTTTGTGGTCGACGAGAACGGCCGCAAGATGTCCAAATCGCTGAACAACGTGGTAGCGCCACAGAAGGTCAACGACTCTCTGGGTGCCGACATCATGCGTCTGTGGGTATCGGCGACCGATTATTCCGGCGAGATGGCGGTTTCCGACCAGATCCTGCAGCGCAGCGCCGACGCCTATCGTCGTATCCGTAACACTGCACGCTTCCTGCTCTCCAACCTGACGGGCTTCAACCCGGCGACCGATATCCTGCCTGCCGAGGAAATGCTCGCGCTGGACCGTTGGGCCGTGGATCGCACCCTGCTGCTGCAACGCGAGCTGCAAGAGCATTACGGCGAATACCGCTTCTGGAACGTGTACTCGAAGATCCACAACTTCTGCGTGCAGGAGCTGGGTGGTTTCTACCTCGACATCATCAAGGATCGTCAGTACACCACGGCGGCCAACAGCACCGCGCGTCGTTCATGCCAGACGGCACTGTTCCACATCTCCGAAGCGCTGGTGCGCTGGATCGCGCCGATCCTGGCGTTCACCGCCGACGAGCTGTGGCAGTTCCTGCCCGGCGAGCGCAATGAATCGGTGATGCTCAACACCTGGTACGAAGGCCTGACCGAAATGCCTGCCGACTTTGACATGGACCGCGCCTACTGGGAGCGGATCATGGCGGTGAAGACCTCGGTCAACAAGGAAATGGAAAACCTGCGCGCTGCCAAGGCGATTGGCGGCAACCTGCAGGCTGAAGTGACCCTGTATGCCGAGGAGTCGCTGGTGGCTGACCTGTCGAAACTGAGCAACGAGCTGCGCTTCGTGCTGATCACCTCGACAGCCAGTGTGGCGCCGCTCGCGTCCGCGCCAGCCGATGCCGTGGTCACCGAAGTTGCCGGCCTGAAACTGAAAGTGCTCAAGTCCAGTCATGCCAAATGCGCCCGTTGCTGGCATCACCGCGAGGATGTAGGGGTAAACCCCGAGCATCCGGAAATCTGCGGTCGTTGCGTAGACAACATCAGCGGTGCAGGCGAGGTCCGTCACTATGCCTAACGCCTCGTTTGGCCGTCTGGCCTGGCTGTGGTTGAGCGTGCTGGTTCTGGTCATTGACCAGGCCAGCAAGTATTACTTCGAGAACGCATTGACCCTGTACCAGCAGATCATCGTGATTCCGGATCTGTTCAGCTGGACCCTGGCCTACAACACCGGTGCCGCCTTCAGTTTTCTGGCTGATGGTGCCGGCTGGCAGCGCTGGTTGTTCGCCCTGATCGCAGTGGTGGTCAGCGCTGTGCTGGTCGTCTGGCTCAAGCGTCTGGGGCGTGACGACACGTGGCTGGCCGTTGCACTGGCGCTGGTACTGGGCGGCGCACTGGGCAACCTCTACGACCGTATCGTGCTGGGCCACGTGATCGACTTCATTCTGGTCCACTGGCAGAACCGCTGGTACTTCCCGGCGTTCAACGTCGCGGACAGTGCCATCACCGTCGGGGCAATCATGCTGGCGCTGGACATGTTCAAGAGCAAGAAAACCGGAGAGACCGTCAATGACTGAGCAATCTTCGACTCAAGGCTCGTCCGACGAGCTGCGCATCGGTCAGAATACGCAGGTCACTCTGCACTTCGCCCTGCGTCTGGAAAACGGCGATACCGTCGACAGCACCTTCGAAAAGGCCCCGGCCACCTTCAAGGTCGGTGATGGCAACCTGCTGCCAGGCTTCGAAATGGCGATTTTCGGCTTCAAGGCGGGTGACCGAAAGACCGTCGAGATTCTGCCGGAAAACGCCTTTGGTCAGCCCAACCCACAAAACGTGCAGATCATGCCACGCTCGCAGTTCGTGGGCATGGAACTGTCCGAAGGGTTGCTGGTGATCTTCAATGACGCCGCCAATACCGAGTTGCCCGGCGTGGTGAAAGCATTCGATGATGATCAGGTCACCATTGACTTCAATCACCCGCTGGCAGGCAAGACTCTGAGCTTTGAAGTGGAAATCTTCGAAGTGAAGGCGATTCTGGCTTCCTGACCTTCGCCGTCAAGCCCGGCCCAGGCCGGGCTACCCCGTACCAACCATGAGGCACCGCATGCAAATCAAACTCGCCAACCCCCGCGGCTTTTGTGCCGGAGTGGACCGCGCGATCGAAATCGTCAATCGCGCTCTGGAAGTGTTTGGTCCGCCGATTTATGTGCGCCATGAAGTTGTTCACAACAAATTTGTCGTCGAAGACCTGCGCTCTCGCGGTGCGATCTTCGTCGAAGAGCTGGATCAGGTGCCGGACGACGTCATCGTTATCTTCAGCGCCCACGGTGTCTCCCAGGCTGTGCGTACCGAAGCTGCAGGCCGTGGTCTGAAAGTGTTCGATGCTACCTGTCCGCTGGTGACCAAGGTACATATCGAGGTCGCCCGTTACAGCCGCGACGGCCGCGAGTGCATCCTGATCGGCCACGCCGGTCACCCGGAAGTCGAAGGCACCATGGGTCAGTACGATGCTGCCAATGGCGGCGCGATCTATCTGGTCGAGGACGAAGAGGATGTTGCCAGCCTGCAGGTGCGCAACCCTGAAGCCCTGGCCTTCGTGACCCAGACCACCTTGTCCATGGATGACACCAGCCGGGTGATCGATGCCTTGCGCAAGCGCTTTCCGGCCATTGGCGGGCCGCGCAAGGACGACATCTGCTACGCCACGCAAAACCGTCAGGACGCGGTCAAGCAACTGGCCGATGAGTGCGATGTGGTGTTGGTGGTGGGCAGCCCGAACAGCTCCAACTCCAATCGCCTGCGCGAGCTGGCCGAGCGCATGGCGACTCCGGCCTACCTCATCGACGGCGCCGAAGACATGCAACAGGGCTGGTTCGACGGTGTAGAGCGTATTGGTATAACTGCGGGCGCTTCGGCCCCCGAAGTGCTGGTGCGCGGCGTGATCCAGCAATTGCAGGCCTGGGGCGCGACCGGTGCGGATGAGCTTGCCGGCCGCGAGGAGAACATCACCTTCTCCATGCCCAAGGAATTGCGCGTCAAGTCGCTGCTCTGAGGCTATTCAGCCACACAGCGCTGCATCGATTTTCGTGTCCTCGACCCTCACGCGGCCGGCCGGTGCGACTATCACTCGATAGTTGCTCACCGGCTGGTCTGCAGCGCAAACGTGCAACGTCCTGGCGGTTCTGCGCCGTAACGTCCCCAAACCGTTGAAACTGATTTCCTCTACACGCTTGCGGTTATCGACCACTCGCGTTGTGCCGCTATTGGCGCGTTCGATCAGCACCGGATCGTTTTCGTCGGGACCTTTGCCATCTGCGTCGAGTATGATCCGCCAGCCGTTGCTCCAGTCGTTCTCGATGGCATGAAGCGTAATGATCTGGTTGCGTGTGATTGCGGCCGCTCTCGCCGAACGAATGCCGCTGGCCAGCTCCCGGGCGGTCGCAAGGCCTCGGCTGGAATCGATGAGTTCCTTGAAAGAGGGGGTTGCGACGTTGGCCAGGATGGCCACCAGTGCAACGACGATCAATAATTCGATCAGTGTGAATCCTGCATGCTTCATATGCTTTCCTCCCTGGAAACCGCCGTTTCAACACACTGCGGGCGTTCGTCGTCGCAAAACAACCGTACGTCCCGCTATGGATTTTCCAGCGGCGTTGCTGCCTTATAGTCGTAATGTCTAGGAGACACTCAATGCGTCATATAGCCAAGGGATTCAGCCTCATCGAATTGTTAGTCACTGTGTCCCTGGTGGGCATCCTGGCGGCTATCGCTATCCCGAATTTCACCAGCTCCATCCAGAGCAACAAGGCCGATACCGAACTCAGCGATTTGCAGCGGGCGCTCAACTATGCGCGACTCGAGGCGATAAACAGGGGAGTGGCGGTGCGTATAGCGCCGACCAGCGGGACGGCGTGGACCAACGAATTGCAGGTGTATCTGGTTTCCGATACTCAGACGACGCCCACTGCGCTGCGAAAAATAGCGGCCATGAGCAGCGGCGCCACGCTGGTGGCCGATAACAATGCCACAGCAATTGATTTCAACAACCTGGGCGCGCTCATTGCCCCGGCTGCGGCGGTGACCATGACTTACACCCGAGGCACCATTAGCAAAACCATAAAGGTCTGTCTGACCGGTCGTATCACCTTGGGTGGAGGCTGCTAATGGCTGGTGAAACCCGATATCGCCAGACCGGTATGACCTTGATCGAGGTACTGGTCTCGGTATTGATTCTGGCCATCGGCCTGCTGGGCGCCGCGGCCATTCAGCTCAACGCGCTCAAGTACACCGACAGCGCGACCATGAGCAGTCAGGCGAGCTTCATTGCTTACGACATGATGGACCGCATCCGTGCCAATGTTGATGGTAATGCCAGTGCCAATGGGTCGACCAATGTACTGGCGACTTATGCCTTGGCGAATCTGGATGCGGCGCCAGCGGCCAATCCGAACGATGCCAGAGCGCAGGATCTCTCTGATTTCAGAGGCAACATCATCAACTTTGCAGGCTCGAGCGGTACCGGCAGCATTGATATCACCGGAGCTCCTGAAGTCACCATTAACATCGGCTGGAGCGACACAAGGGCTGCGGGATCAAGCAATCAGGCAACCGGGAACACGACCGGCAGCCCGACCAACCGGAGTTTTACACTGACCTCGCGGATCGGGGTCAACCCATGAGAAAGCTTTCCAGAGGCTTCGGTCTGGTCGAAATCATGGTGGCGCTGGTCCTGGGGCTGGTGGTCAGCCTGGGTATCGTGCAGATATTCACGGCTGCCAGAGGCACCTACCAGAGCCAGAATGCCGCAGCGCGGATGCAGGAGGATGCGCGTTTCCTGCTGAGCAAACTGATTCAGGAAATCAGGATGACCGGCATGTATGGCTGCCTGAGCTTCAAAAACAACACGCCTGTATCTCCTGCTATCCAGTGGCCGATCGCACTGGATACTCCAATTCTCTGGGATAATCCGAGCAAGACGCTGACGCTGGTGACTGCCGACGTGGGGACCACAGGCAGTACGCCCACCTGGACCATCGTTTCAGACTGTCAGTCCAAGACGCAGATTTACGCCAGTACTCGTGCGCCAGATGCGGGGCAGACGGCCTTTCCGTTGCGGCAGTTGGTCTACACGCTCAGCGGAACAGACTTGACCATAAAATATGGCACGGACGGCACTCCGCAGCCGCTGTTGCAGAACGTCGCGGACTTCAGTGTTTCTTTCGGCATGACGGGTAACCCGATGTCCTATACCACGGCTGTTACCAAGGCCAACGCCGACGCTGTGCGCAGTGTGCGTATCAGCCTGACGCTGCAGGATGGGCAGAACGGCATCGTCAAGCCTCAGCAGTACAACGTTGTCGCTTACTTGCGTAATCGCTTTTGAACGGGCTGGGCATGAACAGGATCGTGCGATTCAAATCGATACAGGCTTTCCCTGCACGGCAGGGCGGTATGGTGTTGCTGGTCAGTCTGGTGTTTCTGCTGCTGCTCACTCTGCTGGGTATCTCTTCCATGCAGAACGCCACGCTGCAGGAAAAGATGGCGGGAAGCGTCACCCTGCGCAATCAATCCTTCCAGAAGGCCGAAGCGGCATTAAGGCTGGGTGAGTCTTCGATCAAGGTGGCCGGATACACGCTGGCCAAGTGTACAAACTGCGCCCCACCCGCTGAATCAACCACGCTGACCGCCGCGGGAGTGGGGGCGTCCGGGGTGAGCTGGCTGGCAGCAGCAGGTGGTGGCTTTTACGGTATACAGAATCTGGGGACCACTGCGACACCTGTGAATCGGCCACCGATCTGTACCGGGACAGTAACGCTCTATCGCGTGACATCAGTCGCTATTCAAGGCACGTCGCGCACGGTGCTGGAGAGTATTTATGCCAATTGCTGAGAAACTCCGTCGCAGCCTGAAGTATCTCGGCGGTGCGCTTTTGGCTTTTTATGCCCTTACGCCCGTGTATGCGTTTACGCCAGCACAAGTACCGTTGCTCAGTGCGTCGGCCGTGCCGCCTAACCTGATGCTACTGGTGGATAACTCCGGGAGTATGTACAACATCATCTGGGCCGCCGGCTTTGATCCGACGGTGACCAATCGTCCCTCGATTATCTATGCGCAGCCTGGGTCATGCGGTCTTTTTAACTGCAGAGGCGTCTCCATTCAGGGCGACGACACGCTCTCGCTGGACTCTGCCGGGCCTTACACGTGCAGAAGCGATTACACCTACGTTGCGCGTGACAACGTGGGTTACTGCCTGAAGTTGCCCGATCCGGCCGGCAACGAGAGCACCACTCGCTACACTGCAGATTACCTCTCTTATCTGGTTGACCTGACGCGGGCCGCCAACACAACTACCAAAGACTTCACCGTCAATAACATCATTCCCAACGATTACCGTATCAATGTCGCGCGCAACGTTTCATTGAACCTCGTTGCCAACAACAAATCCCTGAGAATCGGTCTGGCCGGGTTCAACCCGCCGACCAACGCTGATCCCGGGCGTGGAGGGAAGATTTCCAGACCTGTTGCAGACCTGTCCCCTGTCGCCAGTAACCCTTACAACAACGGCGGTGTCAGCCAGGCTGATGCAAACGATAATGTCACTGCCCTCAATGCGGCCATCAGTGCACTGCGAGGCGACTCCAATACGCCGTTGGCCGAAACGTATTATGAGATAACCCGCTACTTTCGGGGCATGACCCCGTATTACGGTTATAGCGGGGCACCGACGACCTACACCAGCCCTATACAGTACCGGTGCCAGAAAAACTTTGGCGTGGTGATCACTGACGGCTTGCCGACATACGATCGGACGTTCCCGACCAACGATCCGGAGGATGTACTCAATACCTCACGCTCACTGCCTAATTGGGACTTGAATGCGGCCAATGACGGGGCCAATCTTAATGGTGATGGTGAGGGCGATACGCTTTATCTGGACGACCTCGCCAAGTTCGCCTATGACATCGACATGCGAAGAGCGAGCAGTACACCTGCCACTGACCTGACCAAGAAAAGTTGGGACACAGACGGCTTCTCTCAACAGAACATGACTACCTACACCATTGGTTTCACAGCCGCCAACCAGATGCTGATAGACGCTGCTGACAATAACCATGGGCACGGCAAGTATTTCCAGACCAATGACAGCGCCGGTTTGAACAACGCCTTGAACCTCGCATTGAGCGATATCTATGCCAAGGCCGGTTCGGGCGGCGGTGGCGTGGCAAACTCGTCCACCCTTCAGGCGGGCAGCCGCTTCTACCAGACGCTTTATGACCCGACGGACTGGCATGGCACGATCAAGGCTTACAATCTGGACGCTACGACAGGAGCGCTGAGCGCCCCTGTCTGGACCACCGATACCACGATCACCAGCAGCACCAAGGCGCCTGTGTTCGAGTCATGGAGCACAGCGGCGACACCGACGAAAATCACCCTGGATTTTCTGAATTTCACGCAGGCGCAACGCGATGCCTTTACCGCTACGCTGCCGAGCGGAGTGACCGGCGCGGAGGTTATTGCCTGGGCCAAAGGCACGGCCAATGCCAAGCTTCGTACTCGTGCCACGCTCTTGGGCGATATCGTCAATTCATCATTGGGTGCCGGGCTGCCGACAGAGAAGACGGCGTCTGATTTGCTCGGCGACACCACTTACACGACGTACCTTTCTGCCAAGTCCAGCAACATGAGTTCCAGCCTGCTGGCCAACGCCAACGATGGCTTCTTCAATGTGATCGACGCCAGCTCCGGTGCGCGTAAATACGCGTATATGCCGTCCACGTCTCTGAGTTCATTGGCGACCATTTCATCCTCTTCCTACGGTTCCGGCGTTCACCGTTTCACGGTGGATGGTCAGATTGCAGTCTTCGATACGCAGGCATCCGCAGGGAGTGTATGGCGCACGGTGGCGTATTCCGGGCTGGGCGCTGGCGGCAAGGCTTTTTTTGCGATCAAGCTTTTCGAAGGTTCGGCAGACAGCATCGGGGCATTGTGGGAGGTCAAGGCTCCCGACACTTCAGACACCAACAACAAGTTCAACAACCTTGGATACACCTACTCCAAGCCGGATGTAGCACGTATGGCCGATGGCACCGGGATCGTTGTTGTGGGCAACGGTTACGGCAGTTTTACCGGGAGGGCGTCCCTGTATGTACTCAACGCCAACACCGGACAGTTCATTGCCGAAATTCCGACTCCGGTCACTGGCAGCGAAACGGATAACGGGTTGTCTTCGGTGAAACTTCGGGTCAATTCGCAGAATGTCGTTCAAGCAGCCTATGCGGGCGATCTCAAGGGCCGCCTTTGGAAGTTCGACATGAGCGGGGCCGCAGCATCCAGCTGGAAAGTCGCTTTCAATGGCTCACCCCTGTTCACTGCACCTCAGGGAGCCAGTCAGTCGATTACCGTTCAGCCCTTGTTGCTGGACCATCCACTCAACGGCAAGATCGTGTATTTCGGTACCGGGAAATTCAGCGAAACTGCGGACAAGCAGACCAGCTCGTTGCAGGATTTCTATGCCATCTGGGATGGCGACAACGGTTCAGGCAACATCGTTGAGGCCAATCTGCAGCCCCAGGCCATTAACGGGACGGTAGTCGGAAGTGGCAATACGTATTACACCACGACTTCCAATGATGTGGATTGGGGCACCAAGAAAGGCTGGTACCTGCCGTTGGCAACCACGGCCCCCTATGTCGGCGAGCGGATTATCTATCCGGCACAAACCTCTCGCGGTCGTATCATCTTCACCACGGCAGCCGTCAACTCTACCGACCCCTGCGAAAGCACCGGGACCGGGCGCTTGTTCGAGCTGAACGCCGCGACTGGCAGCATGCTTAATTACCAGGTACTGGATACCAACAATGACGGCGATATCAACTCTTCGGATTTGATCATTGGCGGTCTCGGTATCGGTACCGGTATCCCGGTAGTGGCTTCTATCGTTGCCGGTACCAATGGGGCCAACGATAACAAGTACGTGATTGACTCCAGCGGCGGCACGCCCACCAAGATTACTGAGAAGGGCGGTAGCGCCAACGTCTTCCAGCGCATCATGTGGCGACAAATCCAATAGGGAAACTAGACATGCGAGCGACATCCAGGGGCTTTACGTTGATCGAACTCATGATCGTCGTGGCGATTGTCGGTATTCTGGCGGCCATCGCGTACCCCAGTTACACCGAGTACGTGAAGCGTACCCAGCGGTCGGCGATTGCCAGCCTGCTGTCCGAGCAAAGCCAGGCGCTGGAGCGGTATTATTCACGAGCGGCCACTTACGTAGGGGCCACCGTGAGCGGAGGTAATACGTACTACAGTATAACGCCGACCCTAACTGCCACCGACTTCACCCTGACAGCTGACCCTCGCGCAGGTACGCTGATGGCTGGCGACAAGTGCGGCAGTTTCGTGATCACTAACACCGGGGCGCGTACCAACACGGGCGCAACCAGCGGCGTCACTGCCAAAGATTGTTGGGGCCGCTAAACCGTTTCCTTGTCACGAGACCAAGATGTCCAAGCAGAAAGTAGTCATCGTAGGCGGTGGCGTCATAGGTCTGCTGACCGCCTTCAATCTCGCCTCCGAGCGGGTCAGCGTCGTGCTGCTGGATCGTTCGGGCGTTGGCCAGGAGTCTTCCTGGGCAGGCGGCGGGATTGTCTCGCCGCTTTACCCGTGGCGCTACAGCACTGCGGTCACCGCGCTGGCGCATTGGTCGCAGGACTTCTACCCGCACCTCGCCGAGCGTTTGCTCGCACAGACCGGCATTGACCCTGAAGTGCACAGGACTGGCCTGTACTGGCTCGATCTTGATGACGAGCAGTCTGCGCTTGAATGGGCTGCCCGCGAAAAACGTTCGTTGAACCGCGTGGATATCTCGGCGGTGAATGATGCCGTGCCGGTGCTGGGTGAGGGCTATTCGCGGGCGATCTACATGGCCGATGTGGCCAACGTACGTAATCCCCGTCTGGTCAAATCGCTCAAGGCCGCCCTGCTGGCATTGCCCAATGTCGAGATTCGCGAGCACTGTGAAGTCAGCGGCTTTACCCGTGAAGGCAGCAGGATTTCGGGTGTGCAGACGTCTGCAGGGGATATCACCGGTGATCGGGTGATTCTGGCGGCGGGTGCGTGGAGCGGCGAGTTGCTCAAGACCCTGAGTCTGGAACTGCCGGTCGAGCCGGTAAAAGGCCAGATGATTCTCTACAAGTGTGCATCGGACTTTCTGTCGAGCATGGTACTGGCGAAAGGGCGCTACGCGATCCCGCGTCGTGATGGGCATATCCTGATCGGCAGCACCCTGGAGCATGAAGGGTTCGACAAAACCACCACGCAGGCCGCATTGGAAAGTTTGAAGGCGTCGGCCGTCGAATTGCTTCCGCCATTGGCCCACGCCGAGCCCGTCGCCCAATGGGCAGGCCTGCGCCCTGGCTCGCCTGAGGGCATCCCGTTCATTGGCCCGCTGGAAGGTTTTGACGGCCTGTGGCTCAACTGCGGGCATTACCGCAACGGCCTGGTGCTGGCTCCGGCGTCTTGCCAGTTGATCACTGACCTGCTGCTGGACCGCGAGCCCATCATCGACCCCGCACCCTACGCGCCTGCGGGGCGCCTGGCAGGCTAGCCATCCTCTCGGTCATTCGGGGCGTGGGGCACGATGGTGTTCTCTCGCGCACCTATCGTTCCGCACGCTCCCGCGTGGGAACGCCTTTCGTGACGCTCTGCGTCACACGTTTTTCGCCGCGCAACGCATTCAATCCAGGCCCAGCTTCTTCAGGCGATAGCGCAGTGACCTGAACGACAAACTGAGCCTTTCTGCCGCCGCAGTGCGATTCCAGCGTGTTTCTTCCAGTGCCTGCAGGATGAGCTG
Source organism: Plantibacter cousiniae (nom. nud.) (assembly GCF_977070315.1). NCBI lineage: Bacteria > Bacillati > Actinomycetota > Actinomycetes > Micrococcales > Microbacteriaceae > Plantibacter > Plantibacter cousiniae (nom. nud.). The sequence continues at coordinate 199,334 of NZ_CDRVEU010000012.1, read as the reverse complement.
GCGTTCGATGCTTTCCAGGTAGTCTTCAAGGTTGTCGATGTCGGCCAGGCTCGGGCCGTCGCTCTCCTGAGGGCTGGCGGACTCTGTCAGGCGCAGGTCGCTGGCGTGGATTTCATCGTTCTCGCACAGCGTGTAGGCGCGCTCCAGCATGTTTTCCAGTTCGCGCACGTTACCGGGGAAGCGGTAGCTCTTCAGCGTTTCCAGCGCCTGCGCGTTCAGGCGTGCGACGGGTTGTGCGCCGTTCCCGGCAAGGCGCTTGAGCACGCTGGCTGCCAGTTGGTCGATATCCTCACGGCGCTCGCGCAACGGGGGCACACGCACTTCGATCACGTTCAATCGGTAATAAAGATCCTGACGAAACCGACCGGCCGCGACCTCTGCATTCAGGTTCTTGTGGGTGGCACACAGAATACGTACGTCCACGATCTGCTCTTGCTGGCCGCCGACGCTGCGGATGGATTTTTCCTGAATGGCGCGCAGCAGTTTGACCTGCATGGCCAGCGGCAGGTCGGCGACCTCATCGAGAAACAGCGTGCCGGTGTGCGCCGCCTGAAACAGACCGGGCTTGTCTTCGTGGGCACCGCTGAAGCTGCCTTTGCGATGGCCGAAAAATTCGCTCTCCATCAGCTCGGAAGGAATGGCGCCGCAGTTCACCGGTATGAAAGGTTTGTCGATGCGCGGACCCTGCTCGTGGATCAGACGCGCTACAAGCTCCTTGCCGCTGCCCGACTCGCCGCTGATGTAGATCGGCGCCTGGCTGCGGGCCAGCTTGCCGATCTGATTGCGCAAGGTACGCATTGCCAGCGAGTCGCCCAGCAGGCGGTTGTCGATGCTTCGCGTGGGTGGTGCGCCGGGCAGGCTCAGCGCGCTATTGACCAGCTCGCGCAACCTGCCGAGGTCGACCGGCTTGGTCACAAAGTCGAAAGCCCCGGCCTTCAGTGCGTTGATCGCCGTGTCCAGATTGCCGTGGGCAGTGATCATCGCCACCGGCACGTGGGGGTAGCCGTGCTGTATGTGTTGCACCAGCTCAAGGCCATTACCGTCAGGCAAACGCATGTCGGTCAGGCACATGTCGAACGGTTCGCGGGCCAGCCAGTCGTGCGCTTCAGCGACGTTACGGGCACTGCGGGTGTCGAGTTTCATGCGCCCCAGCGTGATCTCAAGGAGTTCGCGAATATCCGGCTCATCATCGACTATCAGGATTTTTTGCCGTTGGGTCATGCTCAGCTCGTCTTGAACGGGTGGGCGAAGGTAATGCGCAGGCAACTGCCACCCGTGGGGCGGGGCGCATATTCCAGGTGCGCCTGATTGCTTTCGCACAGTTCACGTGACAGATATAGACCAAGGCCGGTGCCTTTGCTCTCTGTGGTGAAAAACGGTTCGAAGATCTTGCTCAGGTGTTGCTCGCTGACCCCCGGCCCGTCGTCCAGCACTTCCAGCGTAGGCAGCTCGCTTCTGGGGTCATTGTGCAGTTTCAGCCAGACCTGTGCTGATGGATGATTTTTGCCGCTGTAGCGCAGGCCGTTCTGCAACAGGTTGGTCATGATTTGCGTCAGTTGTCCAGAATCCATGCGGGTTGTCAGCGTGCCGGGGCTTATGTCGACATGAATCGACTGATTGGGCGCAGCGGAACTGCGAAATTCAGCGACAAAGTGTTCCAGCCAGGTTTTCAGATCGAGCAGTTCGGGTTGCGCTTCGCGTCTGCGCGACAATTGCAGGACATTTTCGATGACCCGATCAATGCGTCCCGACTGCTCATGAATGATCTGCCCCAGGCGTCGATCCGCTGCACTGAGCTCTTCCGATTCATTAAGCAACTGCGCCGCATGACTGACGGCACCCAGCGGGTTGCGTATTTCGTGGGCAATCCCGGCGGTCAGGCGTCCCAGTGCGGCAAGCTTGAGCTGCTGCGCCTGATGGGCAATCTGCGACAGGTCTTCGAGAAAAACCAGCGTCTGACGCTGATCGCCACGGTTGAGTGTGGCGAAGCTCGGTTGCAGTACCAGCCCCACGGGGGCGGTGGTGATGCTGCGCGGCACCATGATCGGATTGACGAGCCACTGGCGCAGGCGTTCGACCAGTTGTGGCGAGCAGGTGTCGATGAGCTGGCCGACCAGTTGTTCCTGGCCCAGCAGGTGCAAGGCCCCCTGATTGGCCAGCAGTACCTGGTGATTGGCATCCAGCACCAGAATGCCGGTACGCATGCGTTGCAGAATGAGTGCGTTGAGTGCCTCGAGGCTGTCGACATCCGCCGCGCGCTGCTCGGCCAGTACCTCGCTGACCTGCATGCGCGCTGTCAGCGCCTGCACCAGCAGGGCGGCGGCGAAGCACAAGGCGCCCAGCGAGCCAGCCTGCACGTAGTCGTTGGAAACCGAAGGTGTGCCGAAGCTGATGTAGAACGTCAGGTAGATGATGCCGATGGCCGAAACCGCAGCGATCAACAAGCCGATACGGCCGCGCAGCAACACATTGCTGATCGCTACCGAGGCAATCAACAGGTTGCCGATACCGCTGGAGGGCCCGCCGGCTGCATAGAACAGCGCGGAGAGCATGATCGCGTCGGTCATCGCCAGGCCGAAAAACTGTGCCTGACGGCTGGGGCGTTCCAGCAGCACGACGACCAGAATGTTGAACACCAGATACAACCAGCAGCCCGAGCGGAACAGGTTCGGGTTGGCCAGTTGCAGCAGCTCGGTTTCCAGGCTGCTGGAAATCAACAGGACCAGTACAACGCCGATGGTCAGTCGATAGAGGTGGTACAGCCGCAGAATCCGCTGCGCCTGCGGGCTGACAAGGGACGGTGAGTCAGCGGTCACGTGCCGCGGGGCCCTGCAGCCGGTGTGCCTCGCTGCAATACCATTGCTGTGCCTGGCTCAGCGCACGATCCTGCGGCAGATGAACGCCACACTGCGCGCATCGCACCATGGGTGTCGAGGCCAGTTCAGGCGGCTCGGCGCGGGATTTCGGCTTGGGGGGATTGATCAGACGCTTGACGAACCAGACCAACGCCGCGATCAACGCGACCCACATAAGTAAGCGAACCATGACTACCAGCTTAGTGATTGACGATGGCGCAGTGTAGCCAAGCCGCGAGCGGGCGCACAGGGGCAAAATTGATGCACAAAAAAAGAGGCCCGAAGGCCTCTTTTTTTTATGCACTCAGGATCAGTCGAACAGACCCAGGGTCATGTAGCTGAACCACGAACGGCTCTTGGTGCCTTTCGCTTCGGCGTCTTTTTCCGCCTGTTCGTCCAGCTCGGCCTGATTCTCCGGCAGCAGTTCTTTCGGAATGGAATCCTTGGCGTCCTGGTACTGCTTCTTCATGTCCTGATCGGCGCGGGTCTGGCCCGGTGGCAGTGGAGCGCTGCCGTCGATCAGGCCAAGGGTCGCTTTCGACAGCCATGAGCGGTTATCGGCCTCGGCTTCACGCGGGGTGAACTTGCCGTCAGCCAGTTGCGGGTGGTTCGGGTAGTTGGTCTTCAGCACTTCCAGGCTGGTGGCAGCCAGGTCGTCAAGGTGCAGACGCTGATAGGACTCGACCATCACCGCCAGACCGTCGCCGACCGAAGGCGTCTCCTGGAAGTTTTCCACTACATAGCGGCCACGGTTGGCGGCGGCGACATAGGCCTGACGGGTCAGGTAGTAGTCGGCTACGTGGATTTCGTAGGACGCCAGCAGGTTGCGCAGGTAAATCATGCGCTGCTTGGCGTCAGGCGCATAGCGACTGTTCGGAAAGCGGCTGGTCAACTGGGCGAATTCGTTGAACGAGTCACGTGCAGCACCCGGGTCACGCTTGGTCTGGTCCAGCGGCAGGAAGCGCGCCAGGAGGCCCACGTCCTGGTCGAAGGAGGTCAGGCCCTTCATGTAATACGCATAGTCGACGTTCGGGTGCTGCGGATGCAGGCGGATGAAACGCTCGGCAGCGGATTTGGCTGCTTCGGGTTCACCATTCTTGTAGTTCGAGTAGATCAACTCGAGCTGAGCCTGATCGGCGTAGCGACCGAACGGATAGCGAGATTCCAGCGCCTTGAGCTTCTCAGTGGCACTGTTATAGCTGTTATTTCCCAGGTCGGCCTGCGCCTGCTGGTACAGCTCGACTTCGCTGAGGTTTTCGTCGATGACTTCCTTCGACGAACAGGCCGCAGTCAATGCGAGGATGGCGATCAGCAGCAGGTGTTTCACTTGCATGGCGGCTTGCGTCCCTATAACGGCCTGCTGTCTTGGGCGGGGCCGTCCTGTTATGATGAGCGCCCCGCGATACCGGCGGGACAAAAGACGCCGTATTTAACCACAAGCGCGCTGCCGAAACCAAAGGCTAGCCGCCACCTAGTCTGGTCATGTCCGAAAATATAGAACTTCGCGCAGAGGTGCCGTCCGAATTGGGCGGTCAACGCCTCGATCAAGTCGCCGCACAATTATTCGCTGAGCACTCGCGCTCGCGCCTTTCCGCCTGGATCAAGGACGGCCGCCTGACTGTGGACGGAGGCGTTCTGCGCCCTCGCGACATCGTGCACGGTGGCGCTGTTCTCGAGCTGATTGCCGAGCAGGAGGCCCAGGGTGAATGGGTCGCTCAGGACATCGAGCTCGACATCATCTATGAAGACGACCAGATCCTCGTCATCAACAAGCCCGCCGGGCTGGTGGTGCATCCGGCTGCCGGTCATGCCGACGGCACGTTGCTCAACGCCCTGCTGCACCATGTACCGGACATCATCAATGTTCCGCGTGCCGGCATCGTGCACCGTCTGGACAAGGACACCACCGGCCTGATGGTGGTCGCCAAGACCATTCAGGCGCAGACACAGCTGGTTACCCAGTTGCAGAGTCGCAGTGTCAGCCGTATCTACGAGTGCATCGTGATCGGCGTGGTGACCGCAGGCGGCAAGATCGACGCGCCCATCGGCCGTCACGGTCAGCAGCGCCAGCGCATGGCGGTGATGGAGGGCGGCAAGCAGGCGGTCAGTCATTACCGCGTGCTGGAGCGCTTCCGTTCGCACACCCATGTACGGGTCAAGCTGGAAACCGGGCGTACCCACCAGATTCGCGTGCACATGGCGCATATCAACTATCCGTTGGTCGGCGACCCTGCCTACGGCGGTCGTTTCCGTATTCCGCCAGCGGCCAGCCTGACCATGGTCGATTCGCTCAAGACCTTCCCGCGGCAGGCGTTGCATGCCCGCTTCCTGGAGCTGGATCATCCGACCACCGGTAAGCGCATGAGCTGGGAATCGCCATTGCCGGACGATTTCGTCTGGTTGCTGTCCCTGCTCAAGCAGGATCGCGAGGCGTTCATCGGGTGAATGACTGGCTGATACCTGACTGGCCTGCGCCAGCACAGATCAAGTCCTGCGTTACCACTCGCTCGGGTGGGGTCAGCCTGGCCCCGTTCGACAGCTTCAATCTGGGCGATCACGTCGATGACAGCCCAAAGGCCGTGGCGAGCAATCGCCAGCGCCTGACCGCCAGTCTCAAGGCTCAGCCCGCCTGGTTGAAGCAGGTGCACGGCGTAGACGTCGTACCTGCCGATCCATCCCGCGTCGTCGAGGCCGATGCCAGCTGGACGAGCACGCCTGGCGTTGCCTGCACCATCATGACCGCCGACTGCCTGCCCGCGCTGTTCTGTCGTCGTGACGGTACGCGTGTGGCTGCTGCGCATGCCGGCTGGCGCGGGCTGGCGGCCGGGGTGCTGGAAGCGACGGCCAACAGCCTGCAGAGTGCTCCCGAAGACATCATGGTCTGGCTGGGACCGTCTATCGGTCAGCCGTCTTTCGAAGTCGGCCCCGAGGTGCGCGAGGCCTTTACCGCCAGTCACCCGCAGACAGCCGCTGCGTTTGTCGCCAGTTCGAATCCTGATCGTTTCATGGCCGACATCTACGCGCTCGCCCGGTTAAGACTGGCAGCCCAAGGTGTCTCTGCCGTGTATGGCGGCGGGCTGGATACCTTCACCGACCCGCGCTTCTTTTCCTACAGGCGTGCCGCGCGCACTGGCCGCTTCGCTTCGCTGATATGGATCGAACACGCCTGATTGCCGGGCTGTTTTGCACATTCCAGCTAGACTTGCCTGAACACTCGTCTGATCTGTATCAACCCCGGCCCGCTTGAAACGCGCAGAATCGTCCGCATCTAACTGGCTATTCAGCAGGTTTTCTTTATAGGTGTGTTCATTGCTCCGGCCTGCATTAAAGGAAGGTGACTAATGCGTATCGACAGATTGACCAGTAAATTACAGTTAGCGTTATCCGATTCCCAGTCGCTGGCCGTTGGCCTCGACCATCCCGCCATCGAACCTGCGCACTTGATGCAGGCGCTGCTTGAGCAGCAGGGCGGTTCCATCAAGCCTCTGCTGTTGCAGGTAGGCTTCGACATCAACAGCCTGCGTAAGGAACTGAGTGCAGAGCTGGATCGCCTGCCAAAAATCCAGAACCCGACCGGCGACGTCAACATGTCGCAGGATCTGGCGCGCCTGCTCAATCAGGCTGACCGTCTGGCGCAGCAGAAAGGCGACCAGTTCATTTCCAGCGAGCTGGTGCTGCTCGCGGCAATGGACGAGAACAGCAAGCTCGGCAAATTGTTGCTGGGGCAGGGCGTCAGCAAGAAAGCTCTGGAAAACGCCATCAACAACCTGCGCGGCGAAGGTGCCGTGAATGACCCGAACGTCGAAGAGTCGCGTCAGGCGCTGGACAAGTACACCGTTGACCTGACCAAGCGTGCCGAAGAGGGCAAGCTCGACCCGGTGATCGGTCGTGATGACGAGATTCGTCGCACCATTCAGGTCCTGCAGCGCCGCACCAAGAACAACCCGGTGCTGATCGGCGAACCAGGCGTGGGCAAGACCGCCATTGCCGAGGGCCTGGCGCAGCGCATCATCAATGGTGAAGTGCCCGATGGCCTGCGCGGCAAGCGCTTGCTGTCGCTGGACATGGGCGCGCTGATCGCCGGTGCCAAGTACCGTGGCGAGTTCGAGGAGCGCCTCAAATCGCTGCTCAACGAACTGTCCAAGCAGGAAGGCCAGATCATCCTGTTCATCGACGAGCTGCACACCATGGTCGGCGCCGGCAAGGGCGAAGGCTCGATGGACGCTGGCAACATGCTCAAACCTGCACTGGCGCGCGGCGAGCTGCATTGTGTCGGCGCCACCACGCTCAACGAGTACCGCCAATATATAGAGAAGGATGCGGCGCTTGAGCGTCGATTCCAGAAAGTCCTGGTCGACGAGCCAAGCGAAGAAGACACCATTGCGATCCTGCGTGGCCTGAAAGAGCGCTACGAAGTGCACCACAAGGTCGCTATCACTGACGGCGCGATCATCGCAGCGGCCAAGCTGAGCCACCGCTATATCACTGACCGCCAGTTGCCGGACAAGGCCATCGACCTGATCGACGAAGCGGCCAGCCGTATTCGCATGGAGATCGACTCCAAGCCTGAAGTACTCGACCGCCTTGAACGTCGCCTGATCCAGCTGAAAGTAGAAGCTCAGGCCCTCAAGAAGGAAAAGGACGAAGCGGCGATCAAGCGGCTGGAAAAACTTCAGGGTGAAATCCAGCGTCTTGAGCTTGAGTACGCGGACCTTGAAGAAATCTGGACCTCGGAAAAAGCCGAGGTCACCGGCTCGGCACAGATCCAGCAGAAAATCGAACAGTCTCGCCAGGAACTGGAAGCCGCGCGCCGCCGGGGCGATCTGAACCGCATGGCCGAGTTGCAGTACGGGATCATTCCCGACCTGGAACGCAGCCTGCAAATGGTCGACCAGCACGGCAAGCCGGAAAACCAGCTGCTGCGCAGCAAGGTGACCGAGGAAGAAATTGCCGAGGTCGTGTCGAAGTGGACCGGTATCCCGGTGTCGAAGATGCTCGAAGGCGAGCGCGAGAAGCTGTTGCGCATGGAAACCCTGCTGCACAACCGGGTGATCGGCCAGGAGGAAGCGGTGGTTGCGGTCTCCAATGCCGTGCGTCGTTCGCGTGCCGGGCTTTCCGACCCTAACCGTCCGAGCGGATCCTTCATGTTCCTCGGCCCGACCGGCGTGGGCAAGACCGAACTGTGCAAGGCGCTGGCCGAATTCCTGTTCGACACCGAAGAGGCGATGGTGCGTATCGACATGTCCGAGTTCATGGAGAAACATTCCGTGGCTCGCCTGATCGGTGCGCCGCCAGGCTATGTTGGTTACGAAGAGGGCGGCTACCTGACCGAAGCCGTGCGTCGCAAACCGTATTCGCTGATTCTGCTCGATGAGGTCGAGAAGGCGCATTCCGATGTGTTCAACATCCTCTTGCAGGTGCTTGAAGACGGACGCCTGACGGACAGCCACGGGCGCACGGTGGACTTCCGCAATACCGTGATCGTCATGACTTCCAACCTGGGCTCTGCGCAGATCCAGGAGCTGGTCGGTGACCGTGAGGCGCAACGTGCTGCAGTGATGGACGCAGTCGGTACGCACTTCCGTCCGGAGTTCGTTAACCGGATCGACGAAGTGGTGATCTTCGAACCGTTGGCGCGTGACCAGATCGCCGGTATCACCGACATCCAGCTGGGCCGCCTGCGCAAGCGTCTGGCCGAGCGCGAGCTGTCGATGACCCTGAGCCCCGAGGCGCTGGACAAGCTGATCGCCGTTGGTTACGACCCGGTCTATGGCGCACGGCCGCTGAAGCGGGCGATTCAGCGCTGGATCGAGAACCCGCTGGCGCAGATGATCCTCTCGGGCAGCTTCATGCCCGGTACGACCATCACCGGCAAGGTGGTCGACGACGAGATCACGTTTGTCTGACAGCGCTCGTTAACGCTCTATAGAAGGGCCCTCGAACCGAGGGCCTTTTTTTGAGGCGTGGTCAGCAGTAGAATCAGGCCCGAGAGGCGATCTGAAAAAAAATCGCAAATCATTGTCTTAAAAAGCAATTTATAGGGTTGACAGGTGTTTTTAAAATTGTAGAATAGCGCGCCTCAGAGACGTGAACGCAACGATACAAACGAAGCGGAAAGGTCGATGAGATTGAAATCAGCGAGTTAACAGCAAGCTGGTTTCAAGGCGACATGTTGTAAAGTTGAATCTGAAATCGATAGTTCCGCGATAGCTCAGTTGGTAGAGCAAGTGACTGTTAATCACTGGGTCCCTGGTTCGAGTCCAGGTCGTGGAGCCAGATTTCGCAAGGTTCAATGCAGTTTCAGTCGGGGTATAGCGCAGTCCGGTAGCGCGCCTGCTTTGGGAGCAGGATGTCAGGAGTTCGAATCCCCTTACCCCGACCATATTTGGGTCGTTAGCTCAGTTGGTAGAGCAGTTGGCTTTTAACCAATTGGTCGTAGGTTCGAATCCCACACGACCCACCATTTTTGGCTTCAAGGTTCACCTTGGAGCCGAATCTTAAAGATCTGATGCCACTCGTATCAGGTCGCAGGCAGCTGGTTGAGGTGCCTTGATTTACCGGGGTATAGCGCAGTCCGGTAGCGCGCCTGCTTTGGGAGCAGGATGTCAGGAGTTCGAATCCCCTTACCCCGACCAAACACTGTTGTGGCTGTATCTTTAAGACCTTGATGGGTGCTCTTGTCTCAATTGAAGGCAGGCTTTACCGTATGAGGGGTCTTATACCCAAACAAGCAGCCGTCTGTCGCGAAACATAGCGCCAGCAAGCTGTGATGTCAAATTGGAGCGCCCCGTACCGAGCGAAAGCTTGCGTACGGGGCGTTTTTTTTGGCAAAAAAAGCTGTGCTGCGCGTGTATCGGCCCATCTGGAGCAGTCATTAGGCCGTATAACTAAATAATCGGCAGCGCAGTGCATCTGCGGATAATGGCAGATCGAGTATTTTTACAAATCCCTAGCGCAGATGATCAGCCTGACCTGCCGATCCATCCGGCTATTTCCAGCATTTCAGGCCGTAGATGCCGAGCATCCTGGCTTGGAACAGGTCTGTCCTCGATCACTGGTTCAGCACCAGCTCCTCCGCCGGCAATGTTGTTCTGTACCCACCTGGTGAGTTCACCCAGGCTTCTCAACAAATCTTCCGGGCTGGAGCAGCCAAACGGTAGATTGCTGACTGCACGTTCGTCTCCACCCAATGGGTAGGGCATGTCGTTGTGACTCCCTACCGAGATATCTGGAGCAGCATGTATTGCCGTACCCAAATGCGAATTCAGTGGGGCACTTTGTTTTTTGCGCTTTAACGGCACCGTCTGGGCGGGCGATTTGCCCAAGACATTTTCCGATGCGCTGCCGGCAATTGTTGTCCTTTCGGGTATCGGCGATACAGGAGTCAAGTCCTTGACTGGAGCAGATATTGTTCGGTGTCTATCAGCACGCACCGTCGCATCCGTCTTTGCCATGTAGCTGATCTTGGCCGGCCGCTTCCCTCGCTCATTCATCACCGCACGCATCATGTCGTAGTCAGGCTCTATGTAATCCATGGTCGTAGCAATGTTCGAGTGGTTCAGCAGTTTCTTGGTCAAATAGATATTTCGCTCTGGCAGCGTCATCAGCTCGCTGGCGATCGTGTGACGAAACCGATGCGGTGTCATGCGTACCCCGGTCATCGTGGTGAGCTTTTTGTACATGGCCTCCACCTGATGAGAGTTCATCTCCTGACGATGGTAGTGGCCAGAAAATCTGTTTACGTTGAACAGTTGGTCTCCGGGCTGAAACCTCAACGCTCTCGCAGCGTCCATGAGTGTTTCCAACTGAGCCATGAGTCCATCGGGGATTGGAACCAGGAACTCACGGTGGGTTTTCTCTGTTTCACCTCGGACTCTGATCAGCCGGTCGCCCAGGTACACATCCGCATATCGTAGGCATATCAACGCGTTGAGTCTGAGCCCCGTGTAGTAGAACGTTTCAAACACGCTGAGCCAGAACCACGCAGGGGTGATTTCTGTCCGCTGTGCAGTGGCACGTTCTTCTGCTGCCAGCACCTTGAGCCAGTTAGACGTGAACCTGACCGCTGCGAGTGACCACATCACCGGCACGCTGCGCGATCACGGATGCTGCCTTGTAATCGTCGGCTTGATGGATAAAGCCACTGCGAGGGTAGACGCTTCCCCACATGCCCCCCGAGGTGAGACCACCCACCTCTCGCCGGCCGGGAATCAGCGCTTCTGGATACACAGATTCGGGAACGCCATAACGCCAGGCGACGGTATCCAAAGTGCTCAGCAGGTACGGCATGTAGGGCGTGGCCGCTCCCTGACAGGCATAGCCCGAAGCGCTGGCAAACTTACTGAATGTTGCTCCCCCGGGGTGGCCTATGACGTCAGCGTTTTTGAATTTAGCCAGGCTATCTTCGTTATTGTGATTGGTGGTCCCGTCGCCGCCAGCTTGGGAAAATGAAGTTGGCGAGCTCACCGAAGAGACCTCAATCCAGGGGTTGTCACCGGTATTTGAATAGCTTGATACCACTGCGTCTGGGACGAAGTGACGAACCTTGGTCGACGTCTTTACCTTGCATCCAAACGGGGTGCAGAGCAGCCAGTAGCAGATTCCGACCACCTTGTACTCCAGGCAGTCAGGCGACAGGGTTGAGGCGACCAGGGTGGCAGATGTCACCGTGCCCGCTGCTGCTGGCCAGGTTGAGATCGACAAGGCCAAGGCTGCCCACGCTGGAGGCTTTCGCAGGTTCATCGCGGGGCGTCTCCCTGGCCAGATGCATTCTGATGATTGGCGGCGGCGCGCCACTGGGCAATGCGATTTTCAGCCGCTGTAGCGTTGGTTTCCCCGTACACAACAAACTTGCGGTCGACCACCACTGCAGGCACCTTCGTTACCCCCATGCTCCAAGCGTCTACGAGGTCTTGTTGAGCTAAAGCCAGATCTCGTTGCAAGCGCTGCGCATCGCTGCTCTTGAGGCGTTGCTGCATGATCGCAATGGCTTGTTGCTGATTCGGCGGCAGTCCCTCCGAGAGCTTGGCCTCAAGCTGTTCTGATTCGTCCAGGAGAATCAGCTGAACATGTGCCTGAGCCTGAACTGGATGGTTACGGTCAGTAATCACCCATGTTTCCGCATGTGCGAAGGTGATCTGGGTGGCCGTGAGCAGGATCAGGAGGTCCAGGCGGTGTTTATATCTGAAGCGATAGGTTCTGGAGAGGAGCATGTGGCAGTACCTGAAGGAGGTGTCAGGTATAGAAGACGCGATTGAAGAAGTGTTGTCAGTAGTAAACCGTTGTCTGCGTGGTTTGGGTTTACGATCAAGCGTGCGGCCTTTAGTGGTCCAATAAACCGGACATCTATTTAGGTAGGCGAATTGAGCACTTACGCCTCGGAGCTTTGTGTACCCAGCTTCAGCGCCTAGTAATTCGCATTCATGTAAGTGAATGATCCCGCAAACAGAAATCGTGAGGAGACCTGCTCGGATCGGGAGTACAAAGCGGAAAGATATCTAGCCAAAAAGGATCCAATAATCGAATTTTTGTAACTGAATTGATACAATTTAGCTCCCGGCAAAGCCTTTTGGCCATTGACACCCAGTAAATACGCACGATAACGGTGCATTCAAAAAGTCAAATTGTATCGATCACGATACAATGATGGTGTTGAATGTATTCACAGCAGTGATTAAGGTTGCTGCCGACTGAGGGTCACCCACCACGGAGGTAACATGTACGCAAAGGAAAAATATCTCTCTCGCTTGCAAAAAAATCGTAGCGTATGGGTGAATGGTCGGAAGGTTGAATCATTAACATCAGAGCCCTGTTTTAAGGGGGCCATCGAAACAACCTTGAAATATTATGAGATGCTAGAGCTCGACGGATTCAACTTTTCGTATGAAGGGCAAAAGTCCGCAATCAGTCTCATGATCCCAACATCCAGCGTAGATTTGGCTTTTAAGCGCAACGCTTATAAGGCTGTCGCGGATTTGTCGTTCGGAATGCTGGGCCGTACACCGGATTTTATGAATGCTGCTCTATGTGCGATGAAATCGCATGCTGAATTTTTCGGCAAAAACGAGTACACCGACTTCAGCAGAAATGTTTCAGCTTTTTATGACAGGTGTGCTCGTGAGCACCTGTTTGTAGGTCATGGAGCTATTAATCCACAAATTGATAGATCACGTCCACTTAGCGCACAAGAAAACACCTACGCAGGCATAGCCTGTAAAACCTTCGATGACTCGGGTATTAGGGTGTCCGGCGCCAAAATGATTGTGACGCTGGCGCCAATCGCTGACCAACTGTTGATTTTCAATATGCCCGGACTAACCAACGATGACCAAGACTATGCTTTGGCATTTACAGTACCGACCGATGCCGTCGGTTTAAAAATTATCTGTCGTAAACCGCTGACACACGATTCATATTCGGAGTTTGATTACCCGATCTCAAGTAAGATAGACGAGATAGACGCATATCTGGTACTTGATGAGGTTTTTGTGCCGTGGAACGACGTTTTCATATTTAAGGATGTAGAAAAGTCCAATAAATTCTACGATGTTACAAAAACTCGTCACCACACAGGTCACCAAGGAGTTATAAGAGGCTTAGCCAAAGCAGAACTTTTAATAGGTACTGCAGATGCTATCGCAAAAAATTTAGGATTAAGTGGGTTTGTAAATATCCAAGAAAAGCTTGGTGAACTTACTACGGCGTATGAGCTAATCAGGGCAGCGGTGCTCGTAACCGAAACTGAATCTGAGATTGACTCCACCGGCACATGCAATCCTCGGATTAACTCAATACAAGCGATTCGATATCATTTTCCTAAATGGTATCAACTGATGCTTACTACCATTCAGTCTCTAGCGGCTGGCTCAATGCTCGCCGTACCTCATAGCAAAGACTTCGTTAATGAAAATGAAGCTTGTTTAACGCTTGCCCTTAAAAATCCTTTCCTGTCCGCTAGGGATCGAAGTCATTTACTGAACCTGGCATGGGATATTACAGGTGATGGCTTCGGGCAACGGCAGATGGTGTATGAAAACTACCATGCAGGCGATCCAATGCGAATCGCTGCCGGGCATTATGTGAACTACGATAAGACCCATATGGCTTCGGCGGTCGACAAAGCTTTGCATATAAAAGCTAGTTAGCTTCAGGTGTCACCATCTTTATGCTCCGATTTAAGCTCTGAGCAATAAGAAACTTAATATACTTCCGCTGCATCAGGTATAGATCAAATGATTTATAACGTAGATAGGCTCGTCCAAGAGATGGCAAAACACGATTTAGATCTGTTAGTCATATCTTCAATTGAAAATATAAATTACTTCTCCGGGATTCGCCCCGTCATAAAGACGTTGAACAGATACTATGGTGAATGTTACATAGTTATAGATATTAAAACTCCGAGTAAGGTAAACTTCGTACACTCCTGCGGTGAATGTGATCAATTAACAGAGTCTAAGGCGGCTCTAGGTTTAGTAGTTACATATGGTACGTTTTTTCGCGAAAAACCAAATGATTATAAGTTTGACGGCGACGAAGAGTCCATTAACGAATGGACAATGCGTTCTCCGCCGCATGCGAATGGTCGTGACGCTTTACTTTCGTTGATTTCGGCTATAGCACCTAGGTCGAACGCACGTATCGGTTATGACCAAGACGGTATGCCGAGCGGTACGATGAGTGCTATGAAGTCGGTAATAGGGGCAAATAATTGCGTCGAAAGCTCGGATATAATCCGAAACGTGCGAAAAATTAAAACACCATACGAAATCCAAGGATTGGAGCGAGCCGCGCGGATCAACGAGCAAGCAATTGTCGCAGTAACGCAGGAGTTACATATAGGTATTAGCGAAAGAGATTTGAAAGAGATTTTTGAACTTGAACTTATCAAGCAAGGTGGTCGGCCAGAGCTTACTATGTTGAAAATTGGGGCAAGTGCAGTTGGAGGCCAGCGCCAACAGCGAGATGATATCAAGCTTCGATCAGGTGATCTTGTGTGGTTTGATTCCAATACATCCTTCCAAGGGTTCTGGGCGGACCTTGCCAGGGTTGTTGCCTACCAAGATGTAGCTGAAGATACACTTACGAAATATAATTCTTTGCGGGATGGCATGATGCATGCTGCGGAAATTGCGAAACCAGGTGTAACTGGCTCTCGTGTCTTCACGAGTACAATGGAGTTTATAAGAGAACGAGGGTTCGAAAGCTACCGTCGACATCATATAGGGCATGGAATAGGTTTTGAAGCATATGAGCGGCCAATAATATCTCCGGCAGAAGATTGTGAAATCGAAGCCGGTATGGTGATATCGATAGAGACACCGTATTACGAGTTCGGTTTAGGGGCGCTCCATATTGAGGATCCTTTGCTTATTGGAAAAACTGATAATAACTTCCTAACAAATTCTCCGTGTCCTGAACTTTTGGTTATCAACTGAATATAAAAGATGAAGGTCGTGTATGAAAACTATCGTAGAGTCAATCGGCCGCACTCCAGTTTTAGATCTTTGTCATCCACTTGTTCCGGTAGGAAAAAAATTGCTACTAAAGCTTGAGCAATTCAATCCAAATTTTAGTATTAAGGACCGAACTGCTTTAGGTTTGATACAGTATGCATTGCAGTCAAAAAAGTTAGTTCTTGGTGGTCGTATCGTTGAATCTACATCAGGAAACTTAGGTAAATCTTTGGCGATGATTGGTGCTGCCATGGGCTTCCGTGTCACAGTTGTAGTTGACCCGAAAGTGAGCTCCAGCGCGCTGAATTGGTATAAAGCTTATGGTGCTGAAGTTGATATGGTAACTGTCGCCGATAGCTCGGGCGGATACCAGAAAACTAGAATTGCACGCGTAAAAGAATTGCTAAGAAACGACCCTTCTGCATACTGGCCGAACCAATACGATAATTCTGATAATCCGGATTATCATAGTGAGGTTACGTCAAAAGAGTTTATGGATTACAGCTGTGAAGTTGTGGCTGGCTGTGTTAGTACCGGAGGGCATCTGTCTGGCATCGCGAAGGGGCTGAAGCAGTTCAAGCCTAACTTGAAAATACTTGCTTGTGATGTAAAAGGCTCGGCTGTATTAGGTGGAAGCTTTGCACCGTATCTGTTGAACGGTGTTGGACTTGCATGGAGGTCTCGTAACACACACACGCAGTATTTTGATTATCAGATGATCATAGATGACGTACACGCTATGTCGTTGTGTAGGATATTGGCAAGGGAATGTGGGGTATTACTTGGTGGTTCTGCAGGGCTTGTTGCATATGGCGCACTACACCTTCTTCATAACAGCGACATTGAAAGCGTGATGGCCATCATGCCAGATTCTGGAGTGAATTATCTTGATACTATCTATGATGATGAATGGATTAAGGCGAAAGATCTCGAGCTCCTGGATACCGCTAATCTGAAGAGTCTATTGTCTAGCCCTAAAGAACAAATGCCATGGCTGAGCGTATCATAAGTGTTTAGAGAAGACGTAATGAATTTTAGTCTAGGAGCTACTAGATGTTACTAAAGCATGCTTTGGCTAAGTTTGTTGTTGATGAGCGGCTAATCAAATTTGGCTCATTTCAACTGAAATCGGGTAGGATAAGTCCCTATTTCTTTAATTTTGGAGGGGTTAGCGAAGGCGCTATATTGTTTAAGCTTGCACGCTACTATGCCGAGCACATTAAAAGTCTTGAGCCTAGCCGATATGAGGTCCTATTTGGGCCTGCTTATAAAGGTATACCATTGGTCGTTTCTACAGCAATCGCTCTTTCGGAAGATATAGCTGTACCTTATGCATTTAATCGAAAAGAGGCTAAGTCCTACGGAGACTCTGGATATATTATTGGTGCTGAATTGTCTGGTAAGAAAGTTCTCGCACTAGACGACGTGATCACATCTGGCAGAACAGTTAGGGAAACTAAGCTGATTGTTGAAGTTTCTGGTGGCGAGCTGGTGGAGTACTTGGTTGCGTTGGATCGATGTGAGAAAATTGATGGTTCAGAAAGATCTGCGGTTTCCAGTAGCTACATTGAACATGGGGTGGGATGCACGGCAGTTAGTGATATTTGGGCGGTTTTAAATTATATGAAAACTGTACCGGCGCACTCGGAAAATGTTGCAAGGATGGAGGAGTATCTTCAGCATTACGCAGCTTCTGAGTCCGATGTCGTGAGAGAGGAAGCCTGATGAAATCTTTGGCACTCTTTTGCGGGTCCAGGCTAGGGAACAACAGTTTGTACAAAAAATCAGTCGAACAGCTTATAAAGTCGATTCATTCGAAAGAGTATGGCCTAGTCTATGGCGGTGGACGGGTTGGATTAATGGGGGTGGTTGCTGATACAGCAACAGCTTTGAATTGTCAGATTACAGGAGTAATGCCTAAATTTTTAATAGATAAGGAATTGGCGTGTGAAGGTTTGTCTGAACTTGTTGTGGTCGACGACATGCATCAGCGTAAGAAAAAGATGATTGAATTATCTTCAGGATTTATATGCTTGCCTGGGGGGACTGGGACTGCTGAGGAATTCTTTGAAGCTTGGACCTGGGGACAGCTAGGTCTTCATAGGCACCCTTGTGCGATTTATAATGTGAATGGTTGCTACGATAATCTAATTCGTTATGTTGAGGATCTTGTCAAGAACGGATTTATGGATGTGCGTTATCTTGACACGCTGATAATTTCGGACTGTCCGGATACTATTTGCTCGCAGATTGAAGCATTCGAGGGAGTGGAGGCGAAATGGAAGTAAATCTAGCATTGAGTCTAACATCCGCCGAATCAGCAGAAGCTGATCCTTTTGTGATGGTCACAAAAAGTGATTTCCATAACGCCATGGCTAGTTTGGTGGCAGGTGTATGTGTGGTCACGTCAGGAGATTCAGATGGAATCGCGGGTTGTACTGTAACCGCCACATGTAGTGTAAGTGACTCACCACCTACTATGTTGGTTTGCATAAGTAGTCAATCTGAAACGTCCAAGGTCGCGTCGCGCAGTTCTGCATTGTGTATTAATATACTCTCTACAGAGCAGCAAAGTGTTGCTCACGCTTTTAGCCTGTCCGCGAACATTGAAAAGTTTTCTTCAGTAAAATGGGTGCGAGGTGTTACGGGTTCTCCTATGTTAGAGGGCACGTTAGCGTCTCTTGAATGTGAAGTAACTATGCTCCAACAAGCAAATACTCATACCATATTTTTCTGTAAGCCGATCACTATTTTGTCAGCGGGAGTGAACCAGCCGCTGTGTTATTTTGATCGAAAATACCAAAGGCTTCTATAAGCGATTATTAGAGTCATTAGATTCCACTAAAACCATAGATAGGGTGAGTTATATGTGCGGAATGGCTGGCTGGCTTTCGTTTACGAGAGACATGAAACTTCATCAAGAAACTGTTCAACGCATGACCGATACTATGGCACTCAGGGGGCCTGACGGCAGCGGAATTTGGATTGATGGCCCTATGGCTCTCGGTCATAGAAGACTTTCAGTAATTGATTTGGATGGTGGTGCGCAGCCTATGGCTGCTGATGGCATTGCTGTACTAAGCTACGTTGGTGAAGTCTACAATTTCCAAGAGCTAAGAGGTGAACTCCAGTCGAAAGGTCATACGTTCAAAACTGGAAGCGATACAGAAGTCGTGCTTCGATCCTATCTTGAGTGGGGCGATCAGTTTGCGGATCGACTAAACGGCATGTACGGTTTTGCGTTATGGGACATCAGAAAGCAGGAGCTGCTACTAGTTAGAGATCGGATGGGCGTAAAGCCGTTGTTTTACTTCCCTATGCCTGACGGTGTTATTTTTGGTTCTGAGCCAAAAGCAATTCTTGAAAACTCACTTGTACCTCGCCGTGTTCAGGCGGATGGTTTGCGAGAGCTATTAGAGCTAGTCAAAACTCCAGGGCAAGCGGTATTTGCTGGAATGTTTGAGGTGGTTCCCGGAGAGATCATAAAAGTTAACAAGAACGGCATTCAAAAACGCCGATACTGGCAGCTTGAGGCGCGTGAACATGAGCATTCACTCGCAAAGACTATTGAGCATACTCGTGAGCTCCTGGAAGACATAGTGGACCGGCAGATGGTCACTGATGTGCCTTTGTGTGTGCTTTTATCCGGCGGCTTGGACTCGTCCACAATTACAGCTCTTGCGTCCAAAAAGCTACTAGCGCAAGGTAAAGAGAATATTCGTACTTTTTCGCTTGACTTTAAGGATCATGGTGAGGAGTTCGTTAGTGACGGATTCCGACTGACACCAGATACCCCGTTTGTTTTTGACATGGTCAAATGGGTGGACTCCCAGCATGGTCAAATCATCATCGACAGTAGCGAATTGGCAGATCCTGCTTTACGTGCATCTGTAGTAAAGGCTCTAGATTTGCCACCGGCTTACTGGGGCGATTTATATCCATCGCTGCTGCGCCTGTTTCAGGAGGTTCGCAAGCACTCGACAGTTGCGCTATCAGGCGAAGCAGCTGATGAGGTTTTTGGAGGCTACAGGTGGTTTCATGACCCAGCGGCAATTCCTGCCGATACATTTCCTTGGATGACATCCGCAACCGTCAAATTGTTTGATGGCAAAAACCTTTTCAATAGAGACTTACTGACAAAGTTGGACATGCCAAACTTTGTTCGTGACAGTTACCAACAGGCCCTTTCAGCAGTTCCTGAATTGCCAGGAGAGGATAGTGTTAACCGGCGCATGCGGCAAATTACTCATATTCATCTAACACGTTATGTCCAGTCACTACTAGATCGTAAGGACCGGATGAGCATGGCGGTAGGATTAGAATTGAGAGTTCCTTTCTGTGACCACCGGTTAGTTGAGTACGCATTCAATATTCCTTGGGAAATGAAGACGTTTGATGGACGGGAGAAAAGTATCCTTCGCGCTGCGGCTAAAGACCTACTTCCTGATTCGATAATTCAGCGAATCAAGAACCCTTATCCTGCAACACAAGATCCAGCTTATGAGAAGGAGCTTAGATCGGCCATGTCTTCCATTGTGTCAAATTCCAATTCGCCAGTGCATCAGTTGCTAGATGTAGATCGCGCCAATGGCGTATTGAAAGGAAGTGCTGGAAAGGTTTCACCACTACATGAACGTATGGGCATGGAGCGTGTAGTGGGAATGAATAGCTGGCTCGCTCAATACGATGTGACAATTGATGTTTAATCACTTATCTCTATAATGCAGTTGAGGAACATCTGATTTGTGACGCAGAGCGTTAGGGCCGTCTAGGCCCTAACGCCATCTGCCAATTTTTATCCATGAGGCCTCTATGAATAGTACTTCATTTAGAGTTTGGTGCTCCGTAGCTGTTTTATGTATGGCCTCTTTTACGATGGTCGCGTCTGAATTTGCTCCTATCGGCCTCCTGACTCAGATATCAAGTGATTTGCATCAAGATCCTTCTCGCGTGGGACTTACGGTGAGTCTATATGCGTGGATCGGTGCCGCTACGGGGTTACTGAGCAGCGCAACAAGTAGATGGTTTGATAGAAAAACTCTCTTAGTTTTGTTAATGATTGTTTTAGGAGTGTCTAACGGATTGGTGGCTATCAGTAATAGTTTCACACTGCTGTTGTGTGCGAGGGCCCTTGGAGCAATCGCTCATGGCATCTTCTGGGCAATTGTCGCAGCCACCGCGTCCAGTATGGTTCCTTCCCACCGAACCGGGCTAGCCACTTCAATCGTTTTTGGAGGTATCACGATAGCCACTGTGTTGGGAGTTCCTCTCACAAATTTTGTCGGACATTATCATGGTTGGAATATGGTATTCATAGGTTTGGCTATTATGTCAGTCCTTAGTTCTGTTTTAATCAAAATAGTCCTGCCACCTCTGCCATTAACTACCTCCGCTGATGCCGGTGGTCTTCTCGAAGTATTATTAAGGCGTAGAGATTTGCAGGTAATATATCTGATTACCGCGTTTGTTGCCGCTGCCCATTTCAGTGCTTATGCATTTATAGAGCCTTATATTTTGCGAATCTCTGATGTCTCCGCAACCGATGTTGCTGCTTTGTTATTTTTATTTGGTGTTTCTGGTTTTCTGGGTAACTTGTTAAGTGCGTCGTTTTTGGATCGCGCGCTAAAATCGCTAGTGTTTGCAGCGCTGCTAATTATGGTTTGCTCATTAGCTGCCTTGGGATTGAGTTCTTCCACTACAAACATTTACTTTGTTTCAATATTGTTATCATTTTGGGGGGTTGCGATTTCAATACTGTTTACAGGATTACAAACGTGGGTATTAACTATTGCTGGGCCACAAACCACGCCTGCTGCCGGCATACACACTGCGGTGCTAAATGGGTCCATTGGCTTTGGTGTGCTGTTGAGTGGTCATGTTCTTGATATTTGGGGCGTCAGCGGTGCAATGCTTCTGGCGGCTTTATTGGTTACGCCTGCGCTTATATTTATGGTTGTGGCAGTTGGTGCTGATAATAACAACAGATCCGCGAGCCGAAATTTTTCGGAGTAGATTTTGGACGGCCAATATTTTTGCCTTAGGTTGTGATGGGAAGATGGGTATCCTAATTTTTAAACATTACCTTTAGGATATTTGCGGCTGATAGGCAGTGAATCTTAATTTTTACATGGAGTGCAAATAATGGTTGGCGTTGCGATGAGTTCTTTGTTTGCTTCAGAGATTGAAGGTTATGACATCTGTTTGATGCCGGTAGCTTTCTTTTGTCAATCAGAAAAAGTTGAGATGAGTGAGGTCCGCATACTCGCAGACGTTATCAGAAGTAGGGGTGTGTGGGTAGCTCCTGTCGTTGCTGAACGCGAAACTGGTATTATTATGGATGGTAATCATCGGTTAAATGTAGCGCGTATTCTTGATCTGAAACGAGTTCCTTGCATATTGGTTAACTATAACGATGAAAGAGTTGCCGTTAATCACTGGGATAGTGAACTGCCATTTGATATTTCGCACATCTACGAAACGATATCGCGAGGTGAATTGTTAGCTTATAAAAGCACGCGCCACCAATTTAACCCTGGCTTGCCTGTAATCGAAGTCTCACTCGATATGCTATATTAACTTTTCCCATGACTTTGTTGTTGACTAGGAGAGGGAGAGAGCGCTTATCGATTCTGGTTTTGAATTCGATTGTATTATTCTGCTTGGTTCTATTGTTAGGGCGTCGTAGGGTTAGCTATGTTTTGCTCAATTGCCCTGCTTTAAAGTGGTATCTGCAATGTTGTAATTCTCATCAGCTGCCTTTAAGGTGGATTTGGTGTGGAGTCCTGGGTCCTTACTTTGATTAGACTATTGGAGACGGTTGGATCAGTGTCCGACCCTCCCCAGGGTCTCGAAGAACACGCGTACTAATTAGGTAGTTGGCATGAGCTCACCAATATCTCGCACTTCAAGACCTCGGAGTTCACTTGTTACCACCGGCAATCTACCCCGCAACCAGCCAGTCGATTGCGGAAAGCAGCACGTCACCGTCAGGTGCTCCCTGCAGCGTGATCGAGCGGCCAGATTGTTTGTCCTTGATGACCAACGTAGGTGTGGCAGTGATGCCGTCCAGGCCCGCCTTGTGCGCCTGGCTAACAACAGTCTGTCGGACAGCCGGGTTACTCGAAGCGCAGTTATCAATATAGTGCTGTCGATCCTCAAGCCCCGGGAGCTGCGGATTGCCGGCAGCTCCAGCACCGTTTGACCGGGTACGCTGGTAAATGAGCTCGACTGCGAGCCAAAAGGCCTCATTGCCTCTCTCAATCCCCGCGCACTCAGCCCATCGAGCCTCATAGCTCGCTGCAGGCTCATGCATCGGTAGGGGCAGATGGTGCCATTGAAGATTGACGTCGGGATGCTGATCAACCCAGGCTTTGAGGTGTGGGAAGTAATCCTTGCAGTAAGGGCATTCCAGATCTGCATATTCGACGATGGTGAAACGGGCGTCACGGCTCCCGTAAACCCATCCGCCACTATGTCTCTTCTGATCGGCTGCCGGCGCCACGGGGTCACCTGTGACGCCAAGCTTATTCTGCATCACCTCGGTCAGCAGAAAAGGTGAGATAGCCAAGGCGACCGCACCGATGCAGTAGAGGATTTGCCGGCGCGTCGGTCGCTTCATGCGGAGGCCTCTTTGTCGAGAAGCTGTTTTGCCAGCAGCTCCTGATCCAGCAGCGTCAGAAGAGCTTTCTGGGCGCTTTTAGGCTGTGGGTGATGCTCAAGCCACTGGTCCAGCGCTTTGTGCAGTTGGGATTGGATCTCTCGACGATCAACCGCCACATGTTTCACGACTTGTAAGTGCTCGATCAGGACCGGCGCGCAGATCTTCAATGCCAGCAGGGAATCTTCCTGCGGGTCTTTGAGTATTTGAGTCAGACTGTCGATGAGATTTTGAGTCAAGGCATCCATGGCTCTCATGCCAGGTTCTCCAATGCATGGGGTGTTGGGAATGTAATTTTCAGAGGTTCAATACCTCGTTTTCGGTCGAGATCTGCAGCTACTTCCAGAGAAGCTCCCAACTCGTCGATACCCATGGATTGCATCAGGTCGTAACGTTGCTTTTTCTCCTCCGGCTCGGTCATGGCCAATGCCAGGTACATGCGAGGAAAGCAGCGGTGTGCATATGAGGACTGCAGACAGGCAGATCTGCATGCTTGAAAACGCTGGTTTGATCGCGGGGAGTTTGATTTTCACGTCGCGGGCCTTGGAAGCTGTAGGAATCTATGTCCACAGCATGACCAACGGCCCGGAAGGAATCAGTACGAAACCCTTTTTAGGTCTGAGGGGGTTCCAGTCTCGTGCCAGCATCTCGTCGCTCGACTGCGACTGGCTGTCCAGCAAGGCGCTCTGCTGCTCTCTACTGGTGGACTGTGCAGAGCTGTTTGTTGCAGCGTTGGCCATACCAGCCGCTGTGATCAGGATGACTCCCGTCAGTGTGAACATTCGCAGGTTGTAATCGGTCATGTGAACCTCTAAGGGCGCAGGGGCAGAATGCGGGTTGAGCCGTTGACGCTGAACAGGGCGCGCGAGTCATCCAGGCTGTTGAGCTGCCAGTTGCTCCCCGCGACCATGTCGCCCGGGCGTATCAGGTTCAGTTGACTCAGTTGAGTGCTGCCCGGCGGGGCAACTGACAAGAAACGTTCCCCTCCGCGATACTCCACACCCACGACCGAAAACGGTGGAGGTGCCTCTGGAGCTTTGGTTTGTGCTGTTGTTTTGCGGGAGGGGGGTGGAGTCTTTGGCTTGGCTGCCGTGATTTGAACAGATGCTGGTTTAGCCGCACGCAGGTCTTGGAGTTTCACCTGCAGCTCCTCGATCCGAGCGCCCATGACCACAACTTCTTGCATGGAGGCACCCTGTTGGGCAGCGTCCTTCGCCGCATCCTGCACCTGCTTCAGGAGGGCTTGAACGGCATCGATGCGGTTTGACAGAGCCTGCTGGCCGGCCCTGAAGTCATCGATGGTCACGGACTTCAGCTGGCTGGCAGCATCGAGCCGGTCATCAACGCCATTGATGCGTTGGGTGATGGCGTTGACGGTTTCCAGGTTCGCAGCTGATTCAAAACCTGTTTTCAGGTGGAGAATCTGCCACTGCTGGTAAACCAGCATGCCGATCAGGACGATCAGGGCCAGGATTTGCAGGACGGTGGCGCGGGAAAGAGAAGGGCGCAGTGGCAGCTTCATGGAGGACCTCACTCAAGATGTGAGGCACGTTCGCAAAAAGCTTGATCAGAAGCAGTAGGAAACCGTTTTTCAGTCGGAAAGGGTTTTGAGCGAGAGTGCGCGAGCGTGAAGCCGACATCACGGTTGTAGATTGGAGCTCTAAACGTTCTGGATCCAAAACGCCAAGTCGCGGAAGTGCTATACATGGCACAATGCGGCCACCAGATCCCATATCATCTTGGCTAGGAACGTGCCTTGTCTTTACTGACCACCCTCAAAAAGAACGTTTTGATCCCTCACCCCAGCGGATCGGAAAGCTTCGGAACGATTCCAAGCATGCCAAAATTTGGTCTACGGGGCGGCGAGATTTACCTGCGTGTCGGTATACATCTAGGTAATAATCAGGGGTTTGGGATTATGCATATCTGGGAAGCCCATAAGTCTGATTTGGCTAGGTATGGATGCGTTTCTGCTGACCAAATTCCACAACATATCGCGAATATGGTGGTGCACAAGGCACCCATTTATTGCGAGTTTCGTGAGGTGCGTGGGCACCATAGGCTCACGGTCATGAAAACACCGGCTGGATCTCTGGTGCTAGAGGGGCGTGATGATAGGCGAGGCTTTGGTTACTATGTTGTGACCTGGTACCCGCCGAACCAGCACAGGGGCGAGCGCTCGCGATCGACCGCCAGTGTCCCAGGCTGGCCGGTCGGCAGTTCCCGATGAGTTTTATCCAGCACGACAATACGGTAACCGGGCACCGCATAACCGGCCGAGCCCTCGCGTATCGGATGGCGCAGCGCGTGGTGATTGCACAGCACCATGCCGATTTCGGTCTGGCCATAGTGATCGTGAATGACCACCCCAAGCTCTTCGGCAAACCAGCGGATGACCTGTGGGTTGAGCGGCTCGCCGGCGCTGCTCACCACCCGCAGTTGGCCACGCACGGCGTCGGCGAACTCGGCCCCCGCCTCGATCAGCAGGCGATAGGCCGTCGGCGAGCCTGCCAGGTTGTTGATGGCGTACCTGGCAATGACGTGTTGGGTACTTTGCACCGTGAACGGGCCGTCATAGAACAACGTGGCGTGTCCAAGCGCCAGCGGGCCGGTCACGGCGTAATACAGGCCATAGGCCCAGCCGGGGTCGGCAAGGTTCCAGAATCGATCACCCTCACGCAGATCAATCGCATCACGCATGTAACCCTTGAAGGCGAGGATGGCGCTCAACGGTACCTCCAGCGGTTTGGCCGGTCCTGTGGTACCCGATGTGCACATCAGCAGGAAGGGTGCACTGGCGTCCAGCATTACGGGGGCGCAATCCTCAGGCTGGCGGCCAACAACGCCCCAGAAGTCGTGGTCACCCGCGTTGATCGAGACACCATCGGCCACGACGATGTTGGGGCAGTCAACAATGTCGTCCAGCTTGGCGCGGTTGTGCGTGTCGGTCACGACCCAGCGGGCGCCGGAGCAACCCAGCCGCTGTTCGATCGCCTTGGGGCCGAAGGCGGTAAACAGCGGCTGGTAAACAGCGCCGATGCGCCAGGTCCCTAACACAGCAATCAACAGTTCAACCGTGCGTGGCATCAGGCCGGCCACGCGGTCCCCGGGCTTGACCCCTTGCTCGCGCAGAAAGTTGCCGAAGCCTGCCGCGTGGGCTTGCAGCTCGCGAAACGTATAGCGCGCGGCACGGCCATCCTGTGCTTCGCAATACAGCGCCACTGCATCGCCCTCGGCGTGCCGGTCGCAGCATTCGATACAGGCATTCATGGCAGTGAGCCCACCCTGCAGCTCCCGAGCGGCGAGCTGCAGATAATCGAAAGAGGTAACGACGGATTCATAATCACGCATAACGACATCTGGTCTTTATTGTTGGAAGAGGGTCTGCAAACACATTGGCCTGGCAGGCGGTTTCAGCGGTTCAGCTCTCCATCATGTCGGCGGCTTGCTGGGTGGCCTGGCTGGTGCGGGTGGCCAGCTTGCGCACTTCATCGGCGACCACCGCAAACCCGCGCCCGGCGTCACCCGCCCGCGCCGCTTCGATGGCGGCGTTGAGCGCCAGCAGGTTGGTCTGGCTGGCAATGCCCTGGATGGTGGCAACAATGTGCGTCAGCTTGCTGAGGGTTTCCTGCATGACCCGGTGCTGTTGCTCCTGGGCCTCGCGCATCGCACTTTCTTCATGCCTGGCGTGGATGTCGGTGATGGCGCCCACCACCCGTTGCGGTGAACCATCCGCTGCGCGGCGCGTCTGGCCACGTCCGCGAAACCAGCGGTAGGTGCCGTTTTGGTGCTTGAGCCGATAGTCCACATCGAACGGGGTTTTGCCGCTGCGGTCCTCGACATGCGCCACAAATGCCGCGATGGCCCGTGCGCTATCCTCGGGATGCAGGCGCGAGGTCCAGCTTTCCAGGGTGTTGGGAAACTCCTCGACCGTGGAGCAGCCCAGCAGCCGGCGCATTTGCGAAGACCACCAAATGACATTGTTCGGGTTCGCCGGATCGCCGGCCACCACCTCGATATCCCACAGCCCGTCATGCAGCATTTCGCGGGAGATCTCGAAACGCGCAGCCGTCAGCTCGAGTTCCTCGTGCCGGGTGTACTGTTCGTGAATGTCCTGCAGGCTTCCGCCCACGGCGACCGCCGCGCCTTGTGCATCGCGGCGCGAATGACCGCGCAGCCTGCGCCAGCGATAGTCGTCTCCCGGCACGGGCGCCATGCGCACGTCCAAGGCAAAATCTGTACGCCCGCTGCGATCGGCCAGGTGCAGTTCCAGGGCTGCCGGAAAGCGTTGCCGGTCAGCCGGATGCAGCTGTTCAATCCACCGCGCCAATGAGTCAATCGATGGGTGCTCGGGCGAGCAGCATCCGCTCCAGCGCACCGTACAGGTCGGTGCAAGTGTGTTCCCGTCCAGCTCAAGCTCCCAAAACAAGGCATCAGCCCCTTGGGTAATCAGTGCCAGGCGGTTTTCCAGTTGCTGCAACAGCTTTTCGCGCGCGGCAAGGCCTGTGCTCAATTCGGCGACATCCAGCGTCAGCGTGCGCGCCTGCTCCTTCAGGGCGCGCCGTTCCCGCAGCAGGTGCTCGACGCCTTCCAGGATGCGTCGCAACAGCGGGTTGCTCGACGATAAAGGTGTGCTCGCCTGGTCCGGCTGGTCGAGTCTGTCGGCGAGCGGCGCCAATACCAAGCGGCTGGTCCGGTTGAAAAAAATCATACAGCACCTCCTTGAATGGGATCCACCGCCGGGGCGACTGCGGACATGGCAGCGGCATCAAATGCGGCCGCCCCCGGCAGTGCCTGCCAGACCGGTGGGCCGGCGGCGATTTCTTCGACGCTCAGCAGGCAGTTGTCGAGTTCGCGCTGCAACCTGTCCGTATCCATGCCCTGGCCAATGAAGACCAACTCCTGCCGGCAGTCGCCGACAATGCTGTCCCACTTGGTCATGAGGCTCTGCAGGCGGTATTCGTCTCGCGGCCATTGCGCCGGTTCGACGAAGTGCCACCAACGGCCGACATAGCCCCACTGGAACTGCCTGGCGCTTTGCACCAGCAGGCCGGTTTCCAGGTGACGGCTGGCCAGCCAGAAATAGCCCTTGCTGCGCAGCAAGCGACCGTTGCACCAAGGCCGCTGGAGAAAGTCGAGCAAGCGCTGCGGATGAAAAGGCGCGCGCTCGCGGTACACCCAGGACGTCA
This sequence comes from Plantibacter cousiniae (nom. nud.), assembly GCF_977070315.1. Lineage (NCBI taxonomy): Bacteria > Bacillati > Actinomycetota > Actinomycetes > Micrococcales > Microbacteriaceae > Plantibacter > Plantibacter cousiniae (nom. nud.). Next base: position 171,178 of record NZ_CDRVEU010000012.1, on the reverse strand, counting down.
CGCCATAGGTTTCCGCCTCGGAAGCCGCTGCGTCGACAGCGTCCATTTTCTTCATCCAGCCCGGCGATGCCGCCAGGCTGGGCAAATCGAACAGATGGGTGCCGAGGAGGGCGGCCAACGCCACCCGACCGTGGGCCATCGGCAGGATGCGTGCGGACGGGTTGAGGCTGGCGAGGATCGAACGCAATGCCAGGTAATCCTGCTCACCGATCAGGTCCAGTTTGTTGACGAGAATGACGTTGGCGTATTCCACCTGTTCGATCAGAAGGTCTGCCAGCGGGCGTGCAGGCGCGCCCTCGGTATTGTCTTGCGCAACGCTGTCGCACGATTCCAGCAGTGCCTGAAACTGGCTGCCGTCGACTACCGTTACCAGGGTATCGAGCCGCGCCAGTTCGCTCAGGCTGAAGCCTTCTGTGTCGAGGAAGGCGAAGGTCTCCGCGACCGGCATCGGCTCGGAAATCCCGGTGGACTCAATCAGCAAGTAATCGAAACGCTGCTGGCGTGCCAGGGCGCTGATCTGCTCAAGCAAATCGGCGCGCAGCGTGCAGCAGATACAGCCATTGCTCATCTCGATAAGTTCATCGCTGCCACGCTGCAGCGATACGTCGCGCTGCACTTCCTGGGCATCGATATTGACGTCGCTCATGTCGTTGACGATCACCGCCACTCTCAGGCCTTCGCGATTGCGCAGAATATGGTTGAGCAGGGTGGTTTTTCCGGCGCCGAGGAAGCCCGAAAGTACCGTCACCGGTAGTCGGCCCGACTGGGCGCCGGTTATCATGCGTTCACCGCTTGTGCAGGGCTGGCCTTGTCCAGGTAGCCTTCGAAAAGGTCGACCACCACGAACCCATCATCCGCCGCTTCCCCCCACAGGTCTTTCACGCGGAACTCGACGTGGTAGGTAGGCTGATGCGCCGCGCTCGTATCGCCATGGCCAATCGCGTCGGGAAACGGCCACTTCGCCGATGTGCGGTGCAGCACCACACCCTCTTTGCCACGCACGTAAGCCGGCATGCGCACATGCCCTGCCACGTACTCGTCGCGAACCACCACACGGTCGCCCACTTCGAACGGCGGCCTCCCGGTCAGTGCCGCGCGACCTTTGGCATGGGCGGGGTTGGCCAGCTTGAAGTGCGAGCCCAGCGCCTCGTCGAGCTCCGCCTGGGTGATCACGCCGGTTTCGACCAGCAGGGTGGCGGTGGCGATGACATAGCGTTCGTAGTACTGCGTGCCCACGTGTTGACGCACGTCCAGGCGTTCGACGGCGTGACGCACTTCGTCCACGCTGAACTTCTTCAAGTGATCGACGCCGATGAACATCAAGCTGTAGGCCAGGTGTTCCCAGTCCTGTTTGAACACCGGTGTGTAGCTCAGGCTGTTGATGGTGTGGGGGATTTTGCCAAAGCCCTGGAAACCGCCAAGATCATGAAAGCCATCCATTGTGCATGCCTCTGAAAAGTTAAGAAACAACGCGCCTCGGCTACGCTGCGTGGGGCAGCGCCACACCGATCAGCACATCCTTGGTGATCAATTTTTGCAGCGCCTCTTCATCCATGGCCTCGCTGCCCTTGGGCCTCACCGGCAATACCAGGTAGCGGGTTTCGGCGCTGGTGTCCCACACCTTGACGGTGACGTCATTGGGCAGCTCGGTGCCCAGTTCGCGCAGGACCGTGCGGCCTTCACGGACCAGCCGGGCACGGAATTCGAAGCCCTTGTACCACTCCGGCGGCAGGCCGAGAACGGGCCAGTTGGTGCATGAACACAGGCTGCAGACGATGACGTTTTTGAGTGTCGGCGTGTCTTCCAGGGCAACGATGTATTCGCCCTGTGGGCCGGTGTAGCCGAACTGCGCGCAGGCGGCGGTGCCGTCGCGCAGCAGCAGCTCCCGAAACGCCGGGTCCACCCACGCCCGGGCCACCACCCGGGCGCCGTTTTCCGGGCTCCATTCGTGTGCCATCAGCTGTGTCATCTGTTCTATGTAACCGTCGGGAATCAGCTCCTTTTGCTTGAGCACCTGAAGTAACGCCTGTGCTCGCTCGCCTGGGGTCGAAGTGGTGTGGTCATGGGTTTTCATCGTTGGACTCCTCATCATTGAGCTTCGAAGCAGCGACTGATGGCTTTATTGTTTTTGCGCTTCACGGGGGCGAATCGATTACAGGGTTTTCCAGTCGACGGACGCCTCGAAGGCGGCGGCTGCCTGGTAGATCGTGCCTTCGGCGTAATGCTTGCCCACCAGCATCATCCCGACCGGCAGGCCGTCCACCAGGCCGCAGGGAATCGACATGGCCGGATGGCCGGTGATGTCCTGGGCTGAGGCATTGCCGATCATTTCCAGCGCGCGGGCCACGTATTCGGTAATCGAGCAATCGGCGTGCGGATGGGGCTGGGCAACGATAGGCACGGTCGGCAATACCAGCAGGTCATAGCGCGCCAGTGCCGCGTCATAACCGGCCCGCGCCATGCGCCGCAGGTTTTGCGACTTGGCATAGAAACGCCCGTTGTAGCGATCCAGGCCGTATTGGCCGATGAACATGCACATCTTCAGGGACGCCGACAACGTATCGGCCTGCTCGCGCCATTGCACCTGCTTGTCGAGCAACGCGACGTCATACAGACCTTGCCAGTTAAAGCCGGCCCCATTGCCGTGCATCATCTGCATGGTCAGGCCTTCACAGCCGATGGGCAGCCACAGCGAACCGGCGATGGCGTGTTCGGGCACCGACACCTCTTCGACCTCTGCGCCCAGCCGCGCAAGTTGGGCGATGGCGTTGCGTACCGAAGCGGCGACGCGCGCGTCCTGGTTCGCCAGTGCGAAGCCTTCCTGCAGAATGCCGATCCGCAGCCCTTGCACCCCGCGCTGCAGATAGTCGCTGTAGCTGTCGACCCGTGGCGCGGCCTGGCGTGGATCGAGCCCATCCGCGCCGGCCATGACCTCCAGCATCAACGCGTTGTCGCGCACCGTGGCGGTGATGGGGCCGGCATGGTCGATCGTCGCTTCGATGGCCATGATGCCGGTGTAAGGCACCAGGCCATGGGTCGGCTTCATCCCGTAGGTGCCGCAGAATGCCGACGGAATCCGGATGGACCCGCCCTGATCGCCGCCGACCGCCAGATCGGCTTCGCCCGTGGCAACCAGCGCCGCGCTGCCGGACGAGGAGCCGCCCGACGAAAAGCCTTGGCGGTAGGGGTTATGCACCGGCGCGGGGTCGGAGGTATGACTGCCACCGGACACGCAATAATGCTCGCACGTCGCTTTGCCAATGATGGTTGCCCCCGCATCCAGTAAACGGGTGACGACCGTGGCGTCGAACGACGGCACGAAGCCCTCCAGCGGCTTGGCACCATTCATCATGGGCACGCCGGCCAGCGAGATATTGTCCTTGAGGACGACCGTTTTGCCCGCCAGCTTGCCGGTGCGGGCACCGTTGACTTCGGTGCGTACATACCAGGCATTGAGCGGGTTGTGCGCCGCCGAGGGGCGATAGCCCGGCGTGCGCTCGTAGCGTATCGGCGGGATGCAGTCAGGCAGCGAATCGATCAGATCGTAGGCGTCGAAGCTCGGTTGCATCAAGGCCAGGTATTCGCTGGCCTGTGCGTGGTCGAGCTGCATGTGCAGGTTACCGGCGATATCCAGTAGCTGCTCCAGGGTGGGGCGAACGATTGCCATAGTGAGGCTTTCCTTATCCTAAAGGCCTGTGAGCACGGCGTGCTCGGCAAAAAAATCAGTGGGCCTGGAAGCCAGGATAATCCCGGCCGACCCACTCGGGCTTGGCTGAAAAAGACAGCGGCTTGGTTGAAACGGACAGCTCTCTGTCTGTCTCAAAACACGCGCGCGTAACGCAGGTTCATCCGAAAGTTTTCCCTGGGGCCGTTCTCCACCGAAAGGTCCTTGCCCAACTGCAGTTGGATCTGGTCCTGGGCGGTAAAGAATTTGGTGGCCGTCACGCGAAAGTTGGTCGTGCCCATTTCGTTGTCCTGGTTGACGTGTTCGATATTGGTCTCACCGGCCCAGGTACGCCCAAAGCCGATGCCGAACGCGGTCGTGGCGTCAGGCATGTAGCGCCCCATCACCTGCGCCGCGTAGGACACGTCCTGCTTGAGGCGGTCGCCATTGGCACCGAAATCGGTGTTATCGCCATACCAGGTCGCGCCGCCTACCAGGTCCATCGCCCAGTGTTCAGTGAAGTGCTTGACGTAGGCGCTCTGCAATTCGAACTTCCAGCGGTTCTCACCGATGTTCAGCGCGTCGTCCTTGTCGTAAGTGCCAGTGGGTACATACACATAGGGCGCGATGCTGAGGGTGTCGCGGGCGTCGTTCAGCCGCCACTTGAGCGGCGCCGTCAGGATCAGGTCGCCGATGCCGCGCGTGCTGCCCAGTGCCGACGCATCGCCGCCGGTGGACACGTGGCCGAAGGGCAACAGGAATTGCGGGTCGATGGTGAGCGTGTCGCTCAACGCGTAAACATGCAGCAGACGCAGGATGCCGACGTCCGAGTTCAGGTTGAAGTCCGAGCTGGCCTTATGGCCGTTGGTATAGGCCGAGTTCGTGGTGGAGTGCTGGTAGTAAATCGCACCGATGGTCGCGCCGACGGGGTATTGCTCGTAATCGCCGGGGGCCACCTCGACGGCGTGCGCCTGCAGCGCGGGCAATACGGTGGTGAGTGTCAGCAGACGGATCTTGTTGTTCATCGCGTATTCCTTGCAAAGGGGGGCCGTGCCGCCTGAAAAAAACGGCAAGCGAGCTGAAGTCCGGGTGGGCTGTAACGCCGCGGGGGCTTAGGCTGACGCCGCTTGCGCGTCGCGCAGCATGCCGGTATGCGGGTGGCAGTTGATGTACTCGAACACCTGGCTTTTGGCGTCCGACACCGACACTTCGTGGTACAGGCGCAACTTTTTCAAACCGGCGGCCACGCGGAAAAACGTCACGAAAATGCGCAGGTGGGTGGGGTGGGATTCGGCCCAGCGTTCGAGTTTTTCGAGTGAGCGCCAGTGGCCGATGTTGTAGCTGACGTCGAGGAAATTGCCGTCCATACCGATATTGCGCACGAACCGATTGCTGTAGCAGCCAAGGGGTTGGCCGTTGTCGCGCAGGAAGTCCATGCCGTCCTGCAGCGTCGGCAGGATTTCATCGAGGTACAGTGAACGTTCGTCCGCTTCGGCATCCGCCCAGTCCTGGCCCGAACGAATCAGCGCAATGTTGTCATGGCCCAGCACCACGACGCGCCCGCCTTTGGCAGGGTCGCCTGCGACGACGCGCAGTTCATCGGACGGCTTCATCCAGTCCGTTTGAGAGATCGGAAAACGATCGCGCATCGAGCCCCAATAACCATGCTCTTCGATTTCCCCGCTGGTGGAGTCCATGACCGCGCCGACACCCGGCAGGTTTTCCTGGAAGGCATACAGGGTTTCGAATTGCTCGGCACGTGGTGCGGTGATCTCACGGAAGTAACCCAGGCCCTCACCGAGACGCTCCGGCGCCGCCCACCAGCCATTCACCTCGGCTGAACGCAGCCAGCGGCAGTGGGCGGCCGGGTCTTTCCAGTAACCCACGACAATCAGATTATCGAAGCCGCTGTTGTCGGTGTGGTGGGTCAAATCGTGGGTCTGCGGGCCATCGGGCAGGCTGAAGCTGCTCACGATATGCCGCATGGCCTGCAATGCAGCCTCGCGTTGCGCCTCGCCTCGATATTGCACACCCAGGTAAGCCATCACCACTTGTTGCAACTGCTCGTCAGCGCGTGCCACCCACATCGGAAACGGTGGCTGGTACTCCTCGGGCACGCGGCGAGACAAGGTGCGCGGACATTTGAGATGTTTGTCGATTGCAGATTCCATGTTGAGCTCCTGGTTATTATCGTTCAGGCATACGGTTCAGGCTTGGCGGTCCCGCGGTTGTCCGCGCTCGGTGACCTGCCGGCGATGCAGCAGCTGCATGACGCCCCATTCGATCCACCAGCAGGTCGACTCTTCCGGCACGAGGTCGCGTTGGTGCAGAAGCCAGGATGAGTCAGACAATCGTTGCGCAGAGTGTGGGTGCATGGTGTGCCTCATCAGCGGGGGTATGAGCGGCTGTGAGGCAGAAATTAGGCTGGCTGGCGATAGGCCGCTTTGTTCATCAGGACAACTGTTTGGCTGGCAAGGACAACACTGCATTGACGGCTCGCCACGAACGGTTTTGGTGCGTGCACGGCCAAAGCCTGAAGACCTTTGCGTCCAAATGGGGAGGGTTTGCTTTTCACCAACTATGCCGCGTGGCGGTGACTTGCAGAGGAGTGACGCCCTTGACGCTCTGCGGGGCTAGGTGATTTCGCCTGGCCTGTTAATTGCTTGATTGCGTTCAAAAGCCAATGAAAATTTTTCGAGCGCTTACTGCACCGGTACCGAGGGACGTGCCATGAACTCAACCATTCAGTATTCGACCCTTGCCGTTTCGGCACCTCGTCGCTTCGATTATTGGAAAGAAGTGGTATGCCGCCATTGCCTGGCGGCCGATAGCCAGCCCATGTCCCAGAGCGGTTTTGACGGTGCGCTCGCAGTAAATCCCATGGGAGATCTGGATATCTGTTCCTTGTCCTCACCCCTGCATTATTGGGAGCGCTCCGCCGGGCATTTGCGCAGCGGTCCGGCTGAAGATATATGGCTGGGTTTCTCTCGAAACGGCTATGGCCAACTTGAGCAGGGCGGGCGCAAAACAACCCTGTCGCCTGGCAATTTATTTCTTTATGACGCAAATCAGGCATTCCGATTCAGCTTTGGTGGTACCGAAAATCACCTGGTCCGAATCCCGCGAGCACTGCTCACCGAGCGCCTGCCACGAATCGCCGACTACACGGCCATGGTCCTTGATGACCGGCGCCCCGGCGTTATGCCATTGCGTGAAATGCTGCGACAGGCCTCAAATACGCCGGCTTCGTTGCAGGATGCGAATATCTCCACCCGTTACTCAAGTGCCATGCTCGATCTGCTCGTTATCAGCCTTGAACTCCAGGACCTCAAGACGACTCACGAGGAACTGGATCTCTATGGCCGTATAATGCAGTACATCCAGCGGCACCTGACCGAGCCGGATCTTTCGATTGAAGTCATTGCCCAGGCCCACCACGTGTCGACCAGAACCGTCACCCGCGCCTTCGCTCGCTATCAGAAAACGCCGGTCGCAGAGATCTGGAAAGAACGCCTGAATGCCAGTCGCGAAGCGATTGAGCGTGGTCAAGTGCGCAGCGTTTCCCAGGCGGCGCTGGACTTCGGCTTTTCCGATTTCTCCCACTTCAGTCATGCGTTTCGAAAGGCATTTGGGGTTGCGCCCAATACCCTGTTACATCGAAATTGATATTCACACCTGAGGAATACTCGGGAATAACAGGACGATAGGTTAGTTGCACACGCAGTACGAGCTTTTCCCAAGACACACCCATCTCAATGCTAACCGGATGCGGTGTTTGGCGTTTCCAAAGTCGTGAAAGTTACCCGGGCTTTAGCCGGTTAGAACAGAGATCGTCCTCGTGGCGGGATGGTAACATCAAGTATGGCGTGAGTGCCGAACAGGGAATAGGAGATGCAGGGACTGCCTATGGTGCCCTCTCGCAAGTCGGTTCGGCAACTTTGGAGGAAGGAGGCGCTGCAGGCTACACTGATGGCTCTGAACGCACGACCAAGATTGAGGATGCTTATCTGGGATGACGGTCGGGTAATCTGTTTGATGTCATTGGCCAGCACGGTATCGACGCTTTATTCGGTCGACAAAATATTGCAGTTGGCGACGGCTTCCTTGTTCAGGGCGACGCCTTCAGTGCGGGCCGCGGCTTCGCCAACGGCCAATACAACCGAGGAGGCGCTTTCTAAGTGGCTGCCCGTAAAGCATTTGATAAGACAGCAGTGTTGCGCATTGGTGTTAAAGAGGGGCTGGCGTGGCGATCTGATGTGGCTTAAATCCGGTAACCATGCTCAGGCCAATACCGAAATGTATGTCGGCACGCTGGAACACTTGGCTGCAGCGGGTAGCGGTGTAGTGCTCAGTGCGACATGCCCTGTGTGGCATTGCCGGTCATGCTGTAGGCCCCGATCATGACCAGAATCATTAACAGGCCGATCAGAACCATGGATACGAGGGATAGTGTCTTTGCGTAACGCTCGACCTGTTTCAGTGATATCTCCAACCAGCGAAGGCTGTAGCGGTGCACAGCAGCCGAGAAGCTCTGCGTGGTGGAGAGAACAATCAGAAATTGAATCGCTTCGTGGTCTGGGAATTCATGCCCGGAAAGATCCAAAGCCTCTCCAAAGTTTTTACCCATCCGAACCCCGTAGTGGGCGGCTTCCAGGCGTTCACGCAGCCACGGATTTGCCCCACGCTTTAACGTGTCCAACGCTCCGAGCGGATCGATATTTGCTCGCAGCATGAGCGCGATATTGAGGAGGAAAGTTGAGCCGTGGAGCGCTTTGTAGATTGACCAGGGAGGCAAGATCTCCAGCCGTGTCCGCCAAGGGCCACGGAAATAAGGCAGAGTGACGACACTGGTTACAACCAGGACCACCACAAGGCACAAAGTCAGAAGTCCCCAGTTGGTCACAAAGGTGGCGATCATGTGCAGAACCATGGGTGCGCCGGACCAGGCTTCTGGGTTGGATGAGCGGCTCATGGAGCAGTAGGTTGATCAACTGATTGTTGGGGTCGTTCGACAGGATCAACGAGAGGTTCGGTATGCTGGTCTTGGAGATGATCCGTTCAGGATCCGTAAGATTCTGCGCGATGAGCTCAAATATGCCGCCGCTCGCCTCCTGCGCTATTGGGTAGTAGGAAGAGAGAGAAGGCTGCACAGGGTCCAAATCTATGAGTAGGACCTTCAAGCCTGAATCGGCGCAGAACCCACCGAGATTGGCAGCTTTGGTAGATTTTCCGACGCCACCTTTGGTGGACACTAGCGAGGTTACGAACATGATTTAAAGCCTCTAATGGGGACATTAGAGACTGCGGATTGGATCCAGAGCCTTCATCAGGAGGTTCTGCCTAAACTGAGGGCATGAAACCAATTGGCTTTTAACCAATTGGTCGTAGGTTCGAATCCCACACGACCCACCATTTCGAAAATCTGGAAGGCCCATGAAAATGCGGATTTCCAGGTTTTTTTTTGCCCTGCAGATTATCCGGCCTGAGGTGGGGTAGCTGATTGGGCTTCCGTCACGGCATTAAGGCAACGATCTGTAAGGCAGCTGGCTAGTCTTTCGAAGCTGAAGGCAGGCGATACCGTTTGAGCGCGATGCGCACCCAGACAAGCAGCCGTCTGTCGCGAAACATAGCGCCGGCAAGCCGTGATGTCAAATTGCAAGGCGGAGTGCAGCTTCAGAGCTACTGGAGGCCACGCATATTTTTTCATCCTGACGCAGTGCGTGGCTGTTATCGGCTATCTTGCACGTTTACTGAAACTGAATACATGCTCTGGTCGAGCGCTCATGATGATGGCATTTAGGCCTCGTTTGAGGTGACGGGCTCGCTATGAACAGAAACTGGTGTGGATTTTAATACATTGACCAAAGGTGCGGTCGACATCAGTTCGAGACGCTCCGCTACAGGGGGATTGGAGGCCGTATCGTCGGCTTTTTTGGCCTCACTCGATTCGGTCGTCGCCGGTTGCAGCTCTGTCCCGGATACCAAGCTCACCCGCGGTACTGCGCTGCCAGCCACAGGGCCTGAACTTTTGGGGATTATCGGTCTAACTAGATAATTGATTTTGGCCTGTTGTTGACCTCTTTCATTCATAACTTCTCGCATCAGATCGTAGTCTGGTTCTATGTACTCCATCGTCGTTGCTATATTTGAATGATTCAGCAGATTCTTTGTGATGTGAATATTACGCTCGGGCTGCCTCATCAGTTCGCTGGCTATCGTGTGCCTGAAGCGGTGCGGTGTCATGCGCGTGCCAGTCATATTGGTCAGCTTCTTGTACATGGCCTCCACCTGATCAGAGTTCATATACTCCCGCTTGTAATGACCGGAGAATCTGTTGATATTGAAAACTTGGTCAGTACCAGAAAAGCCAACCTTCTTGGCTGTGTCCATCACCAGCACCAAATGCGGCATCAGTCCATCAGGTATTGGAATCATAAACTCCCGGTGCGTTTTCTCTGTTTCTCCCCTTACTCTTATCAGTCTCTGTCCCAGATCTACGTTTTCGTACCTCAAGCACAGCAGCGCGTTGAGTCTTATGCCTGTGTAATAGAAGGTTTCAAACACTGCCAGCCAGAACCATGCTGGAGTGATCTCTGATCGTTTTCCAGTCGATAGTTCCTCTTGTACGAGAAACCTTAGCCAGTTGCGTGCCCGAACAATGACGTCGTTGCCAATCGTCTTCTTCGGACGTTTGGTAGGCATGACACGGGTATCCTTTAGGGGATTTACTTTCAGCTCGACAAGCCCGTGCTCCATTGCGTACCTGTACACCGTCCGCAGATGGCTTGAGTAAGTATTCCAGCTCCGCTTGGAGATCCTTGCCAGTTCCGATCGGCGCCATTCGAGCATGTCTCGATGAGTGGTTTCGCAGGCTAGGCATTCGCCGAAAAAGTTCACGTACGCTTTCGTAGCCGCTCTGTAAATCTTTACTGTGTCAGGACGAAGGTCATGGGTGAGGATGTACTCCTGGGTCAGTTCCGGAAGCGTCATCGGTTTCATTCAGATGTGTCCTTGTCTACCAATTCTGCCAAGCTGATGACCGGGTTGTCATAGGGCACCTCGCTGAAAACGTCGGTAGGCTCTATGAGCAGATAGCCCCGCAGTTGCTTGCTTTTTCGTGGTCCTTTGACCAGGCACGTCCAGATGTTCAGGCCTGCGCCAGTCTTGCGATGTTTTTTCAGCTTCTCAAAAGAACGCTGAACGACCTGCCAAGCTTCCAGATCCCGCTCTTTAGCCTCACGCTCTATGTCTGGGTGCTCAAGTGCGTAACGTTTGAATATGTCCGGGCTAACCAGAAACGCAGTGCCATCCACGGTATGCACACGAGCCTTGGCGTCATTGATGATGATCCTGTGGGAGATCACGCCCCCCTTCAGCCAGGTGAGGAAATTCAAGCCGTGGCTTGAGCTACCTTCCGGCGAGACTTTTGCCGGCTCTTCGACCGGAGCTTTGTCGTTCGTTGCCTTGATACCCACAAGCTGCCGAGGTTGGCTAAGACTGGTAGCTGCCGGAGGAGGGGGCAAAAAGGGAATCTGATCATCATCGTCTAACGGCTCGGGTGCTGGTTGAGTCGGTGCTGTCGCTACCGGGTCGGGGAACAGATCGAGCAGCTCGTCCAGTGCATCAAAATCTTTTGCTGCAGCAGGCGCTTGCTTAGGTGTCGGGGGCGCTGCTGATACTGCAGGCGTATTTTTGCTGTTCACGGGTTGAGACTCTTCGCCTCCAGCAGGAGCTGGCTCGTTTTCATCTGCCGCTGGTGCAGATTCCACTGTCAGAGTGCCGGTATAGGTCTCAGGCCTATCAGTGGTGTTCGGCCAAATCAGCGCCGGCGCTATTTTCAGCACCGTGAACGTGTTCTTCCAGCCGCGACCATTGTCGATACTGGCCTTCCAAATGGCTTTTCCCACTCCGTTGGGCTGAATGATCGCCTGATCCTGGAGCAGGTTAAACATCGGGGCGTTGGATGAGGGGATGTGTTCGATACCCCCATGCTCCAAGCGTCTACGAGGTCTTGTTGAGCTAAAGCCTGATCTCGTTGCAAGCGCTGCGCATCGCTGCTCTTGAGGCGTTGCTGCATGATTGCGATGGCTTGTTGCTGATTAGCCGGCAGTCCTTCAGAGAGCTTGGCCTCAAGCCGTTCTGATTCGTCCAGGATGATCAGCCGGACATGTGCCGGTGCCTGGACTGGGTGGTTCCGGTCAGTAACGATCCACGTCTCCGCGTTCGCGAGGGGGACCTGTATGGCCGCGATCACAGTCAGGATGGTCATGCGGTTCTTGCAGCTGAAGCGATAGGTTCTGGAGGGGGGCATTAGGCAGTACCTGCAGGTGGTGTCAGGTACAGAAAACGCGATTAATGAACTGTCGTCAGTAGGAAACCGTTATCGGGACGGATAGGGTTTGAAGTGGGTATCAGCGCGGATTTACGGCTGAAGCTGATCTGGAGCATAACTGGAGCGATTAGTACGCAGCCGTAATTTTTGACCACCTAACCGGTGGCAGCCGCGCAGCGTAAGTGTCGTTGCCAGCGACGCTCAGTACGTTGCACACGATTGCATCGGTGTCGCGAAGGTGCGGAAGATCTGCGTTGCGAGCTATATATCGCCGAGTGAATGGCATGCTTTGGCAGGGCTGTGGTGTTGCGGACTCAACGTTGAACAGCCTGCGCCCTGACAGCGAGCTTGTAAAATTACCAGACCGGTATTACCTCAACCATAGCCAAGTCGGCCACCAGCAAGTCCGATAAATATTCCGCCGGCAAGTGGTAACCTTTTTGAAGCTCGGCCACGGGCAGACCTCACCAGAAATCATCGGGTCGCCCCATTCGTCTACCGGCACCTTGGGTTTTCCGGAAAAGCTCATACACTTGCCCTACAGGCCAAGGAGGACTGCTCAACATGACCGATGAACAAGGAAAGGTTGTTTCTATGAAAGAGCAGCTTAAAGCGCGCCAGACCGATGCCAGACGTAGGCAGCAGCTCTTTGATAGAAGGCTTGAGGACGCACACGCAATGGCGCTCATGTTTATGCGCAACCAAGGTGATCATCTGGCGACGATCAAGGCTGCGCTGAAAGTCGCTGACCGGTACGTCGTAACACTGAGGGAGTGCATCCATGTACTGGGAGGCAGTAGTTTGGAAGTCACCGCGACCTTCCCAGAAGGGAAGAAGGCGATAGATAAGCTCTCGCAGTGAACTGTTAAAAGTCTGAGCCTCACAGAGCCCTGCCCAGCGCGGGGTATACCATCCTAAGCAGCTAGCTCCACTGAACCGGCTTTTCGTGTGGCTGCTGCCCTGTGCCCGAGCCGTGAAAAGCAGCCTAAAATTCATGGTCCACCCGGCTAGTGGTACATGTACGTACAAGTAAAAATCAAAAGTATCTTTAAATAATACCCCATTAATCTGCGACGCTTTACCCTGTAGAGTCCTGAATTGTCGGCGGCTCAAATACGATCCCGACGATGAAAATTGATACGATTCCGTGAGGAAAATGCATGCTCGATAACAAGTGCGTCATCATCATCGACGAAACGTTGCCGCTTGGGGTCATCGCTAACACCGCGGCGGTTATCGCTGCCAGCTTTGGAAAACTTTACCCGCAGATGGTGGGCGAAAGCCTTATCGACTGGCAGGGACATGTACACGGTGGCATCACTACAATCGCATTGCCGATCCTAAAAGGCTCGGCAGAGCTACTCAAGAAATTGCGGGAACAGTTGCGCGAGTTCGAGCCAGAAATAATAGTCGTTGATCTCATTAGTGCGACTCGAACAACTCGCTCTTACGAGGAGTATGCCGAGGTCCTAGCGCATGGTCCAGATGACGCAATTCAGTACCAAGGACTTGGGATCATCGGTAACAAGAAGTTGGTAACAAAACTTACTGGCAACCTGGGCCTTCTACGCTGAGCCAAATGCTCTAGGTCATCAGCCTACTATCTGCAACGGAGATGCAATATGAATGAGAACCATAATGATGTAGCGGCCCATCCGCGTTACTTGATTCCGGAGAGCACCTATGCGCATGATCATCCGGAAGTGGTTTACTGGACCAAGCACTTCATGGCAGAAGCAGAAAAGCGCAATGTGTTTACCAATATCCAAGCGACATTGAATGTTCATCGCTCGCTTATGGCGGCAGAGACTATGGCTGCCGCTTGGTACGACTTCACTCGATATGTGCCGACTTTCATCACTAAAGCTGTGGCGCAGACTGACGACCCTGAGCGGCAGCACCATCTGATCCAGATCGCCTATGATGAACTAGGTGGTAATGATAAGAACTATATTCATTCGAAGTTGTTCTTGGAAGCCTTAGATAAGGCAGGTATAAGGCTCGCTTCAAGTTCATCTCCATCTTCTATCAAGGAGATTCTCAAGGTCTTAGACGAGACGCTGGTTGGCACAAAGAGCCAGTACGGCATTGTCGGTCTTCTGCTCAGCTTTGAGATCATCGCAGAAGAAAATATTGAGGCTTTGTTTCAGAGTCTTTGTTATGACGAAGCGAGCGAGTTAGCGTTGGCCGCGACGCCGTTTTTCAAGATACACCGTGCCGATGAGACTGAGCACATCCGTCATTCTATTGCGAACTTCCTTCGCTTTTGCAAGACCGAAAGAGCTCGCGAAGAGTTTCGTGTGTCTTTCGACCAAGGCATCGATTTCTGGCACCGTTTCTGGGACCAGTGCGCGCGCCTGGTAAATCTCGAAGCGAATTCGCGTTCCTGCGCCTGAGCTCGTCCCTACACCCGCTGCAATTAATCAATCAACCGGATACTTAATCCGGTTGATTGACAGTTCTCACGCCGGAGATTTCCAATATGAAGACTGTCGTATTCATCGAAACAAACTTCAGTGGACTCGATGCTATTCGCTATTGCAACGAGGCGGGCTACCGCTCTGTATTGGTGACGGATAGTGTCGAGCGCTTTCGGAAGTGGTTCCCTGCGTCTGTTCTATACAAGCTTGATTTGGCTGATGCGATAGTTTCAGTAGACGATTCCAACGACTTCGAACAAGTACGCGCTGCTATTGAGACGCAGATAGGCCAAATTGATGCTTTGTTGACCTTTGCGGAGATACGTACTGCAGTCACAGCCAAGTTATGCGCACATCTTGGTCTTCGCGGGGCCGATCCAGAAGCCATCGCTATAGCACAGGACAAGTACCGATTCCGTCAAGTCCTGCAAGAGCGAGGTGCGGATAGCGTCAAGGCAGTGCGTATCGAAACAGTCGAAGAGTTACGTTTGCTTGGCGAGTCCATGACCTTTCCCTGCTTCCTAAAGCCGGTACAAGGGCACTCCAGCATTGGCGCTATATCATGCGCCAGTAAGTCCGATATTGAGTCAGTAGTCGCTCGACTTAGCACGATTTCCGAAGACTGGATTTCAACGGCCTTCGTTGTCGAGGAGTTTCTTTCTGGTGACTTGGTGAGTGTAGAGATGCTTACTACGTCAGCGGGAGAGCATCAATTAGTCGGCGTATCTGACCGTGATGTCGTGCATGGCAGCGTTGAGATAGGCGCATCCTTCCCTCTACTTAACGAACACTTGCACGAGATTCAGTCTAAAGCGTGCTCGGCTCTGGACGCAATCGGTTATAACTTCGGGCCGAGCCACATCGAGATTATAGTCACCGCCGACGGCCCCCATTTGGTCGAAGTGAACACTCGTGTCGGCGGCAGCGGACATTCGATCATGCTCGACTTAGCGAGCGGCCGCTCTATCGTTGGCGACTGCATCGAACTCTGTTTAGGTAGTCTGGTACCTCTGCGCCCACTTTATGAGGCGCACCAGGGCGCGGCTTGGAAATGCCTAGTCAGTGAATTGGAGGGTGTAATAGCTAGCCTGCCTTCAGTAGAGTCGATAAAACAAAGTTTTCCGTCTGTACGCGAGGTTTGGCTGCACCATGAAGTGGGTGACAGCATAGACGGTACGCACTCCAACTACAGCTGGATCTTGCAGGTCATGTGCGTAGGCCGTGATCAGCAAGAGGCCAAGAGCAACGCAGCCCAAGTGATAGACTTTGCCTCTCAGCGTACCTCTATAAAACAGCAGGAAATGGCATGATTGGGCTCAATAGGGGGCGCCTCAATCTGCTATTAGGCAGCGCGGCGTTTACACTCTCTTCGGCGGGCTCGGTACTGTTGCACATCGTCCTAGCGCTGGCCGTCTATAAACAGACAGGTTCAGCGCTGTTGACCTCGCTGTTTGTGTCGCTGCAATGGTTACCTGCGTTCTTGGTGGTGCTCTTTCGGAGTGATTGGGAGCACGGGCTTGATCCACGTGCACGCTGGTATCTCCTCGATCTGCTCTCAGCCGTGCTGACACTCCCAATATTTTTCCTCGCTGATGGGCAAAACTATTGGGCCATTGTGTTTGTTCTGCTGATCCGTGGCGTGGTAGACCAAATTAACCGCATCAACAAAACTATCGCGACGCGAGTTCTTTTTCCCAAAGAAAAGGTAACTCACTATGCGTCCTTTTTACAGTCCAGCTATCATGTAGGCATCGGTCTAGCTGCCATGGCGGGAGTTTTTTTCGCTAGCTATGTCGACCTTAAAATAGTTGTGCTAATCGACGCGTTTACTTTTGTGCTTTCAGCTGGACTTATATGGCTAACTCGCTCAATATCCGGACTAGTCAAGGCGGATGCGGTTTCTAATGGCTCTTTGTTCGCTCGCTTTCGGGAGTATCGTCAAGCTCTATCCAATGATCCTCGTCTACTCCTTTGCGCTGCGTTGATGCCTTTGACGGCAACATTCTTCCAAGGGACCTACAGCGTACTGCAGCCGATCTTCCCTGTGTCTCGTTTTGGATTGGATGTGTCAGCAGTATCCATATCGTACGTGCTGGCAAGTATCGGTATCGTAATCGGCTCATGGTCATTCAGCCTATTTTGTAAAAAGTTTAGGCTCTTTGAACGCTCTTTTTATAACTCTAGGATGTTGGCGATAGGTTGCTCAGCGCTTGCTGCTGCGTTATACGTCGGCGTTGTTAGCGCACCTACTCCGTTGCTTAGCGCAGTATGCTTTTCGCTGATGATCGTGGTCTTCGAGTTTCTTTGGATGATGGGCTATGCCGGTACCGTAGCCTTCGCCCCCGCCGGCCGGCTGGGCTCTATCTTCGGCATCTCATTCGCTCTAGGTTGCTTGTTTGCTAGTCTCCTTTCGACGCTACTTGGCTTCGTATTGGATTTCTTCGGTAATAACTATTTTTACCTCATCGCTTTGCTGATGTTCGCTTACTTGTCGTGTGTCGCACTTTTATTGCGGCCTGAGCAGAATGTTGCAGCTGTTGCTGTCCAGGATTAATACAGAATGTTCTAACTGAACAACCAAGAAGGAACGGCAGAAATGGGTAACTGGATTACGTCTGAGTTGTGCGAGCTGAATGAAGAGAATATGAACCTTCTTCTCGATTTTAAGATCCCGGGAATCATTGTCAGAGGATTTCTACCCATTGAGTTGTGCAAGGAAGTCGCAAAGAGTCTTGTGGCGCTAAGTTTTGAAAACTATGACCACCTTAAAGAGATTCCCGTTAATCACATTGGGCTTTGCCATAACCAGTGGGCGAACGATCAAAAAGACGTCTATTTCGGAAAAAAACATCAGGCCCAGCAGGTGATCGACAACATCTATGAGAAACTGAGCATTGATCCGGTCAAGATGGTCACCGAGGCGCTCACTCAAAGAAGTGGCCGTCAGGCTGCTATATTCGAAGAGCCCGGTTTCGGTAGCTACTTTGCTGGTGCTTTCCGTAGCTTCCGCGGACACGGAAAACTTCACGTCGATCATGCGCCCACCCACATACTGAAGCCTTGGGCAGTCACTGAGATTAGCCGGCAGATGACCTGGAATCTCTATTATTCGCAGTTGGACAGCGGAGGCGAACTCGTCATTTACGACACCATTCATACGTCTCAGAACGAGCCGATGAAGGTGGCTGGGGACTACTACTTTCCTTACGAAGTTCTGGAGAGCAAGGACCGCATAAGTCTTATACCTAAAGTGGGCGACCTGATCATTTTCAACACGCAAAACTTCCACGAAATCTTAGGCAACAGCAGTGGCGGTCATCGTGTCTCACAGACCTCATTCATCGGCTTAAAGGCAGATGGTTCATTGGGATTGTGGTCGTGAAGGCTTCGTACGGTTCAGGTAATGGAGGCATGAAAGTGAGATTATTCAGGCATATGGCCTTCGGTATAGCAGGATTGCTTTCACTGCCAGCGCTAGCCGCGCAGACGCTGGTTTACTGTTCTGAGGGGAGTCCAGAGGCACTAAACCCGCAGCGCACTCTGTCCGGTACAGCGCGTAACGCGACTGCTACCACTATCTACGATCGTCTCGTCGATTTCGAACCTGGCACTACCAATGTCGTACCCTCGCTGGCGGAAAGCTGGACCATTTCCGAGGATCGCAAGGTCTATGAATTCAGTCTACGCCGCGGGGTTAAGTTTCAGAAGACGGATTATTTCACCCCGACGCGGGAGCTGACGGCAGACGACGTGATTTTCTCGATCAACCGCCAATTCGACTCCAACCATCCATACCACAGCGTTGGCGGCGGAAGTTATCAGTACTTTCAGGGCATGGGTATGGATAAGTTGATTGATCGGGTTGAAAAGCTTGACGAGCATCACGTACGAATTGTTCTTAACCAGCCGGAGGCGCCTTTCTTGGCAGACATGGCGATGCCTTTCATGTCCATTCTGTCTGCTGAATACGGTGAACAGTTAATGGTGCGCGGTACACCTGATGAGATAGACCAGTTGCCGATCGGCACAGGTCCTTATCTCTATCGTAGCTACCAGAAAGACAGTGTCCTACGTTTCGCCTCGCACCCTGGCTATTGGGGAGTGCCAGCTAAGATAGACAACCTCGTGTTTGCGATCACTCCCGACCCTAGTGTTCGTCTTCAGAAGATGAAGACTGGTGAGTGTCAAATCGCTGTTTCGCCGGCACCGGCCGACCTTGACGCAATACGCAAAGATAAACGCCTGGTTCTCGATGAGGCTGAGGGAATGAATGTCGGCTACTTGGCGATGAATGTACAAAAGGCCCCGTTTAACGACGTAAAAGTGAGGCGCGCCATTGCCCATGCGCTGAATAAACAGAACTACATCAATGCGGTTTATCAAGGGACAGGTGAAGTTGCTATTAACCCCTATCCGTCCAGCCTGTGGTCATATACCCGTAATGTCTCCACTTATAATTATGATCCTGCTATGGCGCGTAAGCTATTGACCGAAGCCGGCTATCCCGATGGATTTAAGACCACGTTATGGACCTTACCCGTTAGCCGTCCTTACAACCCTAATGGGCGCAAAATGGGAGAGATGATGCAAGCAGACCTAGCTCGTGTGGGTATACGGGTGGAGCTTGCTACCTTCGATTGGGGTACCTACCTGGACAAGGTCAAACGCGGTGAGCATCAGATGGTCCAGTTAGGTTGGTCCGGAGATAATGGCGATCCCGACAACTTCCTCTATACCCTGCTAAGTTGTGATTCAGTCACTCGGGGGTCAAATAACTCGCGCTACTGCTCGGCAGAGTTTGATCGCTTGATCAGCCAGGCACGTGTCGAGTCGGACCAAGCGTTGCGCGCTAGCCTCTACCAACAGGCGTTAGGACTATTGAGCCAGGACGTACCGGTAATTCCTATCGCACACTCGAAGGTGTACAGGGTGCTAAGCCCTAAGCTGGCAGGGTATAAGATGAATCCATTCGACATGGATTACTTCTCCCAGCTGTCGTTGCGTGATCAATGAGGTGGTGGATGGCTCGTGTGCAAGGGCTATTCGGGGTGTTGCCCACTTTACTCGGCATCAGTCTAATCGCTTTCTTCGTGATACGCCTTGCGCCCGGCGATCCGGTTCTACTGATGATTGGCGAACGCGGTGCAGACCAAGCTCAGTACGCACAGATGGTCGAGCGCCTCGGACTCGATGAGGCGCTACCGCTGCAGTATTTGCACTTCATGGGGAACGCGTTGCTTGGCGACTTGGGTACATCCGTGGTCAGCGGTCGCACGGTGCTTTCTGAAATCTTATCGAGGTGGCCAGCGACTATGGAACTAGGTTTCGCTGCGATAGCGATTGCTCTAATAGTCGGTGTGCCAGCGGGAGTGCTCGCTGCGGTCAAGCGCGATACCTGGTTCGATCGATTGGTAACGGTGATTTCTCTGATCGGCTATTCGATGCCGATTTTCTGGCTGGGATTGGTGCTCATCCTGATGGTTTCAGTCTTGTTAGGCTGGACCCCTGTATCCGGCCGTCTTGGAATCGAGTATGAGGTTCCTGTTAGGACCGGCTTCCTGTTAATCGACACTGTATTTCCCGATGTTTTTCGGACCTATGGTCTGGCTGCGTTCTTCAGCGCGTTGCATCACCTCATTTTGCCGTCTTTAACCATGGCGGCAGTACCATTGGCCGTGTTCGCTAGGATTACTCGCAGCAGCATGCTTTACGTTCTCGGCGAAGACTATATCCGAACCGCTCGCGCCAAGGGCTTGGCCGAGCGACAGGTTATCTGGAAGCATGCGTTAAAGAATGCTTTGTTGCCGATCATCACAGTAGGTGGTCTGTTTTTCATCAGCGCTGCTATAGCCGGTGCCATTCTTACCGAGTCTATCTTCGGGTGGCCAGGTATAGGCAGCTACGTTGTCAGTAGTGTTAACGCCCGTGATTATCCAGTAATCCAAGGCTGCATCCTATTAATAGGGGTGCTAGTGATCGTGACAAACAGGGCAGTTGACCGGCTCTATCGCATGGCCAATCCGAAAATGAGGAGCTGAGATGCGCAACGTCTTGCCATTGTTTCCCTTTTCTCTAAGTAGTTCTGGATCCCTTGGTCTGCTTACGATCTTAATAATTATTGCGTTCTGCCTCTTCGGTCCGGTTCTGTTTGGGCTAGAACCCTATGAGATGAGCGACGACCTACTTTCAGTTCCGAACTGGCTAGGTGGCAATAGCGGCGTCCTGGGTACCGACGACTTGGGACGCGACCAGCTTGCACGGCTGGTATATGGTGCGCGCAGCTCGCTGGCTATAGGTGTAGTAGTGGTGCTTATTTCCTGCACTGTCGGTTCGCTGCTCGGCCTCTACGCCGCCTGCTTTGGCGGTACGGTTGATCGAGCTATCACGCGCCTTGTCGACGTGATTATGTCGTTGCCTAGCATCTTGCTGGCAATCGTAATCGTTGCGGTACTTGGACCTGGGCTTGTAAATGCGATGTTCGCCGTGGCTCTTGTCTCCATGCCTCGTTTCGTAAGAATCGTTCGTGCAGTAGCGCTGGCGGAAATGCAGAAGCAGTACATCTCGGCCGCACGAACTTGTGGTGCATCGACACAACAAATTATCTGGAGTGAGGTGCTGCCAAACTGTTGGGGAGCAATAATCGTCCAGGCGTCGCTGGGGTTCAGCGACGCGATCTTGGAGATTGCCGCCCTCGGTTTTCTGGGTCTTGGTGCACAGCCGCCCACCGCAGAATGGGGCGCAATGTTGGCCGACTCGCGCGCCTTCATTGCTTCTGAACCACAACTAATGTTATTCCCTGGGCTGTGTATCTTCCTGACTGTGATCAGTTTCAACCTGCTTGGCGATGCATTGCAGGATCTCCTTGATCCTCGGTTGGGGGGCAGACGATGATCCTTTCGGTGGAGAAACTTTGCATTCGCCTGCCACTGGCAGGTCAGATGCGCTACGTGGTTCGCGATCTCAGTTTCACAGTCGCCGCAGGCGAAACCTTGGGAATTGTAGGTGAATCCGGATGCGGCAAAAGCCTGACCAATCTCGCACTAATGGGACTATTGCCGACAGGGGCTGAAGTGTCGGCCGAGCGCCTCGATTTGTGCGGTCGAAATCTACTCGCATTGTCAGGAGCTAGCGACTGGAGGAAAGTACGCGGAAGTTGCGCAGCGATGATCTTCCAGAATCCGATGAGTTCTTTGAACCCGGTAATGACCATAGGCGCGCAATTGGCGGAGGCCTTGTGGCTGGCCGATCCGGACGCTTCTCGGGCTACAGTTCGCGAGACGCTGCTGGCGCTTCTTGACCAAGTCGGCATTCCACGTCCAGCGGCGCGCGCTGCGGCCTATCCGCACGAGCTTTCTGGCGGGATGGCGCAGCGAGTGATGATCGCAATGGCCCTAGCGCTAAAGCCAGCACTCCTAATTGCCGATGAACCGACTACCGCACTTGACTCCACTACCCAGTGGCAGATCATGGATCTGCTCTTGCGTCTTCGGGATGAAAAAGGTATGGCCATGATGCTTATATCCCACGATATTGGTTTGGTCAGTGCCTACGCCGATTACGTCCAGGTCATGTACGCCGGTGAACTCGTCGAACATGGTCCTGCTAACGAGTTGCTTGAGCAACCTAGGCATCCCTACACTCGGGGCCTGATTTCGTCTCAGCCTGGCTACGCGGGCAGAGCGCGCAAAACTCTCCTCCCTGCGATCGGTGGGCAAGTTCCTTCGCTTAATAGCGAAACAATTGGTTGTCGTTTTGCCAGTCGCTGTCCATCGGTTAGAGAGCAATGCGGCGTGGAACAAACGCTTCGTCGTCCGCCCGGTACTACGAACGTTATGGTCCGTTGCATTCAATGAGGAGAAGCAAAGTGCCTAGTCAAAATGTCCTGTCGTTCGAGGGGGTGACCAAAACTTTCGAAACCGCTTCTGCTACAGATGCAGTAAAAGCCGTGAGCGAAGTTTCTTTGCAAGTAAGGCGTGGTGAGACGCTGGCGATTGTCGGCGAGTCCGGCAGCGGAAAGTCCACCCTAGTGCGTCTGCTGATGAAACTCGAATCGCCCAGCTCTGGGCGGATTTTTTTAGATCAAGGCGGCGTAGTCTGTGACATCGCTAAAATCGCTACGAGTGATTTCTATCGTAGGGTCCAGATGGTATTTCAGGACCCCTACGGTTCGCTGAACGGGCGTAGGCGCGTATGGGAGATAGTTAGCGCTGGAGTGGCTTACTTGGGGCTGAAACGCACGCGCGCTGATCTTCGCGAAGCTGCAGAAGAGGCTTTGGCGTCGGTAGGGCTGCCTGCAGCATATCTGGACACCTATCCAGACCATTTGAGCGGTGGTCAACGGCAGCGGGTCTCCATAGCCAGGGCGCTAGCGGCGAGGCCCGAGATTTTAGTGCTGGACGAGCCGCTTTCCGCGTTGGACGTCTCGGTACAGGCACAGATCGTCAACCTGCTATTGGAATTGCAGGAACGTATGAAGTTGACTTATTTGTTCATTTCACACGACCTCGCTGTCGTCCGACACATCGCTGACACAGTCGCTGTTATGCGTTCTGGGCAGTTGATTGAGGTCGGACCAGTCGAAGATGTTATCGATCGCCCCGCACACTCTTACACCCAAGCTTTGGTAGGGGCCTCATTCGCTGTCCGATCAGTACGGTCTGAGCCTAGAGAGCAGGGGTTTTTTCTGGATGTAGGAGCTTCGTCTATGCAGATTAGAGGTATCGCATGAGTAAGACTTTGGCGCCTGCACTTGGGTATTTGACGTTACAAGTACGCTTCAACGGAGTGTGCCACTCCGGAGTCTGCGACCCCCAAAGAACTCTGCTGGAGAATATCGAGGCTATGGGGCTTCAGATCCGGAGCGCTTGCCGGCGCGGACGCTGTGGATCTTGCAAGGTACGGCTCGAGGTCGGGGGATTGCATCCGGAGCGGCATATTCTTGAAGACGGGTACGTCTTGTCCTGTTGCTCTCTTCTCACCAGCGACGCTTCAGTCGTGGTTGACTACACCTGTAAGGACTCTCAATGATCAATTTTCAAAGTATTCTCGGACGTCGCTCTCAGCCTCTGATCGGCGGCGAGATAGACCGCGAAGAGTTGCAAAGTATTCTGTCTTGCGCTTTAACCGCGCCAGATCACAAGCGGCTCAGACCTTGGCGCTATATCGTATGCCATCCTGAGCACAAGGAGGTCTTGACGTGGTTGATCGTATCCAGCTTGCCTGAAACCTCTGCGGACCTGCGAGAGAACCAGGTAGAGCAGGTTCGGCGCAAGCTTAGCTTTGCTCCGCATATTGTAATCTGCTTGCTAGAAATTAATCGCTCTTGCACAGTGCCTGAGGTAGAGCAAGTGCTATCCGCAGGCGCGGCGATTCAGAACATGATCATCGCGGCCGAGGGACAAGGCCACAAATGCTATTGGAAGACAGGAGAGTGGGCATATAACATGAGATTACACGAGAAACTTTCTCTGAATCCCGATACCATCATTACTGCATTCCTAGGCTTCGGCAAGAATGCCGAGACTGCCCATAAGCCTAGGTCGGTCGAGCGTGCGGCATACGCCGACCATTTCATCTCGGTTGAAGAGCTTGTCACCCCGGCTTATTTAGCCGAGGCTGTTGAGCTTGGGGTTCCTAGATTCTGATCACGCTGCGGAGAACATGAAATGGAGTTTGCATTAATTTTGACGATGAGCATGTTTTCGCTAAGTATGTCCATCTCCCCTGGCCCGGTGAATATGGTCATAATCGCCTCCGGGGCGAACCACGGCTTCTGGAGGACTTTTCCGTTCGTCTCTGGGGCGACCATTGGGTTCACGCTGCTGCTGATCTTCGTAGGGTTTTGGTTCCTCAGAGTAATTGAGAGCTACCCCGTGTTTTTTGAGTACCTAGGCGTTGCCGGATCAGTCTTCATTATTTACGTAGGCTACAAGATCGCCTCGTCGCGTCCTGAGTTGGTGGTGGAGAAGGGTGATGTCCCTAGCTTCATGCAGGGCTTCTTGCTCCAGTGGCTCAACCCTAAAGCATGGATCGCCTGCGCTTCCGGCGCAGCGCTTTTCTCAAGCCCGCACACGCACACCACGCTGATAACCTTTATGTCGATTTATTTTGTAGTTTGCTACATATCGCTAGCTGCTTGGGCGGTGCTGGGAGATCGAGTTTCAGTTCTGCTGAACGGCACCATGCGCATTCGTATATTCAACCTGTTGATGGGCGGTATGTTAATCGCTACCGCCTTTTACATGCTCTATCTGCAGTTCTTCGCCTCTACTCCAGCGAACGGGAGCTGAACGAGTCGTATATATTATTAATGAGCGTATATGCGATGCTGCTAGTTGTGATGTTTGGCGGCCATACAGCATATACTTTCAGGGGGTCCAGTATCCACTCTGGAAGTACCGCAACAATCTCATTTCGTTGAATGCCTCGGTTACTTAGGAAATTCGGCGGAGCGGCGAGTCCTACCTTGAGTTGGGCAAACCTATAAGAGGCTTCCACGCTGTCCACGCGAAGGTGAGGCGTATACTTTATTTGTGCTACCTCACCGCTCCCCATGTGTCGGAATAACCTTGTGTTTGGTCGCATAGTAAGGCCAATCCACTTCATAGCTTCCAGATCGCGAGGGTGTTTAACTGGCTCGCTTTCGGCTAAAAGACTTTTGGCTGCAATTACTTGGCGAGGCAATGTAAATAGGTGGCGCGCTTTCAGTGAGCTATCAGGTAGCTCGCCGATGCGGAAAGCAACGTCGATGCTCTCAGCTATTATGTCGTGGCGACTATCGTTGCAGGAAATGCTAAGACAGACATCAGGGTGCTTTTCAATGAAATTTACTATGTGTTTAGTAAACTCACTGTTTATGAAAACGGCGGGAATAGAAATGCGTAAATTGTTTTTGGTCGAAATGGAGCGTTGTTTGAAGTCGATTACTCCTTTTTCGTACAGCTCTAGCATAGATTTCGCAGTCTCTAAAAGCTTATTTCCGTCGTCAGTAAGCGAAAGCTTACGAGTATTACGGTAAAGCAGTGCGCTGCCTAAGTTTTTTTCTAATTTGGATAGATGTAGGCTTGCCGTCGCTGTCGCAAGTCCCAGTGCTTCAGCCCCGCCGGATATTGATCCGACCTCTACGATTTTCGCGAATACTATTAAATAGCGTATATCTTCAATCATCGGTCTTCAACTCAGCAACTAGGCATCTACGTTAAGACTTTGAGTCCTTTCTAGCGATAACGTAACATTCTTGATGAGCTCAGGAAACGGTTTCGTCAAAAAAAAGTCGTTTTTTGATACGAATTGGTCGTATACCTCTAAAAAAGTCTTTTAACATCAATAGCTTAAAATTGCTTATGAATGTGAAGAATTTTGGCATGATCGCACGCCACTTCTAATCACCGATTTAGGAAAGTAAAGCGCAGGATTGATGACTGTAAATTTTCGTTGTGACATCAAATACCCAGCGGTAATGTTTCGCTGAAACCGCGCAGGAATTTAGGTCGTGTAAATGAGTGCGTGGGATCATTAGGCCCACTACATAGGGCAGCTCGCATCGCGCTTGCAAAGCTTGTTCAAAGGCTGGATTAATTCATCTATCCCTCGTGCTGGCCAGCCAGTCCATTGCGGAGAGCAGCACGTCACCGTCAGGTGCTCCCTGCAGCTTGATCGAGCGACCAGATTGCTTGTCCTTAATGACCAGCGTCGGGGTGGCTGTGATGCCGTCCTGGCTCGCCTTGTGAGCCTGGCTAATGACGGCCTTTTGCACAGACGGGTTACTCGCAGCGCAGTTATCAATGAAGTGCTGTCGATCTTCAAGCCCAGGGATCTGCGGATTGCCCGCGGTTCCGGCACCGTTTGACCGAGTACGCTGATAAATGAGCTCGACTGCGAGCCAGAAGGCGTCATTGCCTCTCTCAATCCCCGCGCACTCAGCCCAACGAGCCTCATAGCTCGCTGCAGGCTCATGCATCGGCAGGGGCAGATGGTGCCACTGAAGATTCACGTCTGAATGCTGATCAACCCATGCTTTGAGCTGTGGGAAGTAATCCTTGCAATAAGGACATTCCATATCTGCATATTCGACGATGGTGAAACGGGCGCCACGGCTCCCGTATACCCATCCGCCACTTTGTCTCTTCTGATCGGCTGCCGGCGCCACGAGGTCACCTGTGACGCCAGGCTTATTCTGCATCACCTCGGTCAGCAGAAAAGGTGAGATAGCCAAGGCGACCGCACCGATGCAGTAGAGGATTTGCCGGCGCGTCGGTCGCTTCATGCGGAGGCCTCTTTGTCGAGAAGCTGTTTTGCCAGCAGCTCCTGATCCAGCAGCGTCAGAAGAGCTTTCTGGGCGCTTTCAGGCTGAGGGTGATGCTGAAGCCACTGATCCAGTGCTTTGTGCAGTTGGGACTGAATCTCTCGGCGATCTACCGCTACATGTTTGACGACTTGTAGGTGCTCGATCAGTACCGGCGCGCAGATCTTCAATGCGAGCAGGGAGTCTTCCTGCGGGCACTGAAGTATTTTGGTCAGACTGTCGATCAGATTTTGAGTCAGGGCATCCATGGCTCTCATGCCAGGTTCTCCAATGCACGGGGTGTTGGGAATGTAATGTTCAGGGGCTCAATACCTCGTTTCCGGTCGAGATCTGCAGCTACTTCCAGGGCAGCTCCCAACTCGTCGACACCCATGGACTGCATCAGGTCGTAACGCTGTTTTTTCTCTTCAGGCTCGGTCATGGCCAATGCCAGGTACAGGCTCGGCGGAACAGCGCGAAACAGGACTTCCATCGATTTCGAAAGAACCACGCCTTCGGTGTATTTACCGCTCTCTTTGCGTGCTGACAGCATCAAGCCCTTCTGTGCAGGTGTGAGCTCACGGAAACGGGACATCTTTTCCACTTCGTCAGGCGGCATGTTCAAGCAGATCCACCACTCGATCATGTTGAGCATTGGTGCAGTTGAGGGAGGAAAGTCATCCATGTTCTGTGTTGCCAGCCAGAACCAAGCCCCGAGCTTTCGCCACATTTTGGTGATCTTCATAATGTAAGGGGCGAGGAGGGGGTTTTTGGTAATGATGTGGCCTTCGTCTGTCACGTTGACCAGAGGACGGCCCTTGTACTGATCACGCTCCGCTATGTTGTTCACGGTGTTGATCAGCGAGATGTAAGCGATCGACAACTGGGCGTTGTAGCCCTCACGTGCGTAGGTGGCCAAGTCGACGATGGTCAGATCCGCCTCAGGCCAAGGCGTAACGGCCACACCGTTGCCTTTGATGCAGCCGTCACCTCGGGTTTTGGCTCCGAGTACAGCGGCGATGTCTTTACCTTGGCTGGGCTTCTCGCACAGATACAAACGCATAAGGACTCCGATGAGGTCGTTTTACTCAAAGGAGAAACATTGCCTGTTCGAGAAGTGATACGCCTCAGAAAACCCTACATTGGTCCAACGGGGTTAACTCAATCACTTCTCGGATCAGTCAGAACCTACTATCTAGCCTACGATGGTGATGTGAACCTGGTGCTGGTTAACTCTATAAAAATTCGAGACCGCTAATTTGGCTTCACTTAGCGACATAGAGCTTCTCAATACACCATCATAATCAGGCCGATTTGGAGCTCTGTCGCCCCCCTGTAATAGGTCTTCCAGTTTTTTGAAAAATGCAGATGAGAGATCAGTGCCGGGTACATAACTCTCCATCAACCTGCTGATGTCTTCTTCGCGTATATGAGCATGAAGGCCCAGCGTCAACGTCCATGTGCTTGTTCCTGCCGAGTCCTTCTCAATAGTGCGCTCCCATCCGATGACACTATAAAGCTCTGCGCCTTTATTTTTGACCTTGATAATTACATATTCAATTCGCTTCGCGTCGTCTCCTTGAGTACCGCTACGTAGTTCCACGGTCCACTCTGGAGCAAATCCATCGTCATACTCGACTGCTTCAGCACGTTCAACAACATGAACTCTCTTACCCAACATTATGAAATTCCTTTTTGAGGTGGCTCGAAGATCATATCAGTAAGGAGGCTGGAGGCAATCGTATCCCGGGTCCGGTCAAATTCTGAGCCTGATCAGTTCACTGACAAACTTTCACAGTTGAAAACGTCTGATCCGTCCAGTAGATGTTTTAGCGTGATAAAATACATTATCACGCTAATTTAGGAGGACTGACCGTATGTCTATCATTGAGCCAGTTCGGCGTTACTTTCATAGACGGGAGGCTAAAATCATGATCCAAGTTGCGCATAAGGTCAGTTTGTTGGTTCAGGAGCAACCAGCGCCACGAGGCACCTTCGTTTTCCCTGGTATGGATTACGTGGCCAGGCTAGAAGTCGAGGGCAAGCGCGTGGGCCGAATTGCTTACTGCATCAACCCGCTGCGCGACCGTCTCTATATCGACGAGATCAAAGTCGACGCAGATTATCGACGACGCGGGTTCGCCTTAAGCGCGCTCTGGCAACTCTGGCAACAGCACCACCTGCCGATAGTGCCCCTGTATCAATTAGGCACATCAGGTGGATTCTGGCACAAGGCTCGTACACGTTTTGCGGCAGCGGGCGCCGTAATCGGAGATGAGATTCGTAGCATGGAAATGAGTGCCGAAATGGACCGCTGGCAGCACCTAGTGCCCGAGCCGAAACATAAGCGCTTGCAGCGTGAGCTCATGGCCTCGGATGAATGGCCTGCTATCAAAGCCAAATGGGACGCGGAGTACGGTCCATGCCGGGAAGATTGATCTCAATTGAGGAGGGCGGACGCCGGCTTACGGCGGTGCAGTTCCAGCAACTGGCGGCTGTACCCTCAGCCGTGGAGTGGTTTGCCAATATCGATAACCCACGTACCCGCCGGGCATATCAAATCGACCTACAAGACTTCTGCAGTTTCGTCGGCTTGGCCGGGGCCGAGGAGTTTCGCGCCGTGACGCGCGCGCATGTCCTCGCATGGCGGGCTCAATTGGAACAGCGTGGTCTAGCCGGGGCGACGATCCGGCGTAAACTTGCCGCGCTTGCCAGCCTGTTTGATCATCTGCTCGAGAACAATGCAGTGGCGGGGGGCAACCCGGTCCACGGCGTCAAGCGGCCGCGGATCGATAGCAATGAAGGGAAAACGCCGGCGCTCGCGGATCACCAGGCCAAAGCGCTCCTCGACGCGCCGCCGGCGGACAGCCTCAAGGGACTTCGCGATCGTGCCGTGCTGGCCGTTCTTCTTTACCACGGCTTGCGTCGGGAGGAGACTGCGCTGCTCCTAACCAGCGACCTGCAGGAGCGCCGAGGCATTAAGCACCTGCGGGTGCATGGCAAAGGCGGCAAGTTGCGCTGGCTACCGCTGCACCCCGTGGCCGCTGAACGGATCTATGCGTACATGGAACTGGATACTGCGCGGGGAGCCGGGCATGGGGCGCTGTTTCGGTCAGTGCGAGGCCGGTCCACTGGTACCGGGCTCAGCGCCGATGGCATCTACAAGATCGTCTGTCACTGGGCGATCTCTGCCGGTATCAAGGTCGAAGGTCTTGGCGTCCACGGCCTACGGGCCACAGCGGCGACCAATGCACTCGAGCATGACGCTGACATTGCCAAGGTCCAGGCTTGGCTGGGGCACGCAAACATCAGTACCACGCGCCTCTACGACCGTCGCGGTCAGAGGCCAGAAGACTCGCCAACATTCAAGGTGAGTTACTGAAGAGAAATTAAAAAAAAGCCTGCGTTGGCTACGCCGCAGCAGGCTCTCTCCGTCAGTCTAGCCTTAGCCTTTCCAACTGTCGCGAATCGCCTCTACCAGGAGTCTTGCGAGCACCTGAATAGAGAGATTCTTTAGGAAATTTTTCATTCCAAGCCCTCTCGATACGGGCCTTTGTCTTTCGCAACGCTTTTCCGGAACACAGGCGCTGTCGAGAGCATGGTCAGATGATCCCAGTAAGACGCAGGCAGGGTGGGTAAAATCCTCAGGATCGAATCCGCGCGGATTACAAGCCCGCGTCCCTCGGGGTTCGTGTAACTTGCTTTGGTGGCACCCCTGCCTGGTATTACATTTCACATCTGACTGTGAGCGATATTACCCTCTGAGTAGGCAGAGTGCCATACCGACCCAGCCCCAATAACAAGGAAACCTCGCGGTAAAGGCTATCGCTCAGGCAAAAAAAAACCGCCTTAGTAGGGCGGTTTTTGGCTGCATTACGGTTAGTAGCCGCTTTGCAGGGTCTTACAGGGATCATCTGACTGGGATCATATTTACAAAAGTTGACACCGATGGCAACTCATATTTGATCAACGGCCCCTAGAGCCATGTGCCCTGGCTCGGCTCGGTGACCTCTTGGAGAGACACCAATCTGTGCGCGAGGATGTCATAAGGCTACCTGCGGACAGATCTCGTTGCCTATCTTTTTTCTTTACCTGTGCTCAACTGGTGCAGTCGGCTAAAGGCAGGGAAGGTTTCGGTCAATTTCCTCAAAGCCTGACTCGTCTCAATGCGATGATCCATGGCCTCCCGTATCGGTAAACGCGTTTGTCTTTCTGCATCTGTGTCCCCGTTGTTCCTCAGCTCCTTCGCTTTCAGATGCAGTGCTTGGATTTCGTCCGCAGCTTGACTATCTTTTTTCTGCGCTTCATCAAACTGGCGATAGATTTGTGTTCGGCCTTCATGATCCGGATGGAATTCAGCGGCTAGCTGAATGTCCGCCAAAACCGACAAGGAATGCTGGATAGACTCAAGCGCTTTAAGAGCTTGCGGAAGGAAACTATTAAGCGGGTAATCTTGTTCAGCCATATTCTCCACCTGGTTATCCACGGACGCGAATCAGAGCGCCCATGCACTATGCCAATGTCACTATTGATACGCCACTGCTGCTCCGTTCGGTACGCTGACTGGCACAGCGACACCCACGTAGCCAGAGGATGGTGTGATAAGTGTACCGGATGAGGCCGTGCCGATGGCCAGCGATCCCCCAGTCAAATTGATCATCTCTGAAACAAGACCGGGAGGAGGGGATCCGAAGAACGCGTAACTTCGTCCAGCATCGATGACTCCATCCACTCCAGGGTAACGAGCGTACCAGGTGGGCAGATCCAACTGGTTATCGGCCACCGGTCCTGCCCGGGTCGAGAACCCTAGTGGATATCGGCGTCCGTCATGGCCCAGTACAACGCTGTCGAGGGACACGCTGATTACCTTGAACCCACCTGGCAGCTCAGCATTACCAACGGATGCATCAACCTCGAAACCACCTCCATACAGCAACGTGGCATACAGAGCGTTATTCGTCCTGAACACGGTCTTGACCACCGGCAACTGCGGTGTGGTATTGCTGGCCGGGGCGGGCATAGTGTAAGCGGTCTGCGTTACTTGAACCGGCGCAGACGTAGATGTCTTGCCCCCGTTTACGATGTCTTCCTTCGCTCGAGCCCGCGCCGCCTGAGCTGTGAAGAGTAGGGTTTCACTCTGCACTTGGGACAACTCGCCAATGTTGATCCGACTAAGGTCGGTGGGAGAAGGGTCGGCCGCGACGGCCATGTTGCCGACAGCCACGCAGGACAACAGAAGGAGCAGCAGAATCGAGGCGCGAGTGTCAATGCACATAGAGGTCACCTATGACGTTCCAGGTTAATTTGCCGTCTTGAAAGTCGGTTTTGATTTCACGTAGGCGCATTCCAGTGCTTTGCACGCCTTGAAGAACAGTCGCTGGCGGCAACAGGCTCGTGTAGCGGATTTCGAAGTGTCGGTAATCCGGGGGCGGTGGTGGTGGAGGCGCGGGTTGGCCAGGCAAAGCTGGTGGCTGGACAACCGTCACAGGTACTTCCGTGATCTTGGGCTGCAGGTCTTGGGCTTGCAGCCATGAAGTGATGCTGTCCAAAGCCTGCGTTGCCGGGTTCAGAGCGTCATCACCCGCCAGCGGCAGCTCGAACGTGAGCTTCACTGCGGCCATGTTGCCTTCGTCGTAAAACGCTGGTTTATCAGCAAAGTAGCCCGCCGTAGCTGCGCTGAAAGCCATCGTGGTGCTGTTGCCGGTGCGGTTGTAGTTGGCCGACATCAGCGTTCCGTCGCATTTAGCGGAAACGAATAACCGCCCTTCGATTGCCGGTGGTAACTGGTCAATTGCGCCGTTACAGCCTTCAAGAAATACTGGGACAGAAGGCTGTTTCACCCACGGATGCACAAGCGCCTCGATCACAACTGGTGCGTTTGTTCGCTGGTTCAAGGCATCCAATTCAGCTTGCCTTGCCGCCTCTGCCGCTTTCTGCGCCTGGCGAGCAAGTTGCAGCTTATGTTCGTTCCACTGGTGCCACCCAATCAGGCCTGCCACGACCAAGGCACCAATCACCGCGGCTTTCATCAACTCCTGTCTGGACAGGCCGAATGCCAGCGGTGTCAGCTTGTATTCGCGCTTGAGGTTTGATGGCTGCAACAATGTTTCAGGGTCGAATTGTTCGCCACCGCGACCAAACTCCGGCGGGAGAAAGATCTTGTCGAAGCTCATCGAGCGGCTCAACTGCTGAGCCACTTTCTTTTTTATTTCCTCACTGCTAGGTTGAGCCAGTGCCACAGGCTTTGACGACTCCGGCAGTTGGTAACCTGGCCGCAGTACAAAGCAGACACCGCGTGTGACTTCGTTGACCTTGACCTGCCATGCCGGACCGGCCAGGACCTGCAGCGTGTTGCGCAGGCTCATTGGCCCTAGCTTGTACTGGGCAGCAGGAAGAGGGCGTGTGAACAAGATGTTTACGTGACCGGTGCTCGGTGGGCACAAGGTGTAGCCTGAGCGGCTGACCACATACTGCATCGCATCCTGGACAGAAGGATGCATGTTGGCGGGAATGCTGACGTCGATGATCTGGGCCATCAGATCGCGTTGCTCAGTTTCCGGAGCAGTATTCACCAGAGCGTAGCGACCATAGCGCACCATCGGCTCCTGACCGGACTTGGCGCCCCTTGAGTACAGGTCTGGCGAGAGCAGCTCAGGATTCTGGCTGCTGTCGAAAGCTGGTCCAACCGGTTTGTCCGCGACAGATGTGCATCCGGCGAACAGCGCGAGTATGGAAAGTGTGGAAAGCTGCCTGATCATGTGTGCCTTGACCCCATTTCTTGATGGTGGCCAAGGTGCCAGCGCTTAGGTTGCAAAGCACTGCTAAACCCTTAACGGATCGATTGAGGTTATTCGAGCTGGCGTGGGAATAAGGGAAGGTGGGGAGTGCGTCGCGTAAACCCTCCTGCTCAATGCGACACTCCGGCCGGTAAGCTAATGACGATGAAGGCTGACAAAGTCAGCCTCCTTGGTTGTTGTAGACAACGAGTTAAAGCTTAGGATGCAATAAACTGAGTGAACAAAACCAATGCTACAAAAAGAATAATCTGTGCGGTCCATGGGATTGTAAGCAGGTACTTGAACTTCGCAGGGAAGCGTCTAATCTCTTGAATATCCGCCAAGCCCCTTTTTTTGCCTAGACCTGGCACCCACAGGTAAAAATAAATCATGCTGCAACGCATGATTTTCCCAAAAGCCCCGCATTTGAGAAGGCCATCTTGTTATGTTCTACAAACACACAGCTGGGGAGGCAGCGTTCAAATTTTTCGGTATAAGCGTGTGCGATATAAAAAGTAATGCACATCATTACAACGATCGATAGAGTAATCATAGTCGCTATTAACCCGACATCCACGTCAGTCGTTGACTCTGACCGGCGCACCCGTGATTTGAGTCGTACCCTTGCTCACTGTGGTAATGGCGTTGCCCTTGATCTCAATGCCATCCGGCGTGAGGGTGATGCTGCTTTCCCCCACTTGGAGAATGATGTGTTGCTTGGCGTTGACCTGGATGAACTGGTTATCCACCTGAATCGTCAGTGAGCCTTCCTGAACGTTCATCACGGTGTCTTTCTTGATGATCTCGGTTTGCCTGCCATCGACAGTCATCGTGCGGTTGTTGCCAACTTTATGGGTTTC
Source organism: Plantibacter cousiniae (nom. nud.) (assembly GCF_977070315.1). Lineage (NCBI taxonomy): Bacteria > Bacillati > Actinomycetota > Actinomycetes > Micrococcales > Microbacteriaceae > Plantibacter > Plantibacter cousiniae (nom. nud.). Next base: position 136,843 of record NZ_CDRVEU010000012.1, on the reverse strand, counting down.
GTCGAGCTCGATCTCGGTGTCCATGTTGCGCTCAGCGTGCATGATGAGTTGCTCGGCGCCGGCCTTGTCTTCGAACCGGAAGAAATTCGCCGTCCCGCCGTCGCCCTTCATCGACCGGGTCAAGAAACCACTCTGAGTCTTGTTCGCCGGAAGCGACCATGGCGGGGTATTCTGGCTGTTGTAGAGGCTGCCCATGATCAGCGGACGGTCAGGGTTGCCGTCGAGAAATACAACGACGACTTCGTCGCCGACACGGGGTATCTGAATACTGCCGAAGCCGCCACTTGCACCGGACTGGGCGACGCGTACCCAACAAGAGCTTTTGTCGTCGAACTGGCCGTTGCGATCCCAGTGGAACTGCACCTTCACGCGGCCCATTTCATCGGTGTAGATTTCCTCACCAGGGGGGCCAACGATAATTGCGGTTTGTGGGCCGTTAATTGAGGGTTTGCGAGTTGCTAACTGAGGCCGATAAGCAATTTTTTTGCGAACACATACAAATTTGTTGAGGTAACCGGCCTGATCACCAGTCAAGTAGTTATTACTACCTACGTGGTCAACAGATATGATTAAGAACTGCCGGTTTTCAGAGGTGCCAGCATCGTGTTCGTAGTGCTGGGTCAGCTCGAACGTATAGCCCGGCTTCATGACACGACAGTTGCTATCGCCATAAAATGTTTTACCTAATAACTCCAAGGCCTCAATCCGGTTACGGACCATTGCCTCACCATCCTCATAGTTTCCATGAGTATACTGCCCCGGGAAATCGTATATCTCAAAACTGTCGATGTCTCCCTGCTGATTCATACTCTGCATGGAGACTGGCAGCGCATTGTTTGGCTGGCGGTAATCAAAGGTACGTACGGAAACTTTGCCTGACTGCAGTTGGCGAGTCGCACTCCACTGGGTAATCGAGTCAGCCGTCTCGGTCACTGAGGCTGTGTGAAAACGAATCTGAGGCTGCTCCGCCAAAGGCACTAATGTGCTGGAGTCATCAACTACAACCATCACGTGCGAGTCGGCAGTGTGCTCGAAATAGTAAAAAAGACCCTCGTTTTCAAGAAGTCTCTGTACAAAGTTAAAGTCGCTTTCGCGGTACTGAGTGACATAACTATGATTTTTTAAGGACTTGCTCAGGCGAAATTCGTACTTTGGAAATGCTCCATAACTGCCAAATACTTCAGTTAACACATCTTGAACTGTTTTATCTTGAAATGTTCGCGTATCAAATCTACAGGTAAGCATCCATAACCACGGCCCAAGTACCGCACTGTAGCGAGAAAGCCCTCCATCGCTCCCTTGAGTACTAAAACGGTTCACGTAGCCGTTTATGTATCGTGTAGAACCATCGGCAAGTTCGATTTCCACGGTCGCGGGGCGGCCAATGAGTGACTTTAGCTTCACATCGGAACGCTGGCTTAGTAGCGCCAAATTTAGCTCGAAAAGTCGGGACAGGCTTTCTGAACCAGAAAAATGCTCCAGCAGCATTTCCTCATCACCGCCGGACGCAAATGTATTTAGCTTGAAAAGCCTTTTATTCTGCGGGCTCAGCATGGAAAGAAGGTCTGTCAACATTGTGCGCTCCTTGAAAACTGGCTACTGGCAAAACTCATCGGTCTACCTTGGTAACGAAAATGCGGCCAATCCAAGACGCCGCGCGCCTTGAACGAAGCTCTTCCACATTCATGAATGTGTATTCCTGATGTTCTCTCGCCTCTTGATCCTTCAGACTACGTAGGGAAGAGATACTGGTACGATGGTAGAACAGCATAAATAGGGCAATAATTATAAATAGAAAGACGAGCAGCATCGCTGGCGATCTATAAGCGTGGAAAACTGGATAAATCAATATTCCCAGGCCACCCCCAACAGCGCCGAGTGCCCAACGATTCTCCTGCTTTGGCTCAACGACCTCCACGCGCTGCGAGCGTACGATCAGAGACTTTCTAGGACTCCGCCATACACATAGTAGCGAATAGATAATCGTGCAGAGAACTAGAGGTATACAGCTGATCAATAATGACACGCCAAGTCCCAACTTAAACTGCTTGTAGGTTGCGACTAACGCCATTAAAAATGCGAATCCAGGGGCAACACCCAAATTCGTAAATAGCCTAAGACTGGCATACTTACTAAACCTTTCAGTCCGGTACGCGCAGTCAACGCACCAGTAAGTCACCCATATTACAAATACAGCGGAGGGAATAGTCAATATACTCGGTACGACAGCCGCCGAAAACACAGCCAACATGGTGAATAAAAACCAAGCGCCCCATATGGTGGCTAAGTATCGATGCGGTTCAGTATGGAACATTATTGGTCTTTTCCTGTCAGCAAATTACCGAGAGAGGTACCCCACCCGCTTACATCGTCGCTCATAATAATCTGTATTACGAGGCCCACACCTAATCCAATCGCAATTACTACTACCGCAGGCGCACTCATGGTCGCGCCAATCGCTACTCCACTTGCAAAAACTAAAGCATTCGTGGGCTGGCTATAGGCAGTTTTCTCCAAAAAATCCCTGCCACTAGTGGCGCTGTTTATATCCATAACCAATTGTGGGCCGAACGCGAGAATCGGGCCGGCGGCTTTCCCGACGAGCATCTTCCCAACCCCTCGCTGACTATACAAATCGCTGTCGACATGCGCAGTCGATCTTAACGCTTTGGCTGTATTGTATGCCGGGACATGAATCGTATTGCCTACGACGTTACCGCCCACTCGATAGATACTAGCTTTGGCCGTGGCTGGTATTTCAAAGTATAAGTTACCGCGTACGCGAATTAGCTTGATCCTGCCACGAAAAGCCCGATGAGCAGAGACACTTCCTGGCTTTCCACGGGAGGCCGCCCATTTTTTAAGCTGCGTCTTTGTCGATTTACTAAGATCGAGTAGATTTTCAACCTTGGTTGCTTTCGAACCTGCATGGAGGATACCTCCCACACTCGCAAGCGTGCCTGGCAGGTTAGCTGTAGAAAATAGCAAAGGGCCCACGACCGGAATTTTTTCCGCCTTCTCCTTGAGCTCCAAAAACTGTTTTGCTGCTACGTTAGGGGCTTTTTTTAGCTTACCAAACAAGAAAATCAGCGTCGTGTAGTAGTCTTCGGTTTCTTCAGGAGAAAGCTCAGCTTCTGGAGAGCTAAGCTCGCTGATGAGAAATTCCGCAGCACTTAAATCGTCAGTGGCGTAAGTGCCTGCGATGTCCAAGGATGAGGGGAAGGCCCTAGCGGCAACAACACTTGGCCATGGCAATGACCCTTCGCCCAACAATCCTTGCTGGGAGCCTGTCCCCATGGGATCTGCAGCTGTACATGGATAGAGTCCATTACTCACGACCAACCTCCTTTTAAATGCTGGCTCAATGCAAATTACCGTCCAGCAATAGCAGCAAAAAGGCCACCCATCGTTACGAAAGCCTCTAGAAACCAAGATGCATTCGCCACTGGTCAGAACCGCAGCCCGGAGTTACTTAGGCTTCTACCGAGCAATACTTTTCGCTTCCACGCATCAGTACTGCGTTTTCAACCCGAAAGCTATGCTAAAAGCGGCGGAAATCCGTAAAACCAAAACTTCAGCAGCGCCCTTGCTTCAAGTCTACCCTAGGCGACTAGCGATTACTGCACCCGGCAGTGACTGCTCAGACATGCTTAAAACGCGAAAGTGCCATCAGTGTTGGAAAAGAAGGATTCGTCATAGCGCCTAAACTGTCGGTCGCACTGAAAAAATCATAGCTGCTTTGTCACCCCCCTCCATGGGAAACAGTCAAAGCATCCAGGCCAAGGTTTGTTTGCTCAGTTCTTCCGCCTCTGGATCGATCAGATCGCTGGCCAGGGCGCGCTTGTCCATGAGCATCTGCCACAACTGCTGGTCGATGGTGTCCTCAGCTAGCGGGATTTTGACGACAACCATTCGCAACTGCCCGTTGCGATAGGCTCGATCCTCTGCTTGGTCCTGCAGCCCTGGTGTCCATGGAAGCCCCAAAAAAAAGACGTAGTTGGCCGCAGTGAGGTTGTAACCTGTACCGGCGGCCGACCTGGTCCCGATAAACACCCTGCAGTCCGGATCCTGCTGGAAAGCATCAATCGCCTTCTGTCGTTTCTTGGGCGAGTCACTGCCTACCAACGTCACGCACCCGACGCCCATCTTGAGGCAGTGATCACGCAAAGTGGCCACGGATTCCTGATACTCGCAGAAGAGGATCACCTTGTCGTCGACGTCCAGCTCGGCCATCAGATCCGCCAGGATCCGTACCTTCACGCGCTCGAGCAGTTGGCGCAGTGCGCCCAGCCTTGCGAATCGATGCTGGTCGCTGCGCATGATCTGATTGTACTCGTCACGTTCTACTTGGCTGAGTATCACAGGTACAGTCTGGCGCTGCTTCCCCTTCAGGTTGGGCAGCACATCCTTGCGGCGTCGAAGCATCCAGTCAGATATCTCATCTCTAAGCGTCTTGCGAAACTCAGGACTGCCGGCGAATCGCTCGCAGAACTCATTGAGGGGCAGTTGTCCGATTGGATGGCCTGAAAGCCTGAGGAGTGTGTGCAGTTCGGCTTCGCGATTGAGCACAGGCGTGCCCGTCAACAAATAGCGGTTTTGTACCTGAGCCGCGATGTCGAAGCCGTGGCGTGTCCATGCTGCAGTGGGTTCCTTGAGTCGATGAGCCTCGTCAATGACCATCACTGCAAAGCGATTCGCGTGCATGACAAAGTCACCCAGCCTCTCGTAGTTCACGATGATCCAGCCAGCGTTCGCATCAAAAGTTTGCATGGCGATTTGAGCCTGAGGAAACACCATCAGGATCTCACGCTGCCAGTTGATGATCAGGCTGTTGAGCACAATCACCAGAACCGGTTTACCTTGGGCGCGTATGCCAGCGGCAATCACCGCCTGGCGGGTTTTGCCCAGTCCCATGTCGTCGGCCAGTAGCGCGCTCGTGCGCTGCAACAGGTGCTTGATACCTGCTGGTTGATGATCCATCAGCGAGAATCCTTCCAGCGCCTTGTCGATATCGGCACTGGTCAACTCGGTGTTTCTGATGGATGGGACAGATGCCAGGTAGATAGCCGGAACTTCATCCCCCAGGTGAATGCGTCACGGTGCACGTCGGACTGGGCAGAGGTGATCCTGTCTCTGAATGCTTGCCAGCTCTCGATGTGTTTGCCGTCTGCGAGCTCTGCCAGCTCGCGGTACAGAACATCAAGGTCGTCGAGCAACTTGTCTTTGGGCACACGCCAAAACTGGTTCAGCGGGTGATCAGACCTTCGTATGAAAAAGCCCCTCCGGCGAAGCAAAAGCTTGTTGGCACCTTGGAGGTAACTGAGCGACAGCCCGAAGTCGTAGCCATCGAAAATGGCTTTGCGCAGCAGGACCGGTCGCTTGTTCATCAATCGAGGCGATCCCATCTTCAGAGCCCCCTGTCCAACAAGCTGTTAGCCCAGCCCACGATTTCCTCACCAAATCGGATGTTGAAGATCGATTTTTCGTCAGCATAACGCGCCATCTTCATCGCCATATTTGGCCATTGCAGGAGCACTGGAATACGACCGCTCCTGACTGCTGCCATGAATAACTCAAAAGCGTTCATCACTGGCGAGTGAGCATCCGGGGTTTCGTTTTCTTGATCTCTGATCTGAACGATGTGCAAATGCTGGGGAGTAAAATCGCCACTCACTCGCTTATTACGGCCTGTTCTGAGTGTGAGCTCGACCGATGCCAACGGCAGTCCAGCAGATCGGATGGATAAGAGTCGACAGTTGCCCGAATATGCACGGAAGTCGTATGTGTCGATGCAGTGACCCAGAGAGCGATGCTCCTGGTCTAAGTCTGCTGGGCAGCGTAATTCGACAATCTGCAAACCGGTCACACTGCAGGTGATTGGATCACTGCCCAGCAGCAGCCCCGGCCACCTTGTGAAACAGTCGGATGGCTCAGGTGGGTAATCCCGCTCCAGCCTCGCTCTGATGTCTGCGAGTGCTCCATGGAACGCATCGACTACATTGGAAATTTGGCGGAAGTTTAAACCGCTTACGAACGCGTACAGCCGGCGCTTGGTGTTACGAGCCTCGCAACTTCCAGCGCGTTCTAGATTGTCGAACAGCTCTCTGAAATCAACAAGTTTGGCCGCCATGCCTGACCAGGCAGGGTCTGCCCAGTCAGTAGGGCAGCCCACCAAAAGATTGTTCATGTCACGCAAGGGGCGAAGTAATCGCCATGGAATAGCTGACCGGAACGCATAGAAAAAACGCCATTCTGCTTTCGTTCTCGGGCGACGATTGCCTAGCACAGAGCCCGCGATCAAATGCTCCCAGCCTGCCTCAAGGCCCTCAGAATTCAAACGACTGAGCGCGCTGCCGGTGTCGTAGACCCGCTGCTGGCCAAGGAATCGGATCGCGGACGTCGGGACTGAGAACAACCATGCTAAGACCCTGTTTAAAGGCAAGCCTGTGTCTACGGATCGCCCTAAGAACCCAGCCCCGTCCATGACGGTTTCACCCTCCCATGAGCAGCAAAACTCCTGAAGTTCGCGCCATGGGCATTCCTCCAGTAGTCCACCTGCAATCATGGGCCACGGCATTCCAACCCCAACGATCAATACCGGCACCAACACCGGTTGTGCTTTCAAGGCCTGTAGTCGACGTGTGCGATCGCCTTGAGCGAGCCAGTTGTAAAGTTTGGCGGAAGGGCACTGCACGGAACGCACTGCATGCAGCAGCTCCTGGTCGAGACTCTGACAAAACCTCTTCACTGCCGCGCCGATACAGGTGATGTAAAATCGGCCGCGTGGGGCGTAAAAACGTTTGTTCCGGCCCTCTGAATTAAACGCGCCCAAATCGTACTTCGTCAGCGGTCTTATACTAAGTTCCACTTCATTCCGCGCCAGATCCCGCGCTGGTTTGCAGAATGATGTAAGAAGGGCATCCGCACTGTCATGAGTAATAAACTTATGAGCCAGCTTCAAAGCTTGGCTCGGACTTGGTGCGTGGCCTGGGACTTTTCTCTTCTCATCAAATCGCACCGCTGAAATCAGCTGGCCATCGAAGTATTGCAGCTGCCTGCCGAGCCGCGCCACAGTTGGACGTGCAACCGAGTCATCGTTATGAAGAGCAACGCACCAGCATCGAGTTGATGAGGTGTGAGTAAGGTAGTGCAGTATGAACTCGTCACGTCCTTCCGCCGGTACGTGGAAATGGTCAGCCCATGTGTTGGCAACAGCACGATGACGCTCTGGGAATTTTGCAATATCGAGAAGAGTTTGGACGAAAGTTGTTTCGCAAATAGGCTCGGCGGTCATGAATCAATGAGCTCAAAGTGACTTGAGGCAGCACTGTCCTAGACCTGATCTGCGCTCGCCATGCGTAACCGTAAACGTGGGGGGAGTGGGTTAATCGCGCTGAGTCAGAAATTGAAGCTTTGCTGTTGCTCCTGGGCAAAACCCTTTAGCCACGATGCGCGCATGGCTGGATGCCGGTAGGGGCATTCGTGGAGGGGGACGCCTTTACGCGCGGCATCAGCACCCGCGAGCATTACGGCATGGTGAGGGTTGTTGAATCGACGCCGATCTGAAGTCTCATGCGTCGCTGCTGGGGCTGCTCTCACAACTGAGGATTCCCGTGGAGTAGATCGGATACATCCAAGGCTTCACGAACGAGGCGATTTTTTCAACCTGCAGGGTGTTTTACAGTTGCCAGCACCGCAGCTTCTTGCCGAGCTTCCTTTACGTCGATGTTATCGAGACGCGCTTCAAAAAGCTCATTCAGGGTCATTTCATCTTCCACTGATGTCCCGGTGATGACTCCTCCATTCCTGATAACCACCTGATTCAATTCACTCGTCAGGGCGGTCCTTGATGCGGTGTCGTCTGGCATGCGGATGACATAGGTTACAAAGTTGTTGAGACTCATGAGATTCGACCAGTAAGAGATTTATCGTAACTTGGGATACCCGACGTGAAGGGTTCTTTCACCCGCTGATCCACGTAAAGGGCGTTTTTTTGCTCTGGAGAGTAAACAGTTCAGAAGTAGCTGCCTGCTGGTGAAGAACGACGCTGATCAGTTTCGTTTCCACCAGCAGCATCACGCAGAGGGCGCGATTTTTTGGAGAGGCGTGCTACACAGGAATGTCGTCGTCGAAATCCGTTGGTGCATCGTTGCTGTTGTTCTGCGCCGGTTGCGCCGGCTGATAACGCGTCGCCTGTTGAGGCTGGGACTGCGTTAAATGCACGGCTTCAATTCTGGCCGGAAGGATCGCCACGCGTGAAGCTTGCACCTTCAACTGCGTAAAGTCGTCCCCATCCTTGGTCCAGCTATCCATGATCGCCCGGCCTTGGATCAGCACCCTCATGCCTTTCTGATAAAGGTTGGCATAGTGCTCTGCTTCTTTGTGCCAGAACTCGACGTTGGCCCAGAATCCTCCACGGTCCTCAAAGCCTTTGCCATCGCTTTTTGGAATCGAGTTGTCGAAGTAAACGTTCAGCCGTAGCAAGCGGCGTGGTTCATTGTTGCCGTTAGCAAACTCCTTGAATTCTGGAACAGAGCCGATGTTGCCTTCCCAATCTACTGATGTGCCCATGTTAGGACTCCTTCTGGGTGTGTGGGGTACCTCACCGTTGCGCAGGTGATGTAGGATCTGTGCGACCATGGCTTCATTAAGTGGGTTATGTCTTTTTGACATGCTCAAACTCCTGTCTCAGAAAGCCGTGATAAAACCTCACGAGGCTTGTCCCCCATCAACGTCCATCACTTCCAGCTCGACCAGCCTTCGGCCCAGACGAATGAGGCGGAACAGCTTGACGATGCAGGCGTCGTCAAGACGTCCAGCCAACACAGCATCCCGGTCTTCATATCTGGGGCTGGCCGTACCTCCGGTACTGCCTCAACCAGAGCCTCTTTCCAGAGTCTGAGGGTTTCCTGTTCTTCAGCTGTGAGTTCTGCTTTCGCACGCTCCTCAAGGACTTTCGACTGCAGAGTGGCTAGCCGATCCTCGACATCAGATCCATCGTCATAAGAGATGTCATTGGCCAATGACTCAACGAGCTGAGTACGAAGATAGCCGAGGCAACTGACTCGGTAAGCGGTCAGGCTGCTCCAACCTATCAGTTGGCTAAACGGCGTCAGTAGACTGCTTCTAACGTGGCTATTGAAGTCGCTCGTGGAGTAGACCCAGTCATGTGTGCCAATACGGTTGAAATGAAGTGCGGTTTTGATGAGATCGAGTTTCTGGTCCAGGCTCTCAGTGGGCAAAGGATATGTAGCAGCAATCAGTTGTTTCGCTCTTGCGTTCCGCGCGTCCTGCCGACGTTTGGCCGCTTTCTCGTCGCGGACACGTTTTTCCTTGGCATGCTCGACATGAGAGTTGACTGATTCAAGGAGCTGCGCGGCCTGAGTGAGCAGTTCACGCTGTTCTACGCTCAAGTAATCACCCAGTCGGCTAACCAAGCCGCGGCCCATCTGATGGCCGGAGCTTAAATTGCGAAGCTCACGTGACGTGTTCGTAAGCTTGGTCTGAGCGGCGCGCAGTTCTGATGAGTTGTACTGCTCGTTGAGCTTCTGCATCAACTGAGGAGTAATGCCGGAAGCTTCCGTGAGATTTGTCTTTGCCATCTCATTGACCCCCTTTTACCAGGGCCTCTACGGCGGACTCAGTCATCGCCTCGAAACGGTCGGACCATTGCGGAAAAAGCTCAATCACCAGCTCTCGAATAACCTGAAGCGCGCTCGGTGCACGTCGATTGGAAGGTTTCTTGTATTCGAGGCGATGTGCCGACATGCCTGCTGTAGATCCCTCGCGGAAAGTTACTGAAGCAGGAACTGTGCTGTTGAGGACATCGACTTCCATGTTGTCCGCGAAGGTCCTCCTAAGAGCGTCATGAATCCCGCGAGCGTCAACGGTCTGGTCGAGGCAGTTGACATCGGGTACTGGAATCAACGTGCTCGCAACTGACAGGCCGCTGCCTGCCTGCCTTACTGACTGGCCCGCGTCGGCGCTTTTTGACCCAGGCGTATCAGTTCGTTGGAGAAGCACAAACCAGCGATGATCAGGGCCGCTCCCGGATAGAGGCTTTCGCGCGGTACTTCATTGAGGGCTACAAATGCCAGCAACGCCGCAAACAGCGGTTCGGTGAGTTCAAGCGCTTGCACCTGGGATGGCTTGAGGTACTCAATGGCCTTGGTCGTGCAGAAAAAGCCGAGGATGGTCGGCAGGGCGGCCAGCGCCAGCAGTGCGGCAATAGCCATTGATGACAGCTCGCCGATCACGAAACCATCGGCGGCGGCCGGCATCAGCAGGTACAGGCTGCCGAAGAAGAGCAATTGACGAGTGAAATGCAGGCCTCCCGAAACGCCCATTTTTTTCATGGCAACCGAAAACGCACCGTAGCCACAGCCTGCGATCGAGGCCAGGGCTGCACCTTCCAGAGTGAAGCCCTGTTGCAAATCAGCGCCGAAGATCACCGCAATACCTGAGATGGCCAGTGCGGCGCCCACGGTTGCGTTTGCTGTGATGGCATCCTTCAGTAACAGGCGCCCCAGAATGATCGACGAGATTGAGGCACTGGCCATGAGTACGACGACGACACCCGCCGCAGCGTAATGTCGGTAGGCGGACGTTTCGAAATGGAAGAGCACGAAAATACCAAGGAACGCGCAGATCGCGGCCTGGCTCCATTTGGCGGCTGATGTCGGACGCTTGAGGAAACGCAGCACGATCGAGAGCAGTATGCACCCCAGTATCGTTTTGATGACGGCAACGCTGCTGGAGGTGAAGCCATTGCTCATGAGTACCTTGCTGAGCACACCAATGGTTGCGTTCAGTGCGGCGGCGGAGAGCGCAAAGATAACGCCCTTGCTGAAATTGGATTGCATTGATGACGTTCCCTGTCGCTGGTTTGTCGTTTGAGAGGAGTGAAGCGGTTGCGGGTGGCCTGCAGATCCACGCTGGCCTTGGCAATCATCGGGCAATGTTCGGCGAGTTCGATAAACCGGGTCAAGGCCTGAAAAGTTGTCGAATGCGGCAGCAACCCATAAAGCAGGTAATCCTTGACGCCTGACACGAGCGTCAAAAGCAGTGCGAGCAAGACGTTGGCGCACGACCACGGAAAGCAGTTCCAGCTTACTGGGGCTGCGAATCAGCCGATTGACCAGCAGATACTTCAGGTTTGCCGGTGCGCCGATCAGCAGGGTTGCCAGTAGTAACAGCCGAGGCGTGGACTCGCCCAGGTAAATCGCCAGGCTGTGCCGGAAAGTTGATATTGTTTCGCCATCTTAATCGGCCGGGTTCAGTTGTTGATGTACGTTACAGAGACCGTGTTACCCGGGTTTACATCATGGACGATCATGATATATTAACGCGATAATGTGTTTAAAGGTGGATAAATTAAATTTAATTGTTGTTTCTCGATCAGTGAATGTACGCTCGTTTAAATATTGCCAGAGGGCGATAATGAGCATGCGTACGTCGAGGCGCTACAGGGCTTAATTCAATAGATTACCCGCTAATATGAGTGACTGCCATGAGTGATATTCTAAATAAAATAAAACATTACAAGCTTCAAGAAATAGAAGCGGCAAAAACTAACGTACCATTAAGTCGCATCAAGCAGCGTGCCCTCGAACAGTCCAGTCCCCGCGGTTTTTATAAAGCACTGAAAGCAAAAGAACAGCAGGGTCTGTTGGGGCTCATTGCAGAAATAAAGAAAGCAAGTCCATCAAAAGGCCTGATTCGCGAAGACTTCAACCCGCCCGAACTGGCGAAGGCTTATGAAACCGGTGGGGCCGCCTGTTTATCCGTTCTGACCGACACGCCCAGCTTCCAGGGTTCCCCGCAGTTTCTCATCGATGCGCGAAACGCTTGCGCCCTTCCTGTGTTACGAAAAGACTTCATGTTTGACACTTATCAGGTGTATGAAGCACGTGCCTGGGGTGCGGATTGCATATTGCTGATCATGGCCTCATTGACTGACGACCTGGCCGCCGAACTTGAAGATGCGGCCATGACGCTGGGGATGGACGTTCTGGTGGAAGTGCATGACGAACATGAAATGGAGCGTGCGCTCAAACTGTCTTCTCCGCTGCTCGGCGTCAATAATCGCAACCTGCATACCTTCGAAGTAGACCTCGGCACAAGCGAGCGACTGGCATCCATGGTGCCCGCAGGCAAACTGCTGGTCGGTGAAAGTGGCATCGGCAACCATAACGATTGCCTGCGACTCAAAAAATCCGGCATTACTACCTTTCTGGTCGGCGAAAGTCTGATGCGTAAAGAGGATGTTACTGCGGCCACAAGAGCACTGCTGACCGGCAGTGCTGACTGACGCGAAGGAAACTCACGGCTCAGGGGGGCGTTAATGCGCTCCTTTGACCGCCCTGCACTTGTCCAGACGTATGCAGTTGATTGGCCCTGAATGCTGTGGAATCAGTATCCACAGCATCACGACCTGAAGCAGTAGAAAACCCTTAGAGCGAAAACCTGGCCACCAGCTTGTTCATGTCTACAGCAAGCACTGAGAGCTCGGCACTGGCCGCCGCTGTCTGATTGGCCCCCGTTGCACTCTGGATGGAAAGATCGCGGATACTCATCAGGTTGCCGTCGACCGAACGGGCGACCTGCGCCTGCTGCTCCGATGCGGTCGCAATCATCAGGTTCATTTCGTTGATTTCATTAATTGCTTTCGCGATCAGGGTCAGTGCTGCTCCGGCTTCATGAGCGATGGTGAGTGTGCCACCGGCCTGATCGCAACTTTCACTCATGGCCTTGGTGGCCTGTGCAGTGCCCGTGAGGATGTCGCCAATCATTTTCTCGATTTCCTGAGTCGAGGTCTGGGTACGATGGGCCAGCGCTCTGACCTCATCAGCCACCACCGCGAAACCGCGTCCCTGCTCACCTGCCCGGGCGGCTTCGATAGCTGCGTTCAAGGCCAGGAGATTGGTTTGTTCCGCAATCGTACGAATGACTTCCAATACCTTGCTGATGTCCTTGGACTGCACGGCCAGACGCTCTACATCGACACTGGTGCTCTGCACGGTCTTGCTCAGTTTCTCGATGGCGTCGACCGTACTGGTAACCCGTGCTGCGCCGGTGCGGGTTGACTGATCAGAGGCTTTGGCTGCATCCGATGCAGCGGCAGCATTACGCGCCACCTCATCGACCGCAGCGGTCATCTGGTTAACGGCGGTGGCTGCCTGATCAATTTCGTTATTCTGGCGCAGCAAACCTTTGCTCGACTCCTCGGTGACCGCGTTCATTTCTTCAGCGGCGGATGCCAGTTGAGTGGATGAATCACCGATCAGCTTGATCGTATCGCGCAGATTGTTTTGCATGACCTGGGTAGAGCGCATCAGGTCGGAAAATTCGTCTTTGCCCGTGACGGTAATCACGCTGCGCAGATCACCCTTGGCGATGGTGTCGTTGACACGCAGCATGTCGCGCAACGGCGTGACGATACTTTTGGTGAACAGCACGGCCAGCACAATCGTCGCCAGCGTCGCGGCTGCAATAATGAAGATCACAAACGTTAAGCCGCTTTGATACGAATCCTCGGATTCTTTTCCTGAGTTTGCCGCCTCGTCAATGTTCATTTGAACAAGCCCGTTCACAGCGTCGTCGAGAAGACGGGTAACAGGCGTCACGTTTGAACTCAGGTAGGCCAGCGCTTCAGTGGTTGCGTTTTGACGGATAAGTGCAGTCACCTGGTCAAATGCAACCAGTGCTTTATCGGTGTTTTCCGACACGGCTTTGAACAGTTGTCCTTCTTTATCGCTGGCGACAAAAGGGGCGTAAAGGGCTACCTGCTTTTTCAACTCCTCACTCAGCGAAGCGATCATGCCGGAGGTCGTGGCCATGTCCTGCGGATTGGTCTGGGACAGCATTCTGCGGACTTCCAGGCGCAGGCGCAGCATCGTGGCATTGATTCGGTCTGCAACCACCACGCTGGCCAATGCATCGTTCTCAATGTCTCTGGCCGTCTCGCGGATTTCTCCCATTTTCCATACTGAAATACCACCCAAGGCGACCAATAAGAGTGCAATAAACATAAAGCTGAGTGCTGCGCGCGCAGATACTTTCAAGTTTCTCATTGTCACTGACCTCCTTGTAGAATTGATTTTTCACGGCTTTAGAACTATCGGCTACCAGAAATATTACTTGAGGTGGTCGGGTTTGGTTTCTGGATTAGTTCGTGCATTAGTTGCGCACGGTTTTATTCTTTAATTTGTTTAGTGCGCTTTTTTGGGGCGGGATTCATGTAAGTCAGAGGGTGTACAGCTCGCCTGTTTTGAGCGTGCAATCACTAGGAGCTTGAAAAATAAGAGAAAAGCTATCTTTTTAGAGTGGCCGGACAGCCAGGCGCTCTTACCCCTCTCAATCGTAACCATTTAATACGGTCAGCGTTTCAGGGGTATAAATCAGGGCTCAAGAGCAGTCGCTTTTGTCTGGAGGGTCCCGTGACGACTTGCTGCGTGAGCTATCCCACGCAAGGCTTCATAACGATTCTCTGATCACCAGCGGGCAGTCCACCGGCTGGGAGCCCGACACTTCAAGGCTTTCAATCAGGTGCCGGGCGGCGTTGCGACCGATCTCGTAATACGGCAGTTGCACCGTGGTCAGCGCAGGAATGAACAGCTCGGCGATGCCGATCATGTTGTCATAACCCAGTACGGCAACATCTCCGGGGATTTTCAGGCCTTGGCCCAGCAGCAACTGGTAGGCACAAAAGGCAATGCGGTCATTGCCGCAGATCAGAATGTCGAACTGAGGACGCCCATCTATCATGTGCCGTGCAAGGATAGCGGCGGTTTCCCAGTAGGCATCGTGTTCGGACAGGTTGTATTGCAAGAGTTCGTCGCGAGTCAGGCCGAATGCCTCGCAGGCACGCAACATACCCGCTTGGCGGATTTCCCAGGCCAGGCTCTGTTTTGGCAGGTTTATGAACAACGGGCGTCGATAGCCCTTGCTGAACGCGTGGTGCAAGGCGCGGTACTGACCCGTTTCGTCGTCTGGCACATAACTGACCAGGCTGCTGTCGTCGGCTACGCAGTTGGCGAGCACCAGCGGCTTGCTCTTCAGGCGCTGGGGGATACTCACTTTGCGTAACCCCATGGCGCTGAAGATCAACCCGTCCGGGCGGTGCGACAGCATCAGGTCAATGTTCTGGTCGGTAGGCGGATTGCTTAGCAGGTTGAGAATAAATACGTTCCAGCCTGCCTGCTGCGCGGTCTGTTCGATTGATAGCAGCAGCTCGACCGCAAACGGCGTCGTTGCGGTGTCCAGGGCAAATACGCCGATGGTTCGGGTCTGCAGGTTGTCGCCGCGAATCCTGCGAGCCGACAGGCTGGGTACGAATTGAAGCTCATCAATCGCGTTGCGCACTCGCTGATAAGTCTCCGGGCTCAGTTTTCCCGGATCATTGAGCGCCCGAGACACCGTCATCAGAGATACACCGGCCAGTTTTGCAACGTCTTTAACTGAGGTCATGCGAAGCGGAGCCTGTCGGGTTGACTGATAATTATCATGCTACAGAGACCTGATTTTTTTCGCGACTTCAATGATTTACCGACAGGTATCCCGAGGCGAGTTGCCATGCGTCGGCGATGCAGACCCGGCCTCCGGTTCCGTTGGCAATAAGCTTTACCCCCAGGCTGTCGGTCTGTGGATAAAGACGGCTGCTGAAGCTGAAACTGCCGTTTTGCTCGAACACCTCGATGGACGAGCGATCAAGGAAGATCCGCAGTTCAAGCTGATTCTGTTGTGGATCTATCGCTACACTGCGCTGACCGCTGACGTGTGTGCCCGACTGAGTACGGTCGAGTATCAAACGTTTCAGCGACGCATCGTAGTAAAGCAGCGTCTGCTCCTTGCCATCCTCACTGCAACGCAAGGCCACACCCAGGCGACCTTCGATGCAGTCGAGCAGGTCCAGGTGCACGTGGATTTCGAGCATGTCGCCGTGTATGTCGGCCAGCCATTGGCTACCCGCTTCGCTCCACCATGGGGTGCCTGGCAGTGACGCGTTGCGCAACGCTGTCAGCTCGCGCGCGGGCTGCACGCACAGGCGATCGGCGCGTACTTCAAGTTCTCTCGGCAGGCCCAGCATGCCGCGCCAGTGATGTGCCTCGGTTGGGGTCGGGCTTTCCCACATGTCGATCCAGGCCCACAGCAGACGCCTGCCATCGGCAGCCACCAGCGTCTGCGCCGCATAGAAATCGTGACCGCTGTCCAGCTCGATAAAAGGCCCGCCGGTGAACTGCCATTGACTGTCGACCTGGCCCACTCGATAGCCGGTGTGAAACCTGTTCAGTCGCTCGTAGCGCTGCGCCGGCATGCCCTGGGGGGAGTAAAGCAGTACGTCGCGTTCATTGAGGCCAAACAGGTCCGGGCATTCCCACATATAGCCGTCGCCTTCGCCGCCTGTGGACACATAACTGACGAAGTCCCACGCGTGCAGGTCCCTGGATCGATAGAGTGGCAGCAGCGGTTTGTCGCCCAGGCGTGCGCCGGCAATCAGGTACCAGTGGCCATCCTGTCGCCAGACTTTCGGGTCACGGAAATGAATCATCCCGTCTTGCGGCGGGGTGTCGATAACGGCGCCGTGTTTGATGAAGCTGATGCCGTCGGTACTGGTGGCCAGGCACTGCACCTGACGGATGAAACGCTCGTCGCCCACGTCACCCAGCCACGTGTGCCCGGTGTAGATCAGCGCCAGGGTGTCGTCATATACCACTGCACTGCCGGAAAAACAGCCGTCCCGGTCGAAGTCATCACCGGGTGCCAGGGCAATGGGCAGGTGCTGCCAATGGACCAGATCGGCACTCTTTGCATGGCCCCAGTACATCGGGCCCCATTTCGCGTCGAACGGGTGGTGCTGATAGAACACGTGATATTCGCCACGAAAGAACACCACCCCGTTAGGGTCATTCATCCAGCCCGCAGGCGGGGCCAGGTGGTAACCGGGGCGATAATCGTAGACGAGCTGCGACAGGCCCTCTTCCAGCGCATGGCGCGCGCGCTCGAGGGCGGGAGACATCGGCTTGCTCATGGGATTTGCAGAAAAACTCATAGGGTGCCTGCTTGTACGAGGTGCGGTGTGGTGCCGGGTGTCAGGTGTTGACTGGCGTCTGTGTGGCGCTTCAGGGCCAGGCCATCGGCGTCGAACAGGTGCAGGTTGCTGTCGTCGAATTGCAGCGCGACCTGATCGCCTGCCTGCCAGCCGGCCTTGGCATCGCAGCGACAAATCAAGGGCTCGCTCGCCCCGGTAGCCAGATGCACATAGACCTCGCTGCCCAGGTATTCGACACCGGATACCGTGACGCCAACGCCGTTGTTCGCAACATTGAGGGTGATGTGCTCCGGGCGAACACCCAGGGTCAGTTGCGCATCCTCGGTCAGATTCGAGCTGTCGAAGGACAGGGATTTCATACCCAGTGCCGGGATGTCGATCAGGCTGTTGCGACCCGGTGCCTGCAAGCTTACTGGCAGAAAATTCATTCTCGGCGAGCCCAGAAAACCGGCGACGAAGAGGCTGGCAGGGCGCTCGTAGAGTTCGCGTGGTGAGCCGACCTGTTCGACCTGACCGCCGTTGAGCACGACAATCTTGTCCGCCAGGGTCATCGCCTCGACCTGATCGTGGGTGACGTAGATCATCGTCGAGCCCAGCCGCTTGTGGAGCCGTGCGATTTCGTTGCGCATCTGAACCCGCAACGAGGCGTCCAGGTTGGAGAGCGGTTCATCGAACAACAGGATGTCCGGTTCCCGCGCCATGGCTCTGCCCATGGCCACACGCTGACGCTGCCCGCCGGACAGTTCCCGGGGTTTGCGTTGCAGCAGTTTGTCCAGTTGCAGGATCTGCGCGGTTTTCAGCACGCGTTCGCGCAGGCTGCTTTTTTCCGTTTTGGCCAGCTTGAGGCCGAAACTGATGTTGTCGTAGACGCTCATGTGCGGGTACAGGGCGTAGGACTGAAAGACCATACCGACACCACGCTCGCGCGGTTCCAGGTCATTGACCCGTCGTCCGTCGATCAGCAGGTCGCCAGCACAGATCGAATCCAGTCCGGCGATCAAGCGCAGCAGCGTCGACTTTCCGCAGCCCGAAGGGCCGACGAACACAACGAACTCACCCGCAGCGATCTCCAGGCTGACATCGCGCAGAATGCGCGTGCCGCCCAATTGCTTGTTGATGTTGGCTAGCTTCAATTTCATCACGATGCTGTTCCTTGTCAGTTGTGTGCATCAACCTTTCAACGCGCCGGCAGTGAGGCCGGAAACGATGCGGCGCTGGAAGATCAGCACCAGAATCACCAGTGGGACGGTCACCAGCACCGACGCCGCCATCAACAGGCCCCAAGGCAATTCGTGGGAGCTGCCACCCGAAATCAGGGCGATGGCGACCGGGACCGTTCGTTGCGCATCTGTCAGGGTGAAGGTCAGGGCAAACAGGAACTCGTTCCACGCGGCAATAAAAGCCAGTAGGCCGGTCGTGACCAGCGCGGGCCACAGCAGCGGCAACAGCACGCGGGTGAGCGTGACCCAGGGCGATGCGCCATCCATGATTGCCGCTTCTTCCAGCTCATGCGGCAGTTGCCCCATAAACGTGGTCAGCACCCAGACGGTGAAAGGCAGGGTAAAAATCGTGTAGCTCAGGATCAGTGCCCATGAGGTGTTGTACAGACCCAGTGCGCGGATCACTTCAAACAGCCCCGACAGCACCGCGACCTGAGGAAACATCGAGACGCCGAGCACCATCATCAGCACCGTGCCGCGGCCTCGGAACTTGACCCTGCCCAGGGCGTAGGACGCCGTCAGGCCCAGGAACAGCGCCAGCACTACCACACTCAGCGCAACCACCAGCGAGTTGGCGATGGCCTGCAGGAATGACGCCTGACTGAGGACCGCTGCGTAATTGGAGAAGTCGGCTTCGGTGATCCAGTAGCTCACTTCAAACAAGGCACTGGACGGTTTCAGCGAGGTCAGGATGGCGTAATAGAAAGGGAAGATCGCGTACAGCAGCACGACCCCGACCAGGCCCCAGAAGGCCAGGCGCAGCAGCGCTTTCTTCAGTGGGCGCAGGTTCATGAGCGCACCTCCAGCTGGCGACGTCCGAGGTACAGATAAAGCATGGCAATCACTGCCACGACCAGAAACAGCAGGGTGGAGGCGGCGCTGCCGTAGCCGACGTCCTGGAACTCCACCAGGTGCTGGCGGGCATAGACCGACATGCTCATGGTGCTCGAAGAGTTGGAGGTCAGGACGTAGATGACGTCGAAGACCCGCAACGAATCGAGAATGCGAAAGATCGCGGCGACCAACAAGGCGGGCATCAGCAACGGCAAGGTGACTCGCCAGAACACCCGCACCGGATGAATGCCGTCGACCCTGGCGGCTTCGTAGCAATCGCTTGGCAGCATCTGCAGTGCTGCGAGCATCAGCAGGGTGACAAAGGGCACGGTCTTCCAGACGTCGACGATGATCACTGCCCACATCGACAGGTCCGCATCTGCCGTCCAGGCCAGCGGCGCGTCGATCAGGCCCAGGCTCAGCATCATATGGTTGATGATGCCGAACTGGTCATTGAGCATCCACGACCAGATCTTCGCTGAGACGATGGTCGGAATCGCCCAAGGGATCAGAATCAATGCACGGACCAGCGCGCGGCCGGTGAACTTGACGTTCAACAGCAACGCCACCATCAGTCCCAGGACCATTTCCAGCCCGACCGACACCACGGTGAAATGCAGGGTGTTGCGCACCGCGTTCCACCATTGCGGATCGACCAGCACGCCAGACCAGATGACGCCGTCGTAGAGCAGATAATTGCTCAGGCCCACGAATGAGCCACTGCCGGTATCCGACAGATCGGCATCGGTCAGGCTGAACCAGAATGTGCGCAGCAACGGCCAGGCCGCCACCAGGACCAGGCACACCAGCATCGGCGTCAGAAACAGCCAGGCGGCGCGTAGCCTGCGACGTTGTACAGGCGTTTCCCGGGTGACGAGTTCGTCGTCTCCGGGGAAGTCGGTAGAAGAGACGGGCATGTTGATTTCCTTACGTGTGGCTTACCAGTTCCGGCGTTTGATGCGGGTCAGTTCGCGTTCCAGTTCGACCAGTGCCTGATCGACCGGAATATCGCCCGCCAGCACGCTATGCACCCGATCGAAGAATGCGTTGGAGACGCGTGGGTAGCCGTTGGCCGTGATCGCGGCGGGGCGCATGACCCCATTGCTGAGGATGCTGTGCAACTGCGGGTAGTAAGGCATCGCCGCGAGCAACTCGAGGTCGGCATACAGGGACTCGATGACCGGGTTGTAGGCACCTGCCAGGGCACGCTGTTTTTGCTGCTGGGCGCTGGTCAGGTAGGCAACCAGTTCTGCCGCCAGTTTGGGGTTGCGGCTGTAGCGCGAAACCGCCAGGCCCCAGCCTCCGAGCGTTGAAGCGTGGGTGCCGTTCGCGCCGCCACTGGGCAGGGGCGCGACGCCGACCTTGTCTTTTATCGCGCTGTCCTTGCTTTGCACCAAGGCCCAGACGTAAGGCCAGTTGCGCATGAACAGCGCATTTCCCGACTGGAATACGCCACGGCCTTCTTCCTCGGTGTAGTTGAGGACGCCGGGCGGGGAGATCTCGCCGATCCAGCTTTTTGCCAAGGTCAGCGCGACTCGTGAGGCCTGGCTGTTGACCACGATGTCTCCGCGCGGGTTGACCAGTCCGCCGTCGGGCTGGCTGCTGATCCATTCCAGGGCGTTGCACGTCAGGCCTTCATAGGCGCGCCCTTGGAACACGTAGCCCCACATAGTGGCATTCCCCGCATCGCGTTCGGCTTTTTGCACTTTTTTGGCGGTAGCGGTCATGTCCTCCCAGGTCTGGGGGACCGGCTGCTGGTACTTGTCGAGCAGATCCTTGCGGTAATACAGCAGCCCCGAGTCGGTAAACCAGGGCATCGACACCAGCCGGCCGTCGACGGTGGCGTTGTCCACCTGTGCCTGGAAATAGCCTTGTGTCGCATTTGCCGGAAGCAGTTCGCGCAGATTCGTCAGGTGTTTGGCGAGCATCCCCGGCCACACCATGTCGATTTGAATGATGTCGATGTCGGTGGACTGGGCGCTGAGGATCTGCTGGTAGAACGACAGGCGCTCGGTTGCAGAGTTAGGCGTGGAAACCACCTGAACGTTGTTGCCGGTCTGTTTTGACCAGCTATCGACTGCCTCCTTGCACAGTTGCAATTCAGCGCCGACGGCCCCGCACGAGATCGTCAGATCGGCTGCGTTCGACAGCGCAGAAAACCCGGCAGACAGGGTGAACAGCGTGACGGGAAGAAGAGATTTCAGCTGTTTCATAGAGCCCTCTTTATTTTTGTTTTTATAAAAGTTAACGTTAACATCGTCAATGTAACAGCGTATTTTCGATGTGGCACCCTTTTTTCTCCGATTTGCACAATTTTGTGCTGAAGGAAAAAGGCCCGGCCAACGTCACGAAAACAATAAAAAAAAACAGGAAGTCCACATGCAGAACGCATCAAGATGGCTACTCGCAGGGGTACTCGGCACCTCGACAACCGTCTCTCAGGCCGCGACTCTGGAAGAGCGGATGGCCGCATTCGAAGCCCGTGCCAGCGCTGCGGAAAAACGTGCAGCCGCAGCCGAACAGCAAACCCAGGCGCTCGCCAGGGAGCTTCAGCAACTCAAACTCTCGACCCCCGTTGCGCAGCCTGCCGCACCCACTTCTGCGTCCACCGTTGCGGCCAGTTCACAGCCGGCTCTGGATGATCGCGTGGCAAAACTCGAAGCCCGCCAGCAAAGCATGGAGAAGCCAGGCAGTGCCGGACACCTCACCGACGGGTTCAGCTTCAAGGGCTACGCTCGCTCCGGTCTGTTGATCAACGACGGTTTGGGCGGCGGTCGCGGTGGGCCTTATACAACCCCCGCAGGTTCAGTCGGTGGTGCGGTCGGGCGCCTGGGTAACGAAGACGACACCTACATGCGCTTCGATCTGTCGAAAGAGATCTACGCGCAGAACGGCACGCGCTCCAAGTTCACCGTCTCCATCGCCGACGGCGTTGAAAGCTATAACGACTGGACGGCCACCGAAAGCAGCTTGAACGTGCGTCAGGTATTTACCGAACTCGACCACATTGCCGCCTTCAAGGGGAATTCAGTGTTCGAAAACGCCACGCTGTGGGCCGGCAAGCGCTTCGACAGGGATAATTTCGATATCCACTGGCTGGACTCGGACGTGGTCTTTCTGGCCGGGACCGGTGGCGGTATCTACGATGTGCAGATGACCAAGGACTGGCGCTCGAACTACTCCCTGATCGGACGTAACTACGGCGATTTCAGTGAGGGCGGCGTCGATGCCGATGTGGAAAGCTACATCCTGACCTCCAACCAATTCTTCGACAATGGTCAGTGGCAGTGGATGTTCAACGCCATTGGCGCAAAGAAAAACGACGTCGGTACGCGCACCAATCAAGCCGGTTTTGCGCCCGCAGATTCAGGCCTGCACACCATGTTGGCCAATCACCAGAAGGACTTTTTCGGTCGGGAAGGCTTCTTCAAGACGGCGTTGCTCTATGGGCAGGGCCTGGCTGCGCAGGTCAAGGACATTGGCGCGGATGGCGAACTGATCGACGACGCCCGCGCAGTGCGTCTGGCCATGTATGGCGAGACACCTATCGCGCCAGGATGGCGCATCGGCCCGAGCCTGCTGGCCGAGCAGAGCAAAGACCGCTACGTCAAAGGCGACGATTACCGCTGGCTCACGCTGAACATGCGCCTGCCCAATGAGATCAACAGCAACTTCGAGATGGCCTACGAGCTGAGTTGGCAAACCATGGACCTCGACCCCAAAGGCTATCTGCAACGCAACGCGGTTGACGGTAACTTCTGGAAGTTTACGGTTGCGCCGACCTTCAAGCCGGACATGGGTGACCTGCTCACACGTCCCGAACTGCGAGTGTTCGCAAGCCTCATGAACTGGTCTTCGGATCTGGACCGCTACAGCACGACCGGCAACTTCGGCAAAAGTGATTTCAACTCCGGTGGTGTTTGGCAGTTCGGCATCCAGATGGAGACCTGGTTCTAGGCTCTGCAGGTAAAGCCCGGCACCGTGTGCCGGGCTTTGAATCGGTTTACTGCTACCCGATGAGCATCGGGACAATTCGTCCTACTGACCAGCTACGCTCTTCATCACCTGCACCTTGAGCACCTTGTTGGCAGCGGTAATGTACGCCCAGCTTGCCTGCTCGCTGGAGCAGAACGTCAGGTTGCTGGTATCGGCAGCCGCGACCAGCAGTTTTCCGAGTGGCTTGCCTGCTG
This sequence comes from Plantibacter cousiniae (nom. nud.), assembly GCF_977070315.1. NCBI lineage: Bacteria > Bacillati > Actinomycetota > Actinomycetes > Micrococcales > Microbacteriaceae > Plantibacter > Plantibacter cousiniae (nom. nud.). The sequence continues at coordinate 113,549 of NZ_CDRVEU010000012.1, read as the reverse complement.
CGGAAAACACCTGAATACCTTCCTTGCTGCTGCTCCACAGGTTGCCAAGCGCGTCGACTTTGATCCCGTCAGGGATGCCGGGCTGGATGTCAGCGAACACCTTGCCGTTGATCAAGCGACCGTCGCGCACCTGATAGACCATGATGCGATGTGCCAGCTTCTTGTTGGTGAAGTCGTGGGCCATTTGTGAGTCGGCCACATAAAGCAGCTGCTGATCCGGCGAGAAGGCCAGGCCGTTGGGCGAGTGGACTTCGGGAGTGTCGAGACGGGTGATCTGCCCGGTGTCGGGTACGTAGCGATAGATGAACTCGCCGCCTTGCTCAGGCTTGCCGCCATAGCCCTCGCTTTTGCTCAACACCCCGAAGGTGGGATCGGAAAACCAGAGAGCGCCGCTTTTATCCGCCACTACATCGTTCGGACTGTTCAGCCGTTTGCCCTGGTAGGTGTCGACCAATGTACGCCACTCACCATTGGGCTCCTGCCGCACGATGCCGCGCTTGCCATGGGAGGCCGCCACCACACGGCCCTGGCCGTCGAGCGTATGCCCATTTTGAAAGTCGGCTTTTTCCAGCCAGGTGGACACGCCATCCTTTGCCTGCCAGCTGCTGACCTTGTTGGCCTTGATGTCACTCCAGATCAAACGGCCATCGGCCAGGCACAGCGGGCCTTCTGCCCACTTCGCCTGATCGGTGAGCAGCTCGACGTGGGCCTGTGGGGCAACCAGTTGGCTGAAGGCCGGGTCGATAACGACTTGCCGGACAGGGGCGACGGCGTCGGTTGCGCCTGCTGAACCCGCAGCCAGGAGCGCACTGCCCAATAGCCATGAGGAGGGGCGCAGAAAGCGATTTTTACGGGTCGGTTTCATAGGTTCAGGTCCGTATGCGATCAGTAGGCACAGCTGCCGTTGGTACGTTTGTCAGCCGCACCCGGTTTAAGTTTGATGATCAGTTGAACATTGGGTTGATCACCCACGGTGCGCGTCAGGTGGCCTACACGTTCGTCATCCGGACGCGGCCGGGACCGGGTGTCGGCATTGAACTGCATCTCTCCCGGTCCTTGCACCAGCACACTGCCATCGGTGGTCTCCACCGACCATTGCCCCTGCAGGGTGACGACCCATTGTGGCCCCGGCGCGTGGTGCCAGTTGCCGACGTATCCCACCGGCAGCACCGCGTAGGCGATGCTTTCGATATCGTCAGGGGAGACGCCGACCCATTGCGGCGCGGCTGGCGGGGCATAGCTTTTGAACTCCAGGCCTTCCAGGCGGCAGTGGCCCACATGCGTGGCACCGTTTTCGTCAGCCCACAGCGTGGCATATGAAACAGGTGGTTGCAGTTGACCGTTACTGTGAGTCATTTGCGCAGACTCTTTCGGCACCGATTGCACGTCGGCATTGGCACTCGCCATGCCCGTGCAGGCGGCGCAGGCCAGAGCCAGGGTGTATAGAGAGTTCATCGGGTCACTCCGTTTACAGGGAAATTCCGTGTGTCTGTCGCAAGACAGCGCGCTACTCAGGCCGGTCGGGTGTGAGGCAGCCAGCGCTGCTGCAAATCCCGCCGTATGACTTCGATCACCCACATCCACAGCAAGTGCCCGAACGTTTCAGATAACAACTCCGAGGCAGGCAGCTCCCACAGCGGCGGTGCCCAATGGAACGCAGGCAGGATGACGCCGTGAAACCCCAGGGTCACCAACAGGCCGAAACCCAGACCCTGCCACAGGGCGGCGCGCGGATACCGGAGTACAAGCAGGCAATAGAACATGGCGAAGAAGATGGAAAAGCCATGGTGGACCAGGGCACTGCCGTAATTCACCACATGCTCTGAATACACATAAGTCAGCTGCTGAGCGTTGATGCCCAGCGAATCAAGCATCTCCACGGGCGGGACCGGGCGGTCCGGCGTGCGAGGCGGGAAGGGGATCTCTGTACCCCATTTGATGAAACTGGAAACATTGCCTCCAACAAAGCCGGCCAGTGCGGCGACACCATACGCTCGCGTGTTCAAATCAGCGCCCCTTCTTCGATAGACCAGGCTGTGAGCGATCTCGCTCTAGCCGTTTACCATGAAGTATGTGCAACGCTCATTTATTTGTAACATACTAATTTGATAGCTCATTGATACTAAAAAAATATCAGATGATTGATTTGAAATTGATGCGCCAGTACGTGGTGGTCGCTGAAACCTTGAATTTTCGCAAGGCCGCGCAGCGCTTGAACATGTCACAGCCGCCCCTGAGCGTTGCGATTCGTCGTCTGGAAGAATGCCTGGGCGTGCAGTTGTTGCTGCGCAGTACGCGCTCCACGCAATTGACCGCTGCGGGCGTCGTGTTTTTGGCCGAGGCTCGGCAGACGCTGTTGCAGGCCGAACGGGCCTGTGAAATGGCACGTCGCTCAGCGGCAGGCATGCTCGGCACGATTCGCCTGGGCTTTGTCGACAGCGTGGTCGATGGTTTGCTGCCGGCGCTGCTGCGTCGCTATCAGGCAGCGAACCCGAACGTCGATATTCAACTGCAGGAGGCCACCCCTCCCGAGCAACTTGAAGGCCTGCGCAACGACCGGCTGGACGTCGGCATTCTGGTGTTGCCGGTCATAGACCCGGGCAATATCCATATCGAGCCGCTGTTCGAGGATCGCATGGTTGCGGTGCTGCCGCAGGATCATCCCTTGGCCGAGCAGACGTCCATCGGTCTTGCGGCGCTGGCAGACCAACCCTGGATTCTGTTCGCCCCGCATCATGGCCCGGGCATGCACTCGCACATTCTGCTGGCCTGCGCCAACGCTGGCTTTACTCCTCGGGTCGTGCAACAGCCTCGCCAGATGCAGACCACCGCCGCGCTGGTGGCTGGCGGAATGGGCGTGGCGCTCATGCCGCAGCGCTATGCCCGACGTCAGCCGGGGCGGCTTGCCTGTCGTGAGCTGACGGGCCCAGGTACACCTGTCGCCTATGTGCTGGCGCTGGCGTATCGCGAGCTGTCTCCGTGTGCGCAGTCCTTGCGCGAAGTGATCATGGAGCTGGTTCAGTCGCCGGCGTTCACGCTGTCGTCTGCGGAGTCGTGACCCCGTCACCTGAACTCAGGTCCCAACCCGCTATTCGCGTGCCGGTTCAAATGCACTGAACGCCTTGCTACGCCCTGACTCCAAATCTTGCCCCGGCGCTCAAACAATGCATCACGTCGATGGGTGTTCGAATCCTCTGCCAATCAAGGAATTCCCATGACCGATCCACGTAACGTTGCCCACGACAAAAAAGTCCAGCAAGAGAAAAAGAACCACGGCGAAGAAATCGCGCCGAATGCCGAGCACGCGCCTCAGCCGGGGATGAAGCCGGCACTCAAGCACGATGATGACGAGCAGGAAGAGCAGGCGTAAGCCAGTGACCTGATCGTGACCTTTGGCGGTGCTGGCTGATGTCAGCACCGCCAGGTGGCGCATTCGATGCAATCACCTCAGGCAGGCAACAGGGGCCTATAGCATGCTCAAACACATCATTTTTGACGTAAACGAGACGCTGCTGGATCTGGCCGCGCTCGACGCTTTCTTCGAGGGACTATTCGGCGATAGCCGTGTGCGCACCGAATGGTTCCTGACACTGCAAGAGTGCTGGATGACCAACACCATAACCGGCCAATATCAGGCGTTTGGTGATCTGGCGCAGGGCGCTTTGAGAATGGTTGCCGCACGGCACAAGGTGGACGTGGGCGACGATCAGTGCCAGGCCCTGGCCGCAGGCATCAAATCTCTTCCTGCGCATAAGGACGTTCATCAGGCACTGCAGTTATTGAAGGACTACGGGTTTGTGCTCATTGCCCTGAGCAATGGCGCGCTGGAGGCGCTGCAGCAACAGCTCGAATTTGCAGGATTGACCGACTGCTTCGAGCACATCATGGCAGGCAGCGAAATCAGTCAATTCAAGCCAGCCGCAGCAACCTACCAAATGGTCGCACAGCGCCTGGGCATCGCTACGGATCAGATGATCATGGTCGCAGCGCACGCCTGGGACATCGCCGGGGCTGCCCAGGCCGGGTGTCGCACCGCGTTTGTCGAGCGCCCGGGGAAGGTGCTCAACCCGCTCGGCACCCAGCCTGACTTGATCGGTAAAGATGTTCAGGATGTCGCCATGAAACTTTGCGCAGGTCCGTTTTAGCGCTGATTCGCGAGTCGGCCTGCAGCCATCCCTGATCACTTGCAGACCTTCACTTGAAGGGTATGACCGATATCTCCCCGTTCCTTTCGATGATCGCGTACCTGATGTCCTTCATCTCCACGATTCCTTGCGTGGTGCGTGCTGCCTCCATCACATCGGATTCACTGATACGCGCCTCTCTCATTCGTTGAGTCAGTGGCTTGCCGTCTTCCACAATGACCGTGGGGCCGCTATCCAGAAACTTTGCCAACCGCTTTGATCGGCGTTTGGCCAGGGAAAAGCCGACGTCTATGGCGATAAGGGTGGAGATGATCAGTATCGCGTTAGTCACCGAAAAATCATCGCCCAGCAGCGCCTGCTGAGTGGCCTCGCCAATGATCAGCAACAAGACGAAATCGAAGGTGGTGAGGTCGGTAAGAGAGCGGCGTCCGGCAATACGAAACAAGACCATCAAGACAAAATAAATCGCTGCTGCTCTGAGCACTGCATCCATAAATCGCGTTCTCTCTACGGGTAGATAAACCTGGGCATCGGCAGCGTTTCGCCACCCAGCATATGCATTTGCCCTCGGTACAGTCCCACCCCGTTACTGCGAACAGTCAGGTACAAGGTGGCCAGACCGTCCTTGTCGGCCTGCATCGGAATAACCAGATCACGGCCTTCGCTGTGAAGGGGCGCGGGCTGGGGGTTGAGGTTCTCGATCGACACGCCTTCTAGCAGTCCACTGCCGACGACCAGATAACGCATTTCGGAGGGGGCGCCTTTGGACGTGACAATCATATCGTCCTGACTGCCGTTGCGGCTGAAACGCTCGTAGCTCACCTGCAGTTTGCCATCTGCCGTTTCGGGCTCCACCTGGCTCAATGGCCCTTTGGAAAACAAGCCGGCGAGGGTCAGCACTATCAGCACAATCAGGCCAGCCCAACCGATGCGCTCAAAGCGCCAGACTCGACGCTGCTGCGCCATATCTTCCTCGACGGGATATGACCGGCTGCGGAACTCATGGTCGTCCGCCTCATCACCGCGTAGTGCCATTAACGTGCTGTCCATTAGGGAAATTTTGTAGGCACCTTATTACGCTTCCAACCGGCCCGCTGTCCAGAACGGTTTAAGTCCTTGCCATGGTTTTGACGTTCCTGGTGAGTGACTGCCAGAAGCTCTGGCGTAAGGGCGTAGATGCGATTCACCGTATGTGATTGAGCGCTTGCCTGTAACAGTCGTGTTGTTTGAGATAAATGGCCGCATCACTCGCAGGTAATCTGATGGCCTGGAGCACGGTTTGAACGTTAGCCGAGCGAATGCCGACAGGAGGGCGATGAAGGGGCGGTTCGAGTGTCTTGCGTTACTCGTTGATCGGCGCGTAGGACGATAACGCGGAGTGGATTCGGTATCGCACTATGTAAATGCCTTCCAATGAATTCGGGCTGGATACCACTCCAGGCGAGCCTGTGCAAATGGTTATCCAGCCCGATGCTGCAATTACGATCAGAAGCGGACCGTCACGCCGGCATTCACCGAGTGGAAACGAGTGTCAGTGCCGAACTGCCCCTGGTAAGACAAGCCCAGATCGGTCTGACGGTTCAATCGCAGCTTCGCGCCGACTTCGGTCAAGGCGGTGTCGCGGTTTTGAGCTACGCCTTGCACTTCGAAGTTTGGACCGCCGGCAAAGCTCTGCTCGTTTCGCGGATCCAGATCACCAAAGGCGCGTCGCCATCCCAGTGAGCCGTAGACCTGAGTATCGAGGTTGGCCACTCGGGTGTTCGTCGATGCGCGCAGGCCGAGCGTCGAGAAGACGGTATTCTGCTTGTCGCTGGACACGTCTAACGCGGCTGGCCCACCTTTTTCGTGCAGATCTTTGGCGTCGTAGCGAACATAGGAAAGCCCGGCGAAAGGTTCCAGAGCCACGCTGCCAAGCGGTATGCGGTAGGCCGCTTCACCACTGGCCTGCAACGATTTCGCGTCGCGTTTGCCAGTCAAGTGATCACTGAATCCGGCGAAGGCCACATTCCGCTCGCTCTCCAGCTTGTGCAAGGTGTAGCCGACGTCGGCGCTGAGGCGCAGTGCATCGATCTGGGCTCCGGTGTACAGGCCAAGATGATAGTTGTCGCTGTGGCCGTCGGCATCGCGATCATCGGCGTCGAACTTCGAGCGGCTATAGCCAGCGTAGACGCCGCCGCGCCAATCCGGGGTGAAGCTGCCGTCCGCACCGAACAGCAGGCCACCTGTGCTTTGATGCAGACCGCCTGCGCCATTGTTGCTGCTTGTTTTGGTCCAGTTGCCGAATGGTTGCACCCAGGCACCGCTTTCGGCGGGTGGAGTGGTTGGCATCAGATTGAGTGCCATGGCTGGCATCCGCAATGTCCCGGTATCGAGAAGATTACGCACACGAGTCCCCAGTACTCCGGACACCACCTGGCTGTTGGCGATCAGGGCGGTCGAGGTACTGGCGAGCGTGTCGCCGGACAGCTGATCGGCAGCATTACGCGCGCTTTCGGCATCCAGAATCAACAGATTGTTATAGAGGCGCAGCGGTTCGCCGCTTTGCTCCAGCACGCTGAGCGCACCCGCTGTATTGAACTGATTCTGGGTCAGCATGACCGTTTGAAAGATACCCGGTGTTGGCGCGGGGGTCGGCTCTGGCTCAGGTGTTGGAGTCGGCTCAGGTGTTGGTGTTGGTGTTGGTTCAGGTGTTGGTGTTGGTGTTGGTTCAGGTGTTGGTACAGGTGTAGGCTCCGGAGTTGGAGTCGGCGCTGGAGTCGGCGTAGGTTCTACGCTTTTTTGTTCAATGGTGAGGTTAAGGTCATTGGCTGTGCGTTGCAGCCCGACATTCAGGAACGCCGAGTTGGTAAGTGCCTGGGCATAGGCAGTGCCTGCGGCGGCGCCGTCGACCAAACCGCCCTGGGCGGAGAGCAGCGTGTAGGTTCTGCCGCTCTGATAGCTCTGCGCGGGATCCAGCGCGGTCACGTTGACTTGCGTACCGCGCAGGGTTGCGGTGCCGCTCACGTTGATCCGGTCTGCGCTGCCGTCGCCCGCGATGTCTGCGGCGTAGCGTGAACCGGCGGCCATCTCGAGGTTGCCTTGTATCGCCAGCGCACCTATGGCGCTTTCTCCTGGCGACAGCGTACCGCCGGAGGCGACCTGGGTGCTGCCCACCTGACCGACACCGGCCAGAATACCTCCGTCCAGTACCTGAGCGCTGTTTGTGTAAGTCCCGAACTCAGTGCGGCCCGCAATGCCGTTGACCACCAGTGTGCCGTTACCTACGTTAAACCGCGAAACGCTTTGGGTGGTGGCTGTGTTGCCGCGCTGATTGACCTGGTCGACGTTCCCCGCCAACACCAGTCGCCCGCCGCGCACAACGACGCTACCGGCCAATCCCGAGGTGTCGCCGCTCAGCGTGGTATTGCCGCTGAATGCATACACTCGACCCGTACCATTCAGCGTGTTGGCGAACTGCAGATCGGTGTCAGTATGGTTGAACGCCAGGGAACCGTTGCCGGTGCCAAAGCTGACGGCGGTTTGCGGGTTCAGTCGGCCTGCCGCCAGAGCTGCTCCTGCAGTCATGGAATCAACATCGGTACGGTCAGGGTCCACCGCGACCGGGCCGCCGATGGTAAACGTGCCGCGCGTCGCCGAGTTGCTGTCGTTCACGAAGCTGATGAGCATACCGTTAGTGGCGCTCAGTTCGGCACCGTCGGCCAGCGACAGGTAAGTACGGACAACGTTGGTGCCGAGCGTCAGCGATTGCACGTCGAGACGGGTACCCTGTCCGGTAACATTGACCTGATTGCTTTGGTTGATAACGGCCGACCCCAGTCGCAGCTCGTTACTCGTCAGTACTGCGCCGTTCTCGAGGGTCAGGTCGTTTCTGTTCACAAAGGAGCCGCTGTTGTCCCAGCGGGTTCCTGCGCCTGAAAGCTTGACGACGGAGTCTATGTCGACCTGCTGGCTGTTGATTTTGCCGCCGTCATTGGCCGTGATGCTCGAGCGATAGACAAACACTCCGCCAGCCTGGATGTTGACCGCATCGACCAGGGAGTTCTGACCACTCACCGACAGCGTCGCGTTCGAAAATGCGTTGGAACGGGACCCGAAAACTTCACCCATATCCAGATCCCGAACCGACACCTGCCCTCCGTTACGGACCGTCAGATCGCCCTGGCCGACACCACCGACAACGATCGAGTTACCGAGAACGAATGAGGTGCGAGGCACCACCCAGCGCGAACCTGCCCCTTCAACCACAACATTGGCCTGAGCCATATTGACGCCGGTTCTGCTGGCCTGGCCAACGATGCTGCCGCCTTCGCTGGTCACGGTTGCGCCGCTGTTGATTGTCAGGGTAGAAGTGTTGCCGTCAGTTGCATTGACGTCGATCGCGCCATCGATCAAACGGTCGCTGTTAAAGGTTTCCTGACCATTAGTGAGCACATAGTCAACGGCCTGAGCCTCTGGAAGCAGTGCGAGAGTAATTGCAAAAGCAAGAGGGGATATTCTGAATAGGGGGTTCATAGCGACTCCAGATACTCCATAAAAGCCACCAGGGTGGCTGCCAGCCCCGAGGGCTTAAGCGTTTCCGTTCGGCGGGTTGCCAACAACGGGAGTATCAGGAGGGGAGGGTGCAGTGGATATAGCACGGATGTACTAGAGGCGGCCTATTACTGATTATATAAGTTCCGATCAACAGGCAGGCAGTTATTCAATAGCTCATCTGTACTATGGAAGTAGGTGTCGGCAACTCTTATCATCGCGCGGTTTTATTGAAACGTTAGAAATCGGCGTGGCCTCGGGTAACGTTGACAGTTGCAAATTCGCCATGGACGCTTATAAATCACAACGGCCGCAGATTAAAATGACCCTGTTGAAAACTACACTTGGCCTTGCCGCTGTATTGGCATCCACTCAACTTCTTGCTGGCGGCTTCGCCCGTACCGAGCAAAGTATCGCCGGTATGGGCAGCGGTCAGGCTGGCCGTGCATCGATGGCTGAGGACGCCAGCACGGTGTACGGTAATCCGGCAGGTATGGCGCGGCTGGACAACAGCCAAATCACCATGGGGGCCGCGTTCGTGGACGCATCCACTGACATCAGCCATGCCGCCGGTCGTTCACAAGGGAGTAATGATGGCAATATGGTGCCCTTCAGCACGGTGCCGTTCGGTTTTTACACCCGGAAAATCGATGAGCACTGGGCGTTCGGCCTGGGGCTCTACGCACCCTTCGGTTTGTCCACCGATTATGAAAGCAGTTTTCAGGGGCGCATGTTCGCCAGCAAAAGCGAGATCAAGGTGGTGACGTTGCAACCCACCATCAGCTACGCCTTCAATAACAGGCTGTCGATTGGCTTCGGTCCGACGTTCAACCGAATTGCCGGAACGCTTGAATCAGACATCACGCTTAATCCGGCCATTGCTGACACCCGTGTCAAGGTTTCAGGTGATGACACGGCCGTGGGCTTCAATATCGGCGTGTTATTCAACGCAACCGACTCCACCCACGTAGGCCTGACCTACCATTCCAAGGTCGATTACAAGCTGGGCTGTCACACGCAAGTTTCCACCGGCGCAGGAACGCCGCCGCAGTTGCTTGCGAGCAACCGTTACGACTGTACGTTGAAAGTGGCCACGCCGGAGTCTTACGATTTTTCAGTGACTCAGGAGCTTAGTGACGCCTGGACACTTTACGCCAGTGCGACCTGGACAGGCTGGAGCAGCATGCAGGACTTGAGCCTGCGCAATCAACCGGTCTCGGCCGCGCAAGGCGGCACGCTGGCTTCGGCACTGACCGGCTCCATTCAGGAAGGCCTGAACTGGCACGATACATGGGCTTACGCGCTCGGTACTGCGTATCGGCTGGATCCGCAGTGGGTGTTGCGTGCGGGCGTGATTATCGATCAGTCGCCGACCGGTAATACCGGGCGTTCACCCCGTACGCCGACCGGGGATCGCGAGGTCTTCAGCGTAGGGGCGGGTTACGACGTCACGCCACAACTGAGCCTGGATGTCGCCTACTCGTATCTTCAGGAAGAAAGTGTCGATGTCAGTCGCGCCAATGCACTGGGCAGTTACAGTGCGACGTACAAAAGCCGTGCGAGTTTATACGGTATTGGGGCGACGTATAGATTCTGATCCTGAAAGAGACTCTCATAACGCCCGGTTAAATTTTCCGGGCGTTGTTCTAATGCCGGTCAGTTAGCCTGGACCGGCTCGAGGAAGGTCCAGGTTTTTGCGGGGGTGACATAAAAATTTAATGGCTTGTTTCTGTGATCAAAAACAGTACGCCGTATAGCGCATCTGTACTATTGATACGCCCTCAGGTCGTAGATACAGTCCCGTGCGATGTGCATGTCGTGGTTACTTAAATAATGGATGCGTGGGTAACTCCTGCATCGATCAGTCGGCGGAGTATGTGAATGAAAAGTGCAGCCTTGTTTCCGTTAGTTCTGGCCTTGTCAGGATGCGCGGGGCTTGATCAGGCCATGTCGGTGACAAACGGGGTCTTTGATCAGACCGGAGATTTGCTGAGCGGGGATCTTCGGGGGCTGACAACTGCCAAGCAAACGACATTGACGGAAATCTGGAACGACTGGGAAACCAATGAGGTCACTGCCAAGGAAAAGTGGGACGCTAACACGCTGATCATCCCTGGCATTGTGCAGCGCATTACCAAGACAGGAACAGCCATCGGTCAGAATCAGATTGCGATCATCTTCACCGACCCCAAGAACCCCAAATGCACCGGTCAAGGGCTGACCCGCGATGACTTGCTGGTGAGCAAGAAGAAGATCAGCGGATTAAAGAAAGGCGACAAGATTCTGATGAAGGGTGTTCTCGGCACCAGCGAGTCAAAATGGACCGACAACGATTCCTGCTGGCTGTCTTTCGACAAGGCCGAGTTTACGCTTCAAAAATGACAGGCTGAACCGCCGGTAATCGCAGCATTACCGGCTTCACACTTATTGCTGAGCGGTCAGTATGTGTAGAACCGGTCGACCGTCTCGCCGTTGAAGAGTATGACTATCCTGTTGATCACCTTCTTCATACCCGTACTCTTCGTTCCTGTGACGGTACTGACGTCATCCATCACATCTTCGGCATCTCCCAAGTGACCATCTGCCTGCGCCAATACTGAGTTCGACGTTCCGGCGCCGTACTTGTAACTGTACTTGTAGGCCATTTTCTTCAGCATTGCCACGCCTGATTCGCCACGCTCGTATGACCACTGTGCGGAGTTGTCGCCGACATCATCTTCCGCCGAATTCGGAGCACCAAATTTCGCCCGGATTTGAGATTTGGTCGATTTTTTGGGAATGATATTGGCTTTTATATAGTCAGGCTCAAACTTAGGCTCACCCGTCAACGCATCCAGCCCGCCAAGAGGGTTACTGCCCCCCGTCGAACAGGCCGTTAAAGCGGCCATGACTGTTATCGCAACCGCTAAACCTTTTAGCCGCGCCAGTGAATAATAATTGCCCATGCCGAATGCCCCTGATGGTAAATCAGTTGTTGAAGGTTTTTATAGACAGACAGAAACGTGCGAAAAAGCCTTGCGGTGACAAGCTTTTCAGCGTCTATATATAATGAAGTCGTTTCTTTCTTAGCTTAGGCTAACGGCGTAAGTATTCACTATAGTACAGGTGTACTAGCGAACTATAACGCCGTTGTAATCAAACTAACGTGCGCTGTTGGCTGACTGTCGCACTCAGGACCCGGTAAGAGACGCGCGACGTGTCGTCTGCATCAAGTCCATCTTGAAACTCAGGAGCAGTGAACGTAACTCTGCAGGCCGTACCGGTTTGGACAGAACCGGTATCTGTGGGTCATTCAGCGATTGCTGTACATGCTGAATCTCGTGGCCAGTGATGACGATTGCAGGTATCCGGCGGCCATGCAGTTGGCTGAGGTAGCTAATGCAGTCTGCGCCTGTGGCGCTTCGGTCGAGGTCGAAGTCGGTAACGACCAGATCGCAATCGACGCTCGCTTGAGGGGTGGCGGAAGCGGTCTGGACGTCGCAGCCCCATTTGCGCAGCAGCATCGCGGTGGCCTGCAGCACGTTGTAATTATCCTCGATCAGCAGAACACGTAAACCGCCCAACAGGTGTTTGTTCCAGTCGATGTCCGGAGCGTGCGCGATTTGCCGTGCCGCCACAATCGGTAGCCCGCTGATGACAACCGCAGTGCCTTTATCCAGGCGCGAACCAATCCGGATGTGCAGCTTCAGCAGACCGGCGATGCGTTTGACGATACTTAGCCCAAGCCCTACGCCTTCAATGTCCTGATCACGCTCTTCGCGGACGCGATAAAACTCGTTGCACAAATGAGGGAGATGCTTTTCCGAAATACCGCGGCCCATGTCGTAGACGCCGATGTCCAACGTCCCCTTGCGGGGTCTGCAAGCAATAAGCAGGGGTTTGCCGGGGGCATATTTAAAGGCGTTCGAGATAAGGTTTTGCAGCAGGGTGCGAAGCAGCGCAGGGTCGCTGCGTATCTGTTGCCGGCACGGGCGCACGCGGATTTCGACACCGGCCCAGCTGGCCGCCTCACTGTTCTGGCTGACCAGGCCATTGATTAATGCGTCCACATCAATCGTCTCGAGGCGTGGACTCACTTCTCCCTGATTGAGGGTATAGATATCCAGCAGAGAGCGGAAAAGCTGTTCTACAGCGCTGAGTGCCCGGTCGATGTTATCGACCAAGCGGCGCTCGTCTGTGCCCAATGAAGCGTCGCGCAGACAGGCAGTAAACAGGCTGATGGAGTGAATCGGTTGCCGCAGATCATGGCTGGCCTGGGCAAGAAACCTTGATTTCGCCTCATTGGCCGCCTGGGTTTCATTCAGTGCGATGTGCAATCGCGAGAGCAGGAAGTAAACGAACGACGGCAGCACCAGCATGGTCAGGATCATCATCACCGCAACGGCGGGATGCTCTTGAAGGAAAGGGGTGAGCTGGATGATCAGGCACAAAGACGCCAAGGCAAAGCCGGTCGCCAGCAACAGGTAATTGCGCCCGTAACGCATGCCATACCCCACCGTCATGCTGAGCATTACCGAGTAAACCGGCAGCATCGGTTCGCCACCCACAGTGATTGTGACGATCCCGGCCATGTTATCGACGACCAGCGCGAACATTCTGCGCCGGGTAGACACACCGGGCCGTACTGCAATACGCCAGATAAGCCCGATACCAACGATGGCGAAGCCCAGGCAGTAGCCGAGAATGACCCACATTCGGCTGCCGGACATGTCGTCCAGTGCGTGCATGATCAATGCGTACAGTGCAGAGGTGGCAATCACTGCCATGCGCAACAACGCCTGGATCATTTCCAGGTCTCTGCATCGGGAGAGAATCGACATCACGTTTTCCTGGTCAGTCCAGTACTGCTGAGAGGCACGTCATGTGTTCAGCGCGTCGATGGCGGTACACAGATATTGTATAAAAGAAAAGGGGGCAGGCTCTGTACGAAAAGTGGGTGCGCTTGGGGACGTTGCGTTAAAGAAACGGGGCGGGATGCGCGTCCAGTCAGCATGCTCTTTACATCACGTAGCGTCGAACGCGACCTCGGCCGCTCCGCGACTGCTTTTGCCTTGCCTGACCTTCGCGCCGGCGTTTCGTCCAGAACCTGGCAATGTCGGCGCGCTGTATAACGCAGGCTTTAGATGTTCGTGAGTACGGAACCCGGAGGCAGTCCGGGTCCTGTCACTTGCATGCGATGGCCTTATCAGTTCTGCCAGGTGGTGTAATAAATTGGAATACCGCGCGAGTTGGTGATAGAGGCGTAGTTATAGCCGGGGGCAAACGACTCGCCGCCTGCGAAGGTATAACCAAAAGCACTGAACTCAATACCGCCTCCCACGCAGTCCAGCTCTGCCTCGTTCAACAGTCGAACTGCCTGACCGGTATGAAGCGTTTCGTGTGCTTTTTTTGGGTTAATTGCTTGAGTCATCGCGTCATTTCCTCTAAGCGGGTCATTGAAAAGTCAAGTCTTCCGTAGCAGCGACCTACGGCAGAGAGCGTTATTAAAATCATCCCCTGACGCGAGTAGCAATAGTACACATGAGCTATCTGTGCCGCTGTCTTTTGGCGACTAGTTCATGTGTGCTATTGAGGTGGTCGGTCGCCAACGCTTTAATACGTCGCGCTTTAAATACGGTGACGTTCAGTCGGTCGGTGCAGGGTTTGCCCGTTACTCATGTGACGGCTATATGAAACTGTCCGGCTTCTATTCGCCCCTCTCTTTAAATACTGTCGAGCCCTGTGGTTTCTTATGGCGCATTCCTGATGATCGACGCGATGCATATTTATGCTCTTTCGACCTGAAGCGCTCGCCGCTCAGAAGCGCAGCACGCTGGGTACGGTCTTGTTGATCAGCCCGGTATCGATGCGCCTGGCAGCCGCCGTCGCGCTACTGTTCTGCATCTGCATGGGGCTGTTTCTGACTTTCGCTACATACACCAAACGTACGGCGGCGAGCGGTGTGGTGCTGCCTGAAACAGGTCTGATCAGGATTTATGCGCCGCAAGCCGGGGTGGTCAACAACCTGGGCATCAGCGAAGGGCAGCCGGTGAATGCCGACGCTGTGTTGATGGCGTTGTCCAGCGATACGCAAAACGGCGAAGCGGGCGGTGCGCAACGGGCGATCAGCCTCTCGATCAAACGACGTCAGGAAAGCCTGACTCAGGAGATCGACAAGACCCTGGCCCTGCATCAGCAGGAGTTGGAAGGCAAAAAGCGTCAAGTCGAAGCGTTGGAAACCGAACAGCAGAAAATACTCGCGCAAATCGACCTGGCGCGTCAGCGGCTGGCGTTAACCAAAGGGATTGCCGAACGCTACGCCAACCTGCAACGCCAGGATTATGTGTCCCGTGATCAGCTTCAGGAAAAAGAAGACGCCGTGCTGGACATGCGCCTGCGTGGTGAAGAGCTGAATCGCTCGCTGCTGACAGTGCGCGCCGAAAGCACCAGGCTGCGCGCGGAGCTGGTCGAGTTGCCGTTCAACCACAGCAAGCAACTGGCCGATCTGCAACGCAGGCTGGCCGAGAATCAGGACCAGTTGGTCGAAAGTGAAACCAAACGGGAGGTCCTGATTACTGCACCAACGGCCGGTGAGGCAACCGCCATCGCGGTCTCCAACGGCTCACGGGTCGACAGTGCGCGGCCGCTGCTGAGCATCGTGCCTGCCAATGCAAAGCTGCACGCGGAGTTGTATCTCCCCAGTCGCTCGGTGGGCTTTGTGCGCGCCGGCGATACCGTGATGTTGCGTTATCAAGCCTATCCCTATCAGCGCTTTGGCCTGCAGCCGGGCAGGGTGTCGTCGATTTCACGTACTGCATTGCCTGCTGAGGAAGTCATGACGCTGGGCAATGTTTCCGAGCAGATGCGCGAGCAAGGCCCTTTCTATCGGGTCACGGTCGCGCTGGCGTCACAACTCATCGAGGGTCAGGGCAAACGCGAGCGCTTGCGCTCCGGCATGCAGCTTGACGCCGACATCATGCAGGAAAAGCTGCCGCTCTATGAGTGGCTGCTCGAGCCTTTGCGCGGAATAGGAAAACGCCTTTGAACCTCAAAAATGCGTTCACTTTCGGGGTTGGAACCAAACTGCCGGTGGTGTTGCAGACCGAAGCCACTGAATGCGGTCTGGCGTGCATGGCCATGATTGCCCGTTACCATGGACAGCACAACGACCTTTTTTCTCTGCGTAAGCGCCTTTCGCCGTCGATGAAAGGCGTGAACCTCAAGCAACTGATCAGCATGGCCGCGCAACTCGGGCTTGGCAGCCGGGCATTGCGCGTTGAACTGAGTGCGCTGAGTCAACTGCAACTGCCTTGTGTGCTGCACTGGAACTTTAATCACTTCGTGGTGCTCAGGGAGGTTACGGCGTACGGCGTGGTGCTGCACGATCCTGCGCGTGGCCTGTGCAAGCTGTCGCTGGATGAGGTGTCGGCGGCCTTTACCGGCGTGGCGCTGGAGGTGTGGCCCGAGAGTGATTTCCAGCCAGTGGCTGCCCGGCCGCCGATTTCGTTGCGCAAGTTGCTGGGGCGAGTGCACGGGTTTGGCCGGGTGCTCACCCACGTGCTGCTGTTGGCACTGGCGCTGGAGCTGTGCACTATTCTCAGCCCGTTTTTCATGCAGACCGTGATCGACAAGGTGCTGGTCAGCGCTGATCTGGATCTGCTGGCGGTGCTGGCCATCGGCTTCGGCATTCTGTTGATCGTGCAGCATACCGTTGCGCTGGCCCGTGGGTGGGCGCTTATGTACCTGAGTACAATGCTCGGCGCGCAGTGGCAGATTAATGTGTTCACTCATCTGCTGCGTTTGCCAGTAGCGTTTTTCGAGCGCCGCCATCTTGGCGATATCGTCTCGCGCTTCGGCTCTCTGAAGTCGATCCAGCAGACAGTCACCACGTCGTTCATTGAAGCCATACTCGACGGGCTGATGACGGTCATTACGCTGGGACTGATGATCGCTTACAGCCCTAAACTGGCGTTGGTAGCCGTGGTGGCGATGGTGATTTATGCCTTGGCGCGCTGGGCATGGTTCGGGCCGTTGCGGCGTGCCAGCGAGAATCAGCTGGTCCATGCGGCTCGTCAACAATCACACTTTCTGGAAAGCGTGCGCGGCGTGCGCACCATCAAGCTTTTCAATCGTCCTGAGCAGCGTTGCAGCGCCTGGAGCGCCTTGCTGGTGGAGGAAATCAACGCTGGCTTGCACCCCCAGAAACTGCAACTGGCTTATCGCACCTTCAACGGCGTACTGTTCGGGCTGGTGACGATCATTGTGATCTGGCTGGGCGCCACGCTGGTGCTGGAGGGGCAGTTCAGTGCCGGGATGCTGATTGCATTCAACTCGTACAAAGAGCAGTTCAACGGCCGCGTCGCCGCGCTGATCGACAAGATCGTCGACGTGATCATGCTGCGCCTGCATGGTGAGCGCCTGGCCGACATTGTGCTGCAGGACGCCGAGCCGGTTTCGGGACTGGATGGGTCGGATGACGCCAGCAGTGAGAACGTGCCCAGCCTTGAAGTACGTGATGTACGCTTTCGCTATTCCGAGTACGAACCTTACGTGCTGGATGGTGTGTCGATCCATGTTCGCGCTGGCGAGTCGGTCGCCATCGTCGGTCCGTCGGGTGGCGGCAAAAGTACTTTGCTCAACGTCATGCTCGGCATCCTGGCACCCAGCGCCGGTAGTGTTCTGCTGGATGGACAGCCGGTCGGGCCTGATCATGTCAGCAGGCTGCGGCGCCTGACCGGCACGGTACTTCAGGATGATGTGCTGTTCGCCGGGTCGATTGGCGACAACATCAGCTTTTTCGAGACCAGTGCCGACCAGCAATGGATTGAGCAGTGTGCACGGCTGGCCGCTGTCCACGATGACATCGCACAGATGCCGATGGGCTACAACACGCTGGTGGGTGACATGGGGACTGTATTGTCCGGCGGTCAGAAGCAGCGGGTATTGCTGGCCCGGGCGCTTTATAAAAGACCGCAGTTGCTGTTTCTCGATGAAGCGACCAGCCATCTGGACATTACTCGCGAAGCGGCGGTCAATCAGGCGCTTGAGACGCTGAACATCACCCGGATCATTGTCGCCCACCGACCGGAAACCATTCGATCGGCGGATCGGGTCGTGGCGCTGGCCAATGGTCGAATTGCCTACGACGGCCCCGTGCTCGGAGAGCCTTCAGCGCAGGGCTCCGAGCCGTGATGCGCCGTGTCGGCAAATGGGCCTTGTCGAGCGTCGCCGGTATGTTGCTGGCGTCGCTGTGCATGGCGGATAACCGCGTACCGGCGTGCCCTGGTTCCAGTCGGCTTCCCGACACCCTGAACCTCGCGACGGCGGTGTCTGTCGCGTTGTGTGCCGATCCCAAGTTGCGTGAAGCGTGGCTGACCGAGCTGGCGCGTCAAGCGGAGATGGACGCCGAGCATTCGGCCTACTACCCGACCGTGGAAGGGCAGTTTCAAAAAGGCCGGGCCGGCAAGACCACGCGTTATCCGGGGTTCTCCGAAGCCAATTCAAGGCTGAACGCCAGTACCAGCATCTACGGCGTGAACATGAGCTGGGTGCTCTTTGACTTCGGTCTTCGCGCCGCAAAAGTCGAAAGTGCCCGGCAATTATTGAACGCCGCCAGTAGCAGCCGCATTGAGGAAGTGCAGAAGTCGATGCTTGCCACCGCCAGAGTCTTTTACCAAGTGCAGGCCAACACCGCGCTGTTGCAGGCCAAAGTCAGTGCAGAACGTCTTGCCGACAACAGCTTGAAAGCTGCTGACGCGAAATACCGTGCTGGCGCCGGTGAGCAGACTGATCGTCTGCAGGCACAATCCGATTTTGCCGAAGCGCAGCTGGATCGAGTGATGGCGGAAGGCGACCTGGCAGCGGCGCGCGGCGAATTGGCCAGCCAGCTCGGGTTATCACCCGGTGCCCCGCTCAAACTGGTTGCGTTGGATGAGCCGGGCAGTGAGGACGTAGCGTTTCTGGGGGACGTCAATGCATTGATGGAGCAGGCCAGGGCGCTGCATCCCTCTATAGAAAAAGCCCGTGCGGACTGGGCGGCGAGTCAGGCAAGAGTTGATGAGGCGAAAGCTCAGAGCCGACCCTCCATCTCGCTGTTCAATAACTACAGTCGCCAGGATACGCCCATCGAGCAGGTTTCCACCCGTCAGGAGATAGACACCTGGACAATCGGTGTGCAAATCACGGTGCCGATTTTCGATGGCTTTCTCAATCGGCGCAGGGCGAAGGCTGCCAGTTACGAAAGCGCTGCTCGCGAACAGGCGTTGCATGAGGTTGAAAACAGTATTGCGTTGAGCGTCTGGAAGAGTCAGCAGGCGCTGGAATCCAGAACCCGGGCACTGGCCATCAGTCGTCTGTTTGTCGAGAGTGCGAGCAAGTCTTATGAAATTGCCCAAGGGCGTTACAAAGCCGGGGTGGGCAGTATTCTCGAGCTTCTGCGCTCGCAGAATGATCTGGCCTCAGCGACTCAGAAACGTGTGGAATCGTTGGTCAACTGGCATAACGCCAAGCTGCAACTGGCATCTGACCTTGGCAGTCTGAACATCGACGACTGAACGTTTTTCAAGCACTTACTTGATCGCCAGGCTGGAGATTTGCGCTGCGGCGGCCGCTCGGGTGGACACGCCCAGCACCTTGAGCAGGCTAGAAACATGTATACGCACAGTGAAAGGCGAGATACCCAGATCCTTGGCGATTTCCTTGTTGGTTTTACCGGCAGCCACCAGGCCAAGTACTTGTTTCTGACGGGCAGTAAGAGGGCTTAGCGCATTAACGGCCGATTCGTTGAAAATTGATCCTTCAGACTTGTACTTGACGACGACTTCGCCCTGACGGATAGCGACGATGGAGTCGGTTATTTCCTGCGGGTCGATGTTCTTGCCGATAAAGCCATCAGCGCCGTTCAACATGACTTGGGAGATGGTCTCCGGATCATCGATCATCGAGACCACGATGATCGAGGTGCGTCGGAACTCATTGCGCAGTTCGGCGATGGTGTGCATCGACTCCAGACCGGGAAAGCGCAGGTCGAGAATCAGTGTGTCAACTTCGTCACCGGAGCGCGCCAGCGTCAGCACTTCATTGAAATTGCCGGCTTGCTCAATGAGTGCTTCTGGCAGTAGACGTTCGATGGTGCGCAACATGCCTTCGCGAAATAAGGGGTGGTCGTCAGCCACTATGATTCTGCACGCCATGCCTCTGCTTCCGAATTTTTAGTCGGGTTATCATACTCGATAGCAACAATATGTATCGCCTGTGATACAAAATTAGAGTCATTATTTACGCGCTGCCGCGACACTCTGGAAAGGCCGGTTTGCAGGACGCCAATCAGATGATGGTGGCGACTGAAGTGTAATTAAGTTGCCGTGCAAAATGGCACACCACAAGCCTGTACTGCGCACGATCCCAAGCGGTATGAGTTCGCAGTAAATCGAGGTGCGTTGATGGACGACCGGAAAAACGCTGAACGGGATCAGGCAACGCTGAGGCTGATCGTGGCAACCTGCGCGATCATCTATGTGTCGCTGGTGGGGTTTCTGCCTGGGCTCGATGTAGCGAAGTATCAACCGATCATTCTCTATTACGTCGCCTTTCTGGTGGTGTCTCTGATTCTGCGCCAGCACATCATCACTTACCCGGGTGTGTTTCCGGTGCGCCGTGTCTTCGGGATGGTGCATGACTACACCGCAATTTCCGTCGGCCTGGTCGTGGGTGGTGAAGCAACGCTGCCGATTTTCAGTGTGATGGTCTGGGTGACCCTGGGTAACGGTATGCGCTTCGGCTCGCGTTATCTGGCGATTGCAGCCTCGCTCGCGCTGCTGGCGATATTGATCATCTATCAATTGACGCCTTACTGGCAGGCGCAACCATTTGTGGTGCTGATGCTGATCGCTGTCACAATTCTGGTGCCCGGCTACGCTCACATTTTGTTGGTAAGGGCTCGGCAGGCGTCAGAGCAGGCGACTGTCGCCAACCGTGAAAAAGAGCGTTTTCTCGCCCAGGCGAGCCATGATCTGCGCCAGCCCATTCACTCCATCGGCATGTTCACTGCGTGCCTGCGCGCCAGCCCGCTTGGCGAATACGAACGGCAACTGGTCGACAACATCGATCGTTCCCTGCACAACCTTTCGCAGTTGTTTCGCTCGATTCTGGATATCTACACGCTTGACAGCGGCAAGGTGTCGGCCAAGTCGGACGTGGTCAATCTGGGCGACATGCTCAATGAAATCGTGCAGCAAAATACGGCGGCTGCCCGATGGGCCGGCGTGGAGTTGAGAGTCCGGCCTTGTCGACGCTGGGTCAGAGTCGATGCCACATTGCTTGCCACGATGGTGCAGAACATTCTGTCCAATGCACTCAAATATGCCCCCGAGCACCCGGTGCTGATCGGTGTGCGTCGCCGCAACGGTGGCTTGTCGATCAGCGTGCACGATCAGGGGCGTGGCATTGCGGCGGAGCATCTGCCCAAAGTCTGCGACGAGTTTTACCGTATCCGGCATGTGCGCGACAAGGACGTGGAAGGCGTAGGGCTGGGGTTGTCCATCGTCAAGCGACTCAGTCAGATTCTGGAAGTACAGATCACTATCGATTCGCGGGTCAACCGCGGCACCACGGTGACCATTCACGGACTTGAAGAAGTGAGTGCTCCGGTACAGCCTGTGCGCAGAAAACCATTGGGCGACAGCCTGCTGAAAGGCGTCAGGATCTGTCTGGTGGAAGACGACCGCAACGTGCTGATGGCCACCGCCGCATTGTTGGAACGATGGGGGTGCGAAGTCCAGACCGCGCTTTCAGCCGAGGGCCTGACTACCAATTGCGACATCATCGTCGCCGATTATGATCTGGGTACGACGGCCAACGGCCTTGATTGCATCGAAAGCATAAGGGCTGCCCGAGGCTGGGACGTACCGGCACTCATCGTCACCGGGCGAGAGATGGACGTCGTTCTTGAATCGTTGCATGGCGCGGAAGTGTCCGTACTGTCCAAGCCGCTGCGACCATCGGAATTGCGCCTGAACCTGTTGTCGGTTCGGGAGAGGCGGGTGAATGTGCCCTGATCTGGCCAGGGCACACAGGGCATCAACCAATGAATGGCCCACGAATGTCTGACGGTGGAGGCACGTCAGGGAATGGATAGACGCAGACCGGATCAGGCTTGATCACGCCAACACCGGGTACCGGCATGATGGTGAAATCGGCACCACCGGACACCCGCTGCAATTCGGCATCTGTCAGTTCATGGGTGTTAATGGTTTCTAGGGGGCGGGACATCATGTCAACTCTCCTGGTCGCTATGAGCGTTTTCACTGAGGCCGCCAACAGCGACAGCTGCAAACATGCCGGCGAATCCAATGTAGCTCCATTGAAAGTCCAGGCTGGCGGCGATCAGAAAAGAAACCGCTGTGAGCCAGAACAGTAATGACGAATTGACGGCTTTCCCAAATACCTTATAACGATCGGATGTCATAGGGTTCTCCTAAGTACTGCATAAGTGCCTGTAGCACAGTGTTCACGCAGCATGACAAAACGTGTTATTGCGCCATCTGGTAGCTTTGGAACGCATCAAAAGCGCTGACAGCTGCCACACCGGCCAGTATCACTCCGGCACCGACCGCAGTCGCAGGTGCCAGAGCGGTAGCCGCCACCACCACACCAATGGCCGCAACGCCTTCGCCGGTGCTCATGCCACCGTTGATCTGCGACATTTCCTGCTCGTTGAGTTCGCGCATCATCAATTCTTTATTCATGGATCATTACCTTTTTATGGAGTCAGTTACTACCTGACGGGTAAGTAAGCCGATGCTCGTCAAGGCTGTTCAGACACAGCCTGTTCCGCGCTAAAGGCAGCGACAATACTCAACGAGTGCGCAGTTAAATCAAATAGTGCAGGTGTGCTAAACGGCACGTACTGGCAGAGTTGCGCAACGCTCCGCATCACACGTGCAGGGCTGTCCAGTCTTCGATCAATCCGGCATACAACTCGACGCATTGGTGAAGTTTGTCGACTTCACAATACTCATCGACCTTGTGCGCCATAGCGGGCTCCCCCGGGCCGAGAATAAGGGTGGGCGGATAGCCGATGGCGGGGAGCAGCACGGCAGCATCGGTAAAGTAGGGCACTGCCTTTTCCTCCAGGGGAGCGTCATGCAAGGCCTGGCAGCGTGCAAAAACCTGTTGCACCCAAGGCTCGTCGGGGCTGGCACAAATACCAGGCAGATCAATCAGGGTGCTCAACTCCGCGCTGCTGCCCAGGTGGGCCGCCAGCCGTCCGCGAATTTCATCGTGGTCCAAATTCGGTGCAGTGCGCAGGTCCAGGGTGAACGCTGCGTAGTCCGGCACCGAGTTGATGTTCAGGCCGCCGCTGATGGTGCCGACGTTCAGCGTCGGCTTGCGCATGAGTGGATGTGCAGGGCCTACTTCAAAGGTCTGCGCGCGGCCAATGTGTTCGGCGGCCAGGTAGATAGCGTTCACGCCTTCTTCCGGCATGGCGCCGTGGGCCGTCAGGCCATGGCTGGCGCAGCGCAGCCATAACGCGCCTTTGTGCCCGAGTATCGGGTAGTTGGCCGTCGGCTCTCCGATCAGCAGTGCGCCCAGTTCACCGAGCAAGTGGGGCGCGTCACTGCACAGTGCCTTGGCGCCGTCACAGCCGGTTTCCTCTCCGCCGGTGAGTATCAGGCGAACGCCGGGCCCGCGCCGAATGGAATCACGGCTGCGCTGGCAGGCCACGATGAAGGCGGCAATGCCCGCTTTCATGTCGCTGGATCCTCGCCCGTACAGCCGGCCGTCGGCAATCTCACCGGCAAACGGCGAGTGACTCCAGGTGGCATTGCCGAGCGGTACGGTATCCAGGTGGCCGGTGAACCCCAGCGGTTTGCCGGGGCCGTCGCCCTCAAGCCAGGCGACCAGATTGAAACGGCGCTCACCGAAACGCTGCAGCTCGCAGACAAAACCGTGGCGGCTCAGCTGCTCGGCAAGAAAAGCCGCACACGCTTCCTCGTCGCCCGGCGGGTTGAGGGTCTGGAACGCTAACAGTGCACGGGTCAGGGCTATCGGGTCATCGAGCATCGGAGCCTCCGGTCAGGTACGGCGGGTCAGCCAGTCGAGGCTGTTGATCCAGAAGCGGCGATAGCCTTCCCAGTCGAGAAAAGCTTCCGGCAGCCAGTGTTCGGAAAGGTCGCTGGTCCAGGCCAGAGAGCGTCCGGCACCGACTTCGCGCGCGGCAAGCAGCGGGTGCCGAGAGCCTTCGACGGTGGCCAGCAATTGAGCTTCGGGATGCAACTCAACTTCGTTGTAGCCAAGCAGGTACGGCCATTCGCCGCCCAGGCCTTGCAGTATCGGGTGATCGCTGTTGATCTGCGGCAGAAAGCCTTCCGGCACTTCGACACGATCGTCGTAAGGCAGGCAGCGCACAGGCAACACTTCCTCGACAGGCGTTCCGCGGTAGCGCGCGCCGCCGTTGATGCCTTGAAAGCTGAAGTAGCCGCCGACCATCATCAATGCACCGCCCTGCAAGACGTATTCGCGAAGGGCTTTGAGGCGGTTGGGCGTACGCTTGCCACGCAGCCAGGTGTCCGGGTGCAGCAGCAGGGTATTGGCTCCGATGTCGGAGAGGATCACCGCCTGATACTGACTGAGTGCTTCAACCGTGGCCGGAAAGTCAGTCTGTGCCTGATCGGCGCACATCTGCGTGATCTGATAGTCGCTGTCTGCCATCGCCGCAAGCAAACGCCGTGCGCCATTGTGCGCGGTGACGCTGTCGAACTGATCGAAGCCCTTGATGTGGGTTGACGTGCTGACCCATGATTCGCCAGCCAGCAATACGGACTGTTTCATGACGTTGCATTCCTCTGCGATGAAAAAGGAGCCTGGAAGCCGCGCTGGAAGACCCGGCGCGGGTTGTCGATCAAAAGGTTTTCGAGTTGTTCACCGGTAACGCCATGGCGGCGCAGGCGCGGGACAAAGTGTTTCAGCAGGTAGCCATAACCATGGCCGCCGTAACGGGTCAGCATGGTTTTCAGAAAGACGTCCTGAGACAACAGCACCTGCGAGCCGAAGCCGTGCTCGATCAGAGCGACGATGGCCCGCGCGTTTTCTTCATCGCTGGGCGACTGCGCGTGCTCGTCGGCGAAGTAGTAACCCATGCCGATCATGTCGTATTCCAGAAACGCGCCGCGTGCCGCCAGCGCATGCTGATACGCAGGGTCGCTGTGGCTAGGGTTCATGTGGCACAGCACCGTATGGCGCAGGTCGGCGCCTTCAGCCTCAACGATGTCCAGTACCCGGTGGCCGAGGCGCTCCCAGCCAGGCAGGTGCACCGAGAGCGGCACGCCGGTCGCAGCACTTGCACGGGCTGCGGCGCGCAGTGATTTTTCTTCGTCAGCCGTGAACGCGGCAGAAACACCAATCTCGCCGATCAGGCCGGCAATCACCTCGGGCTTCTCTTCACCGCCGCCCACGTCATGAATGATCTGCTCCGCCAGTTGTTCCACCGAGCGTTCGCGCACGTAATGCGGGTGCGAGGGTTCCAGATAGAAACCGGCACCCATGATGATATTCAGGCCGGTGAGACGGGAAATCCGCTGCAAGGCCTGCGGGTCGCGGCCGATGCCCAGATTGGTCGGATCGACCACCGTTTCCCCGCCCAGCGCCCGGTACTCCAGCAGTTCTTCGCACGCGAGGTCGACATCGAACAACTGACAATTGTCGCGGCTGACCAGCGGGTTCATGTGCAGCTCGCCGAGCAGTTCGATGCTCACCGGGCGCTCGGCCAGGTGCCGTTCGCCGCAGCAACTGGGTGCGACCCATTTGCCCGATGCGTCGAGCAGAATGTGTTCGTGCATCAGGGTGACGCCAAGGCGCTCGACCGGCATTGGCCCCAGCACCGTCATGGCATGGCCGCTGTCGACGCCGAGTGGAAGGGGTGAAGGATGACGAAACAGGCTCATGCTCCAGCCCTCCCGAGTGGGCGGCCGGTACGTAGAATGCGTGTGTTCAGCCAGATCGCCAATAGTACGATCAGGCCCGTGGCGATTTGCGTGTAGAACGGTGAGACGTGGGCCAGAATCAGCCCGTTCTTGATCGCTGCCATGGTCAGTACCCCCAACAGTGTGCCGACAATCGTGCCGAAGCCACCGAACAGGCTGGTGCTGCCGAGGACCACGGCGGCAATCACTTCCAGTTCGAAACCTTCGCCCTGATTCGAGGAGCCACTGCCCAGCCTGGCCGTGACGATCATGCCCGCCAGGGCGGCCGCCATGCCACTGAGCATGTAGACCCGCAGTAGCACCCCGCGATGATTCACCCCAGCACGGCGCACGCTTTCAGCGTTGGCACCGATATCCACGCCGACCTGTACGGCATTGTCGCCATTAATCACAGCGTCGATTGCCACCACCGGGATTCCCGCCTGCGCAGCTGCGGTGACCGCAGGTTTGATACCGTTGACGTCGATGGCGCAGACCAGAATGGCGTCGACCTTGTCCTGAATATAGGCCTCGATGGCGTCGTTCTGGGCTGCCGGATTGTCGTTGGCGTTGAACACCACCAGCTCTGCTCCGGCAGCTTTCGCCGCAGCCTGTGCGCCCTGGGTAATCTGGGTGAAATACAGCGCCTGCTGGTTGACCTGTACCAGAGCCAGACGTTTGCCGGTCTGGGCCTGAATGATGGGTGACAACGCCAAGGCCAGAACAGCGCCGAGGGTCAGGGTGAAACGCTTGCTAAAACGCAGCATTGCCATCCTCCTAGTCTGTTTGCCGGTGCGGCAAATCAGATCGGTAAACCGGTTTACCAGTCGTTTCAAAAAAAAGACAAATGAGCTTTGTCTTCAGGTTTGAGAACTGGAGAAAGCAGGTTGTGTGCCATTTTTTTCACGATCCCTGCCAGTCACCGTACGTCCTTGATGCGCCACAGTTTTCCGCAATCATCGGCTTTTCAGGATGCCGATGGCAGTGCACCGATTTAAGGCCGGGTGTTACTGGTTGCCCCGCAATCAGTCACTGCGCGTTGCTACCGTGCCCCGGCAGACCAACTCTACGGGTACGCGCACGACGTCCTGTGTACAGTCGCCGCCCGCCATGCGCTGCAGCAATTGCGCCACGCCGAGACGGCCAAGCTCCCTGGAGGACTGGCGGATGGTACACAGCGGTGGGGTCAGCAGACTGGCATACACGGCGTCGTCGAACCCCACCAGCGACATGGCGCCGGGCACGCTGATATTGCGCTCACGCAGGACATCGAGCACGCCCAGAGCGATGAAGTCACTGGCGGCGAAAATCGCCTCCGGAGGGTGGGGCAGGGTGAGCAGCTGAGCGGTTGCGATACGCCCGAACTCACGGCTGTAATCTCCAAAGCAGAGGTATTCCGGCACCTCTGCGATGCCCGCCAGCGTCAGCGCTTCCCGGTAGCCGGCATAGCGCTCGCGGGCACTCATCAAGGCCGGCGGCCCGGACACATGAGCGATGCGTCGATGGCCATGGCGGATCAGATAGTCAGTCGCCAGGCGACCGCCCTGATGGTTGTCGGCGAACACTTTGGGCTGCGAGGTGCCGGGAACGTCTTCGTCGAGCAGAATGATATTGCGGTAGCTCGCCAACTGACTGGCCAGCGTGCCGTCGTCCGGACGGTTGCTGACCAGTAGCAAGCCATCGACGTTACGTGAATCCAGCCAGCGCACAAAGGTGCTTTCACGTTCAAGCAGGTTGCGGGTGACACACAGCACCAGGTTATACCCGTTGGCGGACGCCTCTTCCTCGGCCGCGTCTGCCAGCTCGGCAAAAAACGGGTTGGCAATGTCCGGCAGCACCAGACCGATGGTCTCACTGCCGCCTTTGCTCAGGCGTCGGGCCAGACTGTTGCCCCGGTAGTCCAGCGCCTTGATCGCCGTGTCGATACGTTTCGCGGTCTCCGGCGGCAGGCTGATACTTCGATTCAGGTAGCGCGACACCGCAGCCTTGGAAAGGCCGGCATGGTTGGCGACATCCTGAAGTGTTACGGGTCTGGTCATGGCGGTCGGATTTTATACCTGAAAAACGAAGCATTGACGTGAGGTGCCGGTATCTTCTCATGCGTGCCCGAACAGCCCGACGATTTTCTCTGCGGGTGACGTCGAAAAAATCCATGTGGGGCGTTGGTCGGCCAGATCTCGTTAACCTTTTGTACGTTGGCGACACGCTCTGCTCGGGCAAATGTGTGCGGTCTGGAGCTTTTAGTGCGTCACTGAATATGGCGCATTATGTGTATGTTGTCGCATGACTTATGTCTGATCACTTCACACACTACGGTCACGCAAGTAGCTTAGGTATTCATTGCATTGACTTTAAGACATTCGCCACGAATGTCGATCACTTACAGTGATGGTTCTCCATTGAAGAAGTCCCTCTTGTTTGCTTAATGGAACCGCACAGCACACTGCGACACTCATTTACTCAATTTTCCAGTAAATGCGGGCGATGAGTGTTTGCGATGAATGCTGTTCAGCCAATTATAAGTTCTGCTTATTTTCAATATTTTCTCGGTGATAGCAACTGGCTGCTTTCTGGGGGCTGTTCATTATCAGCAGGCGTTATCCATGAGTGGATCAACCCGAAAAATGGCTATTTGCCTTGTGAGTATCGGTTGATGGCATTCAAGTCTGATAACGGTCCTGATGCCTGTCATTCCAGGGACGAATGTTCATCGCGTGCCGCAAGACGAACGTTCAGGAGGGCTTAATGATAAATCCCGTAAAACACAATTTCAGTCACCTTGGGTTTTCAAACGCTCAAAGTACCTCAGCACTGGGGCCTGTCAGTAATAAAGTGCCCAACTTTGTTTCGCGAGGGCGAGGCAAGGGGGTTCCAGTGGAGCAATTCAATACTGTCGAAGAGTGTCGTTTGGCGGGGCGGCAGGACAGCGTACTGGATTCGATAGACGGCAAAGAGTTCATGCAACTGCTGCAGAAGTACACGGCCTCTGAAACAACCGAAGAAGAATTTGCCGACCTGAGGGCCGCCATACCGCGCTACTCCATTGAGTTGGCCGAGTCGGATCACCCTAAAGTGCTTTATCGGGGGATATCTCTGGATGATGAGACTGCGTCGCTGTTACTGACTACCTCCAAGGGTTACCGCAGTCGTGAAATAGCCCATGGTCTTATTCACGGCCTGCGCGTGGTTAAAGGCGTTTACACCGCGACCGGGGTGGCCAGTGCCTCGACAGTGTCAGCCGTTTCGCAAGGCTTTGCGCTGGTGAACGCGAACAGGAAAAAAGAAACACCGGTTCTTTTTGTACTGAAAGCGATGCCTGCCGTTCCCGCGCTCAACCACAGTGGTGCGAAGGGGGTGACACTCAGTGAGAGCCGGTTGCCGTTATCGGTGGCCAGCAAGAGTGAACATGAAGTCATTCTGGATATCACCAACCGGTACGAAATTACGCAGGCTCGCCGGAGCGGTGAGTTCATTGTCGTCGACATGACGGTTTTAGGACGGTCCAAGAGGGGAGGTGAATTCGCTCTCGTCGAGACTGACAAATGGAAACAACTCTCTGGCGCCAAGGGCTCTAATCCAGGTGGATTGTTTCAAGCGCCCAATGGCGTTAAGTGGTATGTGAAAACCAACCCGTCTGCCAATAGGCTTCGAAACGAGGTGCTTGCCTCCAGGCTGTACCGTGCCGCAGGAATCGATGTTCCTGACATAGAGCTGGCGTCCCGCAAAGGCAAGCCCGCACTGATTTCAAAACTGATAGTAGGGAACCCCAAAGACCTCGATACGCTGGCAAAAAATAGCCAGTTGAAGTGCGGCTTTGCTGTGGATGCCTGGCTGGCGAACTGGGATGTCATCGGTCTGACGGGGGACAATGTCATCTTCAATCACCGTAACAAACCCGTGCGCATCGACCTTGGCGGCGCGCTGGTCTTCCGCGCCCAAGGGGAGCACAAGGGTAATCAGTTCGGTACCACGCCCATGGAACTGGTCACGATGCTGTCTCGTGAAGACAATTCGTCCAGTCGTGTCTTTCGGAACATCGAGCGTAATGACATCCGCGAGGGTATTGCAGCGATAGAAAAAATACCGGATGCGCGTATTGCCGCACTTTGCGCAGAGCATGGTCCTGGCAATCACAGCGAACGCATTGAGCTCGGTAAAAGACTGATCAGTCGGAAGAAGTGGCTGGTCGATATGAAGCAGACGCTTCCTTATATTCATCGCCAAAAGAACGAGCGTGGCAATGTTGTCACTGTTAAAAATCCCACGTCTCCCAGCGCTTTGGATACGTGGCGTGATCGATACGCCACAGCCGTTTTTGTACCCCACAGCGTTGTCCGTGGCAGCATGAACAACCTGCCGTTCAGATCATTTACGCCCCCCAACACAATGGATGGCTGGCGCCGATTTACAACCCGGGCGGTCAACTTCACAGAGCCGGAATTTAAGCGTTCCCAGCACCTTGCTCCCGCCAGTGGAGCGATCATTTTTGAGCCCGACGGCAGGGTGTGGATCACCGAGCCGACCAATCACCCGTTCGGCGCAACGCACGCTTTTCCCAAGGGAAAGCAGGAAGCCGGTTTGAACTTGAGGACCAATGCACTCAAGGAAGTCTACGAAGAGACGGGGCTTCTGGTGAAGTTCCACGGCTTCATCGGTGACTACGACCGAACAACATCCCGAACTCGTTATTACCTTGCCAAACGGATCGATGGAACACCGTCCGATATGGGCTTTGAATCTCAAAGCGTCAAGCTGGCAAACATTACCGAGGCCAAAAGACTGCTACCCAACGCCGTGGATATTGCCATCTTGCGAGACGCAGAGCGGGCTTATCTAAAGGGCCCCTTTTAATGAATATCCCTCTGCTTGAGCGCTGACAGACGATAAAGAGGATTTCTGAAGCCCTGCACAAAAACCCGTTCACCCAAACGCGTTACCTCCACAAAAAGGAGTAATGAAATGAGTATGAATACCTCTGTAAGCAACAACAGCCCGGGGTGGTCCCCTGTTTCATCGGGCAACCAGGCTCCGAGTCCGGACTATTCAGGTAAATCGTCGAGCAATGCCGTGCACTTTCTTCCTCCGGAAAGTACCCGGCGCGCGCCGAACACGGTGAGTTGGGGGAATGGCGCGCCGACAACCGCCACCACCGGGAATGGACGAGCAGGAGGGGGCGATCAAAGTGACTTGATCGAGGCGTTGACGACGCTGATTCAGGCGCTGCTGAAACGCTTGCTCGGTGATTCTTCCGCAAGTAACTCTTCTGCAAATAACCCTTCCGAGAACCCGTCCCCCGCTTCGTCCGGGCCAGGTCGAGCTTCTGCTTCTCCCGGCGGCGCTGCCAGTTCGACGCCAGACTCAGGACTGTCTGAGCAGTCAAATCAAACCCAACCGTTCAATAACACTGGCTTGGGTTCTCATGGCGGCGCGAATACGGTTCCTGACCGAATTGCGTCTCCTGAGGCAGCGCAAAAAATGGTCGAAGACGTGAAAAATGCCGGAGGGGAAACACTTCGTATCCAGATGACCCATGACCAGATCAATGACCCGGCGCAAATGGCCAAGCTCAAGGCGATGGTCGATGCCGGCGACAAACAAGGGGTCAGGATTCAGTTTACGTTTCGTGACAACGCCAATGGCGGTGGTGGCAACGTCTTGTCCGGCGACAAGCTCCGACAAGCCGCCGACGATGTCAAAAACGTGGTATCTGCCCTTGGAAACCATCCGAGTTTTGTACTCGATACGTTCAATGAGGGCGGCAAGAGTGCCACTCAAGGTTGGGCCGATATGCAGAGCACGCTGATCAAGTCAGCCCGCGACGCAGGTTACAAAGGCGACATCGTGGTGGAGGACAGCAATTGGGGTGGTGGTCTGACAGCCGGCGGGGAAAGCGGACTGGTCAAATACGCTGATCAGTTGAAAGCCGCCAACGGCAGCAACAACCCTGGCCTGATCGGCAGCATCCATGAGTACGCCAGCGGTGCCGATGCCTCCTCGCGTCTGTCATCGGAGATCAAGGCGCTTACGAGCGCGGGCTTCAAGCCGCAAATCGGTGAAGTCGGTAACGCCAACTGGACCGGAGGCGGTAACTTCGAACAGCGCGACGGCGCCAACCAGGCCGTGAAAGACAACATGGGCGCCCTGAAAGCGGCCGGTGCCGATGTGCTGCCATGGATGGACCAGTTCGAGAACGGCAAGATCAAACACGATGTCGGTTTCTCGAAAGGCGATCAGTTTTCCTGATCCTGTTTCATGGAACCTGATGTGCCTGTTGACCACTCAGCGGGCAGCTATCTGCGAGGTCGCCAACGACCAGTGCAGAGCGGCGAGTTGGAGAGGTTGCGCAGAGGCTGCCGCTATCTACGCAACCCCCTTTTTTCATGACCGATAAGTAGCAGGTATAAAAGCTATGCCTATCAACAGACCCGCCTTCAATTTAAAACTCAATACGGCAATTGCCCAGCCGACTGTGAAGAAGGATGCAGGTGCAGAATTGCGCCGTTTGAATCAGAGCGAAGTGCGTGCCAACACACAGACATGTTTTGCCGTTAATCACCGTGCCCCCACTTATGACGTCGCGCAAAGTGCGCTGGGTGAAAATCACGGTGGCTGGACTGCCGCCAATCATTTCAAGATGACGGGGTCTGAAGTCTTCATCCATATGGATCGCCTGGAGCCGAACTGCAAGGGAGAGTTTGCCGGAGACAAGATCCACCTCAGCGTGGCGCCTGAGGATGTACCGAACGCATTCAATGCGATAGGCAAAATACTGCAGGCGAGCGACAGCCCGGTGGACTCGTGGAAAGTGACTGACATGAAGTGCCTGCAGGCAGAGATGCCGGCGGCAAAGCAGCGTGTGGCGCTGGGCGCTCAGTTCACAATCTACGCCAAGCCTGACCGTGCAGATAACACCTACAGCCCAGAGTACATGGGCAAAATGAGGGGGATGATCAGCAGTATCGAACAGGAGTTGAGCGCCGCCGGTGTGAGGCAGAGCAGCCATCGCCCGGACTCCGATGTCTCCCCTGGGCACTGGAGCTATGCGTCTTACCGCAATGAGCATAAAAGCAACAGATCAGGGACTTCCAATCAGCACAGGAACCTGGAGGCAGAGCCTTTTTTCCAGTTGGTCTCATTCTCTGACGGGGCTTCAGGGTCATCCAGGTCCAGCGCTGGCCATCAGGCTTTGCTGACACCATCGTGGGCCCGATAAGGCTGTTTTTCTGAGCGCTGCCGTGCGCCCGGGGTTTCTACAGTGAAATGTGAGTGTCGAAAGAAACGCTGGTTGCACGGCGACAGCTTCGGGTTCACCGGTGCAGGATCACCTGATGAATCTCCTGCAACGGGATGATCCGCTGCGCCGCGTTCAGTTTGATCGCTTCCTTGGGCATGCCGAATACCACGCAGCTGGCTTCGTCCTGAGCCACTGTCGCGCTGCCGGCATCAAGCATTTCCTTGAGCCCGCGTGCGCCGTCGTCGCCCATGCCGGTCATGATGATGCCGGTGGCGTTCTTGCCGGCGAATTTGGCCACCGAACGGAACAGCACGTCCACCGAAGGACGATGGCGGTTGACCAGCGGGCCGTCGATGACCTGGACGTGGTAGTAGGCGCCGCTGCGCGTGACCATCATGTGTTTGCCGCCGGGGGCGATCAACGCGAGGCCGGGCAGGATGCGGTCGTTGTTTCTGGCCTCGCGCACCTCGATCTGACTCAGGCTGTTCAGGCGTTCGGCGAACGATGCGGTGAATTTTTCCGGCATGTGCTGGACGATGACCATGCCGGGACAGACGCGGGGCAGGGCCGTCAGAACCGCTTCAAGTGCCTGTGTACCGCCTGTCGAGGTGCCGATGGCGACGATGCGTTCAGTGGTCTGCGCCATGGCATGGCCGCTGGCAGCCGGCAAAATGGCATCGGCGGTCAGTTTGCTGGCCGGGGTCAGCACCGGGGCGGCGGTGCGCTTGCCGAGGTTCCTGACGTTGGAGTTGGCTGCTGCGCGTACTGCTGCAACCAGCTCGGCAGCCGAATCGATGAGGAAGTTCTTCAGGCCGGTGGTGGGCTTGGTGATGATTTCCACCGCACCGGCAGACAGCGCCTGCAATGAGGTTTCCGCGCCTTTCTGGGTCAGCGACGAGCAGATCACCACCGGTGTCGGCCGCTCGCTCATGATCTTCTTGAGAAAGGTGATGCCGTCCATGCGCGGCATTTCCACGTCCAGCACAATGACGTCCGGCCATTCCTGAGCGAGCTTGCTCATGGCAAATATCGGGTCTGACGCCGCACCCATCACGTGAATATCGGGGGTGTCGTTGAGAATGGCCACCAGCACCTGGCGTACCACGGCCGAATCATCGACCAGCAGTACGCTGATTTTTTTGTTTGGCATCTTTTTCCATTGCTTCCATTGGTTGGTGCCTGACCCATACGTTTCCGTCCCACAGGTCGAAGATGATGCTGCGATGGCCGGTGCTGCCCAGATCCTGAGCCATCAGCTTCAAGCGGTGCTGTTCGGCCAGCGCAAGCGCCGCATGAACGTTGCTGTCAGCGACGTTCTGCATGTGCGGGTCATGGCGATGAGCTGGAAACATTTCGCCGCCGCCAAACAGTTTGACCTGATATTCCTCCGGCAGGGTGCCATTGGCCAGTGCATGGCGAATGAGTATTTCCATCGCTTCGTCAGCGTACCTGCCGTCCAGTGGCTGATGCCTGCGTATGCGCCCGGGCAACATGAAGTGGCACATGCCGCCAATATGCCGCCACGGGTGCCAGAAGGTAATCGCCACGCATGAACCCAGCAACGTGCGCAGGCGAGTCGGCCGGGTCTGAAAGACCACTTCGCCAGGCCCCAGCACTATTTCGGCTACACCGACAGGCGTGTTCATGGTTTGCGGTAAATCGAAGGGGAGACCATTTTCAACATGTCATTTACACCGTTCAGGCTTTCTGAGTGGCTGATGATGAAATAGCCTCCTGGCTTGAGACGCGGGATCAACCGCGCCACCACTTTGCTTTTGGTTTCCTGATCGAAATAAATCATCACGTTGCGCAGGAAGATTACGTCGAACTCGCCCAGATCCGGCAGGGTGTCATTGAGATTGACCTGCACGAAACTGACCCGGCTGCGCAACGACTTGTCGATCAGGAAGGTCCCTTCCTGGCGACCTATGCCTTTCAGACAGTATTTGAACAGCAAAGGTTGCGGTAACGTCTCGGTGCGTTCCATGGGGTAGTGACCGCTGCGCGCCTTGCTCAGCACGCGGGTGCTGATGTCCGAACCGACCACTTCCCAAGGGGTTGTGCCCAGTTGTTCGGCCAGGGTCATGGCCAGGCTGTAGGGCTCTTCGCCAGACGAACTGGCAGCGCTCCAGATACGGAACATTTTGCCGTGCGTGACCTTGGGCAGCACCTGCTGACGCAGAAAATCGAAGTGCTTGGGTTCGCGGAAGAAATACGTTTCGTTGGTGGTCAGCAGGTCCAGCGCTACTTGCAGCTCGCCGTTGCGCTGATCGTTCATGATCAGCTTGAAATACTCGCCATAGTTGTCCAGCTCGTAATGCTTGAGACGCTTGAACAGGCGGCCGGCGACCAGCGCTTTCTTGGCCAGCGTCAGTTTGATGCCCGCAGCGTTGTACAGCCAGTTCTGGAACTGGCCGAATTCGCGATCGGTGAGCGACGCTGTATCAGGCATGTGCAGACCTCACGTCGCATCGACGTCGGGCGGCAGCGACTGGCTTGCCTCGGCAAGGCTGGACATTTCATCGATGGACAACACGCGGTCGACCTCAAGAACGATCACGAACTTGCCGTCGACCTTGGCCATGCCGCTGATGAAGTCGGCGCGAATTCGCGCACCGAAGTTCGGCGGCGGCTCGATCTGCGACGCCGGAATCTCCAGTACCGCCGAGACATTGTCGACCAGCAGACCGATGTCCTGCGGCTGGCCGTCCTCGCTGTTGGCCTCGATGATGATCACGCACGAACGCCGGGTGATATCCGAGTTCTGCCGCCCGAAGCGCGCCGACAGATCGACCACCGGCACCACCGCGCCGCGCAGATTGATCACCCCGCGCACGAAGGCGGGCATCATCGGCACCACCGTCAGGCTGCCGTACTCGATGATTTCCTTGATGCCCAGAATGCCGATGGCGAACATCTCGCCACCGAGCATGAAAGTCAGGTACTGCGCCTCTTCTTCGACCGTCGCTGCGGTCTGCCGAGTCGTGGCCAATGAGCCCATGTCGTTCTCCCCTGGAGTCTCTATCGAAGCCGGCAATCAGAAACGGGTAAATTCCGATTCGTCCGGGGCGCCCGCCATGCTTTGCGCAAATGCCTTGCGCGGAGCCTGCTGTGGAGGGCGCGGAGGCTGACGGTTCGGGCTGTTGCGGCTGTCGAAAGTAGCGTTCTGCGCGACGGCCCTTGGCGATGCGTCGAGGGTGAAGAAACTCATGGCCTGTTGCAGTTGTTCGGCCTGGCTGCTCATTTCTTCAGCTGTGGCCGCCAGTTCTTCGCTGCTCGATGCGTTTTGCTGGGTGACCTGGTTGAGCTGGGTCATGGCAGTGTTGATCTGCGCCACACCGGCTGCCTGCTCTTCCGACGCAGCACTGATTTCCTGCACAAGATCGGAGGTCTTGTTGATCGAGGGCACCATCTCGTCCAGCAACTTGCCGGCCTTCTCGGCCATGTCCACGCTGCTCGACGACAACTCGCCGATTTCCTGCGCGGCCACCTGACTGCGTTCGGCCAGCTTGCGCACCTCGGCTGCCACAACCGCGAACCCTTTGCCATGTTCGCCGGCACGCGCGGCTTCGATGGCGGCGTTGAGGGCGAGCAGGTTGGTTTGGTAAGCGATGTCGTCGATGATGCTGATGCGCTGGGCGATTTTCTTCATCGCCACAACGGTCTGCTGCACCGATTCGCCGCCATCGGTGGCCTCCTTGGCGGCCTTGCTGGCCATGCCATCGGTGACTTTGGCGTTCTCGGTGTTCTGGTTGATGCTGGCGCTCATCTGCTCGACCGACGCGCTGGTCTCTTCGACGCTGGCGGCCTGCTCGCTGGTGGCCTGGCTCATCGACTGAGCGGTGGCGCTGACTTCTTCCGAGGCACTGGCCAGGTTGTCGGCGGCATTACGCACTTCGCCGATGATGTGCGACAGCTTGCCGACCATGTTGCGCATGGCGTTGAGCACCATGCCGGTCTCGTCCTTGGAACCGTGGCCGATGTGGGCGTTGAGGTTGCCCTCTGCCAGCTGCTCGGCGGCCGTTGCAGCCTCTTTCAGCGGGCGGGAGATGATCCGGGCGATGAACAGCGCCAGGCCGAGACCGATCAACAAGGCTGCAACCAGCACGACGACGATCGAGATGCGTGCGTTTTCGTACAGCGTGGTGCCTTTGTCACCAGCAGCAGTCGCCCCGGCGTCGTTGAGCTCGACCATTTTTTGCAACTGACTGGTCACTTCGTCGAAATGCGTTTTGGACTCGCCCTTCAGCAGCGCTCGTGCCTGGGCTTCGAGGCCCTGACGGGACATGTCGAACAACTCGTTGCTGCTCTTGAGGTACGCAGCCCATGTCGAGGTAACGCCATTGAACAGTTGGCGATCTTCGTCACTGACCACCAGCTTGTCATAGGTGGCCAGGCGGGTTTCGAACTGTTTGCGAGAGTCCGCTGCTTCAAGCTCCATCTGCGCCTTTTCCTGGGCGGTGTCGGCTGCAATATGGCGGTTTTCCTTCAAGCGATAGTTGGCGGCGAAGAAGCGCATGCCCGAAGCCGCGCGCATGGACGGCATCCAGTTTTCCTTGATGTCCTGAGCGGCCTGGTTGACCTGGCCGAGCTGGATGATGGCAAAGACTCCCATGGCCGCGGTCAACGCCAGAACCACCAGAAACGAGGTAATCAGCTTGGTGGAAATCTTCAGATCGTAGAACCATTTCATTGAAGTAACTCCTTGGGAATTGCGAATCCGTCAGCGAGAAGTGGGCAACAGGGATTGAGGCGCCTGGGTCGAGCGGGCCTCCATTTGTACGATCTGGTTGAGCAGGGCGGGTATGTCGAGAATCAACGCCACGGCGCCGCTGCCCAGAATCGTCGAGCCGCTGATGCCGCGCAGCGCGCCGAACAGCTTGCCCAGAGGTTTGATAACGGTTTGGAACTCGCCAAGCAGGTCATCGACCACCAGACCGGCCTTGTGCTCGGCGTAACGCACCACCACCACGTTCTGGCGCCTGGCGGCCGGGCCTTCATGATTGAAGTGGTCACGCAGGTAGACCAGCGGCAGCACTTCGCCACGCAGGTCCAGGTAGCCGCTGTCGCGGGTCAACTGCCGGTTGTGTTCGTCCAGCTCGATGCATTCCTGCACCATGTCCAGCGGGATTACGTACGTCGACTGATCGATACCGACCAGAAAACCGTTGATGATCGCCAGCGTCAGCGGCAGGCGGATGCGCACGATGGTGCCCTGACCGGGCTGACTGTCCAGATCCACCGTGCCGCGCAGCAAGGTGATGTTGCGCTTGACCACGTCCATGCCGACACCGCGCCCCGAAAGGTTGGTGACGGCCTCGGCAGTGGAAAAACCGGGTTCGAAAATCAGGTTGTAGATTTCCTGATCGGTGAGGCTTGCGCCGGCCGCCACCAGTCCGCGTTGCTGGGCCTTGTCGAGGATGCGCTCGCGGTTGAGTCCGGCCCCGTCGTCGGCGATTTCAATGACGATGCTGCCCGAGTCGTGGTACGCGTTGAGGCTCAAATGACCTTTGGCCGGTTTGCCTGCTGCGCGACGTGCTTCGGCGCTCTCGATGCCGTGGTCCATGGAATTGCGCAGCAGGTGCATGAGCGGGTCGCCGATCTTTTCGACGACGGTCTTGTCCAGTTCGGTCTCCGCACCATTGATGATCAGGTCAATGTCCTTGCCCAGTTCCTGGCTGACATCGCGCACCACACGGCGGAAGCGATTGAAGGTGTCGCCGATGGGGATCATGCGCAGGTGCAGCGCGCCATCCAGAATCTGCTCGACCAGCCCCGATACGGTGGAACTGGCTTCCTGAAGCGGGTCGTTGTCGCACGACTTGGCCAGCAGGCTGGCACCAGCGCTGGCAATGACCAGCTCGCCGACCAGATTGATCAACTCGTCGAGCTTGTCGGCGTTGACCCGCACATAGCGGCCATCCTTGTTTTTCTGCTCGCTGGCCGAAGAAGGGCGCTCTACAGCGGTTGCCGTTGCCGTTGCCGTTGCCGTTGCGGGCGTACGAGGCACTGCGCGCTGATCGCCCAGCAGTTCGCCGCTGGCCACCAGAGGGCTGTGTTCGGGCTGCGAGACCAGTTCGGTGCCGGTAGGCTCAAGGTGGTCTGGCGTCTCATTCACCGGGGTGATTTCCACTGCGCAGTCTTCACGCACGAAATCGAAGACTTCGTTGATCGCGGCGTGCCCGGCAGCAGAGCGGAAATCGATCTCGAAACCCAGGTGGCAGGATTCCGGGTCCCACGCCTCAACTGCTGGAATACTGTCGGTTACCGTCGTGACCTGGACCATCTGCCCCAGGGTATTGAGGTAGCGCAGGAACGACAGCGGGTCCATGCCGTTGCGAAAAACATCCACGCCAAAGCGCAGCGAGATATGCCAGAGCACTTCAGCTGACTGTTCATCATCACTGACGACCGACGCACTAGTGCTGTCAGCGGCCCCGGCGCTGGCCGGTGCCTGGAAGACCTGCAATGCCTGACGCAACGCCACCTCACGCTCCAGGGCAGGCGGCTGCAACTGCTCGCCACGGCTGGCAACCACGTCGATCAACTCAAGCATGTGATCGCCGGATTTGAGCAGCACGGCGATCAGCTCGGCGCTTACCGAAACGCTGCCTTCACGCAGACGATCCAGCACGTCTTCGACGATGTGAGTAAAACTGACGATAGGCGTCAGCCCGAACAGTCCGGCCGAGCCTTTGATGGTGTGCGCTGCGCGGAAAACCGCGCCGATCGCGTCCTGGTCGCCGGGCTCGCTTTCGAGTTGCAGGAGGGATTCCTCCATCGCCTGCAAAAGCTCACGCGCTTCAACGATAAACGTCTGCTGTGCCTGATCGAGATTAATACTCACGATGACTTCCTTGATCGATCACTGGGCCGTACTGCAAATGGACGCGCTACAGCACTACACCCGGATTACATAACTCGAAGGTTTCGCTGACCGCTTTGCTTTGCCCGGTCAGGTGCAGCGAAGTCCCGGTCTTGCCGGCTTCGCGCTGAATCACAGCCAGCAGTTGCAGACCGGCGCCGTCCATCTCG
This sequence comes from Plantibacter cousiniae (nom. nud.), assembly GCF_977070315.1. Lineage (NCBI taxonomy): Bacteria > Bacillati > Actinomycetota > Actinomycetes > Micrococcales > Microbacteriaceae > Plantibacter > Plantibacter cousiniae (nom. nud.). The sequence continues at coordinate 73,665 of NZ_CDRVEU010000012.1, read as the reverse complement.
GTGACCTGTGAAAGGTCAACCTCCAGGCGTGCAGCAGCGCCGATCTGTGGCAATAGCCTGGCGGCCAATTCGGTCACGGTGTAGATCGTCAACTCACCATCTATCTGCACGCGTGCAGTGTCGTTGGCGCTCTCGTCTGGCGTGGGCATGCTGGCCTCCAGGGGCCTGAGTCTCAGGGCAGGATCAGCTTGGAAACCGCTGCGAGCATTTGTGCCGGCTGAAACGGTTTGACGACCCACGCCTTGGCGCCTGCGGCCTGACCTTCGGCCTTTTTCGATTCCTGGGATTCGGTGGTCAGCATGATGATGGGCGTGAACTTGTAGCTGGCCAACTTCTTCACTTCCTTGACGAAAGTGATGCCGTCCATGTTTGGCATGTTCACGTCGCTGATGATCAGGTGCACTTTCTGCCCGGTGAGCTTGCCCAGTGCATCCTTCCCGTCACAGGCTTCGATAACGTCATATCCGGCACTCTTCAGCGCGATACCGACGACTTGCCGGACGCTGCTTGAATCGTCGACCACCAATACACTCTTAGCCATGATTTACTCCTAGAAAAACGTGATTTCCTGCGAATCCTGCTGTGCTGCCGATTCACCTCGGTGAGTGCGACGCTGCTCGTCGGTCGCGTAGGTGGACTCCATGCGCGCCAGCCATTGCCGGGCGTCGATGGCGACCGCCTCATCAGGGGATTGGCTAGCCTGCAGAATGTGCGCGTGCAACGAGTCGATGTTGTCGCGTACGTGGGCGAGAATCTGGCTGACCCTGTCCTGAAACTGCAGGTTCACCAGGACCTCGGTCATTTCGTCGCGAATCCCGTAGCTCTCCTGCTTGAGCAGGTCAGCGGACTCGGCCAGGCGACCGGTGATGCTCTGGAAGCGCTCCAGTACGTTCTGAATGCTTTGCTCGGAAGCGGCCACCGAATGGCTGTCCTGATCGGCGCCGCTCGATGCAGCCTGCACCAGCTGGGTGATGGCGTTGTTGATGATGTCGACCTTGGCGGACATCTGCTGACCGGTTTCGCTGGACTTGCTCGACAGGCTGCGCACCGCGTCGGCCACCACGGCAAAGCCACGGCCCGCTTCACCGGCACGCGCCGCCTCGATGGCCGCGTTGAGGGCCAGCAGGTTGGTCTGTGCGGCAATCGCTGCAACGTCGGCGGCCATGGTGCGCAATTCGCCGGTGTAGGCGGTGAGGCTGCGGACCTGGGAGAGCGTCTGGTCGCGGCTGGCCTGGGTGGATTTGAGCGAGTCGATTACCCGGCTTAGTTCGCTGTCGCTCTGCGACAACACTTTCAAAGCACCGTCGGCGTTCTGACCGTCCAGTTCACCGGCAGCGTGCTGCGACGCCTGCACGGTTTCCTGCAGGCGCTCGGAAATGCCCATGAAACGCGTGCTCAGCTCGACGATGGCGGTTTCGGTCTGCTGGCGCGAGCTCTCGACCTGCTTGGCCCAGATCGGCATGGCACCAAGGAGGATTTCATTGAATTGGGCGCTGGAGGCCATGGCGCTGCTTTGAGCGCTATGTGCCTGATGATGGTCCAGCGCCTGAGCCACTGCGTGGCGCACTTCGTTCTGCTGTGAGCGGGCAGACCAGGCACAAGCGCCGAAACCGATCACCAGCAATGCAGCGCAAGCCACCAGATTGGCGGTACCCATGCCGAACTGAGAGAGAATCCAGGCAATGGCGGGGACGACGGGAATGAGTGAGAACCAGATGAAACGCGGATGACGTTGCGCAGGAGTGCTACTGAATTGATTCGACATCATGGGTTCGATCCCTGAACAGTGCAGCGTTGTACACGACTCAATGGTTATCTGCGCGCCGCAGACAAACTTGATAACAGTACGAGAGCCTTCCGTCCGATTGCTTGGCGCACAACCCGATCCGTTAAAGGTAGCGGGTATTCGGGGCACCGCAAGTCGGCGCAGCAAACGCGTTGGCAGAGCAGCCGGATTCACTTAGGAGAGGACGCAGAGCGTCCAGAACGGCATGCGACGCAGAGCGCCGCACGATAGAGGGGTGATCGTTCCTCACGCTCCAGCGTGGGAATGCAGTTCACGACGCTCTGCGTCGCAAGAGGACGCGGAGCGTCTGGAATGGCATGCGACGCAGAGCGCCGCACGATAGAGGGGTGATCGTTCCTCACGCTCCAGCGTGGGAATGCGTTTCACGACGCTCTGCGTCGCAACAGGACGCGGAACGTCCGGAATGGCATGCGACGCAGAGCGCCGCACGATAGTTGCGGTGATCGTTCCGCACGCTCCAGCGTGGGAATGCAGTTCACGACGCTCTGCGTCGCAAGTTCTACGCTGCGCCGCACAGTCAAGAGCGAACGCAGAGCGTCCAGAACGGCATGCCTACGCGAAGTACGGGCACGGCGGTGTTCTCCCGTACGCCTCTCGTCTTGCGTACCTTAGTGCAGCTTCATCCGCGGCTCGGTGCCTTTGCCGATCTTGCTGCCCAGCATCAGCATCAAGGTACGGAAGGTGCCGTACAGCGCCATCTGGTGCATGCGGTACAGCGATACATAGAACATGCGCGCCAGCCAGCCTTCAAGCATCACGCTGCCCATCAGGTTACCCATCAGATTGCCGACCGCCGAGAAGCTCGACAGCGAGATCAGCGAGCCGTAGTCCTTGTAAGTGTATTCCGGCAACGTCTTGCCTTCGATCCGCAGGCGCAGCGATTTGACCAGCAAGGACGCCTGCTGGTGAGCTGCCTGAGCACGCGGCGGGACGTTGCGGTCGGTGCCTTTTTGCGGGCAGGCCGCGCAGTCACCGAAGGCGAAGATATTTTCGTCACGGGTGGTTTGCAGCGTCGGCAGCACTTGCAACTGATTGATCCGGTTGCTTTCCAGGCCATCCAGTTCCTGCAGGAAGGCCGGGGCACGGATACCTGCCGCCCAGACCTTCAAGCTCGCCGGAATGACCTGCCCGGTAGCAGTGATCAAACCATCAGCCGTCACTTCACTGACTGCTGCATTGGTCAGCACCGTCACGCCGAGTTTTTCCAGCGTCTTGTGCACCGGCGCGCCGATGCGCTCAGGCAGCGCGGGCAACACCCGTGGACCGGCTTCGATCACCGTGATGCGCAGGTTTTCCGGCTTGATCTGGCCCAGCCCGTAAGCCGCCAGCTCATGCGCCGCGTTGTGCAGTTCTGCCGCCAGCTCGACACCGGTTGCACCGGCACCCACGATGGCCACGGTGATTTCCTGTGCGCTGTCGGCCTGGCCGGCGTGGGCGCGCAGGTAGTGGTTGAGCAGTTGCTGGTGAAAGCGCTCGGCCTGTTTGCGGCTGTCGAGAAACAGGCAGTGTTCTGCCGCGCCCTTGGTGCCGAAGTCGTTGGTGGTGCTGCCCACGGCGATGACCAGCGAGTCGTAACCCAGGCTGCGTGCCGGAACCAGTTCTGCGCCGTTTTCATCCAGCGTCTCGGCCAGATGAATCTGGCGGCTGGCGCGGTCCAGACCGGTCATGCGCCCGAGTTGAAACTGAAAGTTGTTCCACTTGGCCTGAGCTACGTAGTTCAGCTCGTCCTCATACGAGTTGAGCGAACCGGCAGCCACTTCGTGCAACAGCGGTTTCCAGATATGCGTCAGGTTGGCATCAACCAGCGTGACACTGGCCGTGCCTTTCTTGCCCAGGGTCTTGCCAAGACTGGTAGCCAGCTCCAGACCGCCAGCGCCTCCGCCAACGATAACAATACGATGCGTCATAAGGATTACTCGGAAGGTTTAAGGAATTCGGGGGGAGCTCGTTCTTCGCGAGCGCAAGGCAGCTCATAGCGTCAGAAGGCTCAATAAAGGGTTCATCACCACACTGTCCGGGTCAGGAGCGGCCTGCGCTCGACTGGATGCCGGTGTGCCTGAAGGTACTCTTCGACACACCTTTGCGGTTCCGGGTTCAGGTGGCTGCTCAATTTATGCGTTGTCTCAAGCGTGCTGACGGGCAGGGGGCCAGGGATCAGTGATTTCCAGCGGCTCGACTTGCAACACATCGTCCAGGCGGATGATGCCGCTTTGTAACACTCGCGCAGTGATTCCGCCATGCCCACGCACCGCCTGGAACGTCCCGTGACCAAGGCGCTGCTCAAGTCGCGCACACGGCTGACACCAGCCGGTGGTTTCGAAAATCGCCTGACCGATCCGGAAGCGTCGATTCTTCAGGTTGAACAGGTTGATGCCACTGATCACCAGATTGCGCCGCAAATCCTGCGGCACGATGGGGTTATCCGCCACGCGGTTCAGCAACGAGCCAACCACCGCCAGATGTTCCCACTGGATCAACGTCACCTGCCGCGCATTGCGCGGGCCGGGCCGCGAGTGATCGCCGGTCAGACCCGCTTCGCGACGCGCTTCCACGGCATCGAGCTCGATCATCTCGACCCGCGATTGCGGACGCACGCCTATCCAGCGCACGCGACCTTGTTGAGGCACATCGGCCAGCAGTTCCTGCAAGGGGCTCATAAACTGATTCCAACATCGAAAACGACACTGCGCCCCAGATTGGTACGCAGAAAATCCGGAGCGCCGGGATGCGCGAACAATACCCGAGCGAAGGTCGGCCCCACCAGCGACAACGAGCGCCAGCCCTGACGCAGGTATTCGGTCGGTGGTGGAAAGTGACTGTTGAGGTCCAGCACCTCGCGTTTGAGGCTGGCGAAGGCGATGATATCCAGCCCGCCCAGGTCAATGCCGCGTTCGCGATAATTGGTGGATTTCTTGCGCAGGGTAGGGGCGAGTCGGTGCAGCAATTCAGAGGCCGGAATCCGCTTGGGCTTGACCTCCCGACGTACCAGTTGGCTCAACGAGAACGCGCTTCGTCGTCGCGCCAGCTCCTCGCGCCACTCGTCATTGAGACGCCGCCCCTCATCCAGCACGAAAAACACCTCGAAGCGCCCGTCACGAAACAGCACATCCGGCGGCTCCTGACTGGCAGGCGTGAAGTCCTCATTGCGATGCGCAATGTTCAGCCCCTGCAACAGGCGCTGACAAACCCAACGCTCACGCTCCCACTTCCGCGCATTGGAAAGAAAGGCGTTGGCTTGTTCGGCCTGGATCGTCAACAGGCGTAGGTAGTCTGAGTCATCCATAGGGCCAAGCTTAGCGTTCAAGTTGCCATGACTGGAAGAGTGAATGCAGGGGTGTAGACTGGCAATTCATTTTTTGATCGCTTGCGAAAAAATGCCCGCAGGCGCCGTTTTTATCGAGGATCGACCTGTGAAGCTTCTGCCCATTCTGCTGCTGGCCTTGCTGCCCCTCACCGCCAACGCCCTGCAAGTCGGCGAGCGCTTGTCTTCCTGGACACTGCTCGATCAATACGACCAGCCCTACACCCTGAACAACCAGACACAAACCCTGCTGGTCGCACGCAGCATGGACGCCGCGAAACTAGTCAACGCTGCCCTTCAGGACAAGCCAAAAGGCTTTCTGGAATCACGCCACACGGTGTTTGTCGCTGACATCCAGAAAATGCCAACCATCATCGCCAAGATGTTCGCCATCCCCAAAATGCGCGATTACAGCTACCGCGTAATGCTCGATCGAGACGCGCGCATCGTGCCGCAGTACGCAGGCGATGACGATAAAGTGCTGTGGTTACAGTTGCGCGACGGGCAGTTGGTCAGCCAGCAACAGTTTGGCAGTGCTGATGCGTTGAGGGCTGCGTTGGAGAAGCCTCAATTTTGACTGCGTGCTTGCGCAGTTATTTATACATGTTCTGCGTTGGGGCAGATTCAGGTCGGTGTCAGAGCATGGGTTAGATAAGCCTGCCTGATCTGGGGTCGAGCATTCATAGGGCGCTTGCTCAACACTCAAGGCGACGGTTATGAAAATACACTGTGCAGTTTTCAGTTTTTTTGCCGTATGTATAGCGCATGTTAGATTTCCATTCGGTCGCCTAAAGCTTTTCTGTCCTGTGCCGAAGGCATGAAAAGCCAGTCAAATGGTACTCGGTACTTCTTCTCACACGGACCGTAAATGACGCTATTTTCCTCTCTGGGTCGGGCAGATCTTGATCTGCATTTTTACCGGCCTACAAGCGTTCTGTGCCTGTTCGATGCCAAATGCCTACGGGCGAATGTGGCGGGTGATGAGGGCCTCTAAACATGTATTCAGGAAGCGGATATTGAAAGCTGATGCACTCTTCGCCGGGTTTTTGTTCTTTTGTCTTTCAGCGGATGCATTGGCATCAATGCAAAAAGGCCTGGATGCGTACAGTCAAGGACTGTATGAGCAAGCATTTTCTCTCTTCCAGAAGGAGGCTGCCAAGGGTAATGCTGAGGCCGAGTACTACATCGGGTTGCAGTATGAGGAGGGGAAAGGTGTATCCAAAGATACGCTAAAGGCCTTTGAGAATATCTCTGCCGCCGCACAAAAGCGGCTGGTGCTGGCTCAGTACAGGTTAGGTTTTTTTTATGAAAACGGTATTGGCACGGCTGTAAATCTATCAAAGGCTGCTGACCTTTATAAGGTCGCTGCGGAGCAAGGTTTACCTGCTGCACAGTCCCGATACGCACTTATGCTTGGCGAAGGAAGAGGCGTAGAAAAAGATGAAACGTCAGCGGTTGGCTTCATACAGCGTGCCGCTGACAGTGGTGATGCCGAGGCGTTGAATATTCTGGGGGTGGGATACATCGAAGGTCGTGGTGTCGACCGTGATGCGGCCAAAGGTTTTCGCTTTCTCAAATTGGCAGCCGAGAAAGGCGATCTCCTGGCGCAACGAAACCTGGCTAAAAGCCTCGCGGAAGGAACGGGTGTCGAGAAAGATGAGCATGAGGCATTTAAATGGTATGAAAAATCCGCTGCGGGAAACGACCCTATCGGTCAACTGGCGCTGGGCCAAGCCTATGAGTATGGCAAAGGTGTAGAACAGAACTATGAGAGCGCCCTTGCCTGGTACCGGCGCAGCGCTTCAACTGGCTATGCCCCTGCGCAGTACAAGATTGGATATTTTTATAGCGTTGGCAAAGGGACAGCGACGGACTACAAAGAGGCTCGTTATTGGCTTAGGCTCTCAGCTACTCAAGGGCTTGCCGTTGCGCAGGCTGATCTGGCAAGTCTTTTTGAATCAGGCCGTGGCGGTGCTGTTGATAACGCCACAGCTGCAAAGTGGTATCGATTGGCTGCGGCTCAAAGTATGCCTCGTGCGCAGTATCAACTTGCGCTCATGTTAAAAGAGGGGCGTGGTGTTGAGCGTAACTATGCAGAAGCGCTGCTGTATTTTCGTGCGCTCTCCGCGGAGCGCATTGCCTATGCGGAAAACGAGTTAGGCAACATGTACAAACACGGCTATGGTGTTCCCCAGGATTACTCGAAAGCTATGGACTGGTACTGGAAAGCGGCAGGACAGGATGACGACGTCGCTTTCGCGAACCTTAGCCTGATTTATGAGAAAGGTCTGGGTGTTTCGAGAAATCCAGTGATTAGCTATGCCTTGATGAAGTGCGCGTCTAGCATAAACCCTGACAGCGAAGTCTACAAAGATGCGATAGATAAGGTTGCGCAGGAGATGGATTCCGGAAAGGCTGTGGATGGAGACAGACTGTCGCACGAGATTTGTAGAAACAAGAGCGTTGCTGTCGATAACTATCTGAAATAAGAATTTTTGCACAGCTTTTTAACGATTTGGAAAACGCGTCATCCTGCTCTGAAAAAAAGGGCGGAGTGGTGAAGGTAAAATTACCCTGAAGCAGGAACCTGGCAGTGTTTATTTTGGGTTTGGCGGTTTATGTGTTGGGCGGTATAGGTCTCTATTATTTTACCGGTCATTTAACAGCTGCCGGTGAGGTGATGGATGCCACGTATGCCTGGATTTATCTTGACGCGGGAGTTCGAATATCGACCTATCAGTTTACTTGCTTTGGTTGGTCGACAGCATGCCACGCTTGTTGGATGGCACTTTTCTCGCCAAAGGGTGTGGTGTGGGTAGGCAGTATGAGGTTTTCAAACGTCGTTTATTTGTTTTTTAGAATGCTCGGTTATTTGTTTTTCTGTCTTTTTATTCTGGCGATTGTTGGAGTGGGGGTTGCCAAGAGGCCATTTTCTGACTTTCATCAATTCTTTTCCATACTGGTTCCCTGTCTTTTGCTGGGAGGCTGGGTTTGGTCTGCACGAGATTTTCTGATTGCGGTTTCTGGGCTCAGGAAAATGAGCGTCAGGTGAATATACCCTTGAGAGGTTGACCACAGCCGCTTGGAGTCAGGCGACTGTGAGGCAGCCTTTGTGAGTAATGCGGATCGCCGCCGCGGTCACTCCGACACCCGTTGGACAGAAGCAGAGTTGCCTGCGCATTGAGGGCTATCAATGCCCCCGGTGCGGAGCCTCCAGATCACCCGAGAACAATTCATCCTCAGCATCCGGGCTCACCGGAATCGCATGCTCTTCAGAAGCCCAGGCCCCCAGGTCGATCAGTTTGCAGCGCTCTGAGCAAAACGGGCGGCTCGGACTGGCGGCGCTCCATTCCACCGGGGCATCGCAGGTTGGGCATTGGACGGTCATTGGTTGGCTCATGATTGGCCTCCACGCAAAGTAAGGTAAAAGTGGTGCAGCCGCTCGACTTCGCTGTTCAGCCAAGCGTGATCGCGGTCGTTGACCAGCACATCGTTGGCATGACGCAGGCGGTCTTCACGCTGGATCTGCACCTTGAGAATGGCTTCGACCTGCTCCTGGCTGGAGCTGTCGCGCAGCATGGTGCGTTCTATCTGCAGGTGCGCCGGAGCATCGATCACCAGCAGCCGCTGAACCATGCGGTATTGCCCGGACTCGACCAGCAGTGGCGAGACCAGAATGGCATACGGCGATTTGGCCTTGGCCAGATGGCTGACGATTTCCTGATTGATCAGCGGATGCAGCAGCGCTTCCAGCCAGCGCCGCTGCTCGGGGTTTTCGAAGATCAGCTTGCGCAGCGCGCCTCGATCCAGCTCGCCGCTGGTCTGCAACACGCCTTTACCGAAGTGCGCCGCTATCTGCTCCAGCGCCGGGCGCCCGGGCTCGACTACCCAGCGGGCGGCATGATCGGCATCCACAGTGTCGACGCCAAGGTCGCTAAAGCACTTCGCCGCTGCACTTTTACCGCTACCGATGCCGCCAGTCAGGCCAAGAATCCAGGGTTTTTCATCAGGGTGAGTCATCTGAAACCGGCAAACTGCATGTAAGAGTCGGTTATTTGACCACCCCAGAGCAAAGCGATCCACCCCGCAATGGCCAGATAAGGACCAAAGGGGATAGGCGTACCGCTTTCGACCCTGCGCACACGCATCATGATCACCCCAAGCACCGCGCCCACCAGCGACGATAACAGGATGGTCAACGGCAAAATCTGCCAGCCGCCCCACGCGCCCAACATGGCCAGCAACTTGAAGTCGCCATAACCCATGCCTTCCTTGCCGGTCACCAGCTTGAACAGCCAGAACACCGACCACAGCGCCAGATAGCCGGCCACCGCTCCCCACAGCGCATCGTTCAGCGAGGTGAACAGCCCGAAGGCGTTGACGATCAGGCCCAGCCACAGCAGTGGCAGCACCAGAGAGTCAGGTAACAGCTGGTGGTCGGCGTCGATCAGACTCATCGCCAGCAGGCCCCAGCTCAACACCAGTATCGCCGCTGCCTGCCAGCCGAAGCCGAAATGCCAGGCGACGTAGGCCGACAACACTGCGCAGGTCAGCTCGACCAGCGGGTAACGTTGGCTGATCGGCGCTTTGCACTGCGAACATTTACCGCGCAGCAGCAGATAGCTGATGACCGGCAGGTTTTCCCACGGGCGGATTTTGTGCGCGCAGTGCGGGCAATTGGAGTGCGGCAGTATCAGATTGAAGACTGGCTGATCGGGTTCGGCGGGCAGGCCGAGCATTTCGCGGGATTGGGCTTTCCATTCGCGCTCCATCATTTTGGGGAGGCGGTAGACGACTACGTTGAGGAAGCTTCCGACGATGAGGCCGAGTAGGCAGCAGGTAATGACGAAGGCCAGCGGTGAGCTGGCCAGGAAATCGAGGAGGGGCATTTCAGACAACGCTTCCGAGTTTGAAGATGGGGAGATACATGGCAATAACAAGGCCGCCGACGATCACTCCCAAAAAGGCCATGATCATAGGTTCCATCAGGCTGGTCAGGTTGTCGACCATGTTATCGACTTCATCCTCGTAATAAGTAGCTACCTTGTCGAGCATGGTGTCCAGGGCGCCGGATTCTTCGCCAATGGCTGTCATCTGGATCGCAAGGCTTGGGAATACTCCCGTAGATCGCATCGAGAAATTCAATTGCATACCTGTGGAAACGTCTTGCTTGACCTTATTGACTGCATTTTTGAACACTACATTGCCTGTGGCTCCAGCAACCGAGTCCAACGCCTCTACAAGCGGTACACCAGCGGCAAAAGTCGTAGCAAGTGTGCGCGCATAGCGAGCTACCGAAGATTTGAAAATAAGAGGCCCAATGAGTGGTGCCTTTAGCAAAAGACGATCAAGTCCGTCGCGAAATTTTTGAGATTTTTTGTAAGCCCGTTTAAATAAAAAAAATCCTGAAAACAATAGGCCAACGATTAACAGCCACCACTCCTGAACAATTTTTGAAAGACCAATAACCATTAGAGTGAACGCAGGTAAGTCCGCACCAAAACCAGCAAACACGGATTGAAACTGCGGTACCACTTTGATCAACAAAATACCTGATACAATAATCGCTACGATCAACACGGCGATTGGGTACGTCATTGCTTTTTTTATTTTAGCCTTGAGCTTTTCCGTCTTTTCCTTATAGCTTGCCACTCGGTCCAGCAGACTCTCAAGTGCCCCTGCTTGCTCACCGGCATCTACCAAGTTGCAAAACAAGTCATCGAAATATTCCGGTTTCTGTCGCAATGCCGTCGCAAAGCTGTTGCCGGCCGACACCTCCTGCTTGAGTGAACCCACGAGCGTACGCATGTTCGGGTTTTCAGCACCCTCGCTGATGATGTCAAACGACTGCAGCAATGGAACGCCGGCTTTCATCATTGTGGCCATCTGCCGAGAAAAAAAAGCTATATCCAGTGGCTTTATTTTCTTGCCCTTACCGAAGATCGAAGCGGACTTCTTGCGCACTTTGGTCGGATTGATGCCTTGCTTGCGCAGTTGTGCTTTTACAAGTGCCAGGTTATGGCCGCTCAGTTCTCCACTGGTTTTAGTGCCTTTCTTGTCCACACCTTCCCACGTGTAAACGATGACTTTGACTGCCTTGCTGGCCATGTTTAATCCTTGGTCACGCGATTGACTTCTTCAAGGCTGGTGATGCCCTGCATAGCTTTCGAAAGGCCCGAGGTTCGCAAGTCGTGGAAGCCGTCCTTACGCATCTGCCTGGAAATCTCTAATGAGTTGCCTTCTTCCATGATTATGCGCTCCAGTTCCGCTGTTTTCTTGACGACTTCGTAAATACCGACCCTGCCTCTATAGCCACTATTGCAATGCTCACAGCCCACTGGGCCATAAATCTTGAAAGTGCCAATCTTCTCTTCAGGAAAACCTTCTCGAATCAGTGTCTCGCGAGGAATATCGAGTTCTTTCTTGCAGTGGCTGCACAACTTGCGCGCAAGGCGCTGCGCAATAATCAGGTTGATTGCTGTAGCAATGTTGAATGCTGCGACACCCATATGATGCAGGCGAGTCAGGGTTTCTGCCGCACTGTTGGTGTGCAGGGTTGACAGCACCATGTGGCCGGTCTGTGACGCCTTGATGGCGATTTCGGCAGTTTCCAAGTCGCGAATCTCGCCGACCATAATTACGTCGGGATCTTGACGCAGGAACGCGCGCAATGCCTGAGAAAAGTCCAGCCCCTGACGCGGATTGACGTTGACTTGGTTGATACCTTCCAGGTTAATCTCCACCGGGTCTTCGGCTGTAGAAATGTTGATGTCTACGGTATTGAGAATATTCAGGCCTGTATACAGCGAAACAGTCTTGCCGGACCCAGTGGGACCAGTTACGAGAATCATGCCCTGCGGCTGTTTCAGCGCTTCCAGATACAGTGCCTTTTGTTCTGGCTCGTAGCCCAGAGCATCAATACCCATCTGCGCACTGGTCGGGTCTAGGATCCGCATCACAATCTTTTCGCCCCACAGTGTGGGCAAGGTATTCATACGAAAATCGATAGCCTTTGTTTTGGACACCCGCAACTTGACCCTTCCGTCCTGCGGTTTGCGTCGTTCCGAAATATCGAGGCTGGCCATGACCTTCAGGCGCGCAGCAATACGGTTTGCCAGATGGATCGGCGGTCTGGCGACCTCGTGCAGGATGCCATCGGTACGCAAGCGTACACGGAAGATCTTTTCGTAGGGCTCGAAGTGCAAGTCGGATGATCCTAATCGGATGGCATCCATAAGCATTTTGTTGACAAATCGCACTACTGGAGCATCGTCAGCATCATTCTGTGTAGCTAGAGAGGTTTCCTTGCCATCGGCCGGTTCGATATCCAAGCCCAGATCGACATCTTCCAGATTACCTAGACCGGTATCACTGTCAAAAAAGCGATCTATTGCAGTGGTCAGCTTGTCATCTTCTACCAGAATCGCTTCGGTATTCAGGCCGGTGCTGAACTGAATATCGGTGACTGCCTGATGATTGGTCGGGTCCGATATGCCAATGAACAGCTTGTTCCCACGTCGCCACAGCGGCAAGGCATGATGCTGTCGAACCAGCTTTTCACTCACTAGGCCTTTAGGCTGGCTTTCTTTGTCCAGACTGGCGAGGTCCATGAATGGCACGCCAAACTGGTCGGAAGCCATCTCTGCCAGTGTCAGACTTTTGACCAGTTTGTTCTGAACCAGATAGCTCACCAACGAAATCTTGTCGCGGCGCGCCTGTTGATACGCTTGTTGCGCAACAGATTCAGTAAGTAGCTCGGCGAGGACCAATTGTTTGGCCAAGCCAGTGAGGACAGCATCAGTCATAAAACCACCAGACACAGACAATGGGTGGGTTATAGCGCAGTCGGGCGGTGCTGCCAAATGGCAGAGAGACATGTGACGAAAATTGTCAGTTTCTGCTGATTTCTGAGCCTTTCAGAGTCGTGTATTTCGCATATTCTTGCAGCAGTCAGAGCTGCTGTATTGTTGGCACGACCTATGCTTTCTCGATCGCAAGGCACCACATAATTGACGCCTCGGAGAAGTAGCAATGAAAGCACAAAAAGGTTTTACGTTAATTGAACTCATGATAGTAGTTGCGATCATCGGTATTCTGGCTGCCGTCGCAATCCCTTCATATAACACTTACACATTAAAGGCTAAGGTTTCTGAGGCCTCCGCAATTTCTGCGCCGGCGCAGCAAGCACTTGCGCTGGCTTTCAATGACGGTAGTCTATCGACTGCAACAACAAATGCATCTTTAGGTTTGCCGGCTGCTGCTAGCATAAATAGTAAGTATGTTGCTTCTGTTACTGCTGTTGGTACGTCAGCAACGCAGGGGACTGTTACAGTTTTGATGCAAGCTACCGGTAGCGCTGACGTAGACGCAAAAACCGTGGTATATTCAATGATATGTGTTACAAGTGCTCAATGCACATGGACTGTTGGTGGTACGGTTACAACCGCCTACCTTCCTAAAACTTAATGGTTAAATCCCCTTTTGTCAGGGGTATGGAATAGCCTAGCCGTAGGCTGGGCTATTCTTTGTGTGCCACACGCTATGAATTTTTAAATGCCATGCCATGCTATAAGCATCCGCGATAACTTAACAGGTCTTACTTGGTGGTAAAGGTTCTGAAGTGGTGTTGGTTGTTGTAATTGGCTCTTCGCGGTATCTTAGTTTCACTATTGGCGTTTTCAGCTAATATGATGGTCTTCTTGATGCTGATGTCAGACTAAGGCCAGTCACTGTTCAACTGTGGTTTACCACCTGCCAATTCAACCATTTCATCCCTCCGCTTCAACCTAAGCTTATACCCAATCTCCGCAATCGCCTCAATCGCAGGAAGCAACTCCAGCCCCAACTCCGAAAGGCTGTACTCCGCAGAAGGTGGCGAAGTCGCCAGCACCGTCCTAATCACCACACCTTTCTCTTCCATCTCCTTAAGCTGATGCCACCGACGCTCAGCGTCCGGTCATCGCCAGACAAACCTACTTGAATGGCCTGCTGGCGGATGGCCGTGATTACCTGCTGGTTAACGATTTCAGCGTTGCTGACACCTACCTGTTCGCGGTAACACGCTGGTCTGTCAATTTTGGCATTTCGCTGGAAGCGCAACCTGCTTTGCAAGCGTTCATGGCCCGAGTCGAAGCACGTCCATCCGTCAAGGCTGTACTGAAAGCGGAAGGTTTTCCCGAACTGTTCAACAAGGCCTGAGCCTGCTAGAGACTCAGATCAGACTCACCTGTTGAAACAATAACGCCCCCGGCGAATGTGCTTCGTTGGGAGCGCTTTGATTCGATTGCTTGGTGCTATGCGATTGCATCGTAGGACATTTCAGCTTTTGTATTAGGTCACTTCCTGATCCACTTCGGTTATCAAAACGTCCGTTGATTGATATCCGAATCAAGCCCAGAATTACTCACCTGATTACCCCACACATGAGGAGAGAGGCTATGAACACTACTACATCACCCAGCCGCCTCCTCGGATTAGGTCTCTATACCCCAGCAGAAGCGTCCTCATACACTGGCATTTCGGCGAAAGACATTCGCAGATGGATGTTTGGCTACAGCGCGGCAGGCGTCGATCACCCCGGCCTCTGGACGCCAGAGGTCGCATTTCTGGACGACAAGCTGCTCGGCTTCCACGACCTGCTGGAAATTCGTTTTGTTCATGCATTTCGCCAGCACGGCGTCAGCTTGCAAGCGATCCGCAGCGCCTCGTTACAAGCCAGAGAAATGTTCGGTCAGTTCTACCCGTTTACGTGCAGACGTTTTCAAACTGACGGACGAGACATTTTCGCGACCGTCCTGGATGAAACGGGTGATGAGGCTCTGCTGGATCTGGTGAAGCGGCAATATGCGTTCAAGCAGGTCATTACGCCCTCTCTGTACGAGGGCATTGATTACGCAGGTGAAGAGTCGGCAAAGCGCTGGTATCCGGTAAAGCGAAGCAAGGCAGTTGTTTTGGACCCGGCAAGGAATTTCGGCAAACCGGTGTTGGCAACAACGGGAATCGACACAGCAGCGATCTATCATTCTTATCTGGCTGAAGGCCAGAACGCGAAGCGTGTAGCGTTACTTTATGAGATTCCGCCTGCAGCAGTGGAAGCCGCAGTCAATTTTGAGCACAGGATCGCGGCTTGAATTTTTTGATCGATAACAATCTGCCGCCCGCTATCGCCAGAGCGCTCAATGAGCTGACCAAGAGTGAAGGTCACTCAGTGGTATCGCTGCGTGAAAGATTCCCTGCCAACTCCGCTGATATTGAATGGGTGACCCATCTCAAAAAAGAAGGCGGTTGGGCGGTCGTGTCTCAGGACAAGTTTTCCAAGGGAGACGCTGAGCGTCGGGCATTTCGGGAGTGTGGGATGCCCATTTTCTGTCTTGCCAGGCAATGGGGGAAAATGACCTACTGGAACAAGGCAGAAAACTTGGTCAGGTGGTGGCCTTCAATTACCGAGCAGGCTTTGCTAATCGAAGGCGGCGCAGCCTTTCGTGTGCCATGGGCGTTTTCTGCGGCTCGCAAGTTCCAGCAGCTCCATATATAGCCCGATCATAGACCGGACTTTTCGCAGTATCTAAAGTATGAAAGTTACCTCACCACCCCATCAACCCGCGCCCGCCCTTTAAACCGCCTCCTCACCCCAACCACAACCATCACCACCAGCAATCCCACCACCACAAAAAAGATCGTATTAAAAATCGGAAACGGCTGATCACGACTCGTCACCGCCTCAACCTCTGTCACGTTGGGAAACATCGACAGGATCGTTATCCGCCAGCCGTAGTAACGGATCAAAGCCAGTTGCTGGGAGTCACGCGAGTAGCCCTGGGCTTTGGCCTGGATGTCGGCGGAGTCGAATTTGAAGTACCACGGGAAGCTCCAGCCGGTGTCTTCGTTGCGGTAGACCACGACTTTCTTGGTGTCCGGGTCTTCGGTGTTGATGAAGTACACGTCGCGGGTCGGGCCGTCTGCCGGGTTTTCAGCGTTGATGACGCCGTCGGCGTCCATTCTTTTGACTTCCACGCCGGTGATCATCACGACATCATGGCGCGGCAGGACGTAGTAGAGGCTTAATGCGCCGATCCCCAGTGCAACGAATACCACAAGCCAAATCGACCTTCTCAGCCACTTCATACCAGCGTCCTCTGTTTAAAATTGCGTGACTTTGCCCTAATCCGAACATTTCGAAGCAAAACAGTTATTACAAAATTCGACAAGGCCGTTGCTGACGGCGTTGTCTCCCGGAGATTGACATGATTTGGTTCCTTGAAGGGCAATCCAGCCAGCGTGAAGTGATCATGGGTGCGCGCGATGCGCTGCCTGCGTCGGTACAGATCATCGCTTCGCATCGTCAGCAGCGTTCCGAAATCACCGGGCAGGCCGATGTGGCGCTGCAAGAGCCGGTCGATAACGACGAGCGTATCGACTGGGTGCTGCAGACTGCTCGCTCGCTGGGCGTCAAGATTATTGTCGCCGGGCGTATAGGCAGCTTTTACGAAGCGCAGCGTGCGCGTTTTGTCGCTGAAGGGTTGGACCTCGTTACCGGCGGAACGTCCCTGCAGACCTTCATGGATGTCGATGACAAGAGTCGTTTCACGGCGGCGGCCGAGGCGGCGGGGCTGGCGTGTATTCCGGGGATTGCCGTCAGCAATGCCGAGGAGTTGCAGACGGCTTACGATGCGTTGGCGGTGTCTGGCGAGGTGTGTATCAAGCCGGTGGTCGGGATTTACGGGCGCGGCTTTTGGCGCTTCAAGACCGGCGTTGACGATTTTCGTTGTTTCGCCAACCCCGATGCGCGTGAGACGACCTTTCAGGCGTACCTTAATGCTTATCGTCAGGCTGATGACGTGCCGGACATGCTGCTCATGCCGTATATGCCGGGCAGTGAGTGTTCGGTAGACATGGTTTGCGAGCACGGCAAGGCGGTCGCCTTTGTCGGGCGGCGCAAGGTGGGGCTCAATCAGACTTTCGAGCGTGACAGCGAAGCGGTACAGCTGGCGGTACGTGCGGCGGAGCATTTTGCCTGCGACGGGCTGATCAATGTGCAGACCCGCGACGACGCGGATGGCAAGCCGCGCTTGCTGGAGATCAACCCGCGTTATTCAGGCGGCATTGGCTACACCCGTGAAACCGGCATCAACCTGCCGGGTATTTTCGCGGCCCGGCGTCTCGGCTTGAAAGAACCGGAAACACATTGGCTCGAAGATATCCGCGTCAAGGCCATCACGGTCGCTGTACGGGCCTCGGTTTGATCGTGATAATAGATTTTTGCTATCACTAATCGCTCTTATCAGGGAGGATCGGGCATGAAGCTTCTTGCGCCAGGTGCAAACACTGCTTTAGCTAACTCCCACTGCTCCTGGAACCTGGAGAGCGGTAAGTCTTCGGCTTTTGGTGAGTACGCAGCGGTCGCCTTGCTGGCGGTCAACGACAAACGCCAGCCAATGGGTGATCCGGCGCTGCTGCATCAGGAGCAGGGCTGGATGGAGTGGAGCGGCGGCCCTCAGGACGTTGGCTGCACGTTAAGGCTGGACAGGTTGCCGACGGGCAGTGATCGCGTGCTGCTGATGGTCTACGTCTACGCCGCCATGGGGCCGATCCGTGATATTGCCAGCCTGCACCTCAACGTGGATGGTGATATCGAGCACCGCCTGGACCTGCGCGATAACGGCGAAGCGGCGATCATCATCGGCGAGTTCTACCAGCGCAATGAGCAATGGAAATTCCGCGCGCTGAGCGAAGGCTCGGCGTATGGACTGTCGGCGTTCGGGCGCAAGATCGGTCTGGACGTGGACGACCGTCATCCGCGCCGCCCGTCTGCGGGTTCGGGAGTCGGGCCGCGGCATGAGTCGGCGACCGGCACGGCGTTCGTGGTCGGCCCGGCGCACGTCATGACCTGTGCGCATGTCATCGAAGACATGGGCGTGTTCTACATCACTTCACTGGAGGGCCGTTACAAGGCCGAGCCGGTGGTCATCGACCGTCGCAACGACATCGCGCTGCTGCGCGTGCAGGGCGCACCGCTGTTGTCTCCGGTTACATTCCGGGACGGGCAGGGCTGTGAGCCGGGTGATACCGTAGCGGTTTTGGGCTATCCACTGGCGTCCATTTCAGGTGGCGGGTTGCAGGTGACTCAGGGCGGGATCTCCGGTCTGTTCGGTCTGCACAACGATGCCAGCCTGTTTCAGTTCACGGCACCGATACAGCCGGGGTCCAGTGGCAGCCCGTTATTCGACAATGGGGGCGCGGTGATTGGCATGGTGACCTCAACCGTACCGGACGGGCAAAACATGAACTTCGCCGTGAAGTCCGCACTGTTGCTGGCCTTTCTGCAGGCGTGCCGCATCGACGCTGCGCATGCCCGCCCGGAAAGGTCCTACACCACCACAGAAATCTCACGCACCGCTCAGTCGTCGTTATGGCTCGTTGAAGCCTCTCGCCAATGAAGTTGGTGTTGCCTGGCTGGTCTGCAGGCGTCAGGGGCTGCGGCCCCGCTAATCAGGAATTTATCGATGGACAGCAGCGCAGCTTTTTCCAACCCTACAAAGCTTCGTGCTGATCTGCTTCGTGGTCGCCTCGATGTCAGCGTCGATTCGTCGACCATCGCTCCGGATTCACTGTTCGGCTTCGCCGAGCGGCGTAACCCCAAGCGCGCGTTTCTCTTCGTGTCCCGAGTCTTGGGGCGCCATATCCCTGCGCGTCCAGGCGTGATGCTGAAAAGTTTTCAGGACCTGGCGCACAAGATCCCCGCAGACCTGCCCGGTCCGGTGCTGGTCATCGGCATGGCCGAAACGGCTGTCGGCCTTGGTGCCGGCGTACACCGTGCCTACAGCGCAACGCGCCCGGATGCCTTGTACATGGTCAGCACGCGCCATCCGACCGGCAGCGCATTGTTTGCCCGCTTTGAAGAAGAGCACAGCCACGCCAGCGCTCATCTGATCCACCTGCCCGTTGATCCGGCGTTACGCGAGATGATGCTCGGTGCCCGTTCGCTGGTGCTGGTCGATGACGAGGCGTCGACGGGCAAGACCTTCATCAACCTGCATCAGGCGCTGGTCGAGGCCGGGTTGAGCAAGATCGAGCGCGTGGTGACCTGCGTGCTCACTGACTGGTCGGCGGGCGCGGTCAGTACCTCGATGGGCGCAGTGGCAGAGCAGGTTTCGCTGCTGCAAGGCTCTTACTCCTTTGATGAAGACGTAAGCGCGCCGCTGCCGGAGATGCCGGAAGTCGGCACCGTTGCCATGGGGGACTGGCCGCTGGTCACCGCCAACGATTGGGGACGCATGGGTGTGCTCTCGGTGGCCGATACGCTGGCACCCGGCATTACCGTCAAAAAGGGCGAGCGCATTCTGGTGGTTGGCACCAGTGAGTTCGTCTGGCGTCCGTTCCTGCTCGCCGAGCGTCTGGAGAAGGCCGGAGCCGACGTGCACTTCAGCTCCACCAGCCGTTCACCGATTGCACTCGGTCACGCCATCGGCCATGCGCTGTCGTTCTCCGACAACTATGGCCTGGGCATTCCCAACTTCCTCTACAACGTGCGGCCGGGTCAGTTCGACCGGGTGCTGATCTGTACCGAAACCCCAAGGCAGGCGGTGCCTGCCGAGTTGATCGAAGCACTGAACGCCGAGGTCATCTGCGATGAGTAACGACCGCCCGCTGATCTTCGTCGATCTGGACGACACCCTGTTCCAGACCGCACGCAAAACGCCGGCTGACATTGAAAAGCACGTCGCAACGCTGGACATCTCCGGTAATGCCAATGGCTACATGACCAATGTGCAGAAGTCGTTCGCGCACTGGCTGCTGGCGCATTCCGATGTGGTGCCGGTGACGGCGCGCAGTGTCGAGGCCTACAGCCGGGTCAAACTGCCGTTCACCGCAGGTGCGATCTGCTCCCATGGTGGCGTGATGCTCGATGTCATGGGACGGCTGGACCATGACTGGAACGAACAGATGAAACAGACCCTGGCCAGTTACCAGTCGCGCCTGCATGAGCTGTCGGCGACGACACTGGCGATCGGTCAGGAGCTGGGGTTTTCATTGCGCGGCTGGGTGGTCGAAGAGGCGCAGTTGTTCCATTACGTCGTGACCAAGCACAACGAGAGCGATGACAGCATCCTCGGCAAAGTGCTGGCCGAAGTGCAGGCGCGTGGCTTGCTCGACGGCATGCATATTCATGGTAACGGCAACAATCTGGCCTTTCTGCCCGAAGGGCTGGCCAAGCGTTACGCGGTTCAGGAGTGGCTGCGACGCGACAAAGCGATCAATGGCGAACGCCCGGTGCTCGGTTTTGGCGACAGCATTACCGATCTGGGTTTCATGGAGGAGTGCCACTGGTGGGCGACGCCTGCCCGCAGTCAGTTGGCGAAAATGTTTGTCGGAGCCGCGCATGAGTGATCCCGTTCACGGGCTCGATACGGTCGGTAGTGGCAGTTACCTGCACGACGACGTGCATTTCCTGTTGCGCGGCGTGGCGATGCAGACCACCAGCGTCGAGGAGAAGGAGCGCCTGATTCAGACGCGACAGAAGCACTATTCGGAAATGATCAGCGAGGAGTCAGCGCCCAGCGTCGCTCACAAGGCGCTGTATGAGCGGGCGCTCAAGCAGAACGGCGCGCGCATGGCCGAAGATGTACAGGCCCTGGCCCAGACGCTTGACCGCGATTGCACAGGCGCTGAAATCATTCTGGTGTCGTTCGTGCGCGCCGGTCTGCCGCTGGGTGTGCTGTTGCGACGGGCGCTGATCGATCTGGGCCGCGAAGCGCACCACTACGGCATCAGTATCGTCCGTGATCGCGGCATTGATACGGTGGCGCTTGAAGCCATTATTCAGGCCCACGGCGCGCAGAACATCGTGTTCGTCGACGGCTGGACCGGCAAGGGCGCGATTTCGGGGGAGATCCGTCGCAGTCTGGCGGGCGATACGCGCTTTCCGGATCAGCCACGGCTGGTGGTGCTGGCCGATCCGTGCGGCAGTGCCTGGCTGGCAGCGTCGGCAGAGGACTGGGTGATTCCGTCCGGCATTCTCGGTGCCACGGTGTCCGGTCTGGTGTCGCGCTCTATCTGGCCGACGGACGGCGGGCTGCACGGTTGCGTGGTGTACGAGCAGTTGCGCGACCACGACGTCACGCAGTCTTTTATTGAACAGATCGACAGCCAGCGTCGTCAAAACAGTTCTACGCTCACACTGACACCCTGGACGCTGCCTCAGCGAACCGAACTCAAGGCCGCCGCATTACAGGTGGTCGACCGTCTGGCCGAGCGCTTCGGGATCAATAACTTCAATCGCATCAAGCCGGGCATTGCCGAAGCAACCAGAGCCGTCATGCGCCGCGTGCCGGATCATGTACTGGTGCGCAACCTGGCTGACAGCGACGTGCAATTGCTGTTGCACCTGACCGAAAAAGCGGGGATTCCCGTCGAAGAAGTTGGCGATCTCCTGGGGCCCTATCGGGCTGTGACCATCATTCGGAGTCTGAGCTAATGGCCTTATTCTCGCCTTATGCGCTGGGGGCAACGCTGTACATGCCCGCGACCCGGGACGACATCGTCGATGTGGTGTTCGGTGAAAAGATTCCCGAGCTGCGTTCGCTGGTCGTCTGTCTGGAAGACGCCGTAGCACTGACCGATGTCGACACGGCGTTACTCAATCTTCGTCAGGTACTCACCCGTATCCGCGATCGTGGCGGTCGTCCGGCCGACGGTCCGCTGCTGTTCGTGCGTCCAAGAGACGCTGCGATGGCGCGAATTCTCAACGACTGGCCGCTGATGGCGCACGTCGACGGTTTCGTTGTTCCCAAGCTCTCGCTGAAAAGTCTGACGAACTGGGAGCAGGCCGTCACCAACCCGGCGCTGGCGTTGATGCCTACACTGGAAACCCCTGAAGTGTTCAATCCGACAGCGATGGTCGAGCTGGGGGAAGCCTTGAAGGCCAGTCTGTGCGAGCGGATCATTGCGCTGCGCATCGGGGGCAATGACTTGATGGGCTGCCTGGGGCTGCGCCGTAATCCGGCCATGACCCTGTATTCGACGCCGATGGGGTATGTCATCCCGATGCTGGCGGGTGTCATGGGTTCGCAGGGCTTTGCGCTTACCGCTCCGGTGTTCGAGCAACTGGCTACTCCGGACATTTTGGAGCATGAGCTGGCGCTGGATATTGCCAATGGATTGGTCGGTAAAACGGCAATTCACCCCTCGCAAGTCAATATCATTCAGAATGCGCTACGCGTCAGTCTGGAGGACATCAACTCCGCCCGGATGATTTTGAACTCTGTGGCCCCCGCAGTGTTCAAGTACAACGACGCGATGTGTGAACCGGCTACCCACTATAAATGGGCAACCCACATCATGGAGCGCGCCAAATGGCATGGAGTGTTATCCGCACCCGCTTCGATCATGGATGCCAGCATTCGACTCGCTGAGGCAGTTAGCTAGATGATAGAACCTGACCTTGAAACCGTAGAACCCGATCTTGAACCAGCAGGACCCGACCTTGAAATCGAAGTTGAACAACGCCTGTTGGCGGTTTTCGATTTTGACGGGACCATCACCCGACACGACAGCTTCGTGCCGTTTCTCAAGTTCGCCTTTGGGCAACGAGCCTTCTCTGTGCGTATGGCCCGGCTGGTATTGCCGAGCATCGGCTTTCTCGCCAAGCGCGTGACCCGCGACGAACTGAAAGGCCGCCTGATCAAGGCCTTCCTCAGTGGCGTCGAAGTGCAGTGGCTGCAGCAGAAGGCTGAAGCGTTCTGCCAGTCGCATTGGAAACGCCTGATGCGTCCTGCCGCGCTGGAGTCCATTGCCGCTGAAATCGAGAAGGGTGCCATTGTCACGCTTTGTTCAGCATCGCCTGCTATGGTCCTGCAACCTTTCGCTGATCGCCTGAAAGTAGAGCTGATCGGTACCAATCTGGAAGTGATCGACGGCAAGCTGACCGGCTTGATCGAAGGTAGCAACTGCCGTTGCGACTCGAAAGTTGCACGCCTGGAGAGCGTTTACGGGCCATTGACCCAGTTCCGGGTTCGCGCCTGGGGCGACACCCGAGGTGACCACGAATTGCTCGCCGCTGCTCAGGATGCGCACTGGCGTTTGTTCCATCCGACGTGGCGTCGAGGCCGCTATAAGGGCCCCGTTAACGCCAAGTTACACAATCCTGATGGCAAAGACGGGCCAACACGGTAAGGCTGTAACACTTTTATCCGAAATCCAACGTCACATGGAGCGAAAAATGGCACTCACTTTGGCAAAGAACCAGACGATCTCACTCGAGAAAACTGCTGGTACAGGCCTCAAGAAAGTCAGCATGGGACTTGGATGGGACCCTGAAAAAGCCAGTGGTTTCTTCGGTAAATTGCTCGGTGGTGGCGGCGGCGATATCGACCTGGATGCCTCGTGCATCATGCTCGACGCCGACAAAAAGCCCCTCGATCTGGTCTGGTTTCGCCAGCTGCAATCGCGTGACGGTGCCATTCAGCATTCGGGTGACAACCGTACCGGCGAAGGCGCAGGCGACGATGAAACCATCAGCGTCGATCTGGAAAGACTGCCTGCCACGGTCAAATACCTGGTGTTCACCGTCAATTCGTTCACCGGTCAGAATTTCGAAAAAGTCGCCAACGCCTACTGCCGTATTGTCGACTTGGGCAGCCGTAACGAACTGGGCCGCTTTGATCTGTCCGAAAAAGGTCAGCACACCGGCGTGGTGATGTCCTATCTGGCGCGCACCCCTGCAGGTTGGGATTTCACCGCAGTAGGGCAGGTCACCAATGGCCGTACTGCAGATGATCTGGTCGAGCTGGCGATCGGGGCTGTACGCGCATGACCCAACTTGTCCCGGGCGCCAATGCGCCGGTCGCTGCCGGCCCGCTGACGGTGGAAGTTATTTACTCTCCGCTCGCGGATGCGGATATCGATGTGTCTGCGTTCCTACTGACCGGTTCCGGCAAGGTCCGTGGCGATCAGGACATGTGTTTCTACGGCCAGAAAAGCGTGAACGGCGGTGCGCTGCAGCAGACGGAAGCGTCAGCCGGACGCGCAGTGTTCAGTCTTGATCCGAGCCGTCTCGACTCAGCCATCGAGAAGGTGGCTCTGACGGCGACCATCTATGAGAACAAGGCCAGTTTTGGCAGCGTGTCGCGCCTGGCCTTGAACATCACCGGTGGTATCGAAGCCGATATCCCTACCAGCGGCATGAAAGAAACCGCGTTGATTCTGGGCGAGTTCTACCTGCGTCAGGGGGCATGGAAGTTCCGTTGCGTGGCCCAGGGTTTTGCTGGCGGCCTTGAGCCATTGGCAAAAAACTTCGGCGTTGAAGTCGCCGCGCCGCAGGATCAGCCTGCACCTGCACCTGCACCTGCACCTGCACCTGCACCTGTTCCAGCGCCTGTGCCCAAGTCGACCGTCAGTCTGAGCAAGATTACGCTCGACAAGACCCGTGCTTCGATCAGTCTGGAAAAATCCAGTGCCGGTTTCGGTGAGATTCGGGTCAACCTGAACTGGAACCGTCGTAACGACAGCAAGGGCGGTGGCTTCTTCTCTATGAAGAAGAGCAATGCCATCGACCTTGATGTAGGCTGCCTCTTCGAAATGCAGGACGGTCTCAAAGGCGCTGTTCAGGCGCTGGGCAACTCGTTCGGTTCGCTCAACACCGAGCCGTTCATCAAGTTGATGGGCGATGACCGTACCGGCTCGATCAGCGACGGTGAGTGGCTGCATATCAATGGCGCGCACTGGAGCAAGATCCGTCGCATTCTGGTCTACGCGTTCATCTATGAAGGTGCGCCGAACTGGAAGGAAACCGACGGGGTCGTCACCATTCACGCGCCGGGCCAGCCGCCCATCGAGGTTCGCCTCAATGAAGAGGGCGGTCGCCAGGGCATGTGTGCCATTGCCCTGCTGGAAAATGACAACGGTGCGGTCAAGGTGACGCGTCGTGTGGATTTCCATAACGGCCACAGCAACATGGATAAAGCCTACGGATGGGGCATGCGCTGGGCTGCCGGTTCCAAGTAAACATACCGTGGTATTTCTGGGCTGGCTGTGCCGCCTCATGGGAGATAGACATGCTGGACTGGTTGAAAACAAACGCAACAGCTGCTCGCGACAAGCTGGCTTCGGAAGTCTCGAAGTTCAAGAATCGCGAATTCATGGAGGCTGTGGTTTCCGGCTGTGCTCTGGTATCGGCCGCAGACGGTGATATCAGCTCCAGTGAAAAGCAGAAAATGGCCGGCTTCATTCAGAACTCTCAGGAACTGAAAGTTTTCGACATGAAGGACGTCATCCAGGGCTTCCAGGAAGCCTGCTCAAAGTTCGAGTTCGATTTTGAAATTGGTCGTGCCGAGGCCTTGAAAACCATCGGCAAGATCAAAAAGAAAGAAGATGCAGCCCGTTTGCTGGTGCGCGTCTGCTGTGCTATCGGCGGCGCCGATGGCAGCTTCGATGAGAAAGAGCGGGAAGTCTGCCGCACGATCTGTCGAGAGCTTGGCCTCAACCCGTCCGATTTCGACCTCTAATTTTTTACCCTAAGGAACGCAGTTAAATGGAAAGCACCTCTCTAGGCTTCCCTCCACTCACGATGGCGGTTTTCGTCGGTCTGGCCGTTACGGCCATGGCTATCGACATGTTCTCCCACCGGGGAAACAAGCCAATCACCCTCGCGCAAGCCTCGGCGTGGTCGATTTTCTGGGTCGCCATTTCGCTGGCCTTCGCCGGTTTCCTGTATGTCCAGCACGGCTCTGAAGTCGCCACGCTGTTCGTGACCGGTTATGCGCTGGAAAAAGTGTTGAGCGTCGACAACCTGTTCGTGTTCATGGCGTTGTTCTCCTGGTTCAAGATTCCGGATGGCCTGCGCCACCGCGTTCTGTACTGGGGCATCATCGGTGCCATCGTCTTCCGCGGCATCTTCGTCGCCATCGGTACCGGCCTTCTGGCGCTGGGCCCATGGGTCGAAGTGGTGTTTGCGGTCATCGTTGCCTGGACAGCCATCATGATGCTCAGGGCGGGCGATGACGACGACGAAGAAGTCGACTACTCGCAACACATGGCTTATCGCTTCGCCAAGAAGCTGTTCCCGGTGTGGCCAAAACTGCACGGCAGCAACTTCTTCGTTCGTCGCTCGGTTCTTGAGCAGGAAGTCAAAAAGCCTGAAAACGCCGGTATCACGCTGGCGGCCAAAGGCGCTCTGTTCGCGACCCCGCTGTTCCTGTGTCTGGTTGTGGCGGAAATCTCCGACGTGCTGTTCGCGTTCGACTCCGTGCCTGCAATCATTGCCGTGAGCCGCGAGCCGCTGATCGTGTTCTCGGCCATGCTGTTCGCGATTCTCGGTCTGCGTACCCTGTACTTCGTTCTGGAAGCCCTCAAGCGCTACCTGGTGCACCTGGAGAAAGCGGTTATCGCCTTGCTGTTCTTCATCGCCGTCAAACTGGGCCTGAATGCAACCAACCACCTGTTCCATCACGGTTACGAGATCAGCGCCAACACCAGCCTGCTGGTTGTGGTCGTCGTATTGATCATCGGTATCGTTGCAAGCCTGCTCTTCCCGGGCAAAGACGAATCCGCGGAAGAAAAAGCGTAAACACTGGATAAAGGAGATAAACGAATCATGGCTTTGACTCTGCAAAAAGGTGGCAACCTTTCGCTGTCGAAAACCGACCCTACCCTGACCAACGTATTGATCGGTCTGGGCTGGGATCCGCGAGCCACTGACGGACAGGATTTCGACCTGGACGCCAGCGCATTCCTGTTGGCCGCCAATGGCAAGGTCCGCAGTGAAGCTGACTTCATTTTCTACAACCAGCTCAAGAGCGCCGACGGTTCTGTCGAGCACACCGGTGACAACCGTACCGGTGCTGGCGACGGCGATGACGAAGTCCTCAAGGTCGATCTGGCCCGTGTCCCTGCCGATGTGGAGAAAGTTGTTTTCGTCGTGACCATTCACGACGCAGACAGCCGCAAGCAGAACTTCGGTCAGGTGGGTGGCTCGTTCATTCGCGTATTGAATGAGCAGTCAGGTTCTGAAGTTGTTCGCTATGACCTGGCAGAAGACGCTTCCACTGAAACCGCGATGATTTTCGCCGAACTGTACCGCAACAATGGCGAGTGGAAGTTCCGCGCCGTGGGTAGCGGTTTTGCCGGTGGACTGAAAGCCGTAGCCAACTCTTTCGGCATGAATTTCTGATTCACGCCCAACCACTTTTCTGGAAAGGATCAAGAACATGGCAGTAAGTCTGAGTAAAGGTGGCAACGTTTCCCTGTCCAAAGAGGCCCCTGGCCTGACAGAAATCACCGTGGGCCTGGGCTGGGATCCGCGTGTGACCGATGGCACCGAGTTCGACCTGGATGCTTCGATCTTCATCGTTGGCGAAAATGGCAAAGTGCTGGACGACAGCAGCTTCATCTTCTACAACAACAAGAAGTCGGCTGATGGTTCGGTCGAGCACCTGGGCGATAACCGTTCAGGCGCTGGCGAAGGCGATGACGAGTCGGTAACGGTCAAGCTCACTGGCCTGGCAGCGGCAGTGAAGAAGCTGGTTTTCGCGGTCACCATCCATTCCGCTGAAGAGCGCAAGCAAAGCTTTGGCCAGGTTTCCAACGCTTACATCCGCGTTGTGAACAAGGCTGACGGCAAGGAAGTTGCTCGTTACGACCTGTCGGAAGATGCATCGACCGAAACCGCGATGATCTTCGGCGAGTTGTATCGCAATGGCGAAGAGTTCAAGTTCAAGGCCATTGGCCAGGGCTTTGCCGGCGGTCTGAAGCCGTTGGCAGAAGCTCATGGCGTGGCAATCGGCTAAACCCGAGCAGCGCCCAATAAAAACCCCCGCCAGCGATGGCGGGGTTTTTTTATTGGGTGCTGATCATAGCTATCGTTCCTCACGCTCCAGCGTGGGAATGCATGTCGCGTCGCTCTGCGTCGTCAAGAGGACGCGGAGCGTCCGGAACGGCATGCGACGCAGAGCGCCGCACGATAGTTGCAAGTGCGCAACACAGTCTTCGGTCCAATAACGTAGTGCTGAGGTTAACGTTCGCTTCTGCCCACACCCGATGGTCCTGCGGCCAGCATGCGCCCGGCCAGTCGGGAGAAGGGCAGGCTTTGCAGCCATACTGTGCCGGGGCCGGTCAGTCTGGCGAAGAAAACCCCTTCGCCGCCGAACAGCATCGACTTGATGCCGCCACCGACCGTGCGGATATCGTAATCGACGGTCTGGGTCATGGCTGCCAGGCATCCGGTGTCGACGTCCAGCGCTTCGCCTGCCGCCAGTTCGATCTTGCGCACCGTGCCGCCCATGTGCACGAACACCCAGCCGTCACCTTCCAGCTTTTGCAGGATGAAACCTTCGCCCCCGAACAGACCGGTGAGGATTTTCTTCTGGAACTGTATACCGATGGAGACGCCCTTGGCGCCAGCCAGAAAACTGTCTTTCTGACAGATCAGCCTGCCGCCGAAGTCGCGCAGGTTGAGCGGCAGTATCGTGCCGGGGTAGGGCGCTGCAAACGCCACGCGGCCCTTGCCTGAACCCTGTTGCGAAAACACCGTAGTGAACAGGCTCTCGCCGGTCAGCATGCGCTTGCCTGCACCGAACAGCGAACCCAGCAGCCCGGACGATTGATTGCTGCCGTCGCCGAAGATGGTCTCCATCTGCACGTCGCAGGTCTTGTACATCATCGCTCCGGCTTCGGCGACGGCGCTTTCGCCAGGGTCAAGCTCCAGTTCGATGAACTGGGTTTCCGTGCCGTACAGCTTGAAGTCCACGCCATCGGTGGTCTGCGCCAGGCCATAGCCGCCCGAGGCGTTCGGGTCGGGCGTAAACGAAGGGCGTCTGGCGGGCACAGAGGCCGGCGCGGGTGTCGGGGCTGCCTGCGCCGGCAGCGCGGACGGCCTGGGCTGGATCATGTCCGGCGTCGGATCAGGAAAAGGCGTCACCCCGTCCTTCTTCATGGCGCGCACCTGCGGCACCTGATAGATCGGCTGCCAGTCCGGCATGCCCTGCTTCCAGCACCACGCGCCGGGCGACTCACGGGCAATCAGCCGCGCAGCATCCGCGTCCATCGGGCCGAGTTGCTTGCCCGCGTTCATCACAAACCATTGTTCCAAAGCGTCTACTCCCGAGCGAATAGTGACAGTTGGCTGTGCGCGATGCGTCAGAGGCTCAGGCGCATGGACAGGTCCACAGCTTTCACGTCCTTGGTCATCGCACCGATGGAAATGTAATCGACACCCGTTTCTGCAATCACCCGCAGGGTGTCGTCATTGATGCCGCCGCTGGCTTCAAGGCTGGCACGGCCTGCGGTAAGGCGCACAGCCTCGCGCATGTCATCAAGGCTCAATTCATCGAGCATGATGATGTCGGCGCCTGCGTCCAGCGCCTGCCTGAGCTCACTCAGGCTTTCCACCTCGACTTCCACAGGCTTGCCGGGGGCAATCCGGTGCGCCGCTTCTATTGCCTGAGCGATGCCGCCACAGGCTGCGATATGGTTTTCCTTGATCAGAAAAGCGTCGTAGAGCCCGATGCGATGGTTATGACAGCCGCCGCAGGTGACCGCGTATTTCTGCGCCAGGCGCAGGCCCGGCAGGGTCTTGCGGGTATCCAGCAGTTTGACCTGAGTGCCCGCGACCATGTCCGCGAAGTACTGCGCCCGGGTGGCCACTCCCGAGAGCATCTGCAGGAAATTGAGCGCGCTGCGTTCGCCGGTCAACAGCGAGCGGGCCGGGCCTTCAAGGTGAAACAGCGCCTGATTGGGACTGACACGGTCGCCATCGGTCACTTGCCAGTGCACGGCGACGCGCGGGTCCAGTTGCCGGAAGACCGCATCGACCCAGGCAGTACCGGCGATCACCGCTGCATCGCGGGAAATGATAGTGGCCTTGGCCAGCCGTTCTGCCGGAATCAGTTGGGCGGTGATATCGCCGCTGCCGACATCCTCCAGCAATGCGCGACGCACATTGGCCTCGATCTCGGCGGTCAGGTCGGCAATTCGTAAATTCGGCATAGCGGGCTCCAGTAGCAAAGTCGTTCGAGTATAAGGCACCGCATCCCGCTTACCCACCAGCGCCATGCCAGGGTGTTACCCCTGGAAACGTGCAGTTGGTCGGTTTGGCAAATTCGTTTGCGATGGAAAGCGAATATCGCGGTCTATCGCTGCACATGAATGCCTTGCCGCTTCCTTCGCGAGAGTGAAAGAAAAGTCTCACTGGCGTTGATGACAAGTTTTGAAAGATAATCCGACTTGTAATTGACGCCATGAGTTTGACGTTGCGCAAGGCCAAGGGGGTCGCTTCACAGTGCGAGGGTAACAAGCCACGTTTGTGATGGGGTTCAGGTTGTTTCCTGTCAGGGGGTGTAATGCCAAACGACGAAAAAGTAGTGCCGTTGAGCAAATCGTTCCCTTTGCAGGGGGCGGGTACTCCGTTGGCCCGGTTACCCGTTGTGTTGTTGCAGGTTCGCGACAAGGCGGCCCAGCAGCTCAAGGATGCATTGCAGGCGTTGTTCGATAACGCCGACGATACGCTGTTCGAAATGGCTGACCGCGCCCGCAGCAACACTGAGCAGAACATCTTTTTTGAAGCCATACGTGACCTGCGCCTCAAGCGCAAAAGCATAGAACGTGGCTTCCTCGACAAGTTCTACGAGTCCTTTCTGGTCCTGGGCCAGTATCAGATTCAGGAGCCTGTGCTTCCGGCCCCTGTGTCCTTCGACAAGCTGTCGCTGGTGCACAACGACGATCTCGAGAAGACCGTGGCCGTGGACGCTATGGTCAGCAAGGTCATGAGCCGTGACGCCCTCGCTCTGGGTCAGCTCACTGCACGCCTGAACGTGCTCATTCCGCAAGCCATTGCCGAAGACTCCAACCCCCTGGGGCCGGCGATGCTGTGCAGGTTCTTTCTGGACGCCGGGCGCAGCCTTGGCGTCGAGATCAAGGTCAAACTGATCATTCTCAAACTGTTCGAGAAGTACGTCCTGGCCAATACGGACGACCTGTACAGCGAAGCCAATCAGTTGCTGATTGCCACAGGTGTATTACCGAACATGAAAGCATTGCCGGCCCGTCGTTCATCCGACAGGGCGGCGCCCAGAAGTCGTGTCTCCGAGATGTCCGACCCTGCCCTGAACGAAGCCGCCGACAAGCTCGACAAGGGTGTGCAGGAGGTCTTCTCGGCCTTGCAGGAACTGCTGCTGCACGTGCGCGGTAATCTCGCGCCGCGTCATGAGCCCAACGCTGAAGTGCGTCCGATTTCCAGCCGGGACCTGCTGCGCCTGCTGTCTCACTTGCAGCAATATGTGCCGTCGCAGGACACTTCAGACGATTTCGACCTGCGCAATCAGTTGGAACAACTGCTGACGCGAGTCAACGTCAAGACCGGCAAATCCAGAATCGTCGGTGTCGGTGACGAGGACGTCATCAACCTGATCGCCATGCTGTTCGAGTTCATTCTCGATGACCGCAACCTGACGCCTTCATTGCGTGCTTTGATCGGGCGCCTGCAGATTCCGATGCTCAAAGTGGCGGTCATCGACAAGAGCTTCTTCAGCCGCGGCAGTCATCCTGCCCGTCGCCTGCTTAACGAAATTGCCACTGCCGCATTGGGCTGGGGCGGTCGTGACGACTATCAGCGCGACTCGCTGTATCAGCGTGTCGAGCAGATCGTGCAGCGCCTGCTCAATGATTTTGTCGATGACCCGGCAATTTTTTCCGAGTTGCTGGCGGATTTTCTGGCCTTCACCAGTGACGAGCGTCGCCGCAGCGAGTTGCTCGAGCAGCGCACCCGCGATGCCGAAGAAGGGCGCGCCCGTGCCGAATTGGCCAGGCAGCAGGTGCAGCATGAGCTGAATCAGCGCCTATTGGGCAAAACCTTGCCCGAGGTGGTTGTGCGGCTGTTGCAGGAGGCCTGGAGCAAGGTCCTGCTGTTGACCTGTCTCAAGCATGGCGAAGAGTCCAGCGAGTGGCAGGCCGGGCTGGAGACCATGGACGAGTTGATCTGGAGCGTCGAGCTGCACGACGACCCGCAGGCTCTGCAGCGCTTGCTGGAGCTGGTTCCGGGACTGCTCAAGTCGCTGCGTGATGGCTTGACCAGCGCCGCGTTCGACCCGTTTGCCACCAGCGAATTCTTCAGCCAACTGGAGTCGCTGCATGTCCAGGCTTTTCAGCACTTCTCGCGCTTGCAGGAAGGCGAGGGCGATACCGTTCAGGCAGACGGCCTGGCCGTCGAAGGCCCGCCGATGATGGCGGTGGTCGAGGAAATCGTTCTGATTACTCCTGAAGAGCAGATGCTCAATGAACCGGTGGTTCAGCTACCCGACGACGATGCAGGCCTGCAGATGGTCGACAAGTTGCGGGTCGGTTGCTGGGTCGAGATTCAGGAAGATGAAGAGCACAAGCTGCGTTGCAAGTTGACCGCGATTGTCGAGCCTACCGGACGTTATGTGTTCGTCAATCGTACCGGCATGAAGGTTCTGGAAAAGACCCGCACCGGCCTTGCCGTCGAATTTCGTCGCGGTGCGGTGCGTATTCTCGACGACGCGCTACTCTTCGATCGGGCTCTGGAGTCCGTCATCAGCAACCTGCGCAACCTCAAGGGCGCCTGATTGACTGATTAAAGCTATCGTTCGTCTGCGCTGCTGATCGTCAGGCAGCCGATTGACCAGCGTGCCGACGCCTCGCGTTGGCACGTGCCAGTGACGCTCCGTCACAGATCCCTGCATCTACGGCGTCTTTCCTACATCGCGGATCCGTACCCCAACCCCCACGTCAGCTGCTGTCACGGGCATAATCAGCGCTACTTATTTACCCCCGTTCAAGGAGCATTCATGCAACTGGACTCCGCAAGCGGCTGGTGCGACGGCGTGCAGCATTGCCCCTCGCCCAACTTCAATGCGCGACCCGAAGGCGAAATCTCGCTGCTGGTGATCCACAACATCAGCCTGCCGCCAGCGCAATTCAAGACCGGCAAGGTGCAGGCTTTCTTTCAGAACCGGCTCGACACCGACGAGCATCCCTACTTTGTGGGGATTGCCGATCTGCGCGTTTCAGCGCATTTTCTGATTGAACGTGATGGCGAGGTCATTCAGTTCGTCTCTTGTCTTGATCGTGCGTGGCACGCCGGTGTTTCCTGTTTTCAGGGCCGGGAAGGGTGTAATGACTTTTCTGTCGGCATCGAACTGGAGGGGACGGATGACCAGCCTTTCACCGATGCGCAATACCACGCGCTGATCGACCTGACGCGACAGTTGCGCCAGGCATTCGAGGCGATCACCCCCGAGCGTATCTGTGGTCACAGTGACGTGGCACCGGGACGCAAGACTGATCCTGGGCCCTGTTTTGACTGGGCCAGGTTTCGAGCGGCTTTGCTGGATTGATGTGAGGGACGAACAATGAGTTTTCTGGTGCTACTGCTGGCCGTTCTTATCGAAAAGTTTTCTGCCCTGCGTCAGCGCGTTCAGCGTGACGGGCCGTGGCTGAAAGAACTGGCAAAGCTCGAGGCCAGCCCGCGGACCTCGACACGTCCCTGGTTGATGCTGGCGCTGCTGGTGCTCGTGCCCGTGCTGATCCTGCAACTGGCGCTGACCATCATCGGCTCGGTAGCCTATGGCTGGCTGGTTCTGCCCATTCACCTGCTGGTGTTGATCTACAGCCTTGGCCGGGTGGATCTGGTTGCGGTGCTCGGGCCGTTTCGCGATGCCTGCCGACGTGGCGATGCGCAGGCTGCGGTGCACGTGGCCGAGCGCGACATGGGCGTGCAGGCGGACAACAGCGAGCAATTGCTGCAGGGTGTGCAGGGCTACCTGCTCTGGCAGGCGTTTCAGAGTTTCTTCGCCGTGATTTTCTGGTACTTCGTACTCGGCCCGGTGGCTGCGCTGGCCTACAGGCTATTGGCACTTGCTGCCGAGCACGGCAAGACTCCAGCACTGGTCGAGCGTGCAGGGCAGTTGCGCCATGCCTTTGACTGGGTACCGGTCAGGTTGCTCGCCGCCAGCTTCGCATTGGTCGGCAATTTTGTGGCGGTCACCCGGGTGATGCTGCATGAACTGCTGAACTGGAACATCAGCGCTGCACAACTGATTACGCGCGTTGGCTGCGCTGCCAGCGAGGTCCCGCCGCCGATGATGGGCGCGCAGGGCGTCACCGGCCTCGACATGCTCTGGGAGCTGCTGGTACGTGCGGCGGTGGTCTGGTACGCAGGGTTTGCCCTGTGGACCCTTCTGCTCTGATCCGATCCTGGCCGCACGGGTCAGGCAGGTGACATCAGGTGTGTGACAGGCGAGGCCAGTCGAACAGTTCGCAGGCGTTGTCCGTGCTCGCCTGGGCCAGTCGCTGGGGGCTGATCTTCATCAGCTCCGCGATGGCCTCGCAAATGTCGGGCAAGTGCTGCGGGCTGTTGCGCTGGTAGGGATGCATGGCGGGCGCCATGTCCGGTGAGTCGGTTTCCAGCACCACGCTGTCCAGCGGCAGTTCGGCGATGACCCGATGCATGCGCAGTGCCTGCGGCCAGGTCGCCGCTCCGCCCAGACCCAGTTTGAACCCCAGTTTGATGTATTCGCGTGCCTCTTCGCGGCTGCCGGCAAAGGCGTGAATGATGCCGCTGCGTTTTGGTTTGTGGCGCTTGAGCGTCGAGATCACATCGGCATGGCTGCGGCGCACGTGCAGCAAGGCGGGCAGGTTGAAGTCCGCTGCCAGCTGCAATTGCGCGTCAAAGAGCGTCTGCTGACGCGCCTTGTCCGGGCGCTCTACGTAATAATCCAGACCGATCTCACCCACCGCACATAACTGCGGATGGCCTTTCAGGCGCGTCAGCCAGTTGCCCAGCTCGATCAGGTGTTCGGTACGGTGCTCATCGATGTACACCGGATGCATGCCGAACGCTGCGTGCAGGGCGGGGTTGGCTTCGGTCAGTTCCCAGAGCCGCTGCCAGTTACGCTGATACACCCCAAGCACCACCATGCGCTCAACGCCAAGCGTCAGACAGTTGTCCAGAACCTGAGCGCGGTCGGCATCGAAATCCGGAAAATCCAGGTGGGTATGGGTATCGATCAGCGTCACAGTCACGCCTCGTGAATACGTTGCTTGAAAGCCCTGGCAATCGCGTGCACGCCGGGCTGGTAATCGTCCTTCTCGATAGCGGCCAGCGCCAGTTGCAGGGCCTTGTCGGCGATCAACTGGTGTTGCTGGGCCATGGCGTTGACGGGCAACGGCAGAAAATCGAGCAACTGCGTATCGCCGAAGGTGCCCAGATGCAGTGGAGGCGATTGCAGCACCTGACTTTGCAGCACATCGAACACGCCTTGCAGCAGCACATAAGACGTTGTGATCAACGCGTCCGGAAAATGCCCCTGGCGCTGTAGCAGTTCGGTCATCAAACGCTGACCACACTGGCGGCTGAACGCTTCGCCGTGCTCGATGATGGTGGCGCCGGTAAACCCGTCGAGTGCATGTTCGAAGCCGGCTGCACGCGCGCGACTGATGCTCAGTTCAGGGCGTGCGCCGATCAGGGCGATATGTCGCGGTCGGGTTTGCAGGAGGCTGTGGGTCAGTTGCTGGCAGGCGTCATGGTCATCGCTGACCACCGAGCAGAAAAACTCGGGATTCATTTCCCGGTCGATGGCGATGATCGGCGTGCCCTTGAGCTGCAATTCCCGGTAGCTGTCGTCACCGGTCGGCAGGCAGCTGGCCACCAGCAGCGCGTCGCAACGGCGGGCGCGGAACAGCTGCAACAGTTGCAGTTCGCTGGCGGGGTCGTCATCGGAGCTGGCGATCAGCAATTGATAACCGAGGCTGCGCGCGCCTTGCTCGAGCAATTTGGCAATGCGTGCATAGCTGGGGTTTTCCAGGTCGGGCAGGATGAAGCCCAGTGTCTTGCTGTGGCGGCTGCGCAGACCCGCCGCTTGCGGGTTGGGTCGGAAGTCGTGCTGCTCGACCACGGCTTTGACACGCTCGACCGTTGCCGGACTGATGCGCTGTTTTTCGGCCTTGCCATTGATCACGTAACTGGCCGTAGTGACAGAAACACCTGCCAGACGTGCGATATCGCTCAGTTTCACCCCGGAATTTCCTTTTATTAGGTACGCGGCTCAGGACAATCGAGTTATTTTTTTCATGGCGCTGATCTTTACACCAGACCGTAGGAAATTCCCAAGTACTTCACGTATTTTGGGAATTGTCCCACAGTGATCGCGCCGTCCGGGCTTCAATGAATCCGCAGAATCGAGTAACGTGCCGGGCAATTCTAGATTAAACGATTCAGCACGCCTGTTGTCTGCTGCAATCGAGATGAAAGTGATGTCCGATACGATGCTCGGAAAGATATCACCCTCATCCCCCCTAAGCTGTCGATCACGTGATCGTCATTAAAACAAGAATCAGGTGGCGCCTTGGCGCTGCACAGGAGTCAAGGCAATGCTCGAACTCACTCTGGAGCAAATATCCATGGCCCAGTCGGCTGTGGATAAAACTGCCGCACTTAAGCTGATTGCCGACCACCTGGTCGCTGATGGTCTGGTTGCCGAGGGCTACCTCACCGGGCTGATGAACCGTGAGCAGCAAGGCTCGACCTTTCTCGGCCAGGGCATCGCCATCCCACACGGTACACCCGAAACCCGCGACCTGGTGTTTACCACCGGTGTGCGTCTGATGCAGTTCCCCGAAGGGGTGGACTGGGGCGACGGACAAATGGTTTACCTGGCGATTGGTATCGCTGCCAAATCCGACGAGCACTTGCGTTTGCTGCAACTGCTGACGCGCGCACTGGGTGAAGAGGACCTCGGCCAGGCGCTGCGCGAAGCGAAGACCCCGGAAGACCTGCTCAAGCTATTGCAGGGCGCTCCGCAGGAACTGGCACTCGACGCCCAGATGATCAGCCTCGGCGTTTCGGCCGACGATTTCGAAGAACTGGTCTGGCGCGGCGCACGCCTGTTGCGCAAGGCCGACTGCGTGAGCAACGGTTTTGCCGCCGTGCTCCAGCAAGTGGAGGCGTTGTCGCTGGGTGATGGCCTCTGGTGGCTGCACAGCGAGCAAACCGTCAAGCGTCCCGGTCTGGCGTTCGTCACCCCCGACAAACCCATGCGCTACCTGGGTCAGCCGCTGACCGGTCTGTTCTGCCTGGCCAGCCTCGGTGAGGCGCATCAGGCGCTGCTCGAGCGTCTGTGTCTGTTGCTGATCGAAGGCCGTGGCCACGAGTTGGGTCACGCCACCAACAGTCGCGCCGTGCTGGAAGCGCTCGGCGGCGAACTGCCCGCCGAGTGGCCGACCCGGCAGATTCAGCTGGCCAACGCCCATGGCCTGCACGCTCGCCCGGCGAAGATACTGGCGCAGTTGGCCAAGGAGTTTGACGGCGAGATCCGCATGCGTGTGCTGGAAACCGGCGAAGCCGCCGTGTCGGCCAAGAGCCTGAGCAAGCTGCTCAGCCTCGGTGCGCGCCGTGGTCAGACGCTGGAATTCATTGCCGAGCCGACCATCGCCGACGACGCGTTGCCAGCCCTGATCGCTGCCGTTGAGCAAGGTCTGGGCGAGGAAGTCGAACCCTTGCCTGCTGTCTCGCAGACCGAGGCTGCGCCAGCGCCGGCCCCGGCGGCTGCCAAACCGCTCAGCGCTCCTCCAGCAGGCAGCGTGTTGCAGGCCGTGTCTGCTTCACCTGGCATTGCCATGGGGCCGGCGCATATTCAAGTGCTGCAAAGCTTCGATTATCCCCAGCGGGGTGAGTCGGTGGCTGCCGAGCGCGAGCGCTTGCACAAGGCGATTGGCGAAGTGCGCAGCGATATCGAAAATCTCATTCAGCGCAGCAAATCAAAGGCCATCCGGGAAATCTTCATCACCCACCAGGAGATGCTCGAAGACCCGGAACTGACCAACGAAGTCGAGGTGCGCCTCAATAACGACGAAAGCGCGGCGGCTGCGTGGGCCACGGTCATCGAGACCGCTGCCGTTCAGCAGGAACAGCTACAGGACGCGTTGCTGGCCGAGCGCGCCGCAGACCTGCGTGACGTCGGTCGCCGCGTACTGGCGCAGATCTGTGGCGTCGAAACCGTTGCGGCCCCGGACGAACCCTACATTCTGGTGATGGACGAAGTCGGCCCGTCCGACGTTGCCCGTCTCGACCCGGCGCAGGTCGCCGGTATTCTTACCGCACGTGGCGGTGCCACCGCGCATAGCGCCATCGTGGCGCGTGCGCTGGGCATTCCTGCACTGGTAGGGGCTGGTGATGAAGTGTTGCTGCTCAAGCCGGGCACCGTACTGCTGCTCGACAGCCAGCGCGGACGGCTGACCGTCGCGCCTGACGAGGCGACTCTGCAGCGCGCAGTTCAGGACCGTGACGCGCGTGAGCAGCGTCTCAAGGCGGCAGCCGAAGCACGCATGGAGCCCGCCGTGACGCGCGATGGTCATGCTGTCGAAGTTTTCGCCAATATCGGCGACAGCACCGGCACACCGGCCGCCGTGGAGCAGGGCGCGGAAGGCGTCGGCCTGCTGCGTACCGAACTGCTGTTCATGGCGCATTCCCAGGCGCCCGATGAAGCTACGCAGGAAGCTGAATACCGCCGCGTGTTGACCGATCTGGGCGGGCGTCCGCTGGTGGTGCGTACGCTGGACGTCGGTGGCGACAAGCCGCTGCCTTACTGGCCGATCGCCAAAGAGGAAAACCCGTTCCTCGGCGTCCGCGGTATCCGTCTTACCCTGCAGCGCCCTGACGTCATGGAAAGCCAGCTTCGCGCCCTGTTGCGTTCGGCAGACAGCGGCCCGCTGCGCATCATGTTCCCGATGATTGGCACGCTTGAAGAGTGGCGTCAGGCGCGGGACATGACCCAGCGCCTGCGCGAGGAAATTCCGGTCAGCGACCTGCAACTGGGGATCATGATCGAGGTGCCATCGGCGGCGCTGATCGCTCCGGTGCTGGCGAAGGAAGTGGACTTCTTCAGCATCGGCACCAATGACCTGACGCAATACACCATGGCCATCGACCGCGGCCACCCGACGCTGTCGGCCCAGGCTGACGGCCTGCACCCGTCGGTGCTGCAACTGATCGACATTACCGTGCGCGCTGCGCATGCCAACGGCAAATGGGTGGGCGTGTGCGGTGAGCTGGCTGCAGACCCGCTGGCCGTGCCGATTCTGGTCGGTCTGGGCGTGGATGAATTGAGTGTTTCGGCGCGCAGCATTGGCGAGGTCAAGGCCTGCGTACGTGAACTGACCCTGAGCAGCGCTCAGCAACTGGCGCAAAATGCGCTGACGGCGGGCAGCGCCGCTGAAGTCCGCGCGCTTGTGGAGGCTGTGTAATGGCGAAGATTCTTACCCTGACCATGAACCCGGCGCTGGACCTGACTGTGCAGTTGGGGCAGTTGGAGCTGGGCCAGGTCAACCGCAGCACGGCGATGCTCACTCACGCCGCGGGCAAAGGCCTGAATGTGGCGCAGGTGCTGGCTGATCTGGGCCATGACCTGACCGTTGCCGGTTTTCTCGGTGTTGATAATCAGCAAGCGTTCGAGGCGTTGTTCGAGCGCCGTCAGTTCGTCGACGAGTTTGTCCGGGTGCCGGGCGAAACGCGCAGCAACATCAAGCTGGCCGAAGGCAGTGGCCGCATCACTGACTTGAACGGCCCGGGCCCCCAGGTTAGTGAAGAGGCGCAGCAAGCGCTGTTCACTCGCGTTGAACAGATCGCTCAGGGTTTCGACGTGGTGGTCGTGGCGGGCAGTCTGCCGCGCGGTGTCACGCCGGAGTGGCTGCAAAAACTGTTGCTGATGCTCAAGGACCTCGGTCTGAAAGTGGCGCTGGACAGCAGTGGTCTGGCCTTGCGTGCCGGTCTGAAGGCCGGGCCCTGGCTGATCAAACCCAATACCGAAGAGCTGGCTGATGCGCTCGACGCACCGATCATCTCCATCGCTGCACAAGCCGAGGCGGCTGCGCGTTTGCAGGCGCAGGGCATCGAGCATGTGGTGATCTCTCAAGGCTCCGAAGGCGTGCACTGGTTCAGCCCGAGCGTGGCACTGCATTCACTGCCGCCCAAGGTCACCGTGGCCAGTACGGTCGGTGCGGGTGACTCGCTGCTGGCAGGCATGGTGCACGGCTTGATCAGCGGTCAAGAGCCGCAGAAGACCTTGCGCACTGCCACAGCGATTGCCGCCATGGCGGTGACCCAGATCGGTTTCGGTATCACCGATGCCGCGCAACTCAAACGGCTTGAAGGCGGCGTCACTGTACGCAGCCTTTCAGAACAATAAGAGAGGATCGTCATGAAGTTAGCCATAGTTACGGCCTGCCCGAACGGCAAGGTCAGCAGCGTACTCAGCGCACGATTGCTCGAAGCGGCGGCCCTGCGCCAGGGCTGGGAAACCAGCGTCGAAATCATCGATCCCAATAAGGCCGATCAGCACTTGTCCGCTCAGGACATCGAAGCCGCCGATCTTGTCCTGGTGGTCAATACCGGTCCTGTGGACCTGAGCCGCTTTGTCGGCAAACGCCTGTTTCAGGATTCGCCTGCGCATGCGTTGCAGGATGTCGACAGTTTTCTGCAGCGCGCCGAGCGAGAAGCGCAGGTGCATGTGGCGTCCGAAGCAGCGGCGCCTCAGGCAAGCGGTGATACGGGCGCGCAACCGCGCATCGTTGCGATCACGGCTTGTCCGACCGGCGTCGCGCACACGTTCATGGCGGCCGAAGCGATCCAGCAGGCTGCCAAGCGTCTGAATTACGACCTGCAAGTCGAAACCCAGGGTTCGGTCGGTGCACGCAACCCGCTCAGCGCCAAGGCCATCGCCGATGCCGACGTGGTGCTGCTGGCGGCGGATATCGAGGTCAATACCGACCGCTTTGCCGGCAAGAAGATCTACCGTTGCGGCACCGGGATCGCCCTCAAGCAGTCCGAGGCGACCCTGAAAAAAGCCTTGGCGGAAGGGCAGGTGGAATCCGATGAGGCCACCGCCAAGTCACCCGCCAGACAAGAAAAGACGGGCGTCTACAAGCACCTGCTGACCGGCGTGTCGTTCATGCTGCCGATGGTCGTGGCAGGCGGGCTGTTGATCGCTCTTTCCTTCGTGTTCGGTATCACCGCGTTCAAAGAGCCGGGCACGCTGGCTGCGGCACTGATGCAGATCGGTGGGGAAGCGGCGTTCAAACTGATGGTGCCGTTGCTGGCCGGTTACATCGCCTATTCGATTGCTGACCGTCCGGGGCTGGCACCCGGCATGATCGGTGGTCTGTTGGCGAGTACGCTGGGTGCCGGGTTCATTGGCGGTATCGTTGCAGGCTTTCTGGCCGGTTACAGTGCTGCCGCGATCAACCGCTACGCACGTCTGCCGGCCAGTGTCGAAGCGCTCAAGCCGATTCTGATCATCCCGTTGCTGTCGAGCCTGTTCACCGGTCTGGTGATGATTTACGTGGTCGGCAAGCCGGTTGCCGGGATGCTCGAAGCGTTGACGCACTTCCTCGACAGCATGGGCACCACCAACGCGATCCTGTTGGGCGTGGTGCTGGGCGCAATGATGTGCGTCGACCTCGGTGGGCCGATCAACAAGGCGTCCTATGCGTTCTCGGTCGGTTTGCTGGCGTCCCAGAGCTACGCGCCGATGGCCACAGCGATGGCTGCCGGTATGGTGCCGCCCATCGGCATGGGCATCGCCACGATCCTGGCTCGCCGCAAGTTCGCCCAGAGCGAGCGTGAAGCAGGCAAGGCGGCGTTCGTGCTGGGGCTGTGCTTCATCTCGGAAGGTGCCATTCCCTTCGCTGCCAAGGACCCGTTGCGGGTGATTCCGGCCAGTGTCGTGGGTGGCGCGCTGACGGGTGCGTTGTCGATGTACTTCGGTTGCAAGCTGATGGCACCGCATGGTGGCCTGTTCGTGATGCTGATCCCCAACGCGATCAACCATGCGCTGCTTTATCTGGTGGCGATCATCGCCGGCAGTGTGCTGACCGGCGTGATCTACGCGCTGATCAAGCGTCCGGAGCCTGCTGACATGGAAGTGGCGCCCGCAGCCGCCTGATGATGCAAGGCGCGGGCTGTCCCGCGCCTTCTGCCTGCCCTAGCGCTCCAGCGCCAGGGCAACCCCCTGACCACCACCGATGCACAGCGTGGCCAGGCCCTTCTTCACATCGCGCCTGATCATCTCGTGCAGCAGTGTCACCAGCACGCGGCAGCCCGACGCGCCAATGGGGTGGCCAAGGGCGATAGCGCCACCATTCACGTTGAGCTTTTGCGGATCCAGCCCCAGCTCCTTGCCCACCGACAGGGATTGTGCGGCAAAGGCTTCGTTGGCTTCGATCAGGTCCAGTTCGGCCAGCGACCAGCCAGCCTTGTCCAGGCAGCGACGCGTGGCACTGACCGGCCCGATGCCCATGATGGCCGGGTCGACACCGGCGTTGGCATACGCGGCGATGCGCGC
Organism: Plantibacter cousiniae (nom. nud.); assembly: GCF_977070315.1. Lineage (NCBI taxonomy): Bacteria > Bacillati > Actinomycetota > Actinomycetes > Micrococcales > Microbacteriaceae > Plantibacter > Plantibacter cousiniae (nom. nud.). The sequence continues at coordinate 31,214 of NZ_CDRVEU010000012.1, read as the reverse complement.
CAGCACCGGCAAACCCAGTTGCTCGGCCTTGGCGGCACTCATCAGCATCACGGCGGCAGCCCCGTCGTTCAGCGACGAGGCATTGCCGGCGGTGACCGTGCCGTCCTTTTTGAAGGCGGGCTTGAGCTTGGCCAGGGTCTCGGCGGTGGTGCCGGCGCGGGGCTGCTCGTCTGTTGCAAAGGACAGCGGATCACCCTTGCGCTGGGGGATCAGGATCGGCGTGATCTCATCGGCGAAGCGTCCGGCTTCAATCGCAGCCATCGCCTTTTGCTGAGACAAGGCGGCGAACTCGTCCTGGGCTTCACGACTGATGTCGTACTGCTTCGCGAGGTTCTCGGCGGTGATGCCCATGTGGTAATCATTGAATGCATCCCACAGGCCGTCAGTGATCATTGTATCGACCATGCTGGCGTGGCCCATGCGCAGACCGGTGCGCGCGCCCGGCAGCACGTAGTTGGACAGGCTCATGTTTTCCTGGCCGCCGGCGATGATGATCTCGGCGTCGCCGCAGCGGATCGCCTGGGTCGCCAGGTGCAGGGCCTTGAGGCCGGAGCCGCAGACCTTGTTCAGGGTCATGGCCGGTACCGAGAAGGGCAGGCCGGCCTTGATGGCTGCCTGTCGCGCCGGGTTCTGACCAGCGCCTGCGGTCAGCACCTGACCCATGATGACTTCATCGACCTGCGCGCCGTCCACGCCGGTGCGGGCAAGCAGTTGACGAATGACCGCTGCGCCGAGGTCGACTGCGGCGACAGAGGCCAGTGAGCCCTGAAAGCTGCCCACGGCGGTACGGGTGGCGGCGACGATAACGACGTCGAGCATGGTGCTGATCCTCATTGTTATTGAGCGCTCATGGTGGCACAGATAGGCCGGCAGGTTCCAACCGTGAACCGCTCGGTCACGGTTTGCCGCAAACCGTCACGTGTGGTTCAAACGTCCATGCGGCGCCTGGCACGTTGCGCCGATCCGTCGCGTACGGCCCAGCGCAGAATGGGCGCAGTACTGTTGACGCCCAGGTGGATCATCCGGCGTTTGAAGGGGCTTTGCGTGATGTCGAGCATGTCACTGGCCCAGTCCGGCAGCAGATCGATACCGGCGCGCATCATCAACACGCCAAACGGCTTGGCCAGCCAGTTGGGGGCAGGCGCGTCAAGCAGCAGGCGCAGCACTTCACGGCTGCGCGCGTCACAGATCAGTTGACCACGAATGTCTGCCAGATAGTCAGCGATGGCCTGATGCGAGCGTGGAACGTTGCGTGCACCGAGTCGCTCGGCAACCAGCGCTGTTTCAGCGTAATACGCGTCCTGATCGGCGAGCGACATATCCGGGTTGAGGTAGCGCAGATGGGCTGCGAGAAAGCTGCTGACTTCAGCCACATGCACCCAGGTCAGCAAATCCGGGTCGCTGGCGGCATACGGCCGGCCATCGGGCGCGGTGCCGACGATGTTAAGGTGAATGTTGCGGACCTTGTCGATCAGCCAGTTGGCATCTCGCGTTGAGCCATAGGTGGTGCCGGACAGAAATTGCCCGGTACGGCGCAGGCGGCCGAGCATGTCCTGACGAAAGTTGGAGTGGTCCCAGATGCCCGCCAGTGCCAGCGGGTGCAAAGCCTGCAGCATCAATGCGCTGATGCCGCCGACCAGCATGCTGGTGAAATCGCCATGCACCTTCCAGCACACCGCCTGAGGGCCAAACAGACCCGGATCGCCCTTGGGGCTTTCCAGATCAAGTTGACCCAGCGCCAGGCCGGTAAGGCTGATGACCTGGGTTTCGATGCGGGTGCGGATGAATTTCATGTCGTGCTCAGGGCATCGGGGAGGGCGTGGATAAAACTGACTGAAGCTCTCATGCCAAGCGCGCAGCGCTCACTGTGATGCACAAGTCCAACTGACTATCGTGTCGACGTTATACACAAATCCAAATGACTATCGTGCCGACGCTCCGCGTCGGCATGCAGTTCTGGACGCTTTGCGTCCTTTTTGTGACGCAGAGCGTCACGAACGGCATTCCCACGCGGAGCGTGGGAACGATGGTCATAACCATGAGAGGGACAAATCAGCCGCGGTGACGGCCGCGGAAGTAGTTGATCAGACCTTGGGTCGATGCATCGTCAGCCGGCTCTTCGGTGCCGCCGGTCAGGCGCTGGTAGACCGCCTTGCCCATTTCCTTGCCCAGCTCCACACCCCATTGGTCAAAGGCGTTGGTGCCCCAGATCACGCTCTGCACGAACACCTTGTGTTCATACATGGCCACCAGCGCGCCAAGACGACGCGGGCTGATGCGCTCGACCACCAGCGTGTTGCTTGGACGGTTGCCGGGGATGACCTTGTGCGGTGCCAGCTTCTGCACCTCTTGCTCGCCCATACCCTTCTCGCGTAGTTCTGCTTCGGCTTCTGCGCGGGTCTTGCCCATCATCAGTGCCTGGCTTTGCGACAGGCAGTTGGCGTACAGCCACTGGTGATGGTCGGCAACCGGGTTGAAGCTGACGATCGGCACAATGAAGTCGGCCGGAATCATCTGCGTGCCCTGGTGCAGCAACTGGTGGTAAGCGTGCTGACCATTGGCGCCCACGCCACCCCAGATCACCGGCCCTGTATCGGTCGACGTCGGCGTACCGTCCTGACGGACGCTCTTGCCGTTGGATTCCATGTCCAGTTGTTGCAAGTGCTTGGTGATGTTACGCAGATAGTGATCGTACGGCAGAATCGCGTGGCTTTGTGCGCCCCAGAAATTGCCGTACCAGACGCCCAGCAAGCCCAGCAACACCGGCATGTTCTGCTCGAACGGCGCGCTCTGGAAATGCTGGTCCATGGTGTAGGCACCGGACAGCAGTTCCTTGAAGTTGGACATGCCGATGGCTAGCGCGATAGGCAGACCGATGGCTGACCACAGCGAATAGCGACCGCCGACCCAGTCCCACATCGGGAAGATGTTTTCTTCACGGATGCCGAAGGCCACGGCCGCCGCGTTGTTGCTGGACACCGCGATGAAGTGGCGATGCAGTTCGACTTCCGAGCCGCCCTGCGCCAGGTACCAGGCACGTGCAGCCTGAGCGTTTTTCAGGGTTTCCAGCGTGTTGAAGGATTTCGACGAGACGATGAACAGCGTGGTCTCGGCACGAATCTTCATCGACAACTCGTGAAACTCGCTGCCGTCGATGTTGGCCAGGTAATGGCAGCGGACACCCTTGTGCGCGTAGGCCACCAGCGCTTCGGAGACCAGCTCCGGGCCGAGGAACGAGCCGCCGATGCCGATGTTCACCACGTCGGTGATCGGTTTTTCGGTGTAACCGCGCCACAGGCCGTCATGGATGCGGCCGACCAGTTCGGTCATCTGATTGAGTACGCGGTGTACGTCCGGCATCACATCGACGCCGTTGACTTTCAACTTGTCGCCGACCGGACGGCGCAGAGCGGTGTGCAGAGCAGGGCGGCCTTCGGATGAGTTGACCAGCTCGCCGTCATACTGAGCCTTGATCGCCTCCTTGAGGCCCACTTCGCCAGCCAGGCTGACCAACAGGTCGCGGGTCTCGGTGGTGATCAGGTTTTTGGAATAATCGAGAAACAGGCCAGCGCTGCTGAGGGTAAATTGGCTGAAGCGCTGCGGGTCGGTGTTGAACGCTTCGCGCATGTTGAAGTTCTGCATGGCCTGGCGGTGTTTGCTCAACGCTTGCCAAGCGGGCAGAGCGGTCACATCGGAAGGAGTGCGGTAGTACGCCATCGCTGCGGGTTTCCTTTAACTGGTTCTGTCTTTGGATATTGTTGGAGCGAGGTCGCAAGCTTTCTCACGGGCTACACATCGCAGACTACCCTTCGCGTACCTGTTTGTCTGCGCCTCGCCTTACATGACCCCGGTACTTTTTCGCACACAGGCAACCGGGGTTTTGTCTCGAATACTGTCGGCTGTGGTTCAGGCAACCTGTACCGGTATGGCATTACCGGTGTGTCTTAGTTCATTGCCTGCGCACATCCTGTCAGCTTCTGGTCAGGTGCAGGTTGTCGATCAAGCGGGTTTTGCCCAGGAATGCCGCTGCGAGGATGACCAGGTTGCGATTCTCGGCAGTCGTCGGACGCAGGCTGGTGGCATCGCGTATCTCCAGATAGTCGATACGAAAACCGGCGGCCTCCAGTTGCTGCCTCTTGCTCGCCAGCAGCGCATCGAAATCCTGCTCGCCGGCCCTGATCGCGTCGGCGGTCTGGCGAATCGCCTGATACAGCGCGGGTGCCGCGGCGCGCTGATCGTCGCTCAGATAACCGTTGCGCGAGGACAGCGCCAGGCCATCGTCGGCACGTACCGTCGGCTCGCCGATGATCTGGATCGGCATGTTCAGATCACGGACCATGGCCCGAATCACGGCCAGTTGCTGGAAGTCTTTTTCACCAAAGATCGCCAGATCAGGCTGCACCATGTTGAACAGCTTGCTGACCACGGTCGCGACACCTTCGAAATGGCCGGGGCGGCTGGCGCCACACAGGCCTTGCGACAGGTGCGGCACGCTGACCAGTGTCTGGTCGGCCATGCCGTGCGGGTACATTTCCTCCACGCTTGGCGTGAACAGGAGGTTGCAGCCGGCCTGCAGGAGTTTTTCCTGATCGGCAGTCAGCGTGCGAGGGTAGGTGGCCAGGTCTTCATTGGGGCCGAACTGCAGCGGATTGACGAAAATGGTAGCGACCACGAAATCGGCACGCTGCGCCGCCTTGGTGACCAGCGCGGCGTGGCCGCTGTGCAGGTTGCCCATCGTTGGGGTCAGCGCGATGCGCTTGCCTTCGCTGCGTGCCCGCGCAACAGCGGCGCGCAGGTCCTGTACGTTTTTTACTGTGTTCATGCCGAGAATCCGTGTTCAGTGGCCGGAAAGCTGACGTCTTTGACTGCGGCCACGTAGGCCCGGATAGCCGACTGGATGTCGGGCTGGCCGGTCATGAAATTTTTCACGAACTTGGGCACGCGCCCGGTGATGGACAGGCCGAGCATGTCGTGCAGCACCAGGACCTGACCGTCGGTGGCACTGCCTGCGCCAATGCCGATGACCGGGACCTTCACTGCCTGGGTGATTTCCTCAGCCAGTTCGCTGGGTACGCACTCCAGCAGGATCATCGCTGCGCCCGCCTGTTCCAGCGCGATTGCATCGGCGCGCATCTGCCTGGCCTGCGCCTCCAGCCGACCCTGAACCTTGTAGCCGCCCAGCACGTTGACGGCCTGTGGGGTCAGGCCCATGTGCGCGCACACCGGAATGCCGCGCTCGGCCAGCAAACGGATCGACTCGGCCAGCCATGCAGCGCCTTCGACCTTGATCATGTGTGCGCCCGCCTGCATCAGCGTTGCGCTGTTGATCAGGGTCTGTTCCAGCGTTGCGTTGGCCATGAACGGCAGGTCGGCGAGAATCATCGCGCCCTGGTTGCCGCGTTTCACACAGGCGACGTGGTACGCCATTTCAGCCGTGGTAACAGGCAGGGTGCTGTCGTGACCCTGCAGGACCATGCCCAGCGAGTCGCCTATCAGCAGCACTTCGACACCCGCCTGGGAGGCCGTGTGGGCGAAAGTTGCGTCGTAGCAGGTCAGCATGGTGATTTTCTCACCCTTCTGCTTCATGGCCAGCAGCGACGTAACGGTTATGTTCGGCATGTAAAGTCCTCCATCAGGCGCTGTGAAGACGGGTGCTCAGCGCGTGAGAGTCATCCTGGAAAAGCAGGCACACCGTCGTATCGCGGTGTTTTGCAAAGGCCTGTTTCGCGCCCGTTCGCCTGTGGTGTGGCGGCGGGAGGCCTATCTTCGTGAGGAGGGGGCGTGAAGTCAATTGAAGGTGTTACCTGTGCGTCCGACCGGTTACACCGGTGCGGTGACAGACAGGCTTCATGCCTCGGCAGGCAGACGCTCAAGACCTGTGAACGGGCATTCATCAAGCAGGCGATTCAGTGGGCGCCCGTCGGCCAGTGTCAGCTCTGGAGCCAGCTCTGCCAGTGGGTACAGCACGAATGCCCTGGCCTGCATGTGGTAATGCGGCACTTTGAGGCGTGGTTCGTCAATCAGACGGTCGCCGAACAGCAGAATATCGAGGTCCAGCGTGCGCGGCCCCCAGCGTTCATGGCGTTCGCGGCCCTGATCCAGCTCAATGGCTTGTAGCGCATCAAGCAGCGTCAGGGGGGGCAGAGCGGTGTCGATTGCCGCGACGGCATTGGTGAAGCGCGGTTGGCCTGGCAGTAGCGAGTCGCTGATATAGAAGGACGACACGCCGCTCAAGTGACAATCGGGCAGCTGCGAAATGGCTTTGAGGGCGCTGCGCAATTGCTCAGCCGTGTCAGCCAGGTTGCTGCCCAGACCGATATACACGCGTTCAGTGGCCAACAGCGGTTCACTCACCGCCTTGCGCCTCGCCCGTGGTGCGCTTGCGTTTGGCGCCGCTGTTACGACGACGCTTGCGCGGGGCTGTGCCCGCCGCTTCAGGCTTGTTGCTCAGGTCGCGAATCATGTCGCGGCGTTCGCTGTCGTTGCATTCCTGATAATCGGTCCACCACTGGCCCAGACCATCGGTCTGCTCGCCCGCTGTTTCACGCAACAGCAGGAAGTCGTAGCCCGCGCGGAACCGCGAGTTGTCGAGCAGCAGGTCGGCGCGTTTGCCCGAACGGCGCGGCAGGCGCTCCTGCATGTCCCAGATCTCGCGGATCGGCAGGGTGAAGCGCTTGGGAATCGCGATGCGCTGGCATTGCTCGATGATCAGTTCGTGAGCGGCTTCCTGCATCGCTGCAATCGGCGGCATGCCACGTTCCTGGGCGCGCAGCACCTTGGCTGGCAGCGCAGGCCAGAGCAGAGCAGCAAACAGAAACGCCGGCGTGACCGGTTTGTTCTGCTTGATGCGCAGGTCGGTATTGATCAGCGCATTGCTGATCAGCGTATGGGTGTAGGTCGGGTTGTATTCCAGGGCCTTGGAGCTGGCCGGGAACAACGGTTCGAACAACTCCAGGTCCACCAGCATTTCAAAGGTGGGGGCAGCGTGCCCGGAGAGGAACAGTTTGAGCACTTCTTCGAACAGGCGGGCCGACGGAATGTCACGCAGCATCGGCGCCAGTGCGCGGATCGGTTGAGCGCTGTGCTTCTCGATGCCGAAGTCCAGCTTGGCCGCGAAGCGCACGGCACGCAGCATGCGCACCGGGTCTTCTTTATAACGCTGCTCCGGATCGCCGATCAGGCGGATCAGGCGATTGCGGATGTCATGCACGCCGTTGGCGTAATCCAGAACGCGCTCGCTGACCGGATCGTAGTAAAGCGCGTTGATCGTGAAGTCGCGACGCTGGGCGTCTTCTTCGAGCGTGCCGTATACGTTGTCACGCAGGATGCGTCCGCTTTCATTGCGCGAGGACTGGTTGCTGTCCTCTTCTTCGTCATCCTGAGGATGATTGGCGCGGAATGTCGCCACTTCGATGATCTCGCGACCGAAGTGGATGTGCACCAGCTTGAACCGACGACCGATGATCCGCGCGTTGCGGAATTCGGCACGCACCTGTTCGGGCGTGGCGCTGGTGGCGACGTCGAAATCCTTGGGCGTGATGTTGAGCATCATGTCGCGTACGCAGCCACCGACCAGATAGGCCTGGTAGCCGGCATTCTGCAGGCGCTCGACGATATTCACGGCATAGCGACTGAACTGACTGCGTTGCAGCGAATGTTGGCTGCTGTTGAGCACTTCAGGCGTGGTGCGCGTGTGTTGCTGCGGTTTGCGCAGTGGGGAACGAAATGACTGGAACAACTTCTTCAGCATGGGATGCACTGTTTGAAGGAATATTCGGCCAAAAACGTGGAATGACCGCATGATGGGCGGGGATTCTAGCATTTAGTCGAGTGATGGTGTAGGAAGCTGTCGCGGAAGGGTAAGCGATGGCGCGGATCAAGGCGGGGAAGCTACTGGGGGAGCCGAAGCTCCCCCAAAGTGTGTGCTCTTTATTATTGTTTTCTGCCTGGGCTTCTTGTTTTTGTTGAGTGCCCATTCACGAGACTTGCGTCTGTGAAACCTCCCAATCGGGAGTCAAGAGCAAACGGATTGCTTTGGTCGCTGCGTTGCAATGATCATTCGATCCAACCAGTTCAGGCGCTACCTAAGGGTAGTTTTTGTTGTTCTCGGCCTGGTTGCGGGGCAAGCCCCCAATACAACTCCTCTCCAAAAGAATCAGTTAGCTGCGCCTCCGCCGTGTTGTTCTTGTTATGCGTGAGTCGATTCGTATTGTTTTTATTATGGGTGTCGTACGGCTTGTTGTTCTTCTCGTACCAAGCATATAGCAGAAGCTGTGCCAACTTTGACCAGGCCCCGTAAACCGGGCCTTTGCGGTCGAAAGGCCGTTCGAGTGCGCACAAAAAAGCCGGGCCTGCGTTACCGTAAGACCCGGCTTTTGTTACGTGAAGCGCGTGAGGTAACAGTTTGTCCCCGCCCTGCGCACCGCGTGCCAGAGCCTTGGGCTGATTTTATGTCTCGTTGGCGACGCCCTTGCGACGCGGGATACCCAGACGCTGACGGCGCTCCCACAGACATTTGCGACTGACACCCAGTTTGCGCGCCAGCTCGGTCTCAGTCATATGGTCCTGATGCTCCAGAACGAAGTGCTGAAAATAGTCTTCGAGCGACAGGTCTTCGGCGGGCTCGTTGCCCGTCGAGCCAGAAGAGCCCGGCAACGGCGCCATGCCCATGTATTCGTCGTCATCCAGCCCGTCGAGCTCAATGTCGATACCCAGCAGGTCAGCGGTGATTTCCGGGTTCTCGCACAGAATCACCGAGCGTTCCACGGCGTTTTCCAGCTCGCGTACGTTGCCCGGCCAACTGTAATGGCGGATAGCCTGTTCCGCGTCATGTGCAAATTTGAGGTCGTCGCGCCCGACCTTGCTGCTCTGGCGAGCCAGGAACGCACGGGCGATTTCCAGGATGTCGCTGCCACGTTCCCGCAGCGCCGGGAGTTTCAGGGCGATGACGTGCAAGCGATAGAACAGGTCTTCACGAAACTCGCCATTTTTGGCCAGCGTTTTCAGGTCCCTGTGGGTCGCGGCAATCAGGCGTACGTCGACCTTTTGCGATTGCACCGAGCCGACGCGACGGATTTCGCCCTCTTGCAATACGCGCAGCAGGCGAGCCTGGGCTTCCAGCGGCAGTTCGCCGATTTCATCGAGAAACAGCGTGCCACCGTCAGCGGCCTCAACCAGACCTGCACGGCCTGCGCTGGCTCCGGTGAACGCGCCTTTCTCGTGACCGAACAGTTCGGACTCGATCAGCGATTCGGGAATGGCCGCACAGTTGACGGAAATCATCGGCGCCTTGGCGCGGCGTGAGAGATTGTGCAGGGCGCGGGCGACCAGTTCCTTACCAGTGCCTGATTCCCCTTGAATCAGAACATTGGAATCAGTCGGGGCGACTTTGCGGATCTTGCTGTAGAGATCGAGCATGGGCGGGCATGAGCCGATGATGCCGATCTCGCCATTATGGTTCTGTGCCGGGCCTTTTTCAGCGCTGCTGGTTTTGGCGGTGGCGTTGCGCTCGTCCTGAAGGTGCTTGACCGTCTGTCGATCACGCAGGATCCGCGAGACTGCCTGGAGCATTTCATCGTGATCGAAGGGTTTGGCGATGTAGTCCACCGCGCCCATCTTCATCGAGTCGACCGCCGAGCGCAGGCTCGCATAACTGGTCATGATCAGCACCGGTTTGCCTTCGCCGAGCTTGATCAGCTCGGTGCCGGGCGCGCCAGGCAGGCGCAGGTCGCTGACGATCAGATCGAACGACGGGATGCTGAAGCGTTCCTGAGCCTCTTGAACGGAGCCGGCTTCACTGACTTCATACTGGTTGCGTTCAAGCAGGCGACGCAGGGCTGAGCGGATAATCGTTTCGTCTTCGACGATCAAAATATGCGGCATTGATTCAGTTCTCTCGACGGTCTCAGTTCGCGGTGGACGTCGCGTCGACATGGCGTGGCAAGGTCACCCTGATTCGGGTTCCACGCTGCTGCTCGGGATCGGCCGGGCTGTCGATAGTGATTTGTCCATAATGCTCTTCAACGATGGAATAGACCAGCGCCAGGCCAAGTCCGGTTCCCTCGCCAGGGTCCTTGGTGGTGAAGAACGGCTCGAACAATCGGTCCATGATTGCCTTTGAAATCCCACTGCCTTCGTCTTCGACGATCAAGTCCACAGTGTGCTCGGATACTTCGCTTCTGACCCTGACTGCACTGCCTGCCGGGGAGGCATCGCGGGCATTGGAGAGCAGATTGATCAACACCTGCGCCAGCCGCTGCGGATCGCCGACAGCCCAGTGCTCAGGGTTGCACAGGTTGTAGAACTGTACTTCGAAATTACGCCGGTTCAGCGCCAGCAGACCAATAGCATCCTGAGCCACCACGGCCAGACAAACGGCTTCGTCGCTATGTTGATGGGCGCCCGCGTGGGCAAAGCTCATCAATGACTGGACGATGCGCGATACGCGCTTGGTCTGTTCGAGGATCTGGCTGCTGATTTCCTTGAGCTCGCCGTCCTCTTCGCGTTCTTCGCGCAGGTTCTGGGCGAGACAGGCAATACCGGTGATCGGATTGCCGATTTCGTGCGCCACACCGGCGGCCAGTCGGCCAATACTTGCCAGACGTTCCGAGTGCACCAGCTTGTCTTCGAGCATTTGCGTGTCGGTCAGGTCTTCGACCAGCACCACGAGGCCGCTGTTGCCCGGCGCCAGGGGCTCGTTAATGGCTGCCTTGTGCAGATTGAGCCAACGGGTCTGGCCGTCCAGACCGAGCTTCTGCTTGTGCAAATGCTCATCGGGCAGGCTGGTAAAACCGGTCAGCAGGCCCTTCCACGGCTCGGCAATGGTTTCCAGTCGCGAACCGACCACGCGCTGGGCGACGATTCCGGTCAGTTCTTCCATGGCCCTGTTCCACATCAGGATCTCCTGATCTTCGGCCAGCGAGCAGACGCCCATCGGCAGTTCCTGAAGGGTCTGGCGGTGGTAGCGGCGCAAGGCATCGAGTTCGGCGGCAAGGCCGGTGAGGCGCGAGTGGTAGTCCTCAAGCCGGCTCTCAATGAAATGTATGTCTTCGGTGACGTATTTTTCGCTGCCCGATTTGTACGGCAGAAAGGTTTCCACCATGTCCTGCGCTACGCTGGGGCCCATCAGCCCGGACAGGTTGGCTTCGATGCGGTCGCGCAGGCGGCGCAGGGCATAGGGGCGGCGCTCGTCGAACGGCAGGTAGAGATCGCGCAGTGCTTGCTCGACCTCCTTCTGCGCGGCTTTCGCGCCCAGCGGCTTGGCCAGTTGGGTGGCGAACTCCTGCGGCGAGATGGCATGCAGTTCACGGCGTTGCGGGCGGCGTACGTTATCGACCGCGCAGGCCTCGGCAGCCCCGGCTTCTTCAGGGCTGGCATTGGTGAACAGCGAGATCAGGGTGAACAGCAAGACGTTGGCGGCCAGCGAGGCGATGGCTGCCATGTGCCAACTGGTGTCGTCCAGCACATAGATCATGTTCAGCCAGGGAATATAGAAGCCCTGCAGGTTGCCGATCAGCGGCAACAGCATGCTGACCGCCCAGACCGAAATGCCGGCCAGCAGCCCGGCGATGAAGCCGCGCCGGTTGGCGGTCGGCCAGTACAGTACCGACAGCACACCCGGCAGGAATTGCAGGGTCGCAACGAAGGCGACGATGCCCAGATTGGCCAGATCCTGCTGCGCGCCGAGCATCAGATAGAAGCCGTAACCCAAGGCGATGATCGCCACGATCAGTCCGCGTCGCGTCCACTTCAGCCAGCGGTAGATATTGCCCTCGGCGGGTGGCTGATACAGCGGCAGCACCAGGTGATTGAGTGCCATGCCGGACAACGCCAGCGTGGTGACGATGATCAGCCCGCTGGCCGCCGACAGCCCGCCTATATACGCGAGCAGGGCCAGAGACTTGCTGTTGGCGGCGATCCCGATGCCGAGCGTGAAGTATTCCGGGCTGGTGGTGGCGCCGAGCTTGAGGCCTGCCCAGAGGATCAGCGGTACTGCGAGGCTGATCAACAGCAGAAACAGCGGCAGACCCCAACTGGCGCTGACCAGCGAGCGCGGGTTGAGGTTTTCCGTGAAGGTCATGTGGTACATGTGCGGCATGACGATGGCCGAGGCGAAGAACACCAGCAGCAGCGTGCGCCACGGGCCTTCCTGCAAAGGCGTGTGCAGCGAGGCGAGGGCGGTCTGGTTCTGCAGCAGCCACAGTTCCAGTTGTTGCGGGCCGTCGAACACGCCATACAAGGCATACAGCCCAACGCCGCCCAGGGCGATCAGCTTGATCAGCGATTCAAAGGCGATGGCGAACACCAGGCCCTCGTGTTTCTCGCGCGTGGCGATGTGCCGTGAGCCAAAGAAAATCGTGAACAGGGTGATCAGTGCGCAGAACGCCACTGCGACCCGGTCCTGCACCGGCTCGCGGGTCAGAATGCCGATGGAGTCGGCGACCGCCTGAATCTGCAAGGCCAGCAGTGGCAGCACGCCGATCAGCATGAATACGGTGGTCAGCGCGCCGGCCCAGGTGCTGCGAAAACGAAAGGCGAACAGATCGGCCAGTGATGACAGCTGGTAGGTGCGGGTAATTCTGAGGATCGGGTAAAGCAACACCGGCGCGAGGAGGAAGGCCCCGGACACCCCCAGATAACTGGACAGAAAGCCGTAGCCATACTGATAGGCCAGACCAACCGTGCCATAAAACGCCCAGGCGCTTGCGTAGACACCCAGTGACAGGGTGTAGGTCAGCGGGTGACGAATGATCCAGCGCGGAATCAGACCGTGTTCGCTGACCCAGGCCACACCGAACAGCACCAGCAGGTAGGCGGCGCTGACCAGCAGCATCTGCGTCAGACTAAAGCTCATCGGCATCTCGCTGGCTCTGCAGAATGAACGTCACCACAATCAGGATCAGCCACAGCATGTAGGGCCTATACCAGGCACCGGTGGCATCGATCCACCAGTCCATGATGGCTGGAGAGAACAGATAAATGCCGACCACCAGAAGCAAAACCAACCGGTATATGTACATCTGGTCTCCCTGCGCTGGTAGATGAGGAGCGGCATGTTAACGGATGCCGGATAACCTGCAAGTATCCTTGCGTCGCAGTTTGCGGCGACCGCTCTGGATCAGTCTATCCGGGCTTCTTCAATATTGCGCAGTCGGGGTATCAGGTCAGCGTTCCAGTGGCGGATGCCCCAGGCAAGCACTTCCTGCGCGGTGCCATCGCTCATGTGTGCATCGAGCGGCTGCCCCAGTGCTCGCAAGGCCCGAAGCAGCAGCGGCGTCGCCTGGTCGGCCGGCAGTGGCGGGGAACGATAGGACTTGCCCAGCTTGTGACCATCAGGCTGGGTGATCAACGGCACATGCAGGTAGCGCGGTTGGGGCAGGCCCAGCAGTTCCTGCAGGTACAGTTGGCGGGGTGTCGAGTCGAGCAGGTCGGCACCGCGGACGATATCGGTGACGCCTTGCCAGGCGTCGTCAATGACCACGGCCAGTTGATAGGCATACAGACCATCGCGCCTGCGGATCACAAAGTCACCGCTTTCGCGCCCCAGGTGCATTTTGAAGAGGCCCTGAACCCGGTCTTCGAAGCGATATTCCAGCTCCGGTACGCGAATGCGGATGGCGGCGTTTTCCGGAGAATGCCCTGCATTGCGGCAGAAACCCGGATAGACACCCTGAAAGTCTTCAAGCTGTTTGCGCGAGCAGGTGCAGGCGTAGGCCAGGCCATGATTGAACCAGCGCTGGAGGATCTCGGCGTAAGCGTCATGGCGTTCGCTTTGCCGCACCATCTGGCCGTCCCATTCAAAACCGTAGCGCTCAAGCGTCTCAAGAATCCCCGCCTGCGCGCCGGCCACTTCACGCGGCGGGTCGAGATCCTCCATGCGCAGCAGCCACTGACCGTTTGCCGCACGCGCATCGAGATAGGAAGCGAGGGCTGCGACCAGCGAGCCAAAGTGCAGGTAACCACTGGGAGTCGGCGCAAAGCGCCCGATATAGGCCGGTTTTTTCATGGGCGGGATGTTACGGGTGACGGGCTTGGGCGGGCAAGTGGAACGCAGTGGGTGGTTATGCAGAGTCTTGTGTCAATGCTCCGCGTTGGCGTGCAGTTCGTGACGCTCTGCGTCACACAGCAGTGCCGTCACTAACGTCGCACTCTGCGTCGTCAGTGCCATCGCGATCAAAGAGCGCATGGGAGTCAGTTGGACTGTGGACAGCGATGAGCACGGAGTGGGAACAAGATTCGCCGGCATCGTGCTTTCAACAGGCACAAAAAAAGACGCCGAAGCGTCTTTTCAGTCAAAGGCGGCCCCAGGTCATTTACCGACCTGTTTTTCCTTGATTTCTGCAAGGGTCTTGCAGTCGACGCACTGGTCTGCAGTCGGGCGAGCCTCAAGACGGCGGATGCCGATCTCTACGCCGCAGGATTCGCACCAGCCATATTCTTCGTCCTTGATCAGTTGCAGCGTCTTGTCGATCTTCTTGATCAGCTTGCGTTCGCGATCGCGGGCACGAAGTTCAAGGCTGAACTCTTCTTCCTGACTGGCACGGTCGGCCGGGTCCGGGAAGTTAGCAGCCTCGTCCTTCATATGGTCTACCGTTCGGTCGACCTCTTGCATCAAGTCCTTCTTCCACTTGTTCAGGATCTTGGTGAAGTGCGCGCGCATCGGCTCGCCCATGTACTCTTCACCCTTCGTTTCCACGTAGGGCTCAAAGCCGCTGATTAGATGGTTCTGTTGCTTTTCTGGGGTGGGCATGTCTGGACCGCCTCTCACTCTTCTAATCTATTGCGCAGGATTGTTCCATCACCGACACCCGTCGGCCCTGCAGCTGCAAGCGGGCGAACTTACCAGATCAAATCGGAGTGCGCTACTCCCGGTTGTCGAGCATGACGACGCCGTCTTCTTGTGGAGATGGCCATTTCGCATCTGCCCTCCATCCAAATGAACTCTAGCCGCTGTGCACCGTCGTAGCTTTCTTTTATTCAGCGTTTGGAAACCGGGTTTTTCAGTTCGCAAACGCACCGTCGGGCGGGTGGTTGGGTAGAATCATGGCGCGCCGTGATGACAATCATGTTTTAACACCCGCCCTATAAAGGAATATCCATGAGCCAGCCTTACAGTGCGCGCAGTCGCGCCATAGAACCTTTTCATGTCATGGCATTGCTGGCGCGTGCCAATGAATTGCAGGCGGCGGGTCATGATGTGATTCACCTTGAAATCGGCGAGCCCGATTTCACGACTGCGCAGCCCATCATAAAGGCTGGCCAGGCGGCGCTGGCAGACGGCAAGACGCGCTACACCGCCGCGCGCGGTCTGCCGCAACTGCGTGAGGCCATTTCCGGGTTTTATGCTCAGCGTTACGGCGTAGACGTCGATCCTCAGCGGATTCTGGTCACGCCGGGCGGTTCAGGCGCCTTGTTGCTGACCAGCAGTCTGTTGGTCGATCCGGGCAAACACTGGTTGCTGGCCGACCCTGGCTACCCGTGCAATCGACACTTTTTACGTCTGATAGAAGGTGAGGCGCAGTTGGTGCCGGTCGGTCCGCAAGAGCGCTATCAGCTGACTCCCGAGCTGGTGGCCACGCACTGGAACCCGCACAGTGTCGGCGCTCTGGTGGCATCGCCGGCCAATCCGACCGGCACTCTATTGAGTCGTGACGAACTGGCAGCCTTGTCTCAGGCACTGAAAGCCCGCAATGGCCATTTGGTGGTGGACGAGATCTATCACGGCCTGACCTACGGTGTGGATGCCAGTAGCGTGCTGGAAGTGGATAACGACGCTTTCGTCCTCAATAGTTTTTCAAAGTATTTCGGCATGACCGGGTGGCGTTTGGGGTGGCTGGTCGCACCACAGGATGCGGTGGCCGATCTGGAAAAACTGGCCCAGAACCTCTACATCAGCGCGCCGAGCATGGCGCAACATGCGGCGCTTGCCTGTTTTGAGCCGCAGACACTGACCATACTCGAGCAACGGCGCGCCGAGTTCGGCCGCCGCCGGGACTTTCTGCTGCCAGCGCTGCGCGAGTTGGGTTTCGGTATCGCCGTCGAGCCGGAAGGGGCCTTCTATTTGTATGCGGATATCTCCGCGTTTGGCGGTGATGCCTTTGCCTTTTGCCGGCACTTTCTGGAAACCGAGCACGTCGCCTTTACACCGGGGCTGGACTTCGGCCGTTTCCAAGCCGGGCACCACGTGCGCTTTGCCTATACGCAAAGCCTGCCGCGCCTTGAACAGGCGGTCGAGCGAATCGCTCGCGGTTTGCGTAGCTGGGGCGTCTGATGCGTTTTTCTCCGCAGCTTGAACAGGGTCGTCTGCTGGCGCGTTACAAGCGTTTTCTCGCTGATATCGAAACCGATAGCGGTGAGTTGCTGACCATTCACTGCCCTAACACCGGTTCGATGCTCAACTGCATGATGTCCGGCGGGCGCGTGTGGTTCAGTCGCTCGAATGACCCCAAGCGCAAACTACCGGGCACTTGGGAAATCAGCGAAACCCCGCAGGGTCGCCTGGCCTGTATCAATACCGGACGGGCCAATACGCTGGTTGAAGAGGCCTTGCGCGCCGGGGTCATCAGCGAACTGACGGGTTTCACGGCGCTCAAGCGCGAGGTGGCCTACGGACAGGAAAAAAGCCGTGTGGACTTTCGTCTGGAGTACCCGGATGGCTACCTGTACCTGGAAGTGAAAAGTGTCACTTTGGGGTTCGATGGTTCCAGCGTGGCGGCATTCCCCGATGCGGTGACCCAGCGTGGCGCGCGGCACCTGCGTGAACTGGCGACGCTGGCGCGCGAAGGCGTGCGCGCCGTGCTGTTGTATTGCGTCAATCTCACCGGTGTGGACGCTGTGCGGCCTGCGCAGGAGATTGATCCTGCCTACGCAGCGGCGTTGCGTGAAGCCGTTGATGCCGGTGTGCAAATTCTTGCCTACGGTGCGCAACTGACGTCTGAAGAGATCTTTATTGACCGGCGTCTGCAAGTACTCGGGCTGGATTGAGGCATCCGGGTACAGACGGTTCAGTCCCCTTCATGCATCCAACTGCAGCGACACCCAGATGCCCTCGGCGTCTTCACGGCTTTTGATGATGGTCAGGGACTGGCCTTCACAAGGCCCGGCCACGCATTCGCCGTTGTCGATCAGAAACAATGCTCCATGCGTAGCGCACTGGATCAGGCTAGCGCTGCTGTCCAGAAATTGATCAGGTTGCCATTCCAGGGGAACGCCGCGATGCGGGCAGCGGTTTTTGTAGACGAAGACCTCGCCCTGACGGCGCACGGCAAACAACGCATGTTCGCCCAGCTCGAAGCCTTTGCTGTGAGCTTCGGGCAGGTGGCTTGAAGTGCAGAGGAATATCAAGAAGCCTCCATAGGCCGGTTCTTCGGGGGCCAGTTTTTGGGTTGATGCCTGATCGGACAAGTCTGGCATTTTCTTCGGATCGATGCGCTGCGTTACGTTGACGTTATTACAGGCTGCGTCGGTTCTTTCCTGTCTTTTTGTAGCTTTCGTCTCTAAGCGCACCGCCCGCGCCAGCAAGCCTTGCAGCCGTATATCGTCGGCTCATGTTTTGCAGAGCGGAAACACTATGAAAGAGATGACAGCAGATGATGAGCGACTGGCGCGTCAGGTCATCGGGCTGCTTGAGCTGTTCGCCCTCAATACAGATGACACGGAGCAGCGCATAGTCGGCATCTGTCGGCGTGCATGCACGCCTGTGGGACCGGTCGCAGCGGTCAGCGTCCAGCAACGTTTCGTGTGCCTGGCGCGCACCACGCTGGATCGCATGCAGGCTCGTCACATCAAGGTCATCGCCGTGGTCAATTTTCCTCATGGCAGTAGCAATGTTCAGTCGGTCATCGCGCAGGTACGCGCTGCGCTGATGGCTGGCGCGGACGAGATCGACGTCGTCTACCCCTTTCGCGCGCTGCTCGGCGGAGACCGGCAACCCGGCCTGGCGATGATCTCGGCGTGTTCGGCCTTGTGTGCCGGGCAGGTCAGGCTTACAGCGACCCTTGAAACCGGTGACTTGCGCGACTCGCAAATGATCCTCAATGCGTGCCGCGATGCAATCGTCTCAGGCGCCGACTTTATCAAGACCAGCACCGGCAAGGCCGCCACACATGTCACGCCGCAGGCTGCACGGGTCATGCTGGAGTCGATTGCGGACGTAGGCGGGCAGGTGGGGCTGAAGATTGCAGGCGGGATCCGTACGTTCGACGAGGCACGTGTTTACATGGCACTGGTCCGCGCCCGGTTTGGTCTGCAATGGATCAACGCCGGGCGTTTACGGCTGGGAGGATCGAGCTTGCTGGACGACTTGCTGGCAAGACTGGGCCTGCTTGAGTCGCATGGCGGCGGCGATGGTTTTTGAGTGTTCGTTGGTTTTGCGCCGGACAAAAAAAGACCCGGCAAAGAGCCGGGTCAAAAACCGTGATTAGCCTGATGAGGAGATAATCTGAAAGTCCGAACCAAGGTCTTTCAGGCTACCGTCCAGTCTCGCGACCGGATGTGATAATCATAACGATTCTCATTTGTAAGTCAACATTTCTTTTGGTCGTACGGGTGCCGGTGCCTGCTTATGATCCAGGCAGGGTATTCAAGGATTAAAAAGTGCGGGGCACAGCGTAGCGTCAGTGGCGATGGGGCTGCTCATGCGAGAGAAGAAGGGGTGAAAGCAGGACAATACATCGCCAGCCTGCCGTGCATCGCGCATGCAGGCTGCAACGTTTTTGCGGTATCAGTGGGTACTGTAGCGCAGGCGCGTGCCGAAATTCACCGACATCAGAATCTCGTCAGCCGAGAGCTCAGCCGGGAAGAACACCCCTGAAATCTGAGCGTGAGCGATGCTCGCACCTTCCATCGGTGTATTGCGCAGGTCCAGGCCACGAAGGTCGGCAGAGCGAAAATAAGCGTCGGTGAAGTCGATATTGGCGGTGTCCAGCGCGCGAAGGTCCAGCCCCCTGAAGTCGCCCCCGACCATATCAATGGTGCCGGTTCGTGGTTTCTCTTGATTGAAACCTTCGACATCATCTTTGCGCAGCAGCATATAAAGCGGTGAGTCGATCTGTTTGGGGTGGCTCATGATGGCCTCGCACATGTCATTGCGTTGGAATTATGGCGCCAGTATATCGCCATCATCTTGAGGCCGTGAAGCGTTAACCGCTCAACGGCCATGTGTCTTTTTACAGGCCCGGCAGGCGCTGGCGCAGGTTGTCGATAAGGCTGTCCAGGTCGCTGCTGACGTTGGTTGCAACCTTCTTGCTGCGCAGGATCTCGTCGGCGCCGAGCGGCTCGCGACTGGCCTGCTGAGCCTCGATGACTTCCAGCGTCGCGTCAGACGGGTCGTTGTCCTGCGCCTGACGCTGCGCAAGCCAGCCAGCGATCACAGCCTGTGGCGCTTCGCAATCCAGAATCAGGAACGGCACACCGGTGTTTTCCGCAATCTTTGCCGCCGCATCGCGCTGCTCGCGCTTCAGGTAGGTGGCATCGATCACCACCGAGAAGCCCGCGCGCAGGGTTGCGGTAGCAAGCTCATGCAGGCGCGCATAGGTTGCGCCGCTGGCTTGCGCGTCGTACAGATCCTGATTCTGGCCGGCAAACAGGCGCTTGCGCTCTACGTCCGAGCGCAGGCGGATGGCGCCCAGCGATTCCACCAGACGCATCGCAACGTGGCTTTTGCCGACGGCAGAGACACCGTGGGTAATCGTCAGAAACGGTGAAGGGATGGCGCTGTAGCTCTCTGCCAGATTGGCATAGTTGCGGTATTGACGAAGCGTCGCTGCGCGCTGCAAGCCGTCGGCATTGGCCGGCTGGCTGAACAACGCCACCTTGGCACGAACCATTGCGCGGTAGGCCTTGTAGAAATTCAACAGCTCCAGGCCTGCATAGTCGCCGGTGACTTCCAGGTACTGACTGATCAAGCGCCGCGACAGCGACTTCAGGCCACGGTCTTCAAGGTCCATTGCCAGAAAGCCGATGTCGGCGTAGACATCGGTCTTGCGGAACGGCTCGTTGAACTCGATGCAGTCGAACAGCACGACCTTGCCATCAATCACCGTCGCGTTGCCCAGATGAATGTCGCCATGGCATTCGCGGATGAACCCGTCGGCCTTGCGGTGAAACAGCAGCGGCTTGAGTCGCGCAAAGCTCGACTCTGCCCACGCCTGCAGGGCATCAAGCTGTGCCAGGTCGGATTTTTCGCTGATCAGCGGGCGAATCTGCTCGAAATTCTGTACCACCGGGGCCATCACGCTGTCAGGCGAGCCGAGTTCGCTTTCAGCCCCGACCTGCGGCGAGGTCATGTGAAAACCGGCAATCTGGTGCGCCAGTTCGTCGATGTGCGCAGTCGTCACTTCACCGTTGGCCTGTAGTGTGCTCAGCAGGCCGTCCTGCGAGAACTGCTTCATCTTCAGCGCGTATTCGATGGCTTCGCCGTCGCCGCCCAGTTGCGGCGCGTCCGCTGTGCCGGTGATCGGCAGGACTTCGATGTAGAGGTCGTCGGTCAGGCGCTGATTCAGGCGCAACTCTTCCTCACAGAAATGCTTGCGCAGGGCCAGCGTGGTGAAGTCCAGAAAGCCGAAGTTCATCGGTTTTTTGAATTTGTAGGCGTACGGACCCGTCAGCAGCACCCAGGAAATGTGCGTTTCGATGACCTGGAAACTCTCCACCGGATGGGGGAAGAGGGCAGGGTTCTGCAGGGCAGCAATCAAAGACTGGCTCACGGTCGATCCTTCAGGAATGTGTTCAAAATGTAAGTACACGATGCCGCCATTATGGCCGCTTGGCGCGAGGCTGCAAACCGCTGACTCGGGCGTCTGTCGATCCTCGGTAAAGTGCGTATAATCCGCGCCCATGACTCGATCCCGCACCTCTCGTTCTGCAAAAAAACAACCTCCCCGCAGCCTTAACAAGTGGCTGGGATGGGCGCTGAAGCTTGGTATTGTCGGCCTGGTTCTGCTGGGCGGCCTGGCCATTTACCTGGATGCCATCGTCCAGGAAAAATTCTCCGGCAAGCGCTGGACCATCCCGGCCAAGGTCTATGCACGGCCGCTGGAACTTTTCGTCGGACAGAAGCTGAGCCGCGATGACTTTCTCATCGAGCTGGACGCCCTGGGCTATCGCCGCGAAAGCGTGGCCAATGGGCCCGGCGCCGCAGCGGTGAACGGCAATACCGTCGACCTCAACACACGTGGTTTCCAGTTCTACGAAGGCACTGACGCAGCGCAGCAGGTTCGCGTGCGCTTTTCCGGTGACTACGTGGCCGACCTGTCGTCGGGCAATGGAGCCAAGCTTGCGGTGGCGCGGCTTGAACCCTTGCTGATCGGCGGTCTTTACCCGAAGAATCTGGAAGACCGGATCCTGATCAAGCTGGATCAGGCGCCGCCCTATCTGCTCGACGGGCTGGTAGCGGTCGAGGACCGGGATTTCTATCACCACTTCGGCGTGTCGCCCAAGTCCATTGCCCGGGCGATCTGGGTCAATACCTCACAGGGGCAGATGCGCCAGGGCGGCAGCACGCTGACCCAGCAGTTGGTCAAGAACTTCTACCTGACCAACGAGCGCAGCCTCACCCGTAAGCTGACCGAAGCCATGATGGCCGTTCTGCTGGAGATCCATTACAGCAAGCAGGAAATCCTCGAGGCCTATCTCAACGAAGTGTTCGTCGGGCAGGACGGCCAGCGTGCCGTTCACGGTTTCGGTCTGGCCAGCCAGTATTTCTTCAGCCAGCCGCTCTCCGAACTGAAAATCCATCAGGTGGCGATGCTGGTCGGTCTGGTCAAAGGGCCTTCCTTCTACAACCCGCGTCGCAATCCGGAGCGTGCTCTGGAGCGTCGCAATCTGGTGCTCGACCTGTTCGAGCAGCAGGGTGTCGCTACTCCGGAAGTGGTTGCCGCTGCGAAGAAAATGCCACTGGGTGTGACCAAGACCGGGACACTCGCCGACAGCTCGTTTCCGGCGTTCCTCGATCTGGTCAAGCGTCAGCTGCGCGAAGACTATCGTGACGAAGACTTGACCGAAGAAGGGTTGCGGATCTTTACCAGCTTCGATCCGATCCTGCAGATGAAGTCCCAGGCTGCCATGGACGATACATTCAAGAAGCTCGCCGGGCGCAAGGGCTCTGACGAGGTGGAGTCGGCCATGGTCGTCACCAACCCTGAAACCGGCGAAGTGCAGGCGTTGATCGGCGGGCGTGAGGCCGGGTTCTCGGGCTTCAATCGGGCGATCGACGCGGTACGGCCGATCGGCTCGCTGGTCAAGCCGGCTATCTACCTGACGGCACTCGAACGGCCAAGCCAGTACACATTGACCAGCTGGATCGCCGACGAACTGTTTCAGGTCAAAGGCGCCGATGGCCAGATCTGGAAACCACAGAACTACGATCGCAAGTCACACGGCAATATCTTTCTGTATCAGGGGCTGGCGCATTCGTACAACCTGTCGACCGCCAAGCTGGGTCTTGAGCTGGGCATTCCAAACGTGTTCAAGACCCTCGCCAAACTGGGTGTGACGCGCGAATGGCCTGCCTATCCGTCGATGCTGCTGGGTGCGGGTGGCTTGAGTCCGATGGAAGTGGCCACCATGTATCAGACCATTGCCAGCGGTGGGTTCAATACGCCGATGCGCGGTATTCGCAGTGTGCTCACCGCTGAAGGCGAGCCGCTCAAACGTTACCCGTTCCAGATTGAACAGCGCTTCGATCCGGGTGCCATATACCTGGTGCAGAATGCGATGCAGCGGGTGATGCGCGAAGGTACGGGCAAATCTGTTTACAACGTGTTGCCGAGCTCGTTGAATCTGGCAGGCAAGACCGGCACCAGTAACGACTCTCGCGACAGCTGGTTTGCCGGGTTCAGTCAGGACCTGCTGGCCGTGGTGTGGATGGGCCGCGACGACAACGGCAAGACACCGTTTACCGGTGCTACCGGTGCCCTGCAGGTCTGGACCAGTTTCATGCGCAAGGCCGGTCCGCTGCCGCTGGACATGGCGATGCCGGACAACGTCGTTCAGGCGTGGGTCGATGCACAGACCGGTCAGGGTTCGGATGCAAGCTGCCCGAATGCCGTGCAGATGCCGTATATTCGCGGCAGTGAGCCCCAGCCCGGCGCGACATGCGGCGGCGCTCCGGCACCTGCCACTGAGGTGATGGACTGGGTCAAGGGTTGGTTGAACTAGGCAATCGAGGTTTTGAAGTGAATAAATGGTGGATTCCAGCTTTAACGGCACTGGCCTTGCTGAACGGCTGCGCCAGTGTGGAACGCGGCTCGATTCCGGTCGTGGATTCGAGCTCCAAGGTGTCCAACGGCGAACGTGCGGCAGCTTCGCGTAACGGTACTTACCGCACCAACACCGCGCCGGTGCAACAGCAGCCGCAAGCCGTACCGCAGGACTCGGGCGTCGTAGTGATGGTGCCGGGTGCGGGTGGTGCTGATGCCGGGCAGAGTTTCTCTGCGCCAGCCACTCAGGCGCCGTTCAGTGTCAACACTCCGCCTGTCGATGCCGCCCCGGTCAATCAGGCCCCGGTCAGTCAGGCTCCTGCGAATAACAGTTACAGCATGCCGGCTGCCTCTGCCCCGACCGGAATCCCGTCCAGCGGTGGCGGTCTGTCGGAGGACGAACAGCTTGATGGTCCTGTACTGGCATTGCTGACCACCGCGCAGCAACAGCAGAGCAGCGGCGATCTCAATGGCGCGTCGTCCAGTCTCGAGCGTGCGCAGCGGGTTGCACCGCGTGAGCCGCAAGTGCTCTATCGTCTGGCTCAGGTTCGTCTGGCTCAGGGTGATGCGGCCCAGGCCGAGCAACTGGCACGTCGTGGTCTGACTTACGCCAACGGACGCACCAGCCTTCAGGCCAGCCTGTGGGGATTGATCGCTCAGTCACGCGAAAAGCAGGGTGATGCGGCCGGTGCCGCCCTGGCTCGTCAAAAGGCTCGCTGATGGACGGACGTTTGCCTGAGGTTGCCGAGCAACTGTTGTTGATAGAGCGCGAGTTGCGCTTGCTGGGCTGGTGGGATACGACACCGCCCAGCGAGCAGGCGCTCGCCAGTCAGGAACCGTTCAGCGTCGATACTCTGGAGTTCGCCCAGTGGCTGCAATGGATTTTCCTGCCGCGGATGAAGGTCATCCTTGAACGCGACCTGCCATTGCCCAACGCTTCCGGCATTCTGGAAATGGCCGAGATGGTCTATGCCGGGTGCATGACTGAAACCCGGCAACTGCAAGCGCATCTGGCGCGGTTCGACCAGCTGATTACAGCAGCGCGCTGATCGGCGCGCTTCTATCGGCAGTATTCGCTGATAGCCCTGTTGGTTTCTTCGATACGCGTCTTGCGGTTCTCATCCGTAAGGCGCCTCGATTCCCCTCCCACCTGCTCACGCACGCGCGGATTGTTCTGCAACTGCGCGAGATTGGTGCGCAAGGTCTCGCAACTTTCCGCGCGCTTGGCTTCCTGAGCCTTCACCTGGCTTTTGACTTTCTGGTCAATCTCGCGTTGCTGCGCAGCCCCGTCGTCCGCTGGCATGCCCGGCGCGGCGGCAGGTGGCGGTGTCTGCACATTGATTTCCTGTACCTGCTGACCAGTAGGCGGCTGGGCATCGAAGTGCGTCACACCCTGGGCATCCACCCACTTATAGATTGAAGCGGCCTGGCTGGTTGCGCTGATGGCCAGCGCAGCGGCGAGAATCATCCAGTGCATGTTGGGTCCTTGAAAGTCTGTGCATGCAGAAAGCTACCATAACAGTGCATTTCAGTCCGAAACGGTGCGATTTCACTCGTCAGGTGTCAAGAAAGCGCACGGATCGCTTGACTTGAAGGGGGGGAATCACAACAATCCAAAGTTCGCTGTAGAAGGACTGCCAGAAGCAGACCCTCTCGGTAGATCATGAGGCGCACACCCGCGCCGACCTGTAACACCCGCAACGCGTTACCTCGCGCTGGGTGGGAATGTTCCGCAACACTCAGGGACCTCCCAATACTTGCTCAGTCAGTGCTGACGTAGTCGGCGACCACCGTCGCTCATGCTCTGCTGGCAGTAAACCTATTAAGACCCGTCCCGGAGTGGGCGGTATTCTGGCGTTTTAGAGGTGAACAACGTGGAGCTTTTATCTGGCGCTGAAATGGTCGTCCGCTTTTTGCGTGACGAAGGCGTTGAGCATATCTATGGGTACCCCGGTGGTGCCCTCCTGCATGTCTACGATGCCCTGTTCAAAGAACCGGCGGTGAGCCACATCCTTGTTCGCCACGAGCAGGCTGCCACGCACATGGCCGATGGCTATGCGCGGGCGACCGGCAAGGCGGGCGTGGTGCTGGTGACTTCGGGTCCTGGTGCAACCAATGCCATTACCGGTATCGCCACGGCGTACATGGACTCCATTCCGATGGTGGTCCTGTCCGGTCAGGTAGCCAGTACGCTTGTGGGCACCGATGCGTTCCAGGAGACCGACATGATCGGTATCTCCCGGCCTATCGTGAAGCACAGCTTCATGATCAAGCACCCGTCGGAAATCCCGGAAGTCCTGAAGAAGGCGTTCTACCTGGCACAGTCCGGTCGTCCAGGCCCGGTGGTCGTCGATATTCCGAAGGACATGACCAACCCGGCCGAAAAATTCGAATACGTCTTTCCGAAAAAAGCCAAGCTGCGTTCCTACAGCCCGGCGGTTCGTGGCCATTCCGGTCAGATCCGCAAGGCTGTCGAGATGCTGCTGGCGGCCAAGCGCCCGATCGTCTACGCCGGTGGCGGAGTGATCATGGGCAATGCTTCGGCGCAACTGACCGAACTGGCGCAACTGCTCGATGCACCGGTCACCAATACCCTGATGGGGCTTGGCTGCTATCCGGGCACGGATCGTCAGTTCGTCGGCATGCTCGGGATGCATGGCAGCTACACCGCCAACCTCGCGATGCACCACACCGATGTGATTCTGGCCGTCGGCGCGCGCTTCGATGACCGTGTGATCAACGGCGCCAGCAAGTTCTGCC
Organism: Plantibacter cousiniae (nom. nud.); assembly: GCF_977070315.1. Taxonomy (NCBI): domain Bacteria; kingdom Bacillati; phylum Actinomycetota; class Actinomycetes; order Micrococcales; family Microbacteriaceae; genus Plantibacter; species Plantibacter cousiniae (nom. nud.). The sequence continues at coordinate 5,256 of NZ_CDRVEU010000012.1, read as the reverse complement.
CGAACGCCAAGATTATCCACATTGATATCGACCCGGCTTCGATCTCCAAGACCATCAAGGCCGACGTGCCTATCGTCGGTCCTGTCGAAAGCGTGCTGACCGAAATGGTCGCCACCTTGAAAGAGATCGGCGAGACACCCGACAAGGCATCCGTTGCCGCGTGGTGGAAGCAGATTGACGAGTGGCGCGGTACGGGTGATCTGTTCCCGTACAACCGTGGCGATGGCACGGTCATCAAGCCGCAGGCCGTTATCGAAACGCTGTGCGAAGTCACCAAGGGCGACGCTTATGTCACCTCGGACGTCGGCCAGCATCAGATGTTCGCTGCGCAGTATTACCGCTTCAACAAGCCGAACCGCTGGATCAACTCCGGCGGTCTGGGCACCATGGGCTTTGGCTTCCCGGCTGCGATGGGCGTCAAGCTGAGCTTCCCCGATGCGCACGTTGCCTGTGTGACCGGTGAAGGCAGCATCCAGATGAACATCCAGGAACTGTCGACCTGCCTGCAGTACGGCCTGCCGGTGAAGATCATTCTGCTCAACAACGGTGTGCTGGGCATGGTCCGCCAGTGGCAGGACATGAGCTACGGCGCGCGTCACTCGCACTCCTACATGGAGTCGCTGCCTGATTTCGTCAAGCTGGTCGAGGCCTATGGCCACGTCGGCATGCGTATCACTGACCTGAAGGATCTGAAGCCGAAGATGGAAGAAGCCTTTGCCATGACTGACCGGCTGGTGTTCATGGATATTCAGGTCGATGTGACCGAGCACGTCTATCCGATGCAAATCAAGGACGGCTCCATGCGCGATATGTGGTTGAGCAAGACGGAGCGGACATAATCATGCGCCATATCATTTCCCTGCTGCTGGAAAACGAACCGGGTGCACTGTCGCGCGTCGTCGGTCTGTTCTCCCAGCGTAATTACAACATCGAAAGCCTGACGGTTGCGCCGACCGAAGACCCGACCCTGTCGCGTCTGACGCTCACCACCGTAGGTCATGATGAGGTGATCGAGCAGATCACCAAGAACCTCAACAAGCTCATCGAAGTGGTCAAGCTGGTCGACCTGTCGGAAAGCGCTCACATCGAGCGCGAACTGATGCTGGTCAAGGTCAAGGCCACTGGCGCGCAGCGTGCCGAGATCAAGCGCACCACGGATATCTTCCGCGGGCAGATCGTCGACGTGACCGCCAGCGTTTACACCGTGCAGCTGAGCGGCACGAGCGACAAACTGGACAGCTTCATTCAGGCCATCGGCACCGCCGCTATCCTGGAAACAGTACGCAGTGGCGTAACGGGTATTGCCCGTGGCGACAAAGTGCTGAGCATCTAAATCAATTAAGCAAATGGCCTGTGTGGCCAAGATAACAGGGGATTTCCATGAAAGTTTTCTACGACAAAGACTGTGACCTTTCGATCATCCAGGGCAAGAAAGTCGCCATCATCGGTTACGGTTCGCAAGGTCACGCCCAGGCGTGCAACCTGAAAGACTCCGGCGTTGATGTCACTGTCGGCCTGCGTAAAGGTTCGGCCACTGTCGCCAAGGCCGAGGCGCATGGCCTGAAAGTGACCGACGTCGCTTCTGCCGTTGCCGCTGCCGACCTGGTCATGATCCTGACCCCGGACGAGTTCCAGTCCCAGCTGTACAAGAACGAAGTCGAGCCGAACCTGAAAAAGGGCGCAACACTGGCGTTCTCTCACGGTTTCGCGATTCATTACAACCAGGTCGTGCCGCGCGCTGACCTCGACGTGATCATGATCGCGCCGAAGGCTCCCGGCCACACCGTGCGTACCGAGTTCGTCAAGGGCGGCGGTATCCCTGACCTGATTGCGGTTTATCAGGATGCTTCCGGCAACGCCAAGAACGTTGCCCTGTCTTACGCTTCGGGCGTTGGCGGCGGCCGTACCGGCATTATCGAAACCACTTTCAAGGACGAGACTGAAACCGATCTGTTCGGCGAGCAGGCTGTTCTGTGCGGCGGTACTGTCGAGCTGGTCAAGGCTGGTTTCGAAACGCTGGTTGAAGCTGGCTACGCGCCGGAAATGGCTTACTTCGAGTGCCTGCACGAACTGAAGCTGATCGTTGACCTCATGTACGAAGGCGGTATCGCCAACATGAACTACTCGATCTCCAACAACGCCGAATACGGCGAATACGTCACCGGCCCTGAAGTCATCAACGCCGAATCCCGTCAGGCCATGCGCAACGCTCTGAAGCGTATCCAGGACGGCGAATACGCGAAGATGTTCATCAGCGAAGGCGCCACCGGCTACCCGTCGATGACTGCCAAGCGTCGTAACAACGCTGCGCACGGCATCGAAATCATCGGTGAAAAACTGCGCTCGATGATGCCTTGGATCGCGGCGAACAAAATCGTCGACAAAGACAAGAACTAAGCTTTTCCGGCTCACCGCCGGACTACAGCTGGTTCACAGGAAAAAGCGCGACCCATCGGTCGCGCTTTTTCGTTATGGGTCAGGCTCTGGTATAAAGCTGCATCGTTTGCAGGCGAACCCTCGCCGCAGACCTGTGTCGAACCTTTTCATACCGCTGCAAGGTAATCTCCATGAGCGAACGTCCTGAAGAGCCCATCAAGGCCTCTGACGCTGAAAGTCTGCTACCTATAGATGAACACGTGGAAGATGGCCATGACGCCGACGGCCGACAGGTCCGGCATCGGGGTATCTATCTGCTTCCCAACCTGTTTACCACGGCGAATCTGTTCGCGGGTTTCTACTCCATCATCAGCTCCATGAGTGCGCAAAGCGCCATGAGCGCCGGTGATTTTGCCGGGGCAAGCAAGTATTTCGCCTTCGCTGCGATTGCGATCTTCGTGGCCATGGTGCTCGACGGCCTGGATGGTCGTGTTGCGCGCATGACCAATACGCAAAGTGCGTTTGGCGCCGAGTACGACTCGCTGTCCGACATGGTTGCCTTCGGTGTGGCACCGGCGTTGCTGGCATTCGGCTGGGCATTAGGCGACATGGGCAAGGTCGGCTGGATGGTTGCCTTCATCTATGTAGCCGGTGCTGCATTGCGTCTGGCGCGCTTCAATACTCAGGTCGGCAAGGCTGACAAGCGCTACTTCATCGGCCTGGCCAGTCCGGCAGCGGCAGGTGTGGTGGCCGGCACGGTCTGGGCATTCAGCGATTTCGGGATTCAGGGCTCCAAGCTGTCGTTTCTCGTCGCGTTGCTGGTCGCCGCCGCCGGTATGCTGATGGTCAGTAACATCAAGTACAACAGCTTTAAGGAGCTGGACTTGAAGGGACGGGTGCCTTTTGTTGCGATTCTGGCGGTGGTCTTGGTGTTTGCTGTCGTATTCAGCGACCCGCCGCGCATTTTGCTGCTGATATTCCTCGCGTACGCTCTTGCTGGCCCCATTCAGTATCTGCTACGTCGCCGCAAGGCCTAGTCAAAGATCTAATTTCCACCATACTCCGTAGTCTATAGGTGCATCAGTTCCCTGGCCTGCGGAGTCATCATGCTAATCAAGCTTCCTTCTGCGTCCGACTCCAAAGAGTCGGACGTCACGCCTGAATCCATTTATCTCTCGCGACGCACATTGCTCGCCAGCTCGCTTGCGGGGCTCGCCGTCACAGCAATGCCGCGCTGGGCAGGTGCCGCCGATGCATCGCGGTATGCCGATGTAGAGCCTGGTAAAGCGCCGGGCTGGTTCGCGGACAAACTGCCCTCCACGAAGTGGCAGGCGGTCAACGTCAAGGACGAGGCGATCACGCCGTTCAAGGACGCGACCCATTACAACAACTTCTATGAGTTCGGTACTGACAAGGGCGATCCTGCCAAGAATGCCGGCTCTCTGCAGACCGAGCCCTGGAGTGTCGTGATCGATGGTGAAGTCGGCAAGCCTGGTCGTTATGCACTCGAAGACTTCATGAAGCCTTATCAGTTGGAAGAGCGGATCTACCGGTTGCGCTGCGTCGAAGCCTGGTCGATGGTCATTCCGTGGATTGGTTTTCCGATCTCTGCGTTACTCAAGCAGGTAGAGCCGACTTCCAAAGCCAAATACATTCGTTTTGAAACGCTGGAAGACGCCAAGTCCATGCCGGGCCAGCGCTCGGACTTTGCCCTGATCGACTGGCCTTATGTAGAAGGGCTGCGTCTGGACGAGGCGATGAACCCTCTGGCGATTCTGGCGGTGGGCATGTACGGGCGGGAGCTGCCTAACCAGAATGGCGCACCGTTACGTCTGGTGGTGCCATGGAAATATGGTTTCAAGAGTGTGAAGTCCATCGTGCGTATCAGCTTGGTCAGTGAGCAGCCGAAGACTACCTGGCAAAGCATTGCGGCAAACGAGTATGGCTTCTATGCCAACGTCAACCCGACTGTCGATCATCCGCGCTGGACACAAGCCCGTGAGCGTCGCTTGCCGAGCGGCCTTTTCAGTCCGAATCTGCGCGATACGAAGATGTTCAATGGCTATGAGGAAGAGGTGGGTTCCTTGTATGCCGGCATGGATTTGCGGAAGGACTATTGATGCGATATCCGTTTTTGCGTCTGGCTGTATTTCTTGCCGCTTGCATTGCCCCTGTGTGGTGGTTGTACCAGGCATGGATCTTTGCGCTCGGGCCTGATCCCGGCAAGGTCCTTGTGGAGAACTTCGGAGTGGCGACGTTGGTCATGCTGCTGATCACACTCGCCATGACGCCGTTGCAGCGTCTGACCGGTTGGTCGGGGTGGATCGTGGTGCGTCGCCAGCTGGGCCTATGGTGTTTTGCGTATGCGCTGCTGCACCTGACAATGTACGCGCTGTTCATTCTGGGGCTGGATTGGGGGCAGTTGGGTGTCGAACTGGTCAAGCGTCCTTATATCATCGTCGGTGCGCTGGCGTTCCTGGGGCTGCTTGCGCTGGCGGTGACATCCAACCGCTATAGTCAGCGTCGTCTTGGGGCACGCTGGAAAAAGCTGCACCGGATCATCTACGTGATTCTGGGACTGGGTTTGCTGCATATGTTCTGGATTGTCCGGGCCGACCTTAAAGAGTGGGCGCTGTATGCGGGGATAGGTGCATTCCTGTTGTTGCTGCGGATTCCCGTGTTTGCTCGGCGAATCCCGCGTCTGGGCGGCGCTGCGAAGGCCAGATCGTTAAAAGTTCAAAATAACGGTTGACGCCCTCTGTGAGGTGTCTATAATTCGCCCCACTTCCGGCGCAGACGGAAGCGAAAAAGCCTTGTAGATCAATAGTTTGCAAGGTTTTGGAGTGAAGAGTCAGCGAGGGAGGAGGTCGGGTCTGAATT